>JABHFS010000099.1 GCA_018672475.1 Gemmatimonadota bacterium | reverse complement strand
CGCGTTCGGCGGAGTATATTGCTGGGGCATGGCGGGAAAAATTGCCGGTTGGCGGATAATCCAAAAAAACGATCCCAGGCCTCATTGGCCAAATCGAGCAAGGTGATGCATCGGTGGATCGAGGCGGAAGGTCTGGGGTGGACGATTCTCACAGTATTCCTGTTAGAGACATTTTACGGGTGGCGGGCGATTAAACGCATCTTGAACTTTATGCTCTATTTGCTGGATACCCATATCTCAATAGACAAACGGCGCCAGATGTTCCTCGGTGATTTCGACGCCGAAACCGGGCCTATCTGCTGGCACCATCCGCCCATTTTTCGGCGTGGCGACACCGGGTATACGCACCGCTTCTTCGGGCGGCACGCCCGGAGGAGTCGCCACGAAACACTCGGCCCACGGAATGGCGGGCAGCGCGTAACAGGCGTGTTGTCCGTAGGCGGTGATACCGCCGCCGTGCGGGATCACCGAGATGCCCGCTGCCTCGGCGATGGCGCAGATCTTGGTAAGGGCGGTCAGGCCGCCAACCCAGTGGATATCGGGTTGGAAGATGTCGACGAGATGGCGGCTGGCGGCGTGTTGGAAGGGCACGGTTCCATACCAGTGCTCGCCGGTGGCTAATGTTTGCCAGGGTATGCGCTGGCGCAACTGCGCATGCGCGTCGAAATCTTCTGAACGCAGCATTTCTTCCATCCATTTGAGCTTATAAGGCCGCAACTCCTCGGCCAAGCGCACCGCATATTCTACGTCGAAGGCCATCCAGCAGTCGAGCATCAACTCGACCTTAGGACCGACTTCTTCGCGGGTGCGGGCGATCAGTTCGATATTCTTCTGCAAACCGTCGATGCCGTCGGCCGGTCCATACGGACAGGGCAGTTTGGTTGCCAGGAAACCCAATTCCATATACCAGTCGGTGTCGCCGCCCGTCGAGTAGCAGAACAATTCGTCGCGCGCCGGGCCACCGAGTAGTTCGTAGACCGGTCGGTCTAAAATCTTGCCTTTGAGGTCCCACAGTGCCAGGTCGATGGCGCTGATAGCGTAGGAATGCAACCCGGTCGCGCCAAAGGGTGCGCCCATACGCACCATCATATCGTAGCATTTCTCTGTGGCCAGACAGCTTTCGCCGATCAGACGCGGTGCGAGGTAGTCATCGACAATTGCGGCGACGGGCCGGCCGTGGTTAGCCGTGGCGAAACCCCAGGTCCCGTCCTCGGCTTCGATGACGACGCCGAAGTTCGGCCACGAGGGCGTCCACGACGGTCGGTATTCGGCGTAGCGTGGGTAGCGGGTCATGGGGTTGGCGACGGGCCCGCTTTCGACCCAGGACGGACGGCGGGCGGTTTTGTATTCGATTTTTGAGGGTTTGGCGAGCGGGCCGGTTCCGGGCAAGTTGATTTGTACTGCGCGGATGGATTTGATTTTCATTAGGCTCTCCGATTGGGGGTGGTGCAGGCAAGATAGGATTTGCGTAACAGGTGATCAAGTTTGCCGATATAGAAGAGACAGATTCACTGTGCGATAGCAGATCGCACATCTTCTACTATGTCGATGTGTTGGATAGATCTCATGACTTAACATACAGTATACTTTTTCGCATAAAAGCAGTGGTGTCGCTCCGATAGTGTTCGAGTATCATGGCCAGCAAAGGAAGGGTCTATTTTTCCCGGGCTAAATCGATAATGGCGTCGCGGGCCGGCTACGCCGAGGCCAAGGCGTTTCTATTCGAAGTGCAGGTGACGCTCTTTAAGGCCGTGGAGTTGTTGCGCTCGGGGCCGCATGAGTTTGTATTGCAGGGGTGGCAAGCGGTTGGGGGCAATGAGTAGGGCGGTCGGATATGCGCGGAGAGCTTGCTAGAGCAGGTCTTATTCAATTGCCAGGTCGAAGTAGATTCCCTTCATCCAACGCGGGCCGGTAAAACTCGTGCGGCCGTGCAATACGGTGAAGTTGTCGTAGAGCACAAAGTCGCCTGGTTCGAGCAGAAATTTGAACTGGTGCGCGGACTCTACGACGATGCGGGTGAATTTTTGATAGGCGCGATACCATTGTTCCATTTTGTCGAAGGCCATATGCTGCGGGGCGTAGGTGAAATAGCTGGAACGGATCTGCGCGAACTTGCCAGAATTAAAAGAGAGGATAGGATAGGTGACCTTACTTTCGAAATTCTGTTGCTGACGATGAAATACTATGGGAGTTTCGCTTAAGACCTCGAAGGCGTGGTAGTCTAAGTCACGCAGATAATACGCGGCTTGCCGCGCGTCGGCGATTAGGCTCTCGCCGCCGGTGTCCGCTTTTTCGACGCATTGCAATAGCTGAAAACGCGGCGGATTCTCGATATAGGGCTGGTCGGTATGCAGGTCGACGGCGGAGTTGGTATATCCGAGTTGGTCGGTGTTCTGATTGGTGGTGTTGTCGGTCTTGAGGTCTTCGATCTCGCCGAAATGCGTGCCGCGGATAATGAAATCGCGCGTGGTGAAACGGGCGATGAGCTGCTCGGCGTCGAGCGGGCAGGCGCGCACGAGGATGGCGCCTCTTTCGCGCAAGTAGTAGTGGCAGGCCGAGACGAGTTCGTCGGCGCAGTCCTCGTATTGCACCTCGATGCGGTTGAGGTCTTGTGCTGCAATTTGCGTGAGGTCTTCGTCGCGCGAATAGCGGTGCTCGTATAGCCAATCTATAGCGAATGTGCTTTGGTGGCCGTCCGGCCAGGTCAGGTGGAGGCCCGCATCCGTTGCGGCGATGCGTTGCGGTTTGATCTCCAGCGATACTTGCGCCGGGCAGAGCATATGTTCTTTGGTCGTGGGGTGGATACAGCAGGGGCAGTGGTGTCTGAGCCAGAAGTAGTGGTAGTTGGCGTAGAGGTTTTGCTCGGCGAAATGCACACGCAGGTAGTCGTGCTGGTCGGTGAAGAGGTCGTCGCTCATTAGCTGTACTGGCAGGTCGCGGGAGATGGCGCGCTTATGGAATATGGACGTTAAAACCGGAATTTAAATAGTATGGACCGGCCTTATTTTATGCAAGGCGCGTTGCTGCGCGTGTAAAATGGACTGCAATGCTGATTTCGAGGCCGAGGTGCGTGCCTTCCTACGGCAAATGCTTTAACGCAGCGCCATCGCCCCACCCTCAAGCGGTAACTCATAACAGATCGCCTCGCTGTCGGTGCGCACCAACAGATAGGGTGCCGCGAAGGCGTGCGGATTCCAGGTCTTTTCGTCGAAGGCGGTGATACGCGCCAGTTCGTTGTGGCGCTCGGGCGAGGCTTCGACCAATACCACATCACCTTTTTCGCTCATAATTAGTAGTACATCATCCACTAAAATAAGTTGGCCGTGGCCATAACGGCCCTTTTTCCAACGGCGCTTGCCGTTTTGCGGATCCAAGCAGACGAGGATGCCGTCGTCTAGGCCGTAGACGAAGCCGTCGCGGTAGACCATATTGGAGAATTTGGCCTTGAGGCGTTTGGACTGCCAGAGGGTTTCGCTCTTCAGCGAACCGTCCGGCGCGGCGCTGATTTGGTAGAGTTCGGCACCGGCGCCGTAGCCGGTCGAGGCCAGTACTTGGTCACCGGGCAAGACGAGGGGGTTGGCGATGCACTGTACTCTGCCGTGTTCCCATGCTCGTCGCCAGAGCACGGCGCCATTTTGCGGGTCGTGGGCCACGACGGCGTGTTTGTTTTCGTTGAATACCAAGATCTGTTCGCGTCCGGCGATCGTGGCCAAGCGCGGCGAGCTATAGCCGGCCTGGTCGTCGCCGCTGCCCCAGGCGAACTCGCCGCTTTTACGATGGTAGGCGACCAGCGAACGGCCGTCGGGACCTCCGGCGCTGACGACGACGAGATCGTCGATTATCAGGGGCGAGCCGCTGAATCCGAACATCGGGATTTGCGCGTTGTTGTGCTCGGCGATATTCTGCGTCCAGAGCGCCTGCCCGCTAGTGAGGTCTAGGACGTTGAGGATGCCGGTGGCGCCGAGCGCGAATACCTGGTCGCCGTCGATGGTCGGCGTGGCGCGCGGGCCGACACCGCCCATGCCCGACTCGTAGCGTGCAGAATCGGTGTGGCTCCACAATTTGCGGCCGCTGGCCAGGTCGTAACATACGACCTGCTCGTCGGTGCCGTGTTGTTCCTGGGTGATGGCTCGGCCTCCGGCGATGGCGAAGGAGGACCAACTGGCGCCTACGGGGCGCCGCCAGACTTCGCGCGGGGGGTGTTGGACCCAGTCGCGCTTGAGACTGACGCCGCCGAGTTGGCCGTTGCGGTCGGGCCCCAAAAACTGTGGCCAGTCGCGGGCTTGGATGGCGGTGACGCCGCCGCCGTCAATGGCGCTCACCGCGTCTGGGTTGCTCCAGCGCCAGACGAATATAGGTACCCAGTCACCGCTGAGGCCCTTATAGCGAAACGAACCGGCGCAAAGCCCGATGGCGAGTACGACCGCGCCGAAATAGCGTAGGCGCGGGCCCCAAGCCAAGCGTGAGAGCAAGAGCAGCCAGAGCAGGGAGAATAGGCCGGCGAGCATGAAAATCCCGATGGTCGGCACGACTTGCATCTGGCGGTTGAGCGACTCCGGTAGCCAAATCGCCAGCAGCGCGATGACGACGGCGGCGGCGATGATATAGAGGGGCCAGAGGCGGATCGACGGTTGCTCTTGGGCTTCGCTCATTGTGTTTCCTTATTCATGCACATACGCCAGGCGGCGCGCTAGGTGCGGGCTGACATCGGTAACGGGATCGTCGCAGGTGACGCCGTGTTCGATGAATACGTCCCAGTAAGGATCGCGGGTTTCACGCAAGAGTTCGAGTCGTACATCAGCGGGTGGGTTGAAATCTTCACCGCGTAAAAGCGGCGAGAAGTCTCGGCCCTGGCTCCAGACGGGGACTTCGCTGCCGACGAGGCCGAGGGTTGTGGCCATCAAGTTGACCAGGCTGAACAGCCCATTGATGGGCCTCTGCTCGGAAATATGCCCGGGGTCCGGTGTTCGTCGGAAAGGATATAGATGATATGTGGTTTATCCAAAGGCTCCGTTCCTGGTTTGCATGGCGTATGGGTAGAACCTAATAAATATAGCTACCAATGCGAAGTGGATTTGTGCGGCTTGACGCTTGCTACGGCATCTGGCAATTTAGGCGCAATGCGATTTGCAGCACATCTCAACAAGGAGTGAATAAATGGATTACGATCTGTTGCTTACGGGCGGCCACGTTATCGACCCTAAGAACGACCTGGACGGTCGTGCCGATATTGCGGTACAAGATGGCAAGATCGCCGCGGTAGGGCTTGACCTACAAGGCACGGCGAAAAAAACAGTGGATGTCGGCGGCGGCTATATTACGCCTGGGCTAATCGATATTCATTTGCACGCCTATGGCCGTTTCTCCGCCTGGCTGCACCCCGATCACCACAATCTGCCCTACGGGGTCACGACCTGTGTCGATACGGGCAGCGCGGGCTGGCAGCACTTTCCGGATTTTGTCGAGACAATTATGAAGACGGCACAGATGCGGGTGTTGGCCTTTGTCAATATTGTCGGCGCGGGCATGGCCGGCGCGTGCGAGCAGGATATCAGCGAGATGAACCCGGAGCCGTGCGCCGATATGATCCGCCAGTATCCCGAATACGTGGTCGGCTCGAAGTCGGCGCACTACGGTGGCCCGGGTTGGGAAGCAGCGCAGGGCGGCATCGACGCGGCGCGCATGGCCGATACGATCACCATGGTAGATTTCGCACCACAACCGACGCGGTCCTATGAGGACCTATTGACGGAAAGAATGGCGCCGGGCGATATACACACACATCTCTACGCCTCGCATATTCCGTTGTTGGACGAGGACAAGAAGGTCAACGAATATATGTGGAAGGCGCGCGAACGCGGTGTGATTTTCGATACTGGACATGGGGCCGGCTCCTTTTGGTTCCGCATCGCGGTGCCGGCGATGCAGCAGGGTTTTCAGCCCGATACGATCAGCACCGACCTGCACCGCAGTAGCCGTCTGCGGCCCAATGCGACAATGAACGCGACGATGTCGAAGTTCCTGGCGATGGGCATGCCCTTGCAGGAAGTGATATACCGTTCGACGCAGCGTCCGGCCGAGGTGATTCGCCGGACCGAGTTGGGTCATTTGAGCGTGGGGGCGGAGGCGGATGTGGCGGTGCTGGAATTATCGCAAGGTGATTATGGCTTTGTCGATTCGGGGCGGGCGCGCATCGACGGGGCGCAGAAGCTGGAGTGCCGGATGACGCTTAAGGCGGGTGAGGTGGTTTGGGATGAGTATGGTAAGAGTTGCCCGTTGTGGGCCGATGCGGGAGAGTATAAGCAGGCTAAATGAGTTAAAGCGTTAAGGAATTAAGGAATAGTGTATAGATCGAGGTTGTCGCCTGCGGCGGAAGACTCGCCGCAGGGGCGCGAGTGGTCGTTGCTTGCAGCTTGGCGGGAGGTCGCAGCAGCCAAGCTGCAAGAACGCGCTCGCCTTATCACTTAGCGGCAGTGGGGCGATATACTTCAAGTCGTAGGACTTTACCGTTGCCCCTGCAGCCAGCCAGCCCTCCGCTCCCTCTGTGCAGTATGAATCGCATCTCCAGCTACACGCTACCCGCCACCTCGTCGAGTCGCACCCAGTCACCGCTCTCCACTGAACTTGCTATTGCAACCATACACCTCATGGCCTCGGTGCCGTCCTCGACATCGGCTCCAGCTTGGGGCAAACCATTTAACACGGTATCGGCGAAACCTTCGAGTTGCAGGCGGTAGAAGTGTGCGTCAGCCCCTAGAGGGCGGTGGTACTGGTCGTCCTTGGTGGAGAAGCACTCGACATCGCTCGATTTTAGGAACCACGGCAGATAGGTCTTGCCGACGACACTGCCGTGCTCACCGTAGATCTGAAAGCCTTCGTGATAATCCATGCGCACGGCGACCGTCAGGTCGAGATGGCCCTGGCCGCCATTGGCGAATTCCACTTCGACAAACCAAGAATAGGCGCCGAATAGTTCATTGCGCCGGCCGCGCACGGCGGTGATCGCGCCGCCTAAGAAACGGGCGATGTCGACCAGGTGGGAGCCGTGGGTGAGCATGAAGTATTGGCGTTTGTCGCCCTTGGGATCGCCTCCGGGTTTGTGGGCGTCGGCGCTGTGGAGGGGCAATGGCTGTAAATTGTCGGTCATGGTGTAGCGGTAGGTAGAGTCGCAATACCAGGCTTTGAGCGCCAGCAACTGGCCCATTTCTTCCTGGATGAATTGCCGTGCGAAGGCGATACCGGGGTCGAAGCGTTTCATGTGGCCCACTTGCAGGGTGCAGCTCGATTCGGTGACGGCCAGGCGCAGTTGCTCGCATTCTTCGATGCTGGTTCCCAGAGGTTTTTCCACAAAGACATGTTTGCCGGCGGCCAACGCCTGGAGGCTGAGCGGCACGTGGAACTGGTCGGCGCAGGCGATGATGACGGCTTCGATCTCTGGGTCGGCGAGCATCTCGGCGAACTCGGCGTAGGTTTTTTGCGGTTGGTGCACGGTGGCCATGCGTTCGCGCAAGTCGTCGGCTTGGTCGCAAATGGCGTGCAGGCGAGTATTGCGGCCTTTGATGCACGATTCAAAATGTGCAAATTGCGCTATCGGGCCGCAGCCCAAGACGCCGATGGAGAGCTGGTCTTCGTTCATGGTTATGTCTGGTCCTGTGTATTGGGTCGTCTGTTCTCGTTCCGCTTCAGCCAATGGCGGATGCCTTGGCCCGTATAGGGCTCGTCGGCGAAGCGAGGGATGACGTGCCGATGCATGTGGAATACGGTTTGGCCGCCGGTCGCGCCGCAGTTCCAACCGATAGTGTAGCCGTTGGGGCTATGGCGTTCGTCGAGCAGTGTTTTTACTGCGTGCAATAGATCATAGCTACTGTTCCATTCTTTCCGCGTTAGGTCAAAGGGCATTTCGCGATGGTCTTTGGGGATAATACAGCCGGAGTTGATAAGTACGGGGTGCTCCTTTATAGTGCGCAGCGAAAACCGAAGTCGCTGAACTGTTTGTCGGGGGCCAGGCTCGAACGGCCGGCGCAGCGCGAGAAGCGGACCTCGTGGCGCCAGGAGCCGCCGCGTGCGGCGCGGCGGGTGCCGGAGGTCGGGCCTAATGGGTTGCGCTCGGGCGAGTTCGCGTAATAAGACTTGTCGTAGTAGTCGGCGCACCATTCGTGCACGCCGGCCGACATATCGTAGAAGCCGTAGCCGTTGGGGCCGTCGTGGCCGATGGTATCGAGTGGGGTGTCGCGACCGCCCTTATAATCATCCGGTAATTCGTCGCCCCATGGGTAGGCCGAGTTTTTCAAGCCGCCGCGCGCGGCTTTCTCGCGCTCGGCCTCGCTCGGCAGGCGATAGGTTTTGCCCGTTATTTCAGATAGCCAAGTGCAATAGGCGACCGCGTCGTTCCAACTGGGGCCGGCGACGGGCTGTTCGGGATGTTGGAAAGGTAGTTCGTGCCAGAAGGTGGGCGGCGAGTGTCCGGTCGCAGCGACAAAGAGCGCGTATTCCTTGCGGGTGACTGGGTATTTGGCCAAGGCGAAGGGGTCGATCCACACGCGGTGTACGGGCGCTTCGTTGCGGCCGTGGCTGTCGCTGCCCATGGCGAAATCGCCGCCGGGGACATTGATTAAATCTGGGAGTAGGTAATGTGCTATTGGCATAATTTATTTTTTGTCTGTTGTATAAGATAAGCAAAAGCGGGCGCGTGGTTGCGAAGGACGGGGCTTGCTTTACTTTATCTTAAATGTCCTCATTTATCCTCTTTCTGTCTCTCATATTTGTCTCCGCTAACACATCTGCCAAAGAGTTGATCGTCTGGGGCGTGCCCAAAGACCGCGGACTGATGGCCGCGCTGCGTCTATTTGAAGCCGAGCACCCCGGTTGGCAGGTCGTGACCTCCGCCGGGTCGAGCGGTAGCATGGACCCACAGAAGCTAATGTGCGGTATCGCCGGCGGCCGCCCGCCCGATATGTTGCAGCAGGATCGTTTCGCCGTCGGCGAGTGGGCGGTGCGCGAGGCATTTTTGCCGCTCGACGAATTCATCGCCGAGAGCTTGCAGGAGGAGGCGTGGGCCGTCGATGCCGCGGCCGCGTTGCGCGAAGGGCGGGATAGCGAAGCGGTGGAGTCGTGGCAAAAACTGGAAACTCGGTTGGCGGACCGGGGGCCGAGCCGGGCTTTGCGCACTACGCACGAATTGATACGCACCAGCGCGTCGGGATCGTTAGCCGCCGCACTGATCCCATTGGCTGATGAGTTGGCCGATTTGGTTCAGGGCGTGCACCCGGACCGCTTTTTTGACGCCTGTTGGCAGGAGGCCAGTTTCGGCCCCGGCGACGCGCGTCGGGTGTATGCCATTCCCAACAGTACTGATAATCGCGCGCTCTACTATAATGAAGACTTACTCGAACGCGCCGGTTTTGTTGACGCCGCGGGCAACGTGCAGCCGCCGCGCAATTGGCGTGAGTTAAAGGAATATGCCGTCAAGTTGAGCGAACACGACGCTGACGGCAATATGACCCGCCTGGGTTTCGCGCCCAATTTTGGCAATAGCTGGCTCTATATCTACGGTTGGCTCAACGGCGGGCAGTTTATGAGCGACGATGGCCAGACTTGCACGTTGGATGACCCGCGTATCGAAAAAGCCTTGGCTTATATGGTCGAGATCTACGACGCGCTGGGCGGTATCGAGCAGGTCGACGCCTTTCAGAGCGGCTTCCAACAGGGCGAGTTCGATCCATTTTTTACCGGCAAAGTGGCGATGAAGGTCGACGGCAACTGGACGCTCAACCGCATCGCCGATTTTGCGCCGGGTTTGCGTTTTGGGGTGATACCGGCACCGGCCCCTGAGGGCCGGGAATCGATCACCTGGTCGGGTGGTTTTTCGTGGGCGGTGCCCGCTGGTTCTGAGCATTCGGAGATCGCCTTTGAGCTGATGCGATTTTTGAGCACAGATCGCGTTTGGCGCGTGCGCAACGAGGTGCTCGCCCGCTACGCGGCGAGCCGCGGCCGTAACTTCGTGCCTGGCATGGCGCCACTGCCGCATGTTAACGAGCAGACCTATGCGCTGCTGATGCGGGACAACCGGGAACTGCCGAAGCGGATTAAAGAGGGTTTCCTGCTCTTCGCCGATTTGATGCGCGTATCGCGTTTCAGGCCGGTGACCCCGGTCGGGCAGTTGTTGTGGGATGAGCACGTGCGGGCTTATGAGAAGGCGGTGCGGCACACCTACTCGCCCAAGGAGGCGCTCGCCCGCGGCCAACGCCAGGTCCAGGCGGAATTAGATCGGATCTACGCCAAGGTCGCCTATACAAAGGTCAATTGGAACTACCCGCTGGTAGGCTCTTTGGCACTGGTGTTGGCTGGTCTGTGTTTTGCCTTTTGGCGGGGCGGCCCAGATCTCAGGCGGCGTCTGCGGCGTTCGGAGACCTGGGCCGGTTTCGCCTTCGTTTCGCCCTGGCTTATCGGGTTGTTGCTACTGACGGCCGGTCCGATCTTGACGTCAATTGTTTACAGCTTTTGTCGCTATGACGTATTGCACCCGGCCGAGTTTGTCGGCCTGGACAACTACGTCCGGCTCTTCGGCGACGATCCACTGTTTTGGAAATCGCTCGGCAATACCGCCTTTATGATGCTGGGCGTGCCCTTGGGTATGGCGGTGGGCCTCGCGATCGCAATGCTGCTCAACACCGAAGTTCGCGGGATGCGCGTCTACCGCACGGTATTTTATTTGCCGGCGATCGTGCCGATGGTCGCCAGCGCGATTTTGTGGATCTGGGTGCTCAACCCGGAGATGGGGCTGGTCAACTCGCTATTGCGCATGGCGGGGGTTGCCGACCCGCCGAATTGGCTGCAGAGCGCTTCGTGGCTGTTGGGCTCGAAGAGCGCGATCATCCTGATGGGCCTGTGGAGCGCGGGCTCGGGCATGATCATTTGGCTGGCCGGGCTCAAGGGCATTCCGCAACATCTCTACGAGGCGGCCGAAATTGACGGTGCCGGTCCCTGGTTGCGCTTCTGGCACGTGACGTTGCCGATGCTCTCGCCGTATATCTTTTTCAACCTGATCATGGGCATCATCGGCACGATGCAGATCTTCACCCAGGCCTATATCATGACCAAGGGCGGTCCCGACGATTCGACGATGTTCTACGCCTACTATCTCTTCAATAATGCCTTCCGCTATTTCAAGATGGGCTATGCCTCGGCGCTGGCCTGGATCCTCTTCCTGATTATCCTGGTGCTGACGCTTATCCAGCTCAAGCTCTCGCCGCGCTGGGTTCACTATGAGAACGAAGGATGACGCGCGCGCTATTGGCGGGGTGTTTCTTCGTCGAGCTGGCCGTTGCCGCGCTATTGGCGGTGGCGGTAGCCGTCGGTCGTTTCGACGATCCGTCGTTGTTGGTGGGCTTGTTGTTGGGCCTGTTGGCCGTCGCGGGACTGCTTGCGTGGCAGTTGTCCGTCGAGCAGTTGGGGAAAGTCGCTACGCACGGAGCGCTGTTGAGCGGTTGCCTAGTATTCGCTTTTCCTTTCGCCTGGCTGGTGGGCACGAGCATGAAATACGACGAGGAGATTTTTGTCTATCCGCCGCGCTGGTTGCCCTCGTGGCCCGAGACCGTAACCGCCTCGCCCTACGCCAGTGATGAATCGGTGCTGGGGGCGGAGCGGCCCGAAGGCGTGTCGGCGGCGCAGTGGGCGGGGTTGTGGCCGCGCCTAGAAACAGCGCTTTGGGCGCGGGGTGAAGTGTTGCTCGATGAGCGATTGCGGGCGCATTTAGCGCCGGGACCGCTGCGCGGTGCGTTGACTCGGGCACTCTTCGCCACTGCCGCGCCGGGCGTACCCGGAATCGCGTGGCAGGGCCGAGAAGACGCTTTGGTCGCGGCGTTGGCCGGTCGCGTCGACCAGGAGATGGTGAACGAGGCGTGGAGTTCGGTTTATCGCTCGGTGGAGTTGCGCGCGCCGGTGGTGCGGGACCGCTACCACAATATGCACTTGCCTAGCGACGGTCGGTATCTTCTCGACCGCTGGGGCTTACAGGAGGGCGCGGCGGAATTGTTGGTGGTCGATAGCGGCGAGCCGGCGCTATTATTAGCGTATGATTTTTCCCAGCAGGACGCGGTCGAGTTGAGTGGCATTTTTGCGCTACCGGTGTCCGAAGACGAATTACTCGGTATCACGCTGCCGTTGCGTCAGGACCGCTCCTGGCACGGGCTGCAGGTAGTGCTGGAGTTGGGCGGTAAGCGTTATGTGCTGGAGGACGCGCTCTATTTAGAGCAGTACCGCTGGCAGGAATTGAGTTTTAAGATCGCGGCGTTTGACGGGCGCGACGAACGCGAGTTGGGGGTCTGGCCGCTGGTATTAGCCGAGGACCAGGGGGGGGCCTATGCTGAGCCCGGGGCGTTCCAGGTGGCGGTGCGTATTGAACGCGCCGGATCGTTGGCGACGGGATGGCGCAAGTATTTCTCCAGTTATCGCAATGCCTATATCGCCACAGAGCACCGCTGGGCTTATGTGTTCAATAGTTTATATCTGGCGTTTTTGACCATTGTCGGCCAGGTGTTGAGCTGTTCGCTGGTCGCCTACGCTTTCGCTCGATTGCAATGGCCCGGTCGCGAGCTGTGGTTCGGTATCCTGTTGGCGACGATGATGTTGCCGGGGCAGGTGACGATGATCCCGGTCTTTATGATCTTCCGCTATCTTGGCTGGTACAATACGCTTGCGGCGCTGTGGGTGCCCTCGTTTTTCGGCTCGGCGTTTTTCATCTTTATGCTGCGCCAGTTTATGAAGGGGATTCCGATCGACCTGGAGGACGCGGCCAAAATAGACGGCTGCAGCTATTTCGGCATTTACTGGCGGATTATCCTGCCGCTGGTCAAACCGTCGCTGACCGCGGTCTGCATCTTCACCTTTATGAACACCTGGAACGACTTTATGGGCCCGCTGATCTATATCAATGACCAGCGGCTCTATCCGCTGGCGTTGGGGCTATTCGATTTTCGCAGCGAGCATTCGAGTGAATATGGGATGCTGATGGCAGCTTCGACGCTGATGACGCTGCCGGTCATCGCGATCTTCTTTTTGGCCCAGCGCTATTTTATCCAGGGCGTTACGCTGACGGGGATGAAGGGGTAGGCCGATGGCCGAGGCGATGATCCCATTTGGATGTGAGCAACTCGGGCCATTGCTCGTATAATACAAGGCATCAGTGCTAGGAATCCAAATTCTGTCAATCGGATGAAACGGCTAGGTTGCGGATCGAAGAAGGCGTTCACCTGGATGTGGTCGTAGGCCTTTTGCACGACGATGAAAGCTGGCAAGCGGTCAATGGATAATTTGTAAGGTTCGCAGAGCAAAAGGGGGTTGCTCGTTTTCGGCTAACTCGAAACGCTAAGCTCTTCTTCGACGCGTTCCCACTCCGCCGTCAAATAGACGGATTCGCGTTCGAGGCCTGTGCGTTCGCTTTCGAGTGTTTTGATCTCGTCGGCCTGAGTTTCTTCGTAGAAGTTGGGCTGGCAGAACCGTGCGTCGATCTCCGCGAGGCGGGCCTCCGCTTTTTCTATCTGGGCCATCAGCTCTTCCAGCTGGTTGGCATTCTGTCGCTCGTTGTTTTTGTTCTTGCCCTTCTTTTTTTGCCGTTTGCCATTGGCTTCGGGGCCTGCTTTTACCTCCGCCTCGACCTTTACTTCTTCTTCTGTCGTCTCGGATTTCTTCTTCTTTTTCTGGTTCTTCGCCTTGAGCACCACCTGATCTGAATCGAGGTGATCGTCGCCGCAGTAGTGGACGTATTCGTCGTAGGTGCCGTGATAGTCGCGGACCTCGTCGGGCTTGATTTCGACGACGCGTGTGGCCAATTGGCCGATGAACCAGCGATCGTGCGAGACGATGATCAGTGTGCCGTCGTAGCGTTTTAACCCTTCGACTAGTGCTTCGATTGATTCGAGGTCGAGATGGTTGGTCGGTTCGTCGAGGACCAGCACATTGGGTTTGGCGATGGCCAAGCGGGTGAAGACCAAGCGCGCGGCCTCGCCGCCGGAGAGTGAGCTGAGGCGTTTGAGCACGTCGTCGCCGGAAAAGAGCATCAGCGCCAACTGGCCGCGGACAAAACCGATACCCTGGTCTTGGCAGAAAGACCAGATCCAGGCTTCGGCGGTATTGCTGGGCGAGTCGAACTGTGCTTGGTGGTCCTGGGCGAAATAACCGGGATGTGTCTCGTAGCCCCACTCGACCTCGCCGGCGTCGGGCACTAAATTGCCCATTGCGATTTTGAGCAAGGTGGACTTGCCGATGCCGTTGGGACCCATGATCGCCAGCCGGTCGCCCTTTTCCACCGTCAGGTCAACCCCGTGTAATACCTCATTGTCGCCGAACGCTTTGTTGATGCCTTTGAGCTTGAGCACGTCACGGCCGCTGTCGCGCTGTTGTTGGAAGCGAAAGTTCGGGTAGCGGCGCGAGCTTTTCGGCAACTCGACCATTTCGTCTGCCTTCTTCTCGATCAGGCGCACTTTGCTTTGGGCCTGGCGTGCCTTGCTGGCCTTGGCGCGGAAGCGGTCGACAAATTTCTGGTGGTGGGCGATTTCGCGCTCGCTGGCGGTGATCGCTTTTTCGCGGCGCTCGCGTTCGCTGCGCTTGGCTTTGACGAAGGCGGTGTAGTTGCCTCGGTAGAGCAGCACGGTAGCGTAGTCTACGTCGAGGATGCAGGTGCTGATATTGTCGAGGAAGCGGTGGTCATGCGAGATGATGACTGCCGGCCCGGCGAAGTCGCGCAGAAAAGTCTCCAACCAGCGAATCGAGAGAATGTCGAGGTGATTCGTTGGTTCGTCTAATAGCAGCGCGTCGGGATTGCCGGCCAGCACTTGGGCGAGTAGGACCCGCAGCTTGAAACCGCCAGAGAGCGTCGACAGCGGGTCGTGGTGGATTGCAGCGGGTAAGCCCAACCCTTCGAGGATCATGCCGGCGCGGGCTTCGGCGGTATAGCCGTCGTGGCGCAGGAAGGTCTCTTCGAGTTCGGAGAAGCGGTCGGCGTCGAAATAGTCCTCGGCCTTGGCGAGGATCTTGTCCTTTTCGAGTATGACCTGCCAGAGCTCGTCGTTGCCCATCATGGCGACATTGAGGATCGTCTCGTCCTCGTAGAGGAAGTGATCCTGGTTGAGCACGCCGAGCCGCAGCCGTTGCGGGATGGTGATCGAGCCTGCGCTGGCCTCGCTTTCACCGGTGAGGATATTGAGCAGCGTGGTCTTGCCCGAGCCGTTGGCGCCGACTAGGCCGTAGCGCTCACCGGCGTTGAGTTGGAACGAGACATCGGCGAAGAGGGTCCGGTCGCCGTAGGATTTGCCGAGATTCGATAGGGTTATCATAGCTTATAAATGTACGCTAAATAGCTGATCGCGGTATGCCCGCCCCAGACTAGGCCCAGACTTTCTCCCATTGTCCGCTTGCCGCCGAGCGGTAGATCGCCAAGGCGGTGCGCAATTCGCCGAGCGAGTATTCGGGGCTTGCTTCTAATGTTTTGCCCTCCAAGACCGCGCGGGAAAAGTCGCGCAGCTCGTAGCCGAAACTCGCCGGGCCGCGCCCCGGGCGTTTGCTCATGATAATTTCGCCATCGGGGTGGGTTTCGTCGTAGCGGATTAAGTGGCCGTCGTTGCCTTTTTCAATGACCAGTTCGCCGAGCGTGCCGGTGATGCGAAATTCTTCGCCGGGTCCGATGAACATGCCGCCGTCAAGCGCGTCGAAGACCGCGACGACACCGGATTCGAAACGCAGCATTGAGCGGGCGTAGGACTCGCCTTCCATCTCTTCTTTTGGATGGCCGGTGACCGCGACGACCTCGTCGACTTCGCCGAGCCACATTCTCAGCGGCCGAATCCAATGCGCGCCGCCATCCATGCAGATACCGCCGCCGGACTTGGCCAACTCGTAGCGCCAGGGTTTCGGGCCGGTGTGGATGCCGGCCGCGTTGCCGAAATAGGCGCGGGCGGTGATAATTTCGCCGATGGCGCCGCTACTTATCAATTCCTGCACTTTGAGCGTGTCGGGCCAGTAGTGCGACTGCTCGGCGATCATAAAGACGGTGCCGGCGGCTTTGGCCGCGGCGAGGATGCGGTCGCAGGCGTCTATGGTTGGGGCCATCGGTTTTTCGAGCACGACGTGTTTGCCGGCGGCGAAAGCGCTGATGGCGGTCTCTTCGTGCAGGTAGTGCGGCAGCATGATGTCAACGGCATCGAAGTCGCCGGTCGAGAGGGCTTGTTCGAGGGAGGTATAGGCTTTCGCGCCGGTCTGTTCGGCCATCGCGGCCGCTCTTTCGGTATGGGTGTCGACGATGGCGGTTACTTCGATTTGCGGCGCTTCGGCTTGTAGGCCTTTCCAGTGAGACTGGGCGATATTGCCGCAGCCTACTAGGGCGATTTTGACGCGTTGAGTCATTTGTGTCCTCTGTTCGGTGTGTTTGCGGCGTTTATGAGTGTAGGGGTGAAGGCGGGATAATGGCAATAAAAAAGATGATTTCGCTGGTAAAAAAGGGCATAGTGGGGCAGTGGTCGCGACGGCGGTAGGCGGATGTCGGGTTTATCACTGAGGGGCATGCAGCGTTTGGACGCAGTGCTGATCGTGTCGCCCGTACTGAACTATGATGATGAAAAATACAGTCCAGTCGTTGCTTTTTGCGCTAATTAGGTCATTTCAAAATAGGTGTTATAGACAAAGAGCGGTTAGTGTTTTAGAGGGTTACTTCTTTGCGCGCAAGACAACGAATTTGCGATTGCTGGCAACGGTCTCACAATGGCCGAATATGCGTTTGAGCTTGACGTGGTGGTCGAGGTGGCGGTTGCCGACTACCCAGAGCTCACCGCCTTTTTTTAGCGCGGCATGCGATTGCTGAAATAATCGCCAAGGTACGGCGTTGTCGACGGCTTGCTGTTGGTGGAAGGGCGGGTTGCAGAGGATGAGCTCGGCATTTTTTTTTGCCGCGTCGGCGAGACCGTCGCCGACGATGAAAGAAACTTTGCGTGTTCGGCCAAAAGCCGCCTGGAAATTGGCGTTGGCCGAGGCGACGGCCATAAAGGATTCGTCGGCGAAGGCCAGTTCGGCCTGCGGGTTGCGCATTGCGGCGACCAGGCCGATGATGCCATTGCCGCAACATAGATCGACGATGGTGCGTTGTTTGTCGGAGGCCGGCAAGTGTTCGAGCAGTAGGCGGGTGCCGATGTCGAGGCGCTCACGGGAGAAGACGTTGGCGTGGCTAATCAGCGTGTGCTCGGTGTTTTCGAGCGCGTATTGCGTGGGATAGGGGCTGGGGCCGGGGTCAAGCGCGTTGTCGTATGTACTGAAAATGAGCCGGGCTTTTTTTTGCGCGAGTGAGGTACGGGTCGGGCCGATGATGCGCTCGAACAACTCAAGAGTCGAAGTGTGGATGTTGCGGGCCATACCGGCGCCTATAAGGGGAGTTCCTGCGTGCAGGTGTGGGCGAATACGGTACAGCAGGTCTTCGAGGAAGGCTAGGCTCTTGGGGATTTTGCAGAGTATTAGGTCGAGCGGGCCGGTTGGCTCGGCTAGGCTGTGCAGCAGGCGAATGTCGTCTGGAGCGCGATCGTTGTGCTGCAGATTGGCCAGGGTCGCCTGGTGTGTCAGATAGGAATCGGAAAGCGCCTGCGGGTGATGTGGCGCAAGTGCGGTGGCGAGGGCACCAGAATCGTCGTTGAGAATGAGCATGGCTGCATTTTGTGCAGGTAGCCCTTCATCGTGCAGGTGGTGCAGCAGATATTCGTCGGCAGCGTCCCAGGCGCGCAGTTGCTCCTTGGCGCGGTAGGGGTAGCGCGCGAGTTTAAACTCGCCTTGTGGTACGGTTAGGGTTTGCATGGGGGTATAATGTAGACAAGAATACAGCTGTTGGCTTGTTCGAAGTGGAGGGACCACTCGTAGGGTGTGATGCGCGAGCCCTGATCGGTGGACCAAAAGCGGTCGCTTGCGCCGGCCGTCCAGTTTTGCTTGAGGTCGATCTGAGCCTCTGCGCGCGCGGGCAATACAAAGTTGCTAGAGCTAAAGAGCCTATCAACGCTGTTCTTAGCGATGTCTGCGCGAATCGCGTCGAATAGACGAAACTCATCGCAATAAATTCCCGTCTATCGGCTGTATTTATATATTTCGCACTTTTTATTTTCTGCGCTAACGCGTGTTTAGGCGACGCGATAGCGCTCGATCACGTCCATATTGATGGTGATGCCCAGCCCTGGCCCGGAAGGCACGGTGAAATGTCCGGCCTGCAATACGAGCCCCTCTGCTACTACATCGGCTTCTCGCGTAAAGGGCAGCTCGTCGCAGGGCAGGGTGGCATTGGCCAGCGTAGCCTGTAAATGCACAGAATAGGCGGCCATGACCCCGGTGCACAACCCGCCCATCTGCACCCAGCACGGTACGTCGGCGGCATGGGCGAGTGCGGCCGCCTGCCGGATTTGCAGCGCCGAGCCGCCGAGGTTGACATAGTCAATACATTCGGCTTTGAGCGCCGCCAGTACGTCGGAGGGCGCGCCTAAATGCAGGGCGATGGCAATGTGCGTTTTTTCGCGCAGCATGCGATACCATTCGAGGTTGTTTTTGAGCATCGGGTCTTCAAAGACCGATACGGTGCCGAAGGCTTCGAGTTCGCTGGCGAGACGTGCCGCGTTGGGCAAAAGGGCGAATTCGGTATTGGGGTCGACGCCGACGGTGTAGTCGGTGCTGGTGGCCTCTTTCATCAGTCGTACGGTCTCGACGATATCCCACGACCGCGCCTTGAGTTTGTGGTTGGTAAAACCGAGGCTAGCGCCGACAGCGGCCTCGGCTGCTGTTTCGTGCGGTTCCATATGGCAGGACCAATAGGACACCGGCACCTTGTCGCGGACCTGGGCACCGAAGAAGCGGTGCAATGGGATGCTATAAGCTTGGCCTGCGATATCGAGCAAGGCACAGGTGAAGGCGTCGGGCAGGGCATAGGGATCCAGGGCCAGCGGGTCTTCGCCGACGAGGGCGGCGGCCTGCGCTTGGCCGGTGGCTTTAGTACTTTGATATTCGCCCCAACCTTCGAGGCCTTCATCGGTCTGTACGCGGCAAAGGGTGATATCGTAGATCTTGGGAAAGTAGCGGGCGATGGGCGGGATCGGGGGGATTTCGATTTCGTAGAGTTCGACGTGGGTTATTTTCACCGGGTGTCTCCTTCGGCCGTTAGGATTTTGCGTGGCGCGGGCTCAGAGGCTACTATGATACCACAATCTTAGAGGAGTAGACAATACTCCGCTGTGCAGGTGATCATAGATGGGAGCATTCTATGGGTACGCAGACGATGAGCAACGAAGAAAATTACCGTTTCGATGTGGCGGGTTACCTGGTCATTCCCGGTGTCCTGACCGCGGCCGAGTTAAAAGCCTGCAATAGGGCCTTGGACCAACGCGATTCCAGTAGTGGACCGTTGCGCTGGACGGGGCCAGCGGACAACCCCCTGGTCGCCCTGCGCGAGCATCCGGTGTTGACGGGCTATTTGCGGCAGTTTTGTGGCGAGGGGTTCCGGCTCGACGAGTCGCTGCGTTTGCTCGGTGGTTGCGAAGAAGCGAAACCACTGACCGGCGGTGGCGAATGGATCGATTGGTCACGAGCTTATCGCCAGCACAATGGCGACCGTTTTTGTCAGGGCGTACGGGTGTATTGGGCGCTGGCGGAGGTGGGGCCGGGTGACGGAGGATTGGTGGTAGTACCGGCGAGCCACAATAGTACAGTGGACGCGCCGCGTGACTTGGTTGCTGGGACCGACGATATGGGATTGCTTGAACAACCGGTGTTGCAGGCGGGTGATTTGATGATTTGCGCGGAATCGTTGATGCGGGGGCTGCAGCCTGTCCCGGGCAAAGCGACGCAGCGTCTGCTAGAGTGCGCTTATATCAGTGCGGGTGTGCGCCCTGGGATGGAGTCGGAAATCGACGGCGCAGGTGATGAAATGCCAGAGTGGACGGCGGACTTGGCTGAGTTGGAGCGTGCGGTTTTGCACAATCCCGATCGATCCCAACCCTTTCCGGTGGTGCATTCAGATGGTCAAAAAGTTTGGCTGGCGGAGGAGGCAGAGGTCTTTCATCCGTCGATTTATATCCGCGACCCCGATTCGGGGATCGACGAAAAAGAATTTTATTACTGGGATCTCAACGGCCACCTGGTCTTGCGGGGGGTGATGGACGAAGCGTGGCTCAAAGCGGCGAATGAGGCCATTGACGCCAACCCCGAACGGATTCAGATCGGCGCCCCGGTCGCCGCCGAAGAAACGCCCTTGGGCAGCAAGGGGGTTCCGCGTTCATCGATAGCCGACCCGTGGGCGTTGCCCGCACCGCATGGTGAATCTTTCCAGCGGATGATCGCCGACCCGGTATTGATCCAGCGACTGAACTGGATGATGGGCAGCGGTTATGAGTGCATGCTGGGCAGCGGATTTCTGTTGGCGAAGGGCTCTGCCGGGCACAGGTTGCACTCGCCGGCTGCCCCGGCGAGAGTGAACAACCACTATCGCCAGCAGAATGGCCGTGTCTACACCGACTATGTCAACGTGGCTTGGCAATTGCGCGACGTGACCCGCGAAGACGGGGGGTTCGTCTGCGTGCCGGGTTCGCACAAGACGGTTTATCCTATGCCCGAGGGGATCAAGACGTGCGAAAACGAGATGGGGCTGGTCAAACACGTGGCGATGAAAGCGGGCGATGTATTGTTATTTTTGGGGGCGACGCAGGGGCATGGGGCTTATCCGTGGATGGGAAAGGAAGATCGGCGGATGATTCTTTTTCAGTATCGTTCGCGCAATCTTTATGCCCCATAGAAACGGTCTTAAAATGTCTGCCGGTGGGTGTGAGGACTGCGGTCTCCCCTCCGCCTTGTCAGCGTTTTGGGGTGAGATGGGCGGTGTATTTAGAAGGGTACTGGTGAGCGGAAGCTGATTCGTTCGCCGTGCTCGGGGTGGTGGAAAGCTAATATGGTGCTGTGTAGCATTAGGCGGTCGGCCAGCGCTGGGTTGCCGTAGAGTCGGTCGCCGATAATTGCGTGGCCGATTCCGAGGGCGTGCGCGGAGTGCACGCGGAGTTGGTGGGTGCGGCCGGTGCGTGGGGTGAATTCGACGCGAGTCGAGTCGGGGTATCTTTCGAGCACGCGCCAATCTGTAATACCTAACTTGCCGTGTTCGGGGTCGTGGATTTGTTTCGGGCGGTTGGGCCAGTCGACGCGGAAGGGTAATTCGATGTGCCCCGAGTCGTCTGCGATCTGGCCTTCAAGCAACGCAGTATATTTTTTAGCGACTTGGCGTTTTTCGAATTGCAGCGAGAGGTGTTTGTGGGCTTGCGGGGTGAGTCCCAAGACCATCAGGCCGGAGGTGGCCATATCGAGGCGGTGCGCGGCGAGGAAGCCCTCGGCGTGTGGAAAAAGCTCGCGCACGCGTTCGGTGACGCAATCCTGGCTTTCGGGGCCACGGCCCGGTACGGAAAGAAAGTCGGGCAGTTTGTCGATGACGATGAAGCTTTTTTCGTGGTGGACGACCGATAGCGGCCGGTGTCGTTGGTCGGAGGGCAGTTGTTTCACGGGCCGACCTCGGCCGCGGCCACTCCGCGCAACAGGAAACCCAAAATGGGATAACATTTGTGCTCGCACGAGCTGTAGTAGGAGCCTTCGGTCCTAGGCAATGCGGACGGGGAGGTGCCCCACCAGAATTCGACGATGCCCAGTGCTTCGAGCTGGTTGCGGGCGGCGTATTGCAGCAGTTTGGGCGCGCAACATTCGCCCATGCCGGTGGGCGGACGCGGGCTGCCGGTGTCGACTTCGGTGAGCGGCAGCACTTCGCCGAGGGGGTTTTCGAAGCGGTAGGCGCGGTGGATCTGTTCGGTGAGCGTGCGCGAAAGTCGGCGGCGCTCGGCTTTGCAGTCTTCTATTTCACGCTGATGTTCGTCGGCGAGTGATTGGGTTTTTAGCGTCTCGATATACTGGGTCAGTTCGGCGAGTTGGGGTTCGGTGTCGTCGCGCTGTTTTTCGAATTCGGCGATATGACCGCTCGGCGGGACCCAGCCCGGCGGTTGCCAATGACCTGCCCAGCCGCCGGAAAAGGCGCGCAGCGTGCCCAAGTGTCCCTCGGTATCTCTACACAGCATGACGCCGAACATCTTGCCGGTGAAAGGCGCGTAGATGCCTTTGGTGTTGAAGGTGTCGGTCGTGCGCCTCGTCGCCAAGTAGCGTTTGAGTTTCTCTGCGGCGGCGATGACTTCGGGTGTCGGGCGCAGGGACCGTTCTTGGCCGGTTGTGGGACAGCGGCCGAAGTAGCGGACGTCCGGCAGGTCGACGAGGTCGGTAGCTGTTTTGTCGAGTGGACGGAGCAAGGTGTGCATGGAATCTATAAACGGTTGCATTGCTCTCAGGGTCAAGAGTATGGGGCATTGGCTGTTGTTCTGGAGTGTCGTATAATTTGCAGTGCGTCGTCGTTCGATTTGAGAAGTGTTTGGGGCTGTGGGGGTGAACATCTGAGGATGGAGGAGGGCTGATCGACGATCAGCACGGGGGGAGGTTTGAAGAATGTTGTTAAATAAGGAATTTGTATTTGACTGATTTTTCTCCGATCGGCTATGTGGAGTGTGCGCAGCGCTATCGCTATGAGGCCGCCAGGCAGGCGAGCATCGCGCCGGACAATGAGGCATGGATTCAGCTCAATGAGGGGCAGGCGCTACAGCAGGGCCTGGCTGGTTTAGCTGAATTCGAGCGGATCTGGCTACTGTGTGAATTGCACTTGAACGAGACCTGGCACGCGTTGGTTGAACCGCCGCGCGAGGGCATGGCTAAGTTGGGGGTTTTTGCGACGCGGTCCCCTCATCGACCCAATCGCATCGGTATGAGCTGTGTGCGATTGCTCGGTATAGAAGGCAACCGTTTGCATGTGGGGCAACACGATCTGCTCGATGGCACGCCGGTGCTCGATGTCAAACCGTATTTGCCCTATGCCGATGCCTTTCCAGAGGCCGGTGCCGGTTGGGTGGACGCGGCCGAAGAACAGGTTTTTTCATTAGAATTGGCCGTAGAGGCTGCGGTGCAAATCGAGTGGGTCGGGGTGCATGGCGGTTGGGATTTGCTCAATTTTCTCAAGGTGCAGCTGAGGACGGACCCGACGGATGCCAAGCGCAAGCGCATCGTCGCGATGGATGATGGGTTTCGCATCGCGTTTCGCACCTGGCGGGTGGATTATCGGATCGACCAGGCGCAGGGTAGTATCGAAGCTTTCGCCATTGCCAGCGGCTATTCAACGGCGGACCTGGCAGAAGGGGCAGCGGATAAATACCAGGACAAGGCCATTCACCGCGAATTTATCGCGCAATTCTACAATGAGGTATAGGCTGTGAGCGCTCCGAATATCCTGCTTTTTATAGCCGATGGTTTACGCGGGCAGACTTTGGCGCCGGACTCGCAGGTGGTCGCGCCGAATGTGCGCGCCTTGGCAGCAGGGGGCATCCAGGTCGACAATGCCTATACCCCCTTGCCGACGTGCTCTCCGGCCAGGGCCAGCTTGATGACCGGTTTGTTGCCGCACAATCACGGCGTATTGCAGGTCGAACACGTTGCCGATGCGGATCAGTGCGTATTACGTGTGGACAAGCCGCATTGGGCCCAGCGATTGCAAGGCGCCGGGTATCAGACCGCCTATTTTGGCAAATGGCATATCGAGCGCAGCCTAAAACTTGTCGATTTCGGATGGGAGGTCGGCGAGCCTTTGGGCCAGGAGGCACACCGGAAATCTTCCGAACAGGGCATGGCTAGTGAAAGTGCGCTTGATCCCGAATTGAGCCGCTATCATCAGGGGCCACCAGGCTATAATGACACATTGCATTATGGCGTGACGGATGTGCCACCTGAAGAGCGCGGCATCAGTGCGCCGACCGACGCGGCGATCGCCTATCTCAAGGACGCACCGAGTGACCGGCCTTGGTGCTGTGTCGCCAGTTATTATGAGCCGAACGAGGCGATGATCGTCGGCCGCGAAGCCTATGAGCGCTACGATGTGGATCGTTTACGCTTGTCGGCCAATTTGCGCGATGACTTTGCTGATCGGCCCAATCTTTACAAACGCCAGCAGCAGATTTTCGCCGATCTTAGCGACGACGAATGGCGCCAGGCCCTGGCCTGTTATTATGGCCGTATCACCGAGATCGATGCCCAGTTGGGGCGCTTACTGAGGGTGTTGGATGAGACGGGGGCGCGGGATAATACTATGGTTGTATTTACCGCCGACCACGGAAAATACGTAGGCAGCCACGGTTTCGAAGCGCACAATGTTGGCCCTTTCGAAGAAATTTATAATATCCCCTTAGTTGTCGCGGGACCCGGCATTGCCAGCAATGTGCGGACAAACGCCCGCATCGGCTTGCACGATTTGTGCCCGACGTTGATCGAGTTGGCCGGTGCCGAGCCCATTGATGTGCCCGATTCCCGGTCTTGCTGCGAGCTTTTGCGGGATCCCGCGGTGAATGAGCAGGCCTTTGACAGCGGTTATGCCGAATACCACGGCACTCGTTTTCCGCTGGCCCAGCGCATCTATTGGCAGGGCGACTGGAAATTTGTCTTCAATGGGTTTGATTTCGACGAGCTGTATAATTTGGCCGCCGACCCGGCTGAGATGCGAAATTTAGCCGGGGACCCCGAGCAGGCCGATAGGGTCTGTTCTATGATGAGCGAGATATGGACCCGGCTCGAAAAGACCGGTGACCGCGCTTTGCTCAATAGCCATTATTATTCGATGCGCTTCGCTGCCGTCGGCCCAAATAAAACCCCATGAGGTATGCGCTATGATGCAATTGAGCACGTTCCAATCTGATATCACGCCGCCACTCGGCCATCCGCTCTGCGCGGGTTGGTATCCGCCGGCCAAGGCGATCACCGATCCGCTAGCGGCCTTGGGGTTGATCCTGGTACCCGAAGGGCAAGAGCCGATCGTGCTGTGTGCGCTGGACTGGGCGGAGTTGAGTAATGGCGATTACGATCGCTGGCGCGAAGAGTTGGCCGAGGCAGTGGGAACTGCGGCCGAGCGCGTGGCGGTGCATTGCATCCATGCGCACGACACGCCTTGGCCCGACCGCGACGCGCAGGATATTCTCGACCAACACGGCTGCCGCGATGTGATTATGGCCGGCGATTGGGCCGAGCGGGTGCGTGCGGAAGCGGCGGGTGCCGCGGCCGCAGCGATGGGTAATTTGCAGCCTTGCAGCGAGGTCAGCATTGGCGAGGCCAAGGTCGACCGCATCGCCTCGAACCGGCGGGTGATGGGCGACGACGGCAAGGTCTGGGCGGTGCGCTGGACCAAGACGCCAGACCCTGCGGTGCGCGCGGCACCGGAAGGATTGATTGATCCGATGCTGAAGACGATCGGTTTTTGGCACGGCGAGAAGGCATTGGCGATGTTGCATTATTACGCAGTACATCCGACGAGCATGGACGGCACCGGCGTGGTGACGCCGGAGTTTGTCGGTCTGGCGCGCAATCGCCGCCGCGAAGAGTCGGGTGTGCCGCATATTTATTTTACGGGGTGCGGCGGCAATATCACGGCCGGCAAATACAACGACGGGGTAGCTGATAATAGAGAACTGTTCACTGGGCGGATTCACGAGGCGATGGTGGCGGCGGAACGAGCCTCCGCAAAACAGCCGCTCAACGCACCGCGCTGGGTCACCGAGCCGGTATGCTTGCCGCCGAGGGAGGATCTCGACGAGCAGGCGTTGCTGGCCGAAATTAGTGCAGCGGCGGATTCGAACAAGGCGAACAGCAAAGCCGCGTTAATGTTGACCTATCTGCGCCGCCGCGAACGGCCGATCCCCTTTACCTGTTTGCATTTGACCGACGAGGTGGCGATCGCGCACTTGCCGGGCGAGACCTTTATCGAATATCAGTTGCACGCGCAGGCGGCGCGCCCTGATGCCTTTGTGGCGGTGGCTGGTTATGGCGATTTGGGCACGGGGTATATCACCTTGGCCAATTCGTTCGCCGAGGGCGGCTACGAGCCGGTCGACGCCTTTGTATCGGGCGAGTCGGAGGCGCTGATGCGGGCGGCGATCGACAAGATTTTGCGGAGTTAGGGGGCGCTACGAGTGCGGGAATGGGCGGGATCTGATAGGGGATCTATACCTTGCCGGTGATTCGTTATAGCATTGCAGCACTGCTCGTTTTTAGCGCCGGCTTCCTGCTTTTTCACGGCAGGGAGGCGGCGCATTCGGGGTCGTGGGATTATATCGTCACGCACGACGACGAGTATATCTATTGGGCCCTCGCGCAAGGCAGCACCGCCTCGCCAGCCAGTGACGCCAATCCCTTCTACTACGAGGAGCGCACTGAGCGCAATCCGATTCCGTCCTATTTGACGGTTAGCGCGGCCGGAAAGTTGGCGGCCGCGTTGAATATTCAGGTGCTGGCGCTACTGCCGCTGTGGAAGATCCTGATGCCCTTTTCGCTGTGGCTGGTGCTCTTCTGCTCTTTGGTCCGGCTGTGGGGATATAGCCCGGCGGTCAGCGCGGCGGTGTCGATGCTTATTCTGCTCGCTACGCTCTTTTTGCACGGCAGCGCACAATTCACGCTATTCCGCTTCCCCAGGCCGGGTGACGGATTGGGGCTGATGTTGCTTTGGCTTTCGCTATTGGTGCATGCCGACCGGATGTCCGCGCGTCGTTATCAAGTTGCGATGTTGGCGATCGGTGTGGCAACGATGGCAATTACCCCGTATTACACGATTCTACAAGTCTGGACCGTGGCGTTGCAGGGGGCTTGGGATTGGTGGGTCTGTCGCGACCGAGATAACGCGCGGTCGCATTGGTTGGTGTTGTCCGTCTTATTGGCGTTGGCGTGCGGTTATCTCGCCTATATTCTGCGGCGCATGGCGGAAAGCTTTTGGGTCACTGCGGTGCTCGAAGTGGGCCGTGTCGACGAACGGCACTTGCACCTGCCGTCGTTGTTGCTGTACGCGCTTATCTGTCTTGCGGTCTATGCGATGTGGCGGCGCGGCGGTGCGTTGACTCGGCTCGATCGGTTGGTGCTCTTTGTGCTCGCGATCGAACCGCTGACCGCGCATGTGCAGTTGGTGCTTGGCAACGATCACCAGATTGGCTTGCACCGCTACTATTTTTTTGTTCCGGAAATTGCCTGTTTGTTGGGCTGGTCGGTGGAAAAGATGCGAGAGTTGGCGCACGATACGGCATTTCGCCGGATCGAGGGATGGGTCGCGGCACCGTTGGCGCTGGTCGCGTTGTTTATCCTCGCCCGGCCGGGGCTCAATTATTTCCTCTATCTGCCGCGCGACGTGTCGACTTACGATATATTCGATAATTCGTTGCTATTATTGTATCTGTTGCCGCCGCTCTTGCTTGGTCCTTGGTTTGTGTTGCGTTTTGCGGTGATCGGCCGTCTCGTTGCTCGCCCAGTGGTAACCGCTACGGCGCTCGTCGCAATGGCTGGCGCGGGGTTTTATCTGCGGTCTTCGCAGTTGCATGACTTCAACCGGTCGATCCCCTTTACCGGCGCCTATGAGTGGCTCGTCGGGCGGCAGGTTGAAGATATCGTTCTGCTGACGGGGCCGGCACAACGTGCGACGGTCGATTATGGTCTGTTCTATGTCAATGCCAAGAGTTATTACAATATCAACGGGCAGCGTTTTTCACTCGATGCAGTCAGTAAGGAACACCGCCGTTTTGTCTATGCGGCGACGATGCACGGGGGGTTGAGTGTCGTATTGCCGGAGTTTCCCACGCTCGCACAAAAGCTCAAACATCTGAAGCTCGATTATATACTAGTGGAACGGGTCGGTCCGCACGAAGATCATATAACCGCGCAGTTGTCGCAGTATATAAAGGAGGTATATCGGGATGAGCGGTGCATTCTCTGGCGGTTGGTTGTTCCGTAGGGCGGGCGACTACCAATCTATTTTTCGCACGTGCCAGCCGAGATAGGCGACCTCGGCGACGGTCGAGGCGAGCATCGACCAGATGGCGACCATCATGCCGTTGAGTTGTCCATAGGCTACTAAGCCGCCCAGCATGACAAAGAGCACGAGTACGCGCGCCAGAGCGGCCGAGCGGATCGGTGCCGTATGATTTTTGCCGATCAGGGTGCCGTGGTAGAGGCTGCGCCAGCCCATGAAAAAGGGCGAGATAAAATAGATGCGATAGCCCTCGATGGCGAGCCGTTTGACCTCTCCTTCCAAACCGAGCAATAAGCCGAAGACTCCTTCGTCGATCCCTGGTAGAGCTACTAATCCCATCGCACCGGTCAAGACGACACTGACAGTGAAGACAAAGCGCCGCACGGTCTGGTAGGATGCGCGGTCGGTGACGCGGGCGATGACCAATTGTTGGATATTCCACAGCGGCACGCCGGCCAGCCAGGTCAACGAGGTGCATACGGGGCCGGCGGCGAGCGAGGGGATCGCCAATGGCGCGCGGACTATCGCGGCCTGTAGGAAAGGTTCGGTGCCGGCGAGAATCGCTGACGACAGGGCCAGCGGCAAAAAGAAATAGAAGACATAGCGGGCGCTGCGCTGCTCGGATTTGACTTCGTCGCTATGGGTCGGTATGACGATGGACCGGGTCGGCCACCAGACAAAAGCCAAGTAGACGACCTGACCGACGAAGAGCGCCAGCGCGCCGAGCAGCGCGCCTTCAATATCCCACCACAAAAGCCCTGCGCCGACGAAGGCTGTGGTGCCGAGCAAGTAGCCTAGGGCACCGGTGCCGACCGGGCCGGCACGATTATAGCGCACTAAAATCCCTTGGTAGTAGCCGCGACTGACGGCGAGCGCGGAGCTAAAGGCCATAACGGCGAGTACGGGGGGGCCGATGGCGACGATATCGGCGGGAATGCCGATCAAGTCGCCGGCCAGCAGGTTATAGATGGGTGGCCAACTGGCGACTAGGATGATGCCGGTGCCGGCACCGCCCAAGATCAACGACCAATAACGCATATATCCGAGCATTTCCTGATCGTAAACCAAGGCGGTAATGACCTGACGCAACCCGTGCAGCGGCGAGATCAGGGGATTGCTCAGGCTGCGGGCGATGGCGAAGGCGGCCAGGGCCAGTTCGGGGGTGGCGCTGCGGGCAAGGGCGGCGTTAATCACTGGTGAAGCGAGCGGGTAGAACAGGCCGCTTAGGGCCAGGGGCAGGAAGAGGCTGAAGAGTTCGCGTTGGCTCGGTGTAGTGTTCAAAAAGGGTTTAGAGATCCCAATTCCAGTTGAGACCGATCGAGGGCAGCAGCTTAAACCAGAACTCGGGGTCTTTGCGGTAGTGGCAATCGGGCGTTGTCGAATTGGTGCATTCGAAATTGTATTCGTAGGTGCGTACATTGCCGTGGTTGTAGAGGTTGGTCAATTCGAGATAGGCGTGGACCTGGCCCTTGGAGGTTTTGAAGGCGCGATTCAGGCGCAGGTCGAGGCGATGGAAGGCGGGGTATCGCGTGGCATTGGGCTCGCCGACCTGGTCGTAGAAGAAGAATTCGCCGGCGGCGGTCTCGCCGAGGCGTAACGTGCGATCGGTATATGGCCAGCCGCTGCGATACTGCCAGGCCATATTGAACCGCCAGCGGGCGGAAGGCCGGTAGTTGAGGTCGAAGCTCAGGGTGTGGCGCTGGTCGAAGCGACCGGGCACTTCGGCGGCGAAGGGGATCGTGCCCTGGTCCGTGCGAATCGAGCGGATATCCTCCTCGACGCGGGCAAGGGCGTAGCTCATCCACCAGGTAAAACGGCCGCCGGTATCGCGTTTGAGGTAGACTTCGAGACCGTGCGAACGCACGCCATCGAAGTCGAGGCGCACCCGGTCGTCCTGCAATTCGGGGAAGATCTCGATGGCGTTGAGCCAGTTGCGGTAAGTAGGTTGTAACGACGTGAGTTTTTTGTCGTAGGCTTCGACGCGCAGGTGTAGGCCGTTGGCGAAAAAATGCTCCAGCCCCAGCACCCGGTGTTCGGCGCGTTGCGCGGGGTGGAAGGCTGTTTCGCCGTCTTGTATGTCGAGCTGATGAATGCCCTGGCTTTGGTGGAAGTGGCCCCAACCGGCGCGCAAGCTGGTATTGCGGTCTGGGGTATATACGATGTTTAGGCGCGGGCTGACGACCTGGTCGTTGGTGTGCCCGGCGTAATCGTAGCGCAGGCCGAGTTCGAGGGCTACCGGGTCGGCGAGGCGGATTCGGTCGGCCGCATAGAGGCCGAGGGTGTAGCGAGCTAGGTCTAGGGCGTTGGCGGTGGTATCGAAATGCGATTGTACGGTGCCGGCGCTGTCGCGTTCGGATATGCGCTGCTCGCTGCGATAGTCGTACCATGCATCGAGGTGGCGGAGGTCAAAACCCCACTTGAGATAGTGTGTTGGCGCGGGGGCGAAATTCCAGTCCTGGCGCAGGGAGAGAAAGTCGAATTGGCGTTCGTCGGCGACGGTGAAGTCGACGGAGCGGCGATCATCAAGTAGGGTCAGGCCGTCGCGCTGGTCCGAGATCCGGCCGCCAAGCAAGGTCGTGCGCGCGTGCAGCTTGCGCGATAGCGCCGAGTCGAGACTCAGCCAACTATAGGTATTGCCGTATTCGGTATTGGAGCGGTCATCGTTGTCCTCGACAAAATCGAGATCGTCGTGCGAGCGCAGCAGGCTGGCCTGTAGCTTATGCTGGTCGTTGAGTTGATAGGTGTATTTGGCGAAGGCATCGTTGTACTTGGGGCTGAAGTTTTCGTCTTCGCCCATCACCCTAAGTACTAGGTCAAGATAACCGCGACGGGCGGAGAAAAACCAGGCGCTGCGTTTGTTGGCTCCCTCGATGTAGGCGCGGGCATTCATCATGCTCAAACCCAACGATGCGCGCGTGTGGCCGGGCTCGGGGGTGCGGGTGCGGATGTCGAATACGCCGCTCATGCGGTCGCCGTATTCGGCGGGGAAACCACCGGTCAAAAGGTCGACGCCTTCGATTAGCGCGATGTCGACGATGCTCAGCGCGCCGCCGCCGATGTCCTTGAGGTGGAAGGGGTCGTAGAGTTCGACGCCGTCGACGCGGACCAGTACCTCATCGGCCTCGCCGCCTCTGATAGTGAATCTTGCGGAGAAATCACTGCCGGCGATGCCGGGTAGACGGGTGACCGCGCGGAAGACGTCGTCGCCAAATTGCGGAATCGATTGGATCTCCTCCTGGCTCAACGTCTGGCGTCCTCCGGTGGCGTTGCCCATGATCGCGAAACGTCCGGGGGTGACGGTCATTTCGCTGAGGGCGATGGTCGTGGGGGACAAGCGTATATCGAGTGCAATGGGCGCGTCGGCATTTATGGCCTGGGGATCTGGTCGTTGCGTAGTATAACCGATAAAGCTGAATTGCAGCGTATAGGCGCCCAGCGGTAGATCCAGTGTATAATGCCCTTCGGTGTTGGAGAGTGTGCCGTAGCGCTGGTCGGTGGCGAGTACTGCGATGGTTGCGCCAGGCAGCGGTTCGCCGGTGGCGTCGTCGGTCACACGACCGTGTATTTGGCCGGTCTGGGCTAGTGCGGGCGATAGCGCGAAACAAAGAAGGCCGATTAAGAGCAGGCCATGGCGCATATTACAATGTTCCTTCAACCGGGATTTGGCGCGCCGTGGTCTGCGTGTGCAATGCGGTAAGGAAAGACGCTAGATCCGGCCATTGTTCGCCCGTGCCGTGCAGGGTGAGCACGGCACCGTTTTTACAATGAAAGGTGGTTATACCGTTTGTCAGTTGCACGGCCTCGACTTCATCCCACGTCAAGGTTTGCCGATTGCGCAATCCTTCTTCGAGCACGATATCCTCCTCACCAAGCCAGATCAGGCGGCGATTGAGGCGATGGACAAAAAACGCCGCGGTGCAAAAGGCTGTGAGACCGCACAGCAACACGACCAGGCCATAAAAGAAGCCACTGCGCTGGAAGGCGGCGCTTGAGATTACCAGTTGGCCGATGCCGAAGAGGGCAAAGACCAGGCGTTGGCTATTGCCGGGTTGCTCGGACAGGTCGAAACGGTCTGGCATTGAGTCTGACACTTGCAAGGGAGGCCGCCGTTATCCGCTGTAGCGCAGGGCGACAAATTCCCCTTGGAAACGCGCGCTGGAGATGTCGTGGCATAGGACTTCGGCGGTTAGGGCGATGCGGCCTTTATCGTGTTGGGTGAGCGCGTCGGTGAAATGGCTCCAGGTGTTGGTGTCGGGGCTGGGGCAGAAGGCGGCGAAGTCGCTGTTGATGGGGGCGTCGTACTGCATAGTGCTGCGGCGGACGACGATACCGCAGGCAAAGGGCAATTGCTGCAGGCGGAAGTGTATAAGGGTCCAGCAGGCCAGTGTCGCGAGCGAGGCGGCACTGCCGCCGAAGGCGGTCTGTTGGTGGTTGATATTGGGCGCGAGGGGGGCGAGCAGGCGGACGCCGTCGTCGTCAACCCGGTCTACTCCGACTTGCATATGGGCGGTGAGCGGGATGTGTTCGTGCAGGTAGCGCTCGACCGCGCGCAAATCGGTGGCGGTCATCGCTTCAAGCCGGGGCCTGCATGCTCTGCCATTGTGCACGGCCCAACGTCAAGACGCGATCATCGTCCCATTTTTCCAATGGGGAGTAACTCGGGTGTCCAGGTTTGTCGGCGCAGGGGTTGTGGCGGGTGTTGTAACAGCAGATCAGGCTCCAGCGCGGATCTGCACTTTCGTTGGGGCCTGAGCTGTGCAGCAGGTTAGCATGGAAGAACAGGGCCGAGCCGGGGCTCATTTCGCAATAGACGGTGTCGAGGTGTTTTTCAGCTAACGCGATGCGTGCGGGGTCGGCGCCGACCTGGGTGCCGAAGGTCCCGTGTTCGATGCGGCCGAGCCGGTGCGAGCCGCGCAGCACCTTGAGGCAGCCATTGCCTTGGTAGGCCCGGTCGACGGCGATCATACAACTGGCCATATCGGGAAAGAGGCAGTCGTTGTTATACCAGTAGCCGTAGTCCTGGTGCCATTCCCAGGCCCCGCCGACCCGGGGCTCCTTGACCATCATTTTATAATGATAGAGGTAGACCTCGTCGCCGAGCAGTTTTCCCATCGTGTCGACCATGCGGTGCCCGTGGCAACAGGCGTTGTAGATATCTTGTCGTTCGGTATCGGCGGTCAGCCAGAGTTTGCTCTCCCGCCCTTCGGCGTCCTTGGGCGCGTGCACGGTGGCGGCCTTCTCCTGGTCGGCTTTGCCGATGCGCAGCAGCAGGTCCATTTCTTCAGCGTCGTAGAGGTTCTCGACGAGCAGGTAGCCGTCCTTTTGGAATTGTGCAGTTTGGGCTGTGGTGACTTGGAACATGGAGTAGGTCTTTCGCTGTGGGAGTGTTGGTAGACTAAAGCAAATCTAAGCAATTTTCCAACCGGCTCAATACGCTTGTAAAAACCGCTCGACGGCCTCGTTCAGGCCGACGCCGTCCTTGCGCCAGCGGGCGTAGAGCCGGAGGAAAGGCACCATATGCGCGGTGCCGGTGACTAGCTCACGCAGACAGAGACGGCCCATTGGACCGGTTTCCCGCAGGTAATTTGTATCGTGGAAGCGGGCTATGGCTGCGTCGTGGTCGTAGCATAGCGCTTGGTGGGTGGCATGCCAGGCCGACCCTTTGCGGTCAAGTAGTAGGTATTGCGCGGTGTTTGAACTGTCCATCGGCAGGCCGACGGAGCCTGCGCTGATGATTTGGCGCTCGCCCCATAGCCGCATTTGGGCGAAATGGTTGTGGCCGCGGACGATGTAGTGTTCTGCGACCTCGGGAAACATCTGCGTTATTTCGGCGGCGGGTGTATGGGCCCAGATATCGTCTCTGTCGTTTTGCAGCGACGCGTGCACGACGACGAGGTCCGGCACTGATTCGCTGCGCCAAGACAGCGGTAAGTCGGCGAATGATGCGCATATTTGATCGCCCAATTGTGCCCGTGTCCATTGCACGGGCGCGAATTGCGGGCTGTGCCACAGCGACGGCGCCTGACCGGTAGCTAATTCTTGTACATAGCGCTCCTGGTTGCCGCGTAGGATCGGGCAGTGCAAGTCTTGCGCGTATTGCCAGCAGGTGAACGAATCTGGACTGCCGTTGACGATATCACCGGCGATGAGCAGAAAGTCTGGGCTTTGTTGTTTTACGTGCGCGATAACCGCTTCGAAGGCGGGGAGGTTGCCGTGGATATCGCAGAGAATGGCAAGGCGCATCAAGACTCCGGTTTACTTGGGGGTAATCGATTATTCGGTTGGGGTGGCGACGGACAAAATAACCCGGCAAAGCTCATTCCACGCAAGAGGGCTTCAGCGCGGCGCGATCCATTTTTAGCCGGGGATAGGCCGCGGCGGGATCGGCAGCATGATGTTTCGTTGCTCGGGGGTCAGGCGTTGCAGTAGGTCGTCCGATAATTCGTAATTGAAACGCGATCGGATAAAACGCGGCGAATAGCGATAGACCACGACGCGCCGGTGCCCATCGTTTTTGCGCTCGGCCGAGCCGTGGGTGATGGCGTCGGTAAAAAAGAGCGCGTCGCCGGCTTTGAGGTGCATCTCCTGCATGCCGACCGCGCCCTCGGCCGCCATATCGTTGCGGCTAGTGACGCCGCGGCCATTGACGACGAGGCGTGGGTGGATTTCGGTGGCCTTGTGGCTACCGGGTACCAATACAGTCGCGCCGTCTCCTGGGCCGATGTCCTCTAGGGCGATCAGCACGTTGATCTGGCCGACCATCCACTCGCCGGTATTGTGGTGGCGGAAGGTCAGGTAGCACAGCGGCGCGTGCCCGCCGCAGTGAATAAAGAGGTGCCCGCCGGCCCCGCGTACATTGAGGAAATTCTCGTGGATCGACAGGCCGTTGATGTCGGCGTTGATATACTTTTTGGCGAGGCCGAACCAGGTGGGGTAGTCGATGAGTTTTTCGAAGACGGGGTCGCCGGCGACGATATTCTGGAAATTGACGCCGTCTTCCTTACTGTAGCTATGGGTTTCTACGCCGCCGATCCAGCGGGTGTTTTCTTTGTCGCCGGGGGTTTCTATGTAATCCTGATGGTTGTCGACCCATTGGTTCATGGCGTTTAGGTCTTCGGGGGCGATGGCATTTTTTAGGACTAGGTAGCCCTGGAGGTCAAAGAGGTAGTCTTGGTGTTGTTCTTGCATGGTTTTTCGGTTTGTCGGAGGGTATGCCCTTGCTCATTCTCGCCTCAGATCCTGTGAGACACTGCAAAGCCGCGGCGGGGGTACCCCCCCGACAGACCACCGGTTGTGCTGGAAGTCTGGAGAATGAGTGGAATGGGACCCTACTTGGTTTTAGGGTGGGTGTTTGCTTGCCAATCGTCTTCTAGTATAGCGTAGAGCAGGTGGCCGCGCCATGGGCCTTTGATGAATGCTCGTTGTGCTAGGCGGCCTTCTTGGCGCCGGCCGAGTTTTTTTTAAGACGCGGGTAAAAAGGCTGGTTGTCGGCTACGCACCAGGACCAGATGCGGTGGAGATTTAGTGTGTCAAAGCCGAACGCGCAGATGGCGTAGCCCCGACCCAGTGTTGGGGGGGCAATTCGCGAAAAACCAGACGGTTGTTTTACAGCCGCATGGATTCAGTCGGTCTGTTTAATTTTGCCCCAGGACTGTTTTTCGACCGCGGTGTCGGCCGGCGGTTGGTAGACACGCACGTAGTCGACTTCGAGCTTTTGCGGCCAGATGCCTTCGTCGACACCCTGTGCACCGCCCCAACTGCCGCCGACGGCGATATTGAGCAGCAGGTGGAAGGGGCGGTCGAAGGGCCATTGTTGGTAGTTGGCCTTTTCATCGGTCAGGCGTTCGTTGGCGAAGGTGAAATAGCGCTTGCCGTCGACGAAGAAGCGGATTTCTTCGGGTGTCCACTCGGCGGCGTAAACGTGGAATTGCGTGCTGGTATTGGCGAGCGTGCGGTGGTTGGTCTTTTGTGTGCCGATGGAGTGGTGGTAGGCGCGGGTGTGGACCGAGAAGTGCACGACATCGGGTTGGTAGCCGACCTGTTCGAGAATGTCGATCTCGCCATTGTCAGGCCAGTAGTGCTCGCCGCCGTAGGTGTTGTGCGTCGGTAGCATCCACAGCGCCGGCCAGGTGCCGCGGCCGACAGGCATCTTGGCGCGGATTTCGAAACGGCCATAGGTCCAGTCGCGTTTGGATACTAAGCGTGCCGAGGTGTAGGCGCGGTCTTGGAATTTTTCGCGGTGAGCTTCGATGACCAGCAGGCCGTTTTCGATGCGGGCGTTTTGCAAGCGTTGTGCGGTGTAGTGTTGTAACTCGTCGTTGCCCCAGCCGTCGCCGCCGACATCGTAGCGCCAGTTGGAGGTGTCGGGCAGCCCTTCGCCGGTGAATTCGTCGGCCCAGACCAGCGGCCAATCGTTTCGCGCGGTCGCGGACTGTGCACCGAGGAGTAGAGCGATTAACGCTATAAGCAGTATAGGGCTCCTCATATGGGCAAGTGCATATCGGCGAAATCGAGATATTGCGCCCAGTCGTAGGCGGTCAGGTCGTGGCCACCGCTACGGATATGATAACCGATGTGGCCCATGACGGGCTGGTCGACAGCGGGCATTTCTTCGGCGGGCAGGCCTTGGGTGCCGAGCAGGCGGTAGATCGGGTCGGCGGCCAGAGCGGCGAGGAATTCCCCACGCGGGTCGCACCAGCGGTCGTCGACGGCACTGGCGACATAGAGCGGTCGCGGCGCGCAAAGCGCCAATAGCATGTGTTGGTCGATGGGCTGTTCGTTTTCGGCGTTGTTATAGCGGCGGAAGTTGTCGCAAAACCAATGCGGGAACGTTTCGTTGATGTCCTTGATGGTCTCGCCATAACGACGGCGGGAAAGCGCTGCGCCGCCGCAGCCCGATTCGTTGGAGATCACCAGCGCGAAACGCTCGTCACAGGCGCCGGCCCAAAGTGAAGTTTTGCCCAGCCGCGAAAGGCCGAGTACGGCGACACGCGCGCGGTCGACTTCGGCATCGGTCTGTAGATAGTCCATAGCCCGGCTCAAACCCCAAGTCCAAGCGCCGATGGTGCCCCACTCGTTGGGCGCGGGCCGGGTCTGGCCTTCTTTAAAAAACAGCGGGTGGATGCCGTTTTGGTAACCGTCGTCGTAGTCGGGGTCGAGGTCGCCGCTATAGACGGTGGCTAAGCCATAACCGCGCGCGAGCACCTCGTCGACGCACCAACGACTGGCCAGGCAACCGCGCGAGTCGATGGTGGCGCGGTTATCGACGATGCCATTTTTCTCTTCGGCGCGCATCCAACGCGGGTTGAGGTGAATCTCGGGGTCGAGCAGAACGGTGTGGTTGCCGAAGAAGTTGAGGCCTAGGAAAACGGGCACGGGGCCTTTTGCGTCGGCGGGCAGGTAGAGCAGGATGTCCATGCTCGGGCCGTCGTTGTCGGCGGTGAAATACACACTGACTTGGCGGCGACGGGCGCGGCCCCCTAGGGCTTGTCCCTCTTCGCTGACGACAAAACGAGTATTGGGCAGGGCGGCGGGCATTTCGCCGAAGACGTGGGTCTTAAAAAGCTGTAGTATTTCCGGGCGGCGCGTTTGCGTCCAGGTGGGCGCGTCGGTTACGGGTTCGCCATTTTCTCTGAGCAATGCTTCGGGCAGGGTATACGTCGGGACTTGCGCTTCGTCGTAATTTGTATTTTCTGTCGGCATAGTTACCATTTTTGCATATATGTAAAGAAACCGGATAACTCTTAGGTTAGGGCGGGCTGTGGATCATTGCAAGCATGTATTTGTTGCGTTGCAGGATTTGTCTATGTTTTGGCCGTATCTCATATCAGGAGATTGTAATGTCGGTTATCGAATTAGCGTCTGGGCATGCGATGCCCTTGCTGGGTTTGGGCACGTGGCAATTGCGGGGGGATGAATGCACGCGCGTGGTACAGATGGCGTTGGAAATGGGCTATCGCCATCTCGACACGGCGTATAATTATAAAAATCAGGTGGAAGTTGCCCGGGGGCTTCAGGCGAGTGGAATCGAGCGCGGCGAGGTTTTTGTGACGACGAAGATCTGGCCCGATGCGTTGCAATACGCGCAAGTGCATAGGCAATTTGCCGAGTGTGTAGAGCAATTGGCGACGGACTATGTCGACTTGTTGTTGGTGCATTGGCCGAATGAGGCGGTGCCTTTGGCCGAGACACTGAAGGCTTTTGACGAGATTGCGGCGAGCGGTCGGGCGCGCAGCATTGGTGTGAGCAACTTTTCGCCCGCGCTGATCGACGAGGCGCAAGAGGTAGCGAGTGTGCCGATCGTCAATAATCAGATTGAGCTGCACGTGGGCAATGTGGATACGGCTTTGCTGGAACATTGCCGAGCGCACAAGGTTGCGGTGACGGCGTATCGGCCGTTGGCGAAAGGCGATGCGGCCGATGATATGACGCTGGCGGCGATTGGCGACAAACATGGCAAGTCGGCGGCGCAGGTGGCGCTCAGATGGCTGGTGCAGCAGGAGATTGTGGCGATTCCGAAGGCGAGCTCAGAGCAGCATCTGCGAGCGAATATGGATATTTTCGACTGGACGTTGGACGCCGAGGAGATGGGGCGGTTGCATAGGTTGTGAGTTTAGTGGGGGCTTGCGAATGATCTCGCCATTATTATATAACGGTGTTCGTTGTGTTGTTCAATACTCTGCTTAAAAGCTGCACTCATAAGCGGAGAGCTATTTATCGTATCTAAGATTATGCCCAGAGGTAAGACAAGCATAAATCCGCCTAGTAAGATACCTTGTATGTTGCTCTCCCGTTGTTCTTCTTTACGAATCCCTTTAGAATAAACCGATGTAGACTCTTGCTATTTTCTTAACCGACCTCGGCGATATCCACCGTCCGCCGCTCGCGGTCGGCCAATTCGGCGGCGGCCAATAACTGCACCGACCGGCGCCCGTCGTACATCGTCACCGGCATCTCCTCCCCTTTGAGCAGCGCGTCGAAGAAGCGGTCGTTGGGATTGTAGCCTTCGGGCTGAAATTTCTGCGAAATGCCTTCGATCGGCTGCCACTCTTTGGTGGATTCTTTGTAATGCATCAGCGCGCCCGGTGCGCCGAATTCGGCGAAGGTCGACGGCCCGTCGCCGCGCACCTGCACCAGCGCGCCGTCGAAGCCATAGATCTCGGTGGCCAATGGCGCGGCGGTTTCGGTTTCGCTGGTGTGCAGAGTGACGATCATGCCGTCGGCGTAGCGGAAGACGCAGGCGTTGTTGTCTTCGACGGGCAGTCCTTTGACACGCGCGCCGCCCAGCGAGACCACGCATTCGGGCATGCCGAACATCCACGCCATCCACAGCATCGCGTGCGAGCCGGCGTGGTAGAGCGAGCGGCGGCCCTCGGCATCGGCGTCCTTCCAGGCCCAGGCGGGGTCGTTCATTATCGTTTGTGCATCGTTGTTATTTTTGCCGTATTCGCGGTGGCCGTGACGGCGGCGGACCTGGTAGATGGGGCCGAGCGCGCCAGTGTCGACGAATTCCTTCATTTTTTCGTTGGCGGGGGTGAAGCGCAGGTTGTAGACGGGCATCACCTGGACCTTGTGCGCTTCGGCGGCGGCGATGACCTCATCGGCCTGGGCGACGGTGCGGGTGAAGGGTTTTTCGACCAGGCAATGTTTGCCTTTTTCGATTGCGGCAAGGGCGTGTTCGCCGTGTTGTTGTGTCGGCGAGCAGATGCCGACGGCGTCGATGTCATCGCGCGCGAGCACTTCGTCGAGGTCGCCGATATATTCGACGCCGAACTTCTCGGCGGCAGCGCGCCCGCGTGCGGGATCGTCGTCCCAGATGCAGGCGAGGTCGACGTTGGGATGGCGTTCGGCGGCGGCACAGATGCCGTGTGCGTGCATAAACCAGAAGCTGAGTTGCGCAAAGCGGATGCGGTCCATGTTAAGTCTCCGGGATTTCGACGAAGCAGCCGGTGCGGCCCGCTTCTTTGATGGCCTCGATGACGCGCAGGGCCTGCAGGCCGTCTTGGCCGTCGAGGGCGGTGGGTGAATTTGCGCTATCGATTTTGCCTTGCAGCGCGTCTATAAAATGATCGGTCGAATTGCCGCCGTCGGGCAGGTCGTCAACCAGTGTCCAGCGGCCGCGGCGGTCGGCGGCGTAGAGTAGCTCTTTGTCGATGCGAAAGCTCTGCTCGCGGCAATAGACTGAAACCTCGTCTTGGAATTCGCCGTCGCCGCTGATGACCAACAACTGCACGCTCGGGCCGTCTTTGAGCGTTAGGCGCATATCGACGAAGGTCTCGTAGCCTTCCGGGCTGGATTCGACGCGGCCTTCTACGCCGATGATCGGTTTTCCGGTAAGCCAGGGGATGAGATCGGCGATGTGTACGGTGCGCGCGTGCAGGATGCCGCCGTGTAGCGGTGCACGGTCGTCGATGTTTTTGCGCTGTACGGCGGTGATGGCTTGGGCGATCGCACCGGCGGCGAGGTGGTCTTTGACGCGGCGAGCGCTGGCCATAAAGTGCCGGGTATAGGCCGTCATCAGGATGCGCTGGCGGGTGCGAGCTAACGCGATAAGGACCGCGGCCTCGTCGCTGGTCATGGTCAGTGGCTTGTCGACGAGCAGGTGTAGGTCGTGTTCAAGCGCTGCTTGGCACTGCTCGAAATGGTAGATATTGGGCGAGCTGATGAGTAGTGCGTCGAGGCCGAGGTCTAATAGAGGACGATAGTCGGTGAAGCTTGGTACATCGGTAAGGCGCGGGTCCACTTTTTTCAAGCGGGTGGCGTCCGTATCGCAGATGCCGGCTATGCTTACGTTGTCGCGGGCGAGCAGGTGAGGTAGGTGGTAATGGGCGGCAAAACCGCCGATGCCGATAATGCCGATGCGCGTTGTCATGGTTTGTCGCAGAAAGGAAGGGTGAGGAAAGAATGGATCGTCATGGGTCAATCGCCGAAGTGGTAAACGGCGGAGAGCCAGGGAATGGGAAAACCTTCTTTGATGACTTTGCCGATAATGATCGCGCCAAGGTCGACGGCCAGGTCCTTGCCGAAGAAACGCAAGGCGATACCTATGGGTTGTTCGTCGAGGCCTAGGTTTTCGCCGGTGATAAACCAGTTTTCCGAGACCAGGGCCAGGCTGTCGGAGAGGCGGATATTGCTGCCGAGCAAGATCACTGGGTGCGCCGCGAAGTCCACGGGCTCGTCTTTTTCGTTGATATAGCCAAGGCCGAGGCCGGCGGTGAAGCTTTTATCGGGGGATCCCTTGGTGCCGACGAGAAAGGCCATGCCGCCGCCACCTTCGTCGGAAATGCTCATATAGAGCGTGCCGGCGGATAGGGCGAAGTCGTCGTTTTGGTAGAGGGCGATTTTGGGAGCCAGCGATAGGAGTTGGTCGCCGAGGCCCAGGCCGGGAAAGACCGAAAGACCCGCGGTCATGCTGATTTGGTTGGTGAGGCCGTAGGTGATTCCAGGAAAGAAGATATAATAGTTGGACCAGTAGCCTTGCCCCCTGCGCAGCGGGCGGCCGGTTGGTGCGAACATCAGGCGGGAGTAGTTGGGGTCGGAGCGGGTGAGGGCGCCGTTGCTGCTTTTTATGTTGCGGGTGGAGACGATCGAATCGCGCGGCACTTTTACTTCTAGGCCTGATGAGGTCGCGATGGTGATATGGGTCTTGTCTTGCCGAAGAATGGTGCCTTGTATTTGCGTGCCATCGGTTAAGGTGATTGCCACTAAGGTGTTGACGAGTGTTTCTTGTGATTGCGCCTGGGTGGGGATGGCGGTTAGTAGCAGTAAGCAAAGCGCTGGCGCAAATAGATTAAGCGGTATACGCGTTGTTTTCATCTTTGCCTTGCAGGGAAACGGGATGAGTGTCTATGAGGGACTGGTCGAAATTCATACGCAAAAAGTATAGCATTTGTCGGCTTGCCGTTCAAATTCGGTGAGTTGAAGATATAGCGGGCATTGCATAGCTTTTTAACACCTGAACACAGTGAAAACGACCATGAGAAAGGAATACCATGGGCCAGATACCGATTGCACTGCAGCTTTATTCGATACGAGAGGATTGCGCCCGCGATTTAGAGGGTTCGATCAAGGCGGTGGCCGATATGGGTTATGAGGGCGTGGAATTCGCCGGGTATTACGAGCGCGGTGCCGACGAATTAAAGGGATTGTGCGATGCGTACAGCTTGCAGATCGTCGGTACGCATATCGGCCTTGATGCTTTATTGGGCGATGCGTTAGCAGAGACGGTGGCTTTCAACAAGGCACTGGACAACCGCTATTTGATCGTAGCGGGCTTGGCCGCCGAGCGGCGTGGCTCGCGGGCCGCGTGGATGGCGACGGCGGAAATTTTCAATGAGATTGCGATGCGGCTCACGGCGCACGATATGCAGACCGGCTACCATAACCACCATATAGAATTTCAGGAAATGGAAGGGGAGTTACCTTGGGACACTTTCTTTGGCCATACGCAAAAAGAAGTGGTGATGCAGTTGGATACCGGCAATATGTATCACGGCGGTGCGGAGCCGGTGGGTTTTCTGGAGAAATATCCGGGCCGGGCGCAGTTGGTCCATCTCAAGGAGCATTCGTCGACGAATGACCAGGCGTTGATTGGCGAGGGTGAGGTAGAATGGGCGCGGGTCTTCGAGGTCTGCGAAAAAAGCGGCGCGACGGAGTGGTATATTGTCGAACAGGAGTCCTATGCGTTCGCGCCGCTCGAATGCGTCGACCGCTGTTTGCAGAATATCAAACAGATGGGCAAATAAAAAAGCCCAGCCCTCAAGAGGAGGCTTGGGCGATGCAGTCAGTCGCCCGCCAGGATGGGATGCAATGGGTGGTCCCAAGGGCCGCCGGCTTGCATCTCTTGTGCAGCACCGGCGGCGTCGTGCGCGCCGGTGAAGGTGGTGTGGTCGGGGATATAGATAATGGCGAAGGCGCGGCGCGGTGTCTCGGTCTGGTTGGGGCCGGCGTAGTGGAAGGTGCAGCCGTGGTGGAAGGTGACGCCGCCGGCGGCCATGTCCATGGTCACCGGTTCGGGCACGTCGTAGCCCTGGTCTTTCATCTTGTCGACGATACTCTCGCCTTCTACCCCGAGTTTGATTGCTTCGAGGCGGCCGTATTGGTGCGAGCCGGGTACGAAGTGCAGGCAGCCGTTTGCTGGGGTCACGTCGTCGACCGCGATCCAGGCCGACAGCGCGCCGACGGGTTCCATCGGCCAATAGGGCGCGTCCTGGTGCCAGTTGGTCTCTTTGCTTTTTTGTCCGGGCGGTTTGATCATCGCGTGGTCGTGGTAGATGCGCACGTGGCGGCTATCGCTGAGCAGGCGGGCACTTTGTGCGAGACGGGCATGGAAGGCGATTTCCTTGGCGGCCGGGTAGTCGGTCCAGAGATTGACCATCTGGTTAAAAACGCGCTCGTATTCGTCTGAACTGCGGCCGTCGTTGGCGGCGCCTTTGATGCGGGCGCGGTGTGTGTCGATGGCGTGGTCGACGGCTTGCTTTAGCGAGGCTGTTTCTTCGGCTGAAAAAAAGTTCTCGTAGCGGATATAGCCGTTTTGCTGGAAGAATTCTATGTCGTCGGATGTCGTCGGGTTGTCTGTAGTCATGGGGGCAAGATATTAATTTTTTCGCGGGAGATCAACCGCGAATATGGACTTTGTCGTCACAGCGTTAACCGATTGGAAATATATTAAATGCTCAAGTTAGGTTTTCTCGCCTCGCACGCCGGGTCTAATGTGCAAGCCATTGTCGAGGCGTGCAGGACGGGTGGGCTAGACGCCGAGCCTTGTGTGGTGGTCAGCAATAATTCGCGCTCGGGCGCGTTGAAAAAGGCGCGGGCGCAGGGCATTGCCACGTATCACTTGAGTGAGCGCACGCACCCCGGTGCATTGGATGAAATAATTTTGGCGACGATGCGGCAGCATGGGGTGGAGGTGGTATGTCTGGCCGGGTATATGAAGTCTTTGGGGCTGCGGATGCTGGCGACTTATGGTGGGCGGATATTAAACGTGCATCCTTCGTTACTGCCCAAATACGGCGGCCAGGGCATGTACGGGCTGGGTGTGCACGAGGCGGTGTTAGCGGGCGGGGAAAGGGAAAGCGGGGCGACGGTTCATCTGGTGGTTGGGGCGTATGACGAGGGCCAGGTGTTGGCGCAGGAGCGGGTGCCGGTATTGTCGGGCGATACGCCGGCTAATTTGCAAGCCCGGGTGCTGGCGGTTGAGCATCGGATCTATGCGGCGACGCTGGCCCGGGTCGCCCGCGGCGAGATAGATTTAGGTTAGGCCCAACACCGAATCTAACGCGTTGCGCAGGGTATTTTCGCGACTCGGCTTGACGGTGTATTCGTCGCGCTTGGTCCGTGTCAGGTGCTCCATTACCATGTCGGAGGGATAGGCCGAGATAAAGATCGCCGGGGCCTTGGTGATGCTGTGCCGCTTGGTGATGACGTCAATGCCGTCCATGTCGCCGACGAGATTAATCTCGCTCAGGATGATATGGGGTTTGTAGCGCTCGGTAGTTTCAGCCGCTCTTCGCCTGCTAAGGTCAGAATCGCAAATGCTATAGCCCATGCGTGGCAAGCGGTCCTGCAGGGCCATTGCCACGGGCGCTTCGTCCTCGACGACCAAGCCGTGATTTTATGTACTTCGTTCAGAGTGCCTACTCCTGTCAATATTCCATCGAACAGACTAACAGATGTGCAAACCGGCGCCGGGGGCCTTGACCCGGCAGATGCTGGCCAGGCTTGAAAGTAGGGTCATCACGCCGCTAACGCCCTGCATGGGGTTGGCGCGGCGGATGTCGATTTCTACGCCCCCGCCGCGCGCGCTGAGTTCGATCAGCGAAACATCGAGATCCGGGTCGGCGACGAGGACCGAGCGGGTCCGATCGAAGCCGATACCGGCGAGTGCAGTGGCGGCATGCGAGTTGACATTGCGCGGATAGTGGGTACAGACGGCACGGGTCGGGCCGTCGTAGAGCACGGTTTCGCTTTTGATGTCGGCTTGAGTATGGTTCGGGCTGTCGGAAAAGTCGATGCTACCGGGCGGTTTCTTCATGGTGATGGTCACCTCGTCCCACAGGTCCCGGCCCTCGCTAAGCGCGTCAAGGCCGATGACGGCGCCGTGCGGCACATAGAGGCGGGTGTCGTTTTGTTGCGCAGTGGCCAACAGCGTGCGCTCGAGTTCAGCATCGGCCAAGCAGGTGAGCGAGAGCGGCATATAATCGGTGGTGCCGAGGAAGGCGGTGCCGTGTTGGCGGGTAATGTCGGGGTGGGCCAGTTCGACGATGAGATCAGGCGCGCGCGAGGCGAAATCGGCGAGGTCGGTGAGCACGTGTTCGCTTGCCAATTCGGCAAGCCGGGCGGGTGAGCGGTTGTAGACGAAGGCGATATCCAGACCGAGTTTGGGCCGGGTCTGGATCTGCTCGTAGACGTAGGCGCCTAGGTAGCCGTGGCCGATAAGTCCGATGCGGGCCATGCGGAGCCTCCGGGGTTGAGGGTAGGCTCCTTTATATACTAAAATGTCGGGCTATGATCAATGCCCGCTTCACCTGGCGCGGCGGCGGCCGAGGCGGTAATGGTATGGGTCGCCGAGCCGGGCGTGCAGGGCGTCGGCATCCATATCGCTATGGCGATGGACCCAATCGACTTCGTCGGCGAGGGTGCAGTCGAAGATGCCGGGGTCGTCGGCGCCGATGGCGAGCTTGACCTCGGAAGCTAGGAAGCGGTGGACCGGGTGCGCCTGGGCGTCGGGCACCGCGCCGATGCGCAAATTTGAGGTCGGGCAGGTCTCGATGACGACATCGAGTTCGGCCAGGCGGCTGAGCACGTAGTCCTGACGGTGGCGTATGCTTTCGAGTCGTTCGGAATCGTAGGCGCGTTGCACGAATTCGTCGCCGGGCGAGCCGATGAAGTGCTGCCTTTCTTTTTCGAGAGCTTTGACGTCGATGGGGACGCCGAATTTTTCGAGCGCCTCGCGATGGTTCAAGTCGTAGCGGATCTGGGCCAGGCGCTCGCTGGCCGGTTCGCGTTCGTGGGCCTCGGCTTGGCGGGCGGCGGCGGTGGCTGGGTCGAGACCGAGCGCGGTGCAGTGGCCGAGGCGTATGGCACCCAACTCGGCGGCTTCGTGGCACCAGCGCACGGCGCTTTCGAGTGACTTGTCGAAGTAGACCTCGCCGACGTGGTAGGCGACGTCGAGCGCACGGCCCGGACGCAGTTCGTTGTCGCGGCGCAAGCGCTGGAAAAAGGCGCGGGTGCTATCGGGCGGAAAACCTTCTTCAAAATGACAGAAGTCCAAACCGACAATCGTCGAGATGAGGTCTTCGTTGTCGTCGAGCAGGCGCTGTACGAGTTGATAACATTCGCTGGGTGCCCAACGCGGCAGGCTGATCAGATAGCGGGCTTCGAAGTTGTCGTTGCAGGCTTCGTGGATGACGCGGGCGCTGCGTTTGTGGAATTCGATAAAGTCGACGGGGTTGCTGTGGTCATAAGGGGCCAGCGAGCGGTATTCGATATAGCGCAGGCCTTCTTTTTTATGGCGCGCGATAATACGCCGCCAGATCTCTTCCTGGCCGCCGTGCTGTGCCCACCAATGGCGGTAGACGCAGATGGCCATATTAAACTTGGCCTGAAAGCGTTCGAAGGAGCCGCCGTCTTCTGCGCCGTAGACATAATGGGCTTTGAGTTTTTCGAGGGATGGGCTGTTGATGGCTTCTGCGAAGAGCGCGATGGGATCGGGGCGGATGCCGTAGGCCTTTGCAAAATTATCGACGAAGAACGACCAGTCGATCTGTTGGTAGTGATCGCGGACTAAATCGAGCAGGTCTTCGGTGAAAAGGCTACCACCGAGATGGATATGCAGTTCGCAGGTTTTGGCGGCTTGCAGATAGGTCTGGGCGTTCATTATTGGCAGTCGTCCTCGGTGCAGTCGATGACGCTGGTCAACTCGTGCTCTTCCCATATTTGCTGCAGGCGTTTTTCGCCGTTGCGGAAATAATTAGTCCACACGCCGTCTTTTAGACCGCCGTCGTAGGTGCCTTCCCACTGCATATTGCCGTTGGTGTGATACGAGACATAATAGCCTGATAGTCGACCTCGTTGATAGGGTAGCGAGGCCAACAGGGTGCCGCTGTTGCTAAAGGTCTGCGACAGACCGTGTTTGCGACCGCGCTGGTAGTGGCCCTGCTCTCTGATTTGGCCATTGTCCCAATAGAGAAAATTCGCTCCGTCTTTCAGCCCATCGTAGTAGGTCGTCTCTTCGCTCTTTTTTCCATTGGGCCAATATTTGACGTAGACGCCGTGTATTTGATCGTCGCGGTAGGGCGTGACCGATTTGATACTGCCGTCGTCGAAGGTGTCTATCTCGAAACGGTCCGTGTTTTCTATATTGCCACGATCGTATTCTTCGCGTTGTAGCTCGATGCCCGCCTCGGAATAATGAATCCACAGACCGTCTTTGAAACCGCGCCAATACGTGCCCTGCACTTTGCGTCCGCCGCTCTCGTAGAGTTCGAGATAGGCCCCGTGCCGTTCGTTCTCTACGTATCGCGCGCTGGTTTCGGTCTTGCCACTGGAGTAGTAACTGACGTAGGCGCCGTGCCATTGGCCTTGGCGGTAGGTGCCGTATTCGCTGGAGTTGCCATTGGGCCAGAAGAGTTGGAAGGCCCCGTCCCATTTTTGCCCGGCGCGCCAGGTGTGTACCAGCTTCGTGCGGCCTACTTCGTCGAAGTGCGTCCAGACGCTGTCTTTGTGGCCTTCTTTGTAGAAGCCCTGTATTTGCAGCGGGCCGCTTTCGTAGAAGGCGCGGTAGGTGCCGTGTTTTATTTCTCGGCCCTCGTCCAGATAGAATTGGAAGTCTTCGTGTGGGGCGCCGCTCTCGTATTGGCTGGTGCTGGACTCGGGCGCGTCGGGCGAGGTGCTGACGGGGCCGTTGGAGGAGGCGGGGTCGTTGCTATTACAGGCGCTTAACGCAAGCAGTAGCAAGGGGACGAGTCGGTGCATGGCTTGTTATTCTTTAATGGCGACCACGCGCATGGGCGAACCGTCGCAGCCGCGGATCTTTAAGGGCAATACGGTTAAATCTACGATATCCTGCACCCGTTGATCAAGGTCGGCGAGCATGATCAACGGGAATGATCTTGCTCTATCTGTCCACCAGCAGAACTATCCTCTGCACTTATTCCAACGAAGGCATTTTAATCGCATCATCACGGCGCTCGTGCATATCCTTCTCCATCTCCTCCGGATAGCGGTGCGGCAGGTAGGAGACCTCGTTGAGTTTTTGTAGCGCCTCGCCTTCTAGGCGGAAACTGCCGGCGAGCATGTTCTCGCGCGCCTGCTCAAAGGTGCGTGCGCCGATGATGATCGAGGTGATAGCCGGTTGTTCGAGCACCCAACGCAGGGCGACCTGGGCAGGGGAGCGGTCGATTTCCTGAGCGACGTCGAAAACGGCTTGCAGACTCTCGTCGGCGTTGGCGGCGAAAAAACGCTGCGGGTAGGCCCAAGAATCGGCGGAGCGCGTGCCCTTGACGGTGCGTTCGCCGGGTTTGTATTTGCCGGAGAGGAAGCCGCCGCCCAAGGGGCTCCAGGCGACCACGCCGAGGCCTTTGAGCTCGCAGACTGGTATTAGCTCTTGTTCGATGTCGCGCACGACGAGGCTGTATTGCGGCTGAAAACATTCGAAGCGGGCCAGGTCTTTAGAGTCGGAGATCCACAGCGCTTCCATCAGGCGCCATGCCTGAAAATTGGAGCAGGCGATATAGCGGACCTTGCCTTGGTGGATGAGGTCATCTAAGGCCCGCAGCATCTCTTCCATGGGGGTCTGGCTGTCTACGTGATGGATATAATAGAGGTCGACATGGTCCATCTGTAGCCGGTCGAGGCTGTCTTCGACGGCGTTCATAATGCGCACGCGGGACATACCTGAGTCGTTGGGACCGGGTCCCATGGGATTGAAGAATTTAGTGGCGATGACCGCGTCGCGGCTGCGGTTTTTGAGTGCCTTGCCGGTGAGGATCTCGGACTCGCCGTCGCCGTAGGAGTCGGCGGTGTCGAAGAAGTTAATACCGGCGTCGAAAGCCAAGTCGACGATTTTCTGGCTTTCTTGTTGGTCGGTACCGTGGCCGAAGGTCATGGTACCGAGGCAGACTTCGGATACTTTGAGGCCGCTGCGGCCCATTCTGCGGTATTCCATAATAGAACTCCTGTCCGTTGATGCTGTTAGCTTAGTTCTTTTGTCGTTTGAGCAAGAGCACTTGCTCGTGGCCGGAGATGGTGATCTCGGCCTGCGAGACAACCTCGTTGGCCGGTTCTATCTCGTAATAGGGTAGGGCGGTGACGAAGCCGTGCAGAATCTCCTGGCCCTGGTGCGCGGCGAGGCGTGCCAGAGATTGTGCGGAAAGATGGCGACCTCGCCGGCTTCGACCTAGAGGGGCTTCAGTGCGTCAGCACCGTGGGGATTGATTATGAAGCTCTTCTCAAATTAAAACGGGTTGATTTAACGTGAATTAAAGCGGAATCACTTCGCAGATGCGCGCCGTTGTCTGGTCTTCGCAATACCAGAGGTGTCCGTCGATAATGGTCATGCCGTGGCTCTGTGGCGCGTCTTGTGGCAGGACCAGAATTTCTAGGCAGGTGCCGGTTTGTACGTCGTAACGATAGGCGGTGTGCAAGGTCGAGTCGTTGCACCAGATTTGCGTCTTGGCCTCATCGGCCCAGGCTAAACCATGGGGCCTGTTGCCGAAGGCGATGGGAAACCACGAGCAGGCGGACACGGTGGTGCCGGTGTCGGTCTCGGCGAGCTGCATTTTAAAGATGGCCTTGCCCGGTGGTGAGGAGGCCCAAAGGTTTTCGCCATCCCATTCGAGGCCGTGGTAGCCGGTGTGGGTGCCGTTTATCAGGTCTTGTGCGAAGTCGACGATGCCGGTGCCGATGCCGCGCACGTCGACCTCAACGGCTTCTTCACCGCGCACTTGCGTTATGGCCAGGTTATAGGTGCTGGCCATAAAGATCGTATCCTGGCCGCCGAAGTTGGTGGTGACGACGCCGCTGGGTTTGCCCGAGTTCGCTTTAAAGACGCTTTCTTGGGGGTTATTGCGCGGGTCGCTGACGGTGATCAGGTCGCCGTCGCCTTGGTCGACGATATAGAGCTTGTCGCCGGCCGGGTCGTAGTGCAGGCCATTGGGCCGGCACTCTTCCTTCTGCACCTGATAGCGGGTCTCGATGCGGGACTGCGTTATTTTGGCGTTGGAATGGTACATTGTGGCCTAGTGCACCGGGATGCCGGCGTCGGCGAGGATCTGGTGCACATTGGCGGCGGCGCGCGGGTATTTCTCGTTGGGCAAGTGTTCCAAGAGCATATAGTCGTTGGGGTGCGCGTCGTGCCAGAGTTTGAGCGCGAGCGCCATATCGAGCTCGCCGTCGCCGGGGATTTCTTCGTCGATGTGCAGCACTAAGCCGGGCGAGAGTTTGATGTCTTTGACGTGGCCGACGACCGAGATCGGATTCATAATGTCGAAGATATGCTGCAGCCGCTGGGTATTGTTGTAGACCTGGTCGAGGTTTTGGAAGTGGTTAACAAAATCCATGACCACGGTCACGCGTTCGGAGCCGACGGCTTGCAGGATATCGCGATTGGCCTCGGGTGAACCCATGATGGTCAGGGCGTGCGTCTCGATGACGATCGTCACATCTTCAGCTTCGGCCTTGGCGGCGACCCGTTTTAGGGTTTCGACGAGTTGGTTCCGGGCCTCAGAAGTCAGGTTTTCCCGGGACGGGCAGTAGGAGCCTTCGGGGTTGAGGCTGCCGGTGCGGATCAGGCAGGTGAAGGCGCCGAGGTCGCGGGCGACTTCGATGCCGCGCTCGATTTTGCCGATGACCCGATCGCGCACGGCCTGGTCGTCGGCAAAGAGGCATTCGGAAAAACCAATGCCGAATTGCGGCAGGTCCATGCCGGCGGCGGCGACGGTGTCGCGGACTGTATGGCATTCTTCGGTGGTGACATCGGCGAGCATGTCACCGGCGGCGTGGAAAGCGGTGCCGGTGAGCTTGAGCGCTTTGATGGCTTCTAAATGGTCGTTGTTGATGTCGCGAAAATCTGGGGGCAGCATGCCGACGACGCCGAGTCGCATAGGGCGGGCTCCTTGTTTTGGGGCAGTTTGTAGGAGCTTTTGAAGATAACATATAGTGATAGAGCGGCAAGGGGGGTGTCTTGCCGAATGGGGGGTGGTGGGCTACTATTGATGGGTTGTATTGTGGGCGATTGGTGGTGGGGGCGTGCGTTTTACGCCCTCGGGTCGAGGGGCTGTCTTCGGGCAAAGCTAAGGCGGCCCTATCTAGCTTGCGGGAGGTCGGGTAGGCGGCGTGGCAGAGCCACCTTAACGGGCAGCGGGAGTGGGGCGATATAATTCGACCGATGGCCTTTAAATGGCTTTGCTCTGCGAGAGCCCCCCCGACCCTTCGCTCTGCTGGGGAACAAGATCCAAATTATTCATACCTTTTTTCCATCTATTCTCTAATATGGGGATTGGTAAAAAGCTCGATGTAGAGCAATTGTTGCTTTTAGGTGTAGGTAAATTTTAATAGCCCTTTTTAATAAATAAATAGCTCTCTGTAAATATTCTCTCAGCTGAGGTCCGGTTTTTGGGTTTTCCCAGGAGCGGATTGTAATCGCAGATTTCACAGGAAGTGAAATCTGAGGGCTACACCTCGGAGCCGACCAGGGATCGTCGGCGAGAATGAGCGACGGGAAAACCCCAAACCGGACCGTCCACAGGAGACGATCACCACAACCACTAAATAAAACAAACATGAGCATAATTACACCATTTATCACCAGCCTCATCTCAGGACTCTACACCTCGCTGTGGGGTGCCTTCAAAGACTCTCCCTACGAGGGCTTCAAACCGAAGACCTTTCCGCGCAGCGTCTACTTCCATATCGCGATCTTTTTGCCGCTGTATTTCGTGCCCTTTTTCAGCGTCAAGTTTCAGCACCTTGGCCTGGTGCAGGTCTTTTTCCTAATTATGGGAATAGAGCGCTTTTTGGCTGAGATCTACAAGGGCTTCTTCCGCACTGAAGACCAGCAGAAATATTTCGTGCCCTCGCGCATCACCTTCTTCGGCCGCCACGTCGAAAGCGACTTGTTGCGCTATGCTGTGGGCACGGTGATTGTCGCGATCGTCTTCGCCTTTTTGCTGGTTGAGTTGCCGATGATGAGTTTTTGGGCTTATCTGGTGACGGCCTATGGCACCGGGTGTATTGTCGCGCTGGGCGGGGCTTATAAGGACGCGCCCTTTGAGGGCTTTCAGCCGCTCAAGTTCCAACGTTCGGGGGTGGTGCTCGCGGTGTTGAGCCCGCTATTCTACTTCCTCGGCGATCCGGAGCATCCGGTCGCGCTGGGTTTCCTGATTTATATGAACGGCGGCTTGGAGCGTTTTTCGGTCGAATATTACAAGACCTATATCCAACGCAATATGTCGGGCAAGTTCCAACCCGGTTTGCCGCGAATTCAGCAGATGCTGGATACCCGCGAGAAATTCCACTATCTGGCGCTGGTGATTGTTGCCGGCTTAGCCGTACTTTACGCCTATGAACTCGGCGCACTATGACGCGGTCGTAGTCGGCTCCGGCTTCGGCGGTTCGCTGGTTGCCCGCGCATTGGTACGCGCGGGTTTCAAGACGGCGTTGCTGGAGCGCGGCCAATGGGCCCGACGCGACGACGTGGATTGGGATCAATCCGAAATCCTGATTAAACAGCGCTATCGGGGTACCTCGCCGCTGCTGATTAAACAGTATGGCAGCCGTGATTTCCAGCGGGTGTACGCCAATGAAGTTGTCGGTGGGAACTCCGTTTTTTATGGCGGGGCCTCGCTCAGGTTGCGGCCAGCGGATTTTGCCCGCTGGCCTTTTGCGTATGGCGATTTAGCGCCCTATTACACGCAGGCCGAACAACTTATGGGGGTGCACGGCGAGGCGGGGGCGGATCCGCACGAGCCGCCTGGTGTAGGGGCGTATCCGCACGACGCCATCGAGTTGAGTGCGCCGGCCCGGCGTATCTACGAGACGGGGCAGGCCTTGGGTTTGCAGCCTTTCAAGATTCCGCTGGCGATTAATTTTTCGGACGCGACTAGGCCGCTTTGTTTGCGCTGTATTACCTGCGACGGCTTTCCCTGCAAGGTGGAGGCCAAAAATGATATGGCCTCGACGGTGTTGGCTGAGGCTCAGGCGGCGGGTTTGCAGATTATTGTCGGTGCGGTAGCCCGGCGTCTGTTGCAACAGAGCGGGCGTGTTGAGGGGGTCGAATATGTCGACGGCGAGTCGCGGCAGTCCTACTCGCTTAGGGCTGATCGGGTGGTATTGGCAGCCGGTGCGCTCGGCAGCCCGGCGCTGATGCAGCGCTCGGGTTATGATCATCCGCTGATCGGCCGTTTTCTCATGCGCCATTGCAATGGCGTGGTCAATAACATCTTCCCTTTTCGCACCAATCCCGAACAGGTCTTTCACAAGCAAGTTTGTTTTACCGATTTCTATGAGGATCTGCGCTCGGAGTTGGGTACGGCGGTGGGGGTCGTGCAGGATATCTACTCTCCGGCGCCGCCGGTTATCCGCCACCACACGCCTTGGGGTTTGCAGACGATGGCGGGGCTTTTGGCGGGCAATATGCAGAATCTGCTGTGCGTTGCCGAAGACGAGCCGCGCGCGGAGAATCGAGTGACGTTGGCAGGCGAGTCGGATGCTTTCGGCATGGAGTTGGTGCAGGTGGAGCACGAATATAGCGAGGAAGATTGCCGACGCAGGGATTATCTGATGGCCAAGGCGGGTAAAATATTGCGCAAGTCGGGCGGTTTGTTCCGCTACCGTCATTTGATCGATTCGTTTTCGCATGCGGTGGGTACGCTGCGTTCTGCCCATACGCCGGAGGAGGGTGTTTTGGATGAGAATTGTCGGTATTGGGGCGCGGAAAATCTCTATGTGGCCGACGGCAGTTTTATGCCGACTTCGGGTGGGGTGAATCCGAGTTTGACCATTGCGGCCAACGCCTTGCGGGTGGCCGAGCGAATTGTAGCGACGCGATGAAAAAAATCTGTCTGGTGGGCTGTGGGTCGATTGGCCGATTGCACGCGAAGAATTTGGTCGATAAGGCCGAGTTGTGTTTCTACAGCCGTACGCGGGCGAGCGCCCAGGCTTTCAGCGGCGAGTTTGGCGGTGGGCGGGTCTTCGATAGTTATGAGGAAGTGCTCGACAGTGCGGTGGACGCGGTGCTGATCAGTACGCCGCCGGAGGCGCACCGGGTACAGGTGATTGATGCGATAGAAGCGGGTAAGGGGGTATTAGTAGAAAAACCCTTGTGCGCGACGGCGGAGGATCTGGTGGCGATCGGTGCGGTGGCGGCGGCGCATCCGGATGTGCTATTGATGGTGGCGGAGAATTATTATTACAAGCCCGCGCTGAAATTGATCAAGTGGGTTTTGCAGCAGGATCTTATCGGCGAAGTGCGCCAGGCGACCATTGGCAAGCGTTTTACGCAGGCTTCTTCGGGGTGGAAGAGCGGGTATGGGGCGCTGTTGGAAGGTGGGGTCCACTTTGTGGCGTTTGGCGCAGATCTTTTTGACGGCGAATTGCGACGGGTGTCAGCGGAGTTTCCCGGCGCGGTAGCGGGCGAGCCTGAGCGTAATTCTCTGGTGCGGGTCGAGTACGCGGACGGTGCGGAATTGCTGTTGCGTTATGCCTGGAACGCGTTCAGTCTGGCGCAGGGGACCTTTCAGCATTCGCACATTGTTGGTACGGCGGGGCAGGTTGTTTTTGAGAGCAATGGCATTTATGTACGGTTGAAAGGGCGACGCAAGCGGCTTTATTTTCCCGGCTTCGGCGATATGATGGGCTATGGGGCGATGGTGCGGGATTTTTTGGCGTGTTTAGCAGAGCCTGGGCGGCGGCCTTATTCGGATTTTCCTCGGGCAGAACGCGATCTGGGGATTGTGTTTTCGGCGTATGAAGGGCTGGCTTGAGGAGCGCGTCTCTCGCTTCGGGGTGGGGGGCTGCCTTCGCTGGCTTGGTTCGCGAGATATATTGGAGCGGGAGTGGGGCGTAAGCCTCTCGATGGGCGACGGTCCGGGGGGCTTAAAAATACCCGGAGACGCACCCCGTCAACAGACCATTAGTACCGAACTTAATTATTAATCGCCAAGACAATTTATACAGAGGAAGATAAAATGACAGAGCCGGACAAAGTTATTTATTCGATGCACAAGGTTAGTAAGCACTATAACCGCACAGTGATCATTGAAGACATATCGCTATCGTATTTTTACGGTGCGAAAATAGGCGTGTTGGGGCTGAACGGTTCGGGTAAGAGCACGCTGCTGAAGATTATGGCGGGAATCGACGGCGAATACGAGGGGGAGGTCAATATTCAGCCGGGTTTTAGCGTGGGGTATTTGGAGCAGGAACCGGAGTTGGAGGCGGGCAAGACGGTGCGGCAGATCGTCGAGGAAGGGGCGCAGGAGACGGTGGACATGCTGAGGGAATACGAGCAGATCAACGCCAAGTTCGCCGAGCCGATGGAAGACGACGAGATGAACGCGCTGATCGAGAAACAGGCCAAGGTCGCCGAACGGCTGGACGCGACGGGCGCCTGGGATTTGGACGCGCGTTTAGAGATGGCGATGGACGCGTTGCGCTGTCCGCCGGAGGACCAAGTGGTAGACGTGCTTTCAGGCGGCGAGAAGCGGCGGGTAGCGCTGTGCCGCTTGTTGTTGCACAAGCCGGATATCCTGCTGCTCGACGAGCCGACCAACCATCTCGACGCGGAAACGGTGGCGTGGTTGGAGGGCCATTTACAGCAGTATCAGGGGACGGTCATTGCCGTCACGCATGATCGCTACTTTTTGGATAATGTCGCCGGGTGGATTCTGGAGATGGACCAGGGGCGCGGTGTGCCGTGGAAGGGCAATTATTCCTCGTGGTTGGAGCAGAAAGATGAGCAGCTACGCTTGGAGCAGAAGACCGAGGGCGAGTTGCAGAAGACGATCGAACGCGAACTGGAGTGGGTCCGTATGACGCCCAAGGCCAGACAGCAGAAGAATAAAGCCAGGGTCAGGGCTTACGAAGAGCTGATCAACCAGGATAAGGTGCAGCGCAACGAAGAAATGCAGATCTATATCCCGCCGGGCCCGCGCTTGGGTGATATCGCCATTGAGACGAAGGGCGTGAGCAAGAGTTATGGCGATCGCATTCTGTTTGAGAATATGGAATTCACACTGCCTTCCGGCGGGATCGTCGGAGTCATTGGGCCGAATGGTGCGGGTAAGACGACCTTGTTTCGTTTGATTACAGGGCAAGAGGTACCTGATAGTGGTTCGATCGATATCGGCGAGACGGTGCAATTGGCTTATGTCGACCAGAGCCGGGAGACGCTGTCGGGGGAGAATACGGTTTGGCAGGAGATCTCAGGTGGTGAGGAAGAGATTGAGTTGGGCGATCACACAATGAGCTCTAGGGCTTATGTCTCGCGTTTTAATTTTGGCGGCGGCGACCAGCAGCAGCCCGTCGGCACGCTCTCGGGCGGGCAGCGCAACCGGGTACATCTGGCGAAGGTGCTCAAGGAGCAGGCCAATGTGCTCTTGCTCGATGAGCCGACCAACGATTTGGATGTGAATACGTTGCGGGCCTTAGAAGAAGGCTTAGAGAATTTTGCCGGTTGCGCGGTGATCATCAGTCATGATCGCTGGTTTCTCGACCGCATCGCGACGCATATCCTGGCTTTTGAGGGCGATAGCCAGGTGTATTGGTTTGAGGGCAATTTCTCCGAATACGAAGAAAATAAAAAAGCGCGCCTTGGCGAGGATTCGATTGTGCCGAAGCGCGTGCATTATCGTCAATTGACGAGAGACTAATACGCCGCGCACTTCCGATCCATTGTGGTGCGACGGCCTGCGCAGTCTGCACCCGGACGAATT
>JABHFS010000098.1 GCA_018672475.1 Gemmatimonadota bacterium | reverse complement strand
GGGCGCTATAGAAGCCACGTATGAGCCAGGTGCACATGTTGATCGCAAGATCGACCACGATTTAGAAGATCGATTGCTGGATGCTATTTCTGCCATCAAAGGCGAAAGAGTCAATATGGAAGACGTCGTGCAAATCGAGGCCGTACTACGTGAAGCAGGTCAAGATTCCGGCGAGACGGAGCAAGAGTTTGAATTACGGCTAATGGACGCTGTTTCAGATATCATCGGTCATAGAGTTAACATGGAAGAAGCGTTACAAATAGAGGGCGCTATAAAGGACTCGGTAAGTAAGGAAGAAGAGTGAACCATGTTAACAACGGAAAATAGCATAATTATATAGCAAGGGACTGGTGTAGTGTAGTACAAGCCCTGCGGATAAAATTGAGCAGTGGACACCTAGGTGCAGGAGTGGCGGAGTAAGCGATCCGGGCATGCTGTCTGGGCCGAAAGGAATTAGGACATGGTAGATGGAGGGGCAAAAAGTATTTAGAGTGCCTGTAGGGCAGGTTCTAAATGAACATGGTCAGTATAAAGTGTTGGAGCGCGCAGAGGTTATTCTTCGTCGAATCACCGGAGGCGCTAATTGTCGCTGACCGTCTTCGCCCACTATCACCGCGCACACATTGGCCTTTGAGGTGGACGCAGGTACGGTGCAGTGAGCGGTGTAGCGTCGCATCTACTGGAGTCTGCAACCGCTCATGCACGGCCCCTTACGGAATGCCGGTTGAGGTACCCGCCCCCCAGCACGACATCGGGGTCCTCGTCGCCGTCCATGTCTCCGCTGCAGTCGATCTGGCTCGGTTGTCTCTACCATGAATTAGAAGAGGATCACTTAGGTATTTACCCTCGTCCAATAGGAACGCGCCATATAGACCGATGGCTCGACATCCATATCTTTTAATTTTGATTAGTTTTTTGTAATATAGATGCGGCGCGATCAGCAGTGCGCCCATAACAGGGTCCAGTCTTATATCTTATAAATATCGTCACTACGAACTATCGAGACTGAAATGAAAATTACCGATATCGACATTATTCCAATTCGGGCGCGCTTGGCAAACCGTTACAAGGGCCGTGAAGCATTTTTTCATGGTATTGACTATCGCACCATTTACAAAGTTTATACCGACAACGGCCTGGTGGGCTATGGCGACCATCGCCTAGCTGGGCCGTCCCGGGCCAAGGTCGCGGCGCTGATTGGCCGGGACCCGTTCGATTTTATCAATAATACCTTCGATCCTGGGCTTGGTGGGGCGCTCTACGATGTTATGGGGAAATACCTGGATGTGCCGGCTTACAAGCTGATGGGGCAGAAGGTGCGCGACGCGGTTTCGGTGGCAGCTTGGACAGTGCAGTCAGCGCCAACTACGTTCGCCGCCGAAGTTGTTCGTGCCGCGGCGCAAGGGTATCGGGTGTGCAAGATGCATACAGCAGCGTTCTTCGATGTCCTAGAACAGACCCAAGCAGTTGCAGACATCGCGCCGGCGGGGTTCAAACTCCACTACGATTTTAACGGCAACCGGACGCTGGCCACTGCCCTGCCACTGATCAAACAACTTGAAGCGCATGCGGTTGTTGGTTTTATAGAAGATCCTTTTCCGAAGCAGGACCGGGCAGCTTGGCGTCAGCTGCGCCAGCAGTGTGCGCTGCCGCTGATTTTTCATGTATCGGCGGCACATGTTGGCTTATCCGAGATAACCGCAGGCCTAGCCGACATCTACCTGTTCAGTGGGGTATCCATTGGCGACACGTTGATGTCGGGCTTTGCCTGTGCGCGTGCTAATACGCAGCTGTTGCTACAGCTGACAGGGGGCACGCTGGCCAAGGCTTTGGCATTGCACCTGGCGGCGGTCTTGCCCACCGCCACCGGCCACTCCATTCATCTGGATGACCAGTATGAAGATGATATCACCACAGAGCGTATCGCCGTTGTTGCTGGGCACTCGTCTGTGCCTGAGGGGCCTGGGTTAGGCGTTGAAGTAGACGAAGAGGCCTTGGCCCGGCTGGCGGCCAAGGCCAGCAGCGATGCCCCACCGACACGCAGTGTCGGTGTACTCCATCTGCCCGGCGATCGATGCTGGTACACAACCTGTCAGCCGGACATCAGCCGGTTGACAGGTTGTGAAGAAGGAACCATTCGAGGTATTCGATTCGACATATGGCATGCAGATGATTCGGAAGCGTTCGAGCGGGTGTACGAGCGGGTTGCAAGAGAAGGGGCTATCGAAGCGGATTCCATGGCATAAAGTTAGCGGCAAGCAAACGTATTCCTTTGCCTTGTTTAGCCTAGTATATAACTATGCTTCACTAGTATCCTGCGATCGGGTCTTCTCAATTAATTTTGAAATGGTGACGGGTGTTTTTGAATAAGTTAAAATGGCAGCGGCGGGAGCAGCCTATTTTTTCGGTTATGACCGACAGGCAGAGATGGAGAGGTATACAGGTTTACAACCCGACAGTGCTCAATCATGACGGGTTGTAGCGGATGTCGTTCCTAGGAAATGGAACGGCAACCAGGACAAGTGATATGGATCTGGGTTATGCCGAGTCTGATGATGGGGTGAATTGGGTGGAACATTCTCTAAACCCGATTCTACAGGCAGAAATGTATGCTGCGGTCCAGAGAGCAGGCGCTCGTGGTCTTCGCCGTATAATCCCGATAGGAATACTACTTTGTCGTCTTCGCGGCGCGGGGTGCCCAACTTGTTGCCACCGGGCCGCCGGCGATCTAGATAATGCTGAACGCTCGCCCGTTCCACCCACAAACCTGGCGGGCATCCGAAGACGATGGTTGAAATCGCCGGTCCGTGAGATTCGCCTGCACCGGCAACGCCGAAGAGGGGTCCCCCCAATATTTCCATGTATCTCCCTTGCTATTAGCGTCTCAGACGCTACGACCTGTTGTGGCGCGAATCAATTAACGGCTATTATTGGGGGAAAATTAAAAAAAAGAGAAAAAAAGAAATTGCGTTAGCGATGAGTGTGAAATTGATTTTATTTTTCATAAGGTGTTGTTAAATAATGCTTTATTTATGTAAATGGTCCATGCCCGCTCCTCTTGTTTATTTATCTCTCGGATATTAAGTGACAGTTTTTTACTATTTTGACGCCTAGTTGTGATATTTATCACAGCTATTACCCGTCGCAAAACCTATCTTGATTTCGTCAGCTTGGAGAACGGTCCACGAATATACAGAAAGGAGCCCCCGTTTCTGACCCTCTTGGCGATCCGTTTTGTACAAGCCAGTCGAAATGTAGTTTCGATCAAATAGGAACCCCATATTAAGGAGCCTGCTATGTTGAAAAAAATAATGCTTATGGCGTGCGCACTGGCCTTCAGTGCGTCTCCCATACTCGCTGATCACCACGGAGGTGGTGAGGGTGGCGAAGGCGAAATGCCACGGCCGCCCGGACTGATGATTCCCCTTGTCGGTGACTTTAGTCCGCCTCTGCATGCAGATAGCCTCCAAGCCTTTGTCGGTGCTGCACTCAAGTTTTTGGATACCGATGGTGACGAGGCTCTCAGCGGCGACGAGATCAAAGCGGCTATGGAAGCGGCGAAGGGTGAAATGGGCGGCGAAGGCGAGGTGCCTCCTCCCGGCGGCGAAGGTGAAATGCCCCCTCCCCCGCCCTGTGGTGGCTGCGGTGGTGAGCACGGTGAAATGGGTCCCCCGCCCTTTCCGCATATCGTAATCCCCTTGCCTAGTAACTTTATGCTACCCGACCCAGAAGATGGTCACGAAGGGTTTATGAAAGCCGCTTTGGGTGCGCTCGATCGCGATGGTGACACATTATTGAGCAAGGATGAAATTAAAGCTGCTTTTGAAGCGGCCATGGGCGATCATGGCATGGGCCCCTCTGGTGGTGGCGAACACGACGGCGATCCCTGTGGCGACGGTGGCTGTGGTGGCGAGCAAGGCGACCATCCCATGGATCCGGAGTGGGAAATGGCCGAGTGCAACGGCGCAGAAGGCAATAATGTCATTCGTGGTCTAATGGCCAGTGAAGGCAGCAATGCCGTGGCTATCAGTTTGCCCGAAGGCCGTGCCGCTGGCTGTTTTGAGGTCACGGGTGGCGATTATAGCGCCGAGATCATAGAAGAAACGAATCCGCCTTCAGACCCAGCTCCCGTACTCTGGGATTCTGGTTCGGGTGATGCTATTGCCGGCTTAGTAATCAGCGGTAGTGGTATCTTTCACTTTCATTTGACTAGTGATGATGAGGCGGCTATTACGGTCTCGTATGTAGACTATCCGGCTCCGGCCAGCGAATAATATTGTTATTATTTTCGTAAAAGAGCGCATCGGTCCCAGTGACTGATGCGCTCTTTTGTGTGTGGTATAGCATCGTCTTATTTATTCTGGAACTGGCGCAAGATATACTCTATTTTATCAGTCCTTCAAACACTTGTTTATACCATCGGGATAGAAACTGCTATGAGAGTGCTACTGGTCGAAGATGCCCAGAGCATGCGGAAACTGATTAGCACCATGTTGCAGGGGATGGGTTTCAAAGATGTGATGTATAGGAAATATAAAGGGCCTTTTAGGGGGTCGGGGCAAGCCATATGGGCGTCTGATCGCCCTCTTTGCAGCCGAGTGTGCGCCTTTACGCGGCCCCTCTTTTAGGCGCGACCGGCCCGATGGACGAAAACGAAGAACCGAGCCTGGAAACGCGACGAATCGAGGGTCCCGATGCGCTCAATTCTGTCGACGAGGCGACTTGGGTGAGCACCAATGACAGTGCCCAGTGGGGTCTTGCGGCGATCCGAGCCTCCGCCCTGGTACCCGAAGCGATAAGCGCCTACTGATACCCACACTTGAAAGCGGGTCTGAGTGCACGTGATGAAGAAAGCGATCCTGCTGCTGATCTGTCCTGCATTGCTGGCAGCCCAGGACGATTCGTATCCACCCGGCACTTTCCAGATGACGCCAAAGATTGATCTGGTTCTGTCAGAAGTGCCTGTGTTCGTGCCGGAGAAATTTCGCAGCTTGGTGCCGGAGGGACTCACCGTCAATCTACCGTCAGGATTCTCCGTCAAGGTCTTCGCCGTCGCCGGCCTGAGAGGACCACGTTTCATGGCCTGGAACTCGGAGGGGGTCCTGCACGTTGCCAATATGAAAGCGGGCAACGCCGACGAATTCGAACCGAATGGTGTAACCAGTCAGGTCGTCGCTTTGCCGGATCGCAATGCGGATGGCGTCGCTGACACGGCCATCGTCGCCGCTGACGGCCTGCGCTGGGCCAACAGTCTGGCGTTCTATCAAGGCGACATGTATGTCGCTGATACCCACCAGATCGTCAAATTCAGCGACGCGGATGGCGATCTTGTGTATGAAACACGAGAGATCTTCGCAGACGACATTCCCACGGCAAGTACACCCCATCTTACCCGCACGATCGTCGTCGATGAAGCGAGAGGGTTGTTCTATCTGTCCGTCGGCTCCACGTGCGACGTGTGTCGCGAACGCAATCCTGAGCGTGCCACGGTCCTGCGGTTCAATGCGGACGGCACGGGACGGACAATCTTCGCGACGGGTCTGCGAAATGCCATAGGCCTCGGTCTGCATCCCGTAACGGGGGATCTGTGGGCGACCAACAATGGACACTCAGAGTCAGTCAATACAGAGCCACCCGAATGGATCGATATCGTTCGTGAAGACGGATTCTACGGCTGGCCATTCGCCTTCGGTTACCAGGTCTTGATCGACTTCAGCCGAACGGGCAGCTATCGCAGAATGCGGCCGATCACAAGGCAGGACAGTCTCCTGGTGCAGACCATGGGCCGTCCTGTCGGTCAGGTAGACGCGCATGTGGCGCCCATGGATATCCACTTCTACAGCGAAGGGAATTTCCCGGCCAGATACCGGCACGCGGCATTTGTCGCCTATCGCGCCGGTTTCAGGGGACCCGATCCCGGACACAAGGTTGTGGCCATGTTCGTTGAGCCCGACGGCTCCGATGCACGTGTGGGTGATTTCATGACAGGATTCTGGCCGAATCCGCCGGACCGCGACAACACGTGGGGCAAACCTGTCGGCCTGGCAACCGATCGTACGGGAAGCCTGTATGTCACCAGTGATTGGATCAATCACCTGGTGCTCAAGGTTGACTTCGTCGCTCGGACGGCTGTGGAGGAAGAGACCTTGTCCCTGCCAAACCAGGACGTCCTGCGCCAGAACTATCCAAATCCATTCAATAGCGCAACGTCCATCGAGTTCGACCTGGCGTCAGAGCAGGATGTGGAACTCAGGATCTACAACCTGAGCGGGCAACGAGTGGTCACCCTCGTGAGCGGTGTCAGAGGGGTAGGCAGACACATCGCCCATTGGGATGGTCGCGACGAGTCCGGGCGAGGCGTGGCCAGCGGGATGTATTTCTACCGGCTGCAGACCGGAACGGACCAGCAGATCCGCAAGTTGCTCCTGCTCCAGTGAGTGACCGACCCTTCCCTCTTTCAGTTGCTGCCGAGGAAATAGCTGGTCATGGGAACCTGGTCATACCCCATGGACTTCAGGGCCACATCAATCCGGTAGATCGGGTCCTGCATCGGGCAGACACGCCGGTCAGTCGCCGGAATAATGGTTGTGTAGATGCGCAGTTCGCCGTCGACATAGGTGATGATTTCCTCCCGCCAGTCACCGAGGATATCAGCCCAGGCCATAACGCTGCCCGAAGTACTAAACGGACGAAAAATCGGTCCGGTCGCTTGCGAAGGCCACATTAACGGAGTTCGACCGTCCTCATCAAGCGATTAGTTGTGCAGCCACCCCACTGATATTGGAACCCAAGAGCGAATGTATAGGAAATATAAAGGGCCTTTTAGGGGGTCGGGTCAAGCCATATGGGCGTCTGATCGCCCTCTTTGCAGCCGGGTGTGCGCCTTTACGCGGCCCCTCTTTTAGGCTCGACCGGCCCGATGGACGAAAAAGGGTGTTTTAGATTTAAAGGGGCCGGGGCTAGGCGGACTTCAGGGGGTACGGGGGGCGCCGGTTTAGACGCTAAAGGATGGATTAACGACCGAGTGGAAAATCTATTTCGATTCCACGGCTGAAGCCCTGGCCTTTCAGCAGTAAATCGCATGGGCAGCGTTGCCCCTGCCCGAAGTACCAGTCGGGCAGGGCATTCTTTGCTGAAGTGTGAAGGTCGATCAATATCAAGCCGCGGCCTTCAGGCGCCGACTGTATAATTGCGCAACGTGACGTACTGGTAGTGCGCGCTGTTTACGCCGCGCGCACTACCACAATGGTCTGATCGTCATCTTGCTCGTTACCGGCCGAGAACGCATCGAGTTCACCAAATAGGTGTTCGATAATGTGCTCGGCGCTAGAATATTCCGATCCGGCATCGGCAATGATTTGTGCCACCCGATCGAAGCCAAAAAGCTCTCCGCTATGATCGCTGGCTTCGATAATGCCGTCCGAGCAAAAAACGACGACATCTCCCGGTTCTAACGAAACTTCTAATACCTCATAAGTTGAGCTGGGGCGCACGCCCAGTGGAAAAGCGCTAAGGTTGAGTTCACTCACGGACTTACTGGATGCCTTATAGAAATACGGATAGGGGCATCCGCCGTTAGAAATTCGCATGGTATTTTTAGCGCAGTCCAATTCTCCAAGCGATAGACAGACGAAGGTGCGCGGCTCCAACATGCGGCATAGGCTGCTATTAAGTCTGGGCATGAGCGTTTCCGGTAGGGCCGAATAGCTAATTTCGGTATCGAGCAATCCGGAAAAAACCATGGTTGGGATGGCCGCTTGCATGCCGTGACCCGTTACGTCGGCTAGCGCGAATACCCACTTTTGCTGATCTATGCTAAAATACTGGAAAAAATCACCACCTACCTCTGTAGCGGGTCTGCAGCGACCTACCACTTCGTAACCTTCTAACTGGGGATTTTGTTGGGGCATAAGCCGCATCTGCATTTCGTGTGCTGTCTGCAGTTCCTGCGCCAGTAACTCATTGTGTTCTGATACGATAGCGCTGGCTTCTTCAAGCTCTTGAGAGCGCGACTGGACGCTGCGTGTCAGCGTGTAAATGGCGCCGCCCGTCACGAGGAGAAAAACGAGTGCACCGGCGACGAGGAGACGGCCACGCGATTTAGGGCCGTTGATGTATTTGTCGAGAGTGGTGATGTGAAAGAATTCCCATTCTATATCGGCCAGACGGTTATGAATGACGAATAGCTCCTTTTGTTGCAAAATCGCTTTGGCATAGGGAGGAATATCGTTTTCATCCTGACTGTATTCCGCCTGTGCGATATGGGGATAAGCTTGGCTAAACTGGAGCAAGGTATTTTCTGGTGAAGATGAATCGAAGACGATATGCCCTGTATTTGTATCGACCATAATTAGCGACTCGTCTTTTCTTGCGGCCCATTCAAAAAGCGTACTTAGCGGCCTATCAATAGACAGAAAGCCATTGGGCTCTTTTGTCTTCCTATCGAGGATCGGATAGATTGTGCGCAGTATATCAGTGCTATCGGCAGCGGACACTACATAGCTGCTATTGGCGTGCAGTCTGTCTGGAGACCACGTGGCTATAACGGATGGGTCAAGTCGTATGCTGGGGGTCGCTGGATTCCGTCGTATACTGGGAATTGCTGGGTCCGTTGTATTGGTGGAAAATAGGTCAGCTGCGTTTGACTGAGTTGCCCCGTAGGCAAAGTCAATGGCCACTAATGGTATGCCATCGCGGTCCACATACATCGCAGCTGAATATAGCTCATTTCCTTGTTTGCCATACCAGGTCTGCAGAAGCTCTTGTAGATCAATAAAAAGGGCTTTATCCGCCCCGGAGGTTTTTATTCTTGCGTAAATTCTCTGGACGCTTCGATTCAAATAGAGAATCTTAACCGAATTTCTAAAATTCTCTTCTTGCACTTGGGCGGTATGAACGATCGACTGAAGTTTAGACGTGTTTTGCTGAGAAAATATTTGGTCGATGGAAGTAAAGATAAAGCTATAAAAAAAGATAAACAGCATGCTAAATAACAGGCACGAAACGGCAAAGATAAGTCGATAAAACCACGTCCTAGGGACGAAGCGTGTGCGAATGGATTGGCTGAGCATATCGATCTCCTATGCTATGGCATTCTATTCTGCGAGACGATATGCCCAACATCTTCGCGCCAAAGAGAGATGGGTTTAACAGCGCGTTTGGGGTTTATGAAGGCAACGGATGTGCCATTCGGTGATAGAAGTGGAGTATATACGTCTTTTTCTACTAAGACAGTCGACTCTCTTGACCGAAGGTCTTGAATTACTGCAGGACCAAGCGGCCAACGTTTTTGATATAGTAGCTGCTTTTTACCCAGCAGTAGCTGGGGTTGGGCAATATGACTCGTATCATAGAAAATCACATCTTCCCGATCACTATGAAGTGACCTTTTCAACCATATACGATGATTAAATCCATCTAAGCCGGTGGTAAACGCGATCGTATCCTCATCGATCCACACTGGATGGTACTCAAAGTGATCTGGTATATCGATCTGGGTTTCAATCTCACCGTTTTCTATATTGACGATCTGTAATTCTGATTCATCAAAGCCCATGGACGTTTTTAAGAACAGTATTTTCTCTCCGGAGGGAGAGATTGCTGGCAGCGTCTTTTGGCCGGGCGATTTAGTAAGCTGGTATGAGTCGCCAATGATACGATCGTATATCCAGAGGTTTTCGTTATCGGCTTCTCCGGAGACAAAGATCACGAGTTCTTGGTCTGGTGAGATTGCAATACTATGTTTGGGTTTTCTTGTATCTGTTAGAATGTTGATATCGTAATTTGGCAGGGAAATGAAGGCAAGTTCGGCATTCTTATCTTTCTGTATCGCCGAGAAAAAGCCGGAATTATCTTCTAACCAAATGGGAATTTGATAAGTTGCAATCCAATCGACTAATGGCACATTGGCGATGTGTTTACTTGCCGCCGACTCGCGGTCTATAACCTTCAATTGACCAACGGATTCATCTTTTGCGATATCAACTGCGGTTATTTTTTTTGAGTCGGCAGACCAAGACCCCCACCACCATCCGATTGCAGTACGTATAGTATCCAACAAGACGGTTTCATTACTGGACTCAAGGTCTTTAACGGTAAGTTCAAAATGAACATTATCATAAGCGTGGTAAATAAGCTCTCTGCTGTTTGAAGACCAAGAAGGAACTTGACTGCCTCTATCACCTGGGCCTACCTGTATAGCCGTACCACCTTTTGCGGGTAAAATAAACGTTCCCCAGAAAGACCTTGTGCGTTTTTGGAATCCAATCCACTTACCATCTGGCGACCAAGTAGGGTAACTTATGTCTTCTATAGATGATGGTATGAGACGGGTGGTTTTTTCAACAAGATCAAAGGTCTCGATCCCAGTATCGGTTACGTATACTGCCCTTTTGCCATCTCGTGAAAGATCTAAATCACGTATCACTTTTTCGGTAAAGTCAGAAAGCTTAGTATGGTCGCCGGTTTTCGCGTCTATATAGCTTAAGTTATCGCCAGTGCCATTGTTTAACGATACGATAATCTTTGTGCCATCCGGTGACCATGCAACGCGATTCATCCAGATGTTTCCTGAAAGAGACGTTTTCGTCAGTTTCTTTATAGCGCCGCTGCTAATGTCAACTACGTAGGCGTGAGATTCACCGCCGCGGTCTGAGGTAAATGCCAATTGGGTCATATCGGGAGACCATCTGGTGAGTACATCCCCCCACACCATTGTACTATCCTCACTTGTTACCTGCCGACTTTTTCCACTTGCGACTTCATATATCCAAATAGTGCACTTTCTCCAACTACCTTTTTCGGAAGCACTGAAAGCAATTAACGAATCATTGGGGCTTATTTCTGGGTGGTGAAGATCGTATCCCTCCAGCGTTGTATTGGCCACTGGTATAATCGTTGCATTAGGGTTTGTATTTGCTTGGGAGAGCGAAGAAAAGAT
>JABHFS010000013.1 GCA_018672475.1 Gemmatimonadota bacterium | reverse complement strand
CTCATTCTCGCCCGCCATCCCTGGCCGGGCTCCGAGGCGACTCTCTCATTTTACAATCCTGTAAAATGAGAGAGTCGAAATTCGCTCTGAGAAAACCCCAGAAGGACCTCGGCGATGACGCGGTATTTGGTGAAATGTGTGTGTCTATGTAAAGGGGAATAACCTAAGCTTCTGGGGCGGGGAAGGAAAGAAGGATGCTGCTAATTCTATAGTTTGGTAGGGAAAGAGGAATATTCCAAGAACTCGGGTTGAGGGAATTACAGGCTATTGAAAAATAGTGGCGATTGCGCGGTTATTGCGGTGGTGGACAGTGTTTTTTGCGAAGACCCCTAAAAAATCTGCGTCTGACCAGTGTCGCTGGCTTTTTTCACAAGGTCCAGGGTGCGCATTACTTTGAGCACTGCGCGGCCGGAGACGGGGACTTCGCGGTCTTCGAGCAGGGCTTCGGCGAAGAGGCGGAGTTGGCGGGTGAAGGCTTCTTCGTCGCTGTCGATCTCGACGGGTTCGTCGTTGAGTTCGATACCGTTGCGGGTGAGTACGAGTTGGCCGGTTTCGCCGATGAAGAGGGTTTCGGTGCGGTTTCTTTTGCAACGGGTCGAGTAGGCGAGCGAGGCGATGGCGCCGCGGGCCAATTCGAGGCCGATAAAGCCGTCGCTGTCGCCTTGCGATACGTCGCTGGTGGCGCGGACTGAACCCCAGACGCGCTTTGGCGTGTCATCGGCTTGCCAGAGCAGGGCGTCGATGTCGTGACTGCCGAAGAGGGGCAGGTAAAGGCCGCCGCAGGCCGATTGGTCGCGGCGCCAATCTGTAGAGAGCTGGTCGATCCAAAAGGTGCGCTGGTGGATGATGTTGAGCAGCGGACCGATGGCGTTTTGTGCCAATAGCGTTTTGGTTTGCTCGTAAGCGGGGATACAGCGTGAGGACTGGCCGATGGAAAGCTGTACGCCGGCCGCGTCGGCGGCTGTTGCCATCTCTTGCGCTTCTGTTTCATCGAGGGCCATCGGTTTTTCGACCAGGGCGTGTTTGCCGGCCGCCGCGGCTTGCAGTGCAAAGGGGTGGTGCAGGTCGTGCGGCAGGCAGAGTAGTACCGCGTCGACCTCTGGATGGATGAGGGCTTGCTCGTAGTCGGTCGAAAAATGTGGGATGTCATGGTCTGTGGCGGTTTGCCGCGCACGTTCGAGATCGGAGTCTATGGCGAAGAGCAACTTGGTATTGGCTAACGCGTTGGCGGCCTTGATATGGGCCGAGGCAATCTGACCACAGCCTACGAGGGCTAAGTTTATGGGCATGGCAAGGCTCTTTGCTTGACGATGCGGCGAAAGGTCAGGTTGAGTCGGGCGTCGACGGGGCGTTTGGTTTTTGGGATCTGGTGTTGCCAGTGCATTTGTGTTTGGCCGCGCATGATCAGCAAGGAGCCGTGGCCCAAGGCGAATTCGACCGGCGCCAGTTCCTTGCGGTATTTGTGTTTGAGCAGGAAGCGGCGGGTGCCTCCCAGGCTCAGCGAGGCGATAGTCGGCTGTTCGCCCAATTCGCGTTCGTCGTCACTGTGCCAACCCATGCTGTCTTGGCCGTCGCGGTAATGATTGAGCAGGACACTGTTAAAGTGTATTTGGATATTTTTTTCGAGGCGATTTTTGAGTTGCCGCAACGGCGCGGTCCAGGGGTGCGGTTCAAGCGCCAAGCCCGAATAAGTATAGCGCGCGTCAGGATCTCCATGCCAGGCCGATAGACGCGGAGCGGGCAATTGCCGGCCGAAGATCGTTAGCTGGTGTTGTTCCCATTGCATATCATTTTGCAGTATGCTCAGATAGGTATCGGCTTCGGTTTCGCTTAGGTAGTGGAGGTCGTAGAGGATTTCGCCGTCGGGTAGAACGATAGATTCTAAATTCATTGTGAAATTGTCCTCAGTCGCTTCAATGTAGACCGCCCAAGATAAGCCGTCAATTGTTTGAAAGGGCTTCCGACATTTCGGCGTAGCCACTATATTTGCCCCTTTGAGTTAAAATAAAATTCCAAGCAATTTAAATGGAGATCGCATGTTTAAGGGGATATTTACAGCAGCGGCATTGGCAATGACGGTTGTGGTCGCGCAAGCGCAGGATTCTGAGGTGTCCTGGCAGCACCAATCGGCCGGTGGGGTCAACTTTAGTCAGGTCGCGCTCAAAGACTGGGCGCAAGGCGGTGAGGAGGCATTGAACTGGACGTTGAATATCAACGGTAATTCGGCGCGAGAGACGGAGAAAATATCTTGGAACAATACGTATAAGCTTGCCTTTGGCCAGACGAAGCTGGGCGACCAAGGCGTGCGCAAGACCGACGACAAGATCGATCTGGAGACGGTGTTGACTTACAAGCTCGGCACGATGATCAATCCCTATTTCGGCGCGACGTTTAAAAGCCAGTCCGCTAGCGGCTACCAATACGGCGCTTTGGGCAAGGTTGGGGTGTCGCAGTTTTGGGATCCGGCCTATATCACCCAGAGCTTGGGTGCAGGGTATAAGCCGATCGAAGAGGTACAGGTGCGCGTCGGTTTGGCGCTGCGCGAGATAGCTACCCGAGATTTCAATAGTTTTTCCGACGACCCGCAGACGGCGAAGGTCGAGAAATTCAAGGTCGACGGCGGTTTTGAAGCGGCGGTAGATGCGGTGTGGCCGTTGAGTGAGAATACCTTGCTGACTTCGAGATTAGGCATCTTCGGGCCGCTGAAAGAGCTGGGTGACACGTCGATTAACTTTGACAATATCATCACGGTTAAGGCGGGAAAATACTTTAATATTAACTTCAACCTGCAAATCATCGACGACGCAACCGCCGGGCCGAAGACCCAGGTCAAGGAGGCCGTCGCTGTTGGGTTGAGCTATACTTTCCTCGAATAATTTACAAGGGTGAAGAGAGTGCGATTATTGCGACACTCTCTCCACCCTTTTAAAGCGTTACCGTCATGACAAAATTCTCGCCAACAAAAGGCCACTTGCGGCGGGTTTTTTTGTTGTTCATTGCGGGTGTGAATTTGCCGTGCAGTCGCTTATTCCACCGCGAAAGCAAGCTCGTCCAAGGCCTCCTGTAGCGCTGTCTGCGCGGCTTGGTCGAGCGGGGTGTGCGGTAGACGCGGTGGGCCGACGGGCAACCTCCGTATCGACAATAGCGCCTTGATGCCGCCGAGGATACCAAAGCGAAACAGGGTGGCAATGACTTGGTTGGCGCGATCTTGCAAGTCCATTGCCTGGCGAATCCCGCCATCTTCAAAACACTGCCGCATCTCGACATAGATCTTGGGCATGATATTGTAGGTTGAGCCGATGGCGGCATCGCTACCGGCGACCATGCCGCCTAGGCAGATTTCGTCGGGGCCGGAAATTATATTGAGGCGGTCGCCGGCGAGATGGACTAGGCGTTGGAAGAGGTAGAAGTTGCTGTCGGTAAATTTGAGGCCACTGAAGTTTGGTACGGCCTCCATCGCGTCTAAGAATTGCTCAGCGGTAATGCCCTGTTCGGCGCTAGCGGCGAGCCAATAGATATAGAAGGGTAGGTCGCTGGCTGCGCCAATGGCGGCGTAGTGGGCGACGGCGGCTTCGAGATCGTTGGGCCGGTCGATGGGGGCGACGGATGCGACGGCATCGGCGCCGGCCTGTGCGGCGTGTTGGGCTAGTGCGACCGCGTTGTCGGTTGCAGTGGCGCCGACCTGCAAAATTAAAGGTACTTGGCCGGACACAGCGGAGATGCTCGCTTCGGCCATCGCTTTGCGCTCGGGCACGCTCATGGCGATGCCCTCGCCGGTGCCACCGCAGACGAAGAAGCCCTGCGAGCCTTGTTCGAGCAAGTGGCCGATTAGTGGTGCGACGCGCTCTGCAGCGAGGGCTGAGCCGTCGTCGGTGAAAGGGGTGACTAGGGCGGGCCAAATGCCGCGCGCGAGTTTGTCGGTCATATCTCTTAAGCCTCCGGAAAATCGAGTGGGGTGCGCTGTCCGACATAGGGCGGGCGCAAGAGGTCGCGTTGCAGGTCGTTTTGCGCCAAGTCGAGATACTGATCGAGCTGTTCGGATTTGCCCCAGGTCGAATAGCCGGGGGAGTATTTGTAGAGCAACGCCCGCCGTCGGTTGGCGCCCTTCCAACGGGTCGTACCGTGTACCAGCGCTTCGGTAAAGATCAGCATATCGCCGGCCTTGAACGACGGGTTGGCGACCAGATGCGAGTCGACAGGCGGTTTGTAGGTGTTGAGGTTTGATTTGTGGCTGCCGGGTACGCAGATCAGCCCGCCGTCGCCGGGGTTGATGTCTTCGAGAGCGTACATAATGACGATAAGGCCATTCCACATTTGATTGAAGGCCCATTGGTACTGGTGCTCGCCCTGATCGGTACGCAGCCCGCCGTGCAGATTTTCGCGAACCTCGGTCTCGTTGGTCATCTGCAGCCCGTAGGTGTGGTCGAGGCGCAGCCAGTCGCCGATGATGGTGCGCATGACTTTGAGCGTGCGCGGGTGGGCCATCAAGTCCATGAATATGGGGTCGAGCTTGAGGAATTGGAAGCTGTGTGGGAATTCGCCGGCTTGGTCCTGGTCGAGAAGCTCGTTCATACGGGCGACATCGGCATGGGGAATGAGGTCGCGGAGGACGATATAGCCATTGAGGTCGAATTCGTAGATTTCTTCTTCGTTCACGGTCCTTGTTCTCCTGGTTGACGGTTTGCCTCGCAAGGGCGGATAATTTACCATTTTGTGCATCCGCAGCAAGTCCATACATCGATACGAATGAGGAAATGCCATGCCGAGTCGCAGTGAACGTCTTTTTGCCGCCTTAGCCGAACGCGGGGCCGACGCCTTTATCAGCGGAAATCGGCCGAATCAGCTCTATCTGCTCGATCACCCTGATCCGAGCACGGTAATTTCCCGCGCAAATTGTGCCGCCGTAGTTTTCTCTGCGGGCGAAACGGTAGTTTTCCCAGGGGTTTGGATCTCTAACGCCTGCCGCGATATGCTGGAAAACTGCGAGGTGGTGGCCAACGAAAAGGGCGATCCGCCGCCCGTCGCGCAATTGGTAGAGCGCTTGGCAAAAGTAGGTTATAAGAAAGTCCTTACCGATAAACCCGAACTGGCGGAAGCGATTCGCAACGGCGTTGCCGGCACCGCCGTTGAAGTCGAGGATATCGCCAGGGAACTGCGGCGCACGAAGGACGAGCGCGATTTGGCGGGCATGCGCGAGGCGGCGCGGGTAGCCGATTTGGGTATGAGTACGGCTTTTGCCGCGATTCGGCCGGGGATAACGTGCGGTGAGGTGATCGCCGAGGGTACGTCCGAGATGCTTAAGGCCGGGGCCGAGAGCGTGGCGATGGCGCCGGCGGCCGGGGTCGGCACCTATTATCTCGACAGCGGCGAGGATCCGCGCCGGGTGATCAAAGAGGGTGATATGGTCTTTATCGATATGGGGATCTGGGTGCACGGCTATTTGGGCGATATGACGCGGGCGGGCATTGTTGGTGAAGGATCGGTTGAGCAACGCGATTTGTTAAAGACCGTGCAAGAAGCCTATACACTCGGTTCTCAGGCGATGGTGCCGGGGGCCGACGGCAAGGCCATTTACCAATCGGTTGTAGATCACTTTGCCGCCAAGGGGTGGGAACGCTATTATGTGCACCATTTGAGCCACGGGCTGGGGTTGGGCGGGGATCGGCCGCGGATTGCGCCGGACGGGGCCGATATTTTACAGGTGGGGGATGCACTCTCGTGTGAGCCCGGAGTTTATATTCCCGGTCTGGGCGGTGCGCGGGTGGAGAATATGATTTATGTCGGTAACGACGGGCCGGAGGAGTTGACTATAAGCCCGCTCGATTTGCCGATGGGCTTATAGTCGATACGATTTCGAGGCGTGTTCGAATTGTCCGAGCGCGGATATACAATAGGGGCGGTGAGCAATCGTGCTCGCCGCCCCTATTTATTTTTTGGACTCGCTGTCGTTTCAGTAAGCTACGGCGATGGTACGCAGCGCCGTATCGTCGCCCGCATCGGCACCTAGGTCAACGCGGAGAATATAAACACCGGGCTCCACCATTGTACCGTCTGTAGTGCGGCCGTCCCAGCTGAAGAAGCGTTGCGAACCGTCGTTGCCCGCGGCCAGGCCGGCGACCCGGCGGCCGGCGAGATCGAAGATTTCGACTCGGGCCTCTACTCCTTCGGTCTTGAAGATGACGAAGCGGACTTCGAGTTGGTCGTTGGTGCCGTCGCCATTGGGCGTGAGAACCTCGGAGGCTAGCTGTAGCTCACTGATGAGTTGACCGCTGCCGGTCAATTCGGGCAGCATAACGACATTGGAGCGACGTTCGGCGGCTTCTACTGATTGCCACAACCCAGGTCGTTCGCTCGAGCCTAAGTCGAGGGCGAAGACGGAGGCGTTTTGCAGCAGTCGGGTAGTGAAGCTCACCTGTAGCGAGTCGTTGCCGACCGCTTGCGGCAAATCGATAAAGAGCGAGTCGCCGCGCATTTCGGTAGCGGTCGGAGCTATGTTATCGGCACCGACCATAACCGAGAGGCTCTGCAGATCGACCGGTTCGTGCACGACAAAGCGCAGGCGATCAAAGCCGCTGTCGTTCCCTTTGGCCTCGGGCCAGAGGGTGTAGGTGAACTCGGTGTCTTGGTTGGGGCTGGCCTGGCGTGGGTTAACGCTGCCACGTGCGCCCTGCACTAACGCGTCCTCGAATTCGACGGAGACCGAGTTGACGGTCGGGGCGACTTGCGGGTCATCGGTAGAGAGGATCATTTCCAACTGCACAAAGCGGCGCGGGCTTTCCGATTTGAAGGACTCGCCAGAGGACTGGTAGGTGTTGCTATACGCGTTCCAGTCTTCGCCGACGACCGATGAGGTGTCGACCGCCCCACGCAGAACCTTGGGGGAACTCGTCCATTTCTCCTCCGTGACCTCTTCGCCGATTTTATTGTGGAAGGTGTAGACTTCGGACAGCGCGTTGCCCGAGCGCGAGCGCAACTGCAACTGGGCGCCTGGGGGCAGGTCGGCATCCCAATGCAAGGCCTTGATGACCTTGGGCCGTCCGTCGCCGGCTTCGCTGCCGAGGTTGATAAAGGTCGACTGTAGCTTGACCTGGGCGGGATGACCCGGCGAGAACAGCTGCATCTCTCCCCACTTGGATACTCCCCAACCAAAGCAGGTCGTAGCGTGGAAAAGCATATAGCGTGCTTTGCGGGGTTTGAACAAATAGCGCAGGTAGAGCAGTCGGTCGCCATTGGGGTCGATGTGGGTAAAGGCTTCGGTATAGTCGACCGTCTCAGGCACGTCCACGGGTGGGGTGGTGCCGGTGGCGGGGGTGCCGTCGGAAAAGTTCACCGTATGCCCTGGGCCGGAGCCCGAGACCGTGAATCCGAGTGTGCCTTCGTCGGGTTGCATCGAGTAGATGAACATCTCATCGACGAAGAAGGTCGCCCCGAGGTCGACCCTGAACCAGGTGCCGCCATCGGCCCATCCTGCCACTGCGCCGCGGCAATCCGTCATAGTGTGGTTGGTGTTGAGGTCGGCGTCGAAGAGGTTGGGGGTCGAGCCGGTGTTGTCTCCTTCGACGAAGCCGCCGCGCAGATGGGTGCCGAGTGCGATATTGTCGCCGATGCCGATGACTTCGATCTCAGCTAAGGCGGCGTCCTCGTTCTGTTCTTCGGAGATGATCTGGATGTATTGGATCATGCGATACTGATCGCGCTGTTCGGGCGTGAAGTCTAGGTCGGCATCGACCACCATCGTGCTGTCGCGACCGGAGAAGCTGAGCGGGATGACCAACTCGGTCGCGGTGTTGGGGCGGGTAGTGCTGTAGATCTGGCGATAAAGAAAAAGATCTTCGGACGCCGAGATGCGGACCCCGGAGGTTGCAAAGACGCGAAATTGTCTAAAGGGACGAGCCCCCTCCTGGTCGGGAAAGGTCAGCCGGATCTCTCGGGCTAGGGCGGCGCGGCCGAGGTCTATAGTAATAAACCAGTCTTCGCGGGCGTCGTCGGGGTCGGGTTGCCAAAAGGTACTGAGGTCTCCGTCGATGATTCTGGGCGCGTCGGCGGGGTTGGAGCCGGCTTGCCAAAGACCGCCCGGGACGTCGTCGCCCTTGGTCCTGGTCTTGTGCTTGAAGAGATGGGCGTTCTGGGTCAGGTTGATATCCTTGCGGAATTTGACGAGTTGTAGCTGGCCCTCGGCGCTGACTTGGGTCAGGCCAAAGGGTTTTTCCCACAGTGCCCACTCTTCGGGGCTGTCAAAACTCAGCATCTCGGCCGCGAGCGGAGCCACAAGCACGAGGCAAGAGAGGGCAATGAGCACGAATCGCATGTGATAATCTCTCTCTTAGTAGGCAATGCCGACGGTGCGGAATTGCGGTGCGACTGAGAAATCGGACAATAGGCTGATCGTCGTCAGGTAGATGCCGGGCGGCAGCAAGGCGCCGTTGGCGTCGCGACCGTCCCAGCGCAGGGTCTGAGGGCCAGAGTCCTGTTGGCCGATTTCGACTTGCGCGACCCGCCGGCCGTCGAGGCGGTAAACGTCGAGGACCACAGGTACCGCACTGGGCAGGCGGTAGAGCGCGTAGCTGATATTCAATTCGTCATTAATGCCATCGCCATTGGGGGTGAAGACCGGCGCGGAAATGTTCAGATCCTGGACAAAGTTGGGCGATTCCCCAGAGATCCCGAGGACTCGCAGGCTATTGGTCGAAAGTGCCTCACTGACATCGGCGCCGACGACCGGCTGCGGCAGCACCTCGCGTTCGGTGTCGAGCACCTCGCTGTGGAAGTTGGTGGCGAATTCGAAGACTTCAGTGCCGAAGACTACGCGCAGCGGTGGGTTGTTTGCGCGGGTGATGCGCTCGGGCAGGCGGATCAGCAGACCGTCGGCTTCTTCCGTAACTTCGGTGGGGGCAGTGTCGAGCAATCCCTCGCCGAGTTGTAGACTCTTGAACTGGGTCCGGTTGCCGGTGCGGATGCGCAACAGATCGAATCCGGGCGCGTCGACGGTCTCGAAGTCGGCTTTGAGGTCGTAGACGAAGTCGGTCATTTCGCCCAGGGAAACCTCGGTGAACCCACGCGCGGGTTGCGGATCGTCGAGGCGGGCTAGTTCGCCCTGCACGTCGCCGGCCAATAGCGGTGCCGTCTCGATCCACAGTGAGTCGAGGCGTACCCAGTCGTCGAAGGATGCGCTTTCCATCGTGATGCGCAGTTGCAGATAGGAGCCGCTGTTGAGGCTGATCGGCTGGCCCGATTCGACAAAGGGGGCGGACCAGAAGGTCCAGTTGTCTGCGTCATAGCTGATCGAGGCGCGGATGCCGGGCTTGGGTTGGCGCTCGGTGAGGTCGGCTTCGGCGTGCACGCGTAAGAAGCGGGTGCGCAAATTGTTTTCAAAGTAGTCGCGCGAGACCACGCGCTCAAGGCCGGTATCCATATACTCGTGGAAGACGGCCGGGCTTTCGTCGCGGCCGGTGCGCATCTCGATTTTGAGCACGGCCTGGGCATCGGGCGTCTTTACTGGCACCCCGTCGACCATGCGGAAGGCGGTGCCCTTCCAGAACAGCCGCCCAAAATTCACTAATTCACCTATATCCGTTATCTTGGTCTTGTAGATCGAGCGCTGCGGCACGCCTTCGGCGAAGAGCTGGAACTCGCTGATGGTGCCGAGCAAGGCGACGGAGGAGAGATTGTCGATGGTATTGACCTCGCGTTCTTCGTCGAGCAGCGAGATTTGTCGGCGGTAGCGGACGAAGCGCAGATACTGGCGTTCAAAGTCGACACGGACCTCGGGGGTGAAGTTGTTGTCGACATCGGCCAACACGGTGGATAGCGGGTTGACATTGCCCTCGATAACGGGGGGTTCGGATACGGTTGCAGCGGTCACCTGGAAGGCCGGGATGAAATCGGTTTTGAGCGGGGTGCCGTCGGAGCGGAAACCCTCGATGGGCGGGATGAAGCCGAAGGCCACGGCGGGCACGGGTACGGCCACGTCCATGGTGAATGTTTCCTTCTCAACGTCGGAGGCCTTGGGTGGGTTGTAGGTCGCTGGATCGGCGTCGATGAGCCAGGAGCCGTTTTCCGATGGATCGGGGATGCCGTGGTTCCACTTCCACATTCTCGGCGTCTCCCCGTCCAGATAGTCGAAGACCCGGTCGCTGGGGTCGCGCCAGAAGGCCCAGTTGTCGATCTGGGAAAAGACCGTTTCTTCGGGGGTAAAATACGTGGGTTGAATGGCACCCGGTGTGCTCTCAAAGTCGACGAAGAGCCGCGTGGTGTCGTTTTCGCTCCAAGCTAAGCCATTTCCACCGAGCTGCCAGTGGGAAACTTGGGCCGTTGTTGCTTGTGGTAAGATTATAAAAAACAATAGAATGAGATAGGTCATGGCGCGAGAGCTGCACATGGGGCTTCCTTGCGCAGTGCGAAAAGACCGGAGGTGGCATATATGAATGTTTAATTATAAAAAATTGACTATACACAAACAATCATATTGTACATGTTTTTGATTACTATAATCATGCCTGAAAGTCTTATTTTTGTTTTATTTCTCCCATATCATTGCCAAAATCTGTATTCTGCTTCGTTTCGTCCGCATAGGCAATTCCGCAACCACTTCAGCCGCGCTTTCAAGGAGGCGTCCGGCATGAGTCCCTCTTACTACCGCAAGCAGTTGCAAGAAGAGCAGGCGGTGGTATCCCCCTAATAGGCGACGGCGATGGTACGCAAGGCGGTGTCCTTGCCGGCTTCGGCACCGAGATCGATACGGTAGAGATAGACGCCGGGCGGGACCATGTTCCCGTCTATATCGCGCCCCCCCCAAGAAAAAGTGTACGTGGCGCCCTGCACTGCAGAGGGATGCAAGCGGGTTATCGGCTGACCGGCTAGGTCGAGGATCTGTACTTGTGGCAGGCCTTGCTCGATTTTGAAGGCGATAAAGCTAATCGCCAACAGGTCGTTTGCCCCATCGCCATTGGGTGTCAGTACCGGCGAGGAGATGGCGAGATTGCCGATGAGTTGGTTCGTGCCGATCAACTCGGGCAGCATGATCATATTGGCGCGGCGCGATACGGCCTCGACCGATT
>JABHFS010000097.1 GCA_018672475.1 Gemmatimonadota bacterium | reverse complement strand
GATTCTGCGTAGAGGCCGCCACTTTTTTCTCTGTGGCTAGATAGCTGAGATATCGTTCAATTTCTCGGGCACCCATTTCCCTGGGATGCCTTTTATCGTGATAGAGAATGTAGCGCTTGATCCAACCAACATACGATTTTTTCGTTTTGGGAGAGTAATGTTTCATGCGTATGATGTGGCGGACTTGGTCCAGTAATTTTGGTGTCGCTGTGGGCGTTTGAGGTCCCATATTTTGGCTTGTTGCCTTTCCCTACGAGTAGTATAATACTCACTACTGTATACCTTTATTCATACTATATATTATGACTATTGGCTGCTTAAGTTGTTGTTGTTTTTCACCTTGCGATTGCATTTTTTTTGAGCATCTAAGATGTTTTTGATATAAAAAGCAAATCTGGAGCCTGTTTGATGTTGTTCGCGGGGTGTAATCGGATATCCTAGCGGGCAGGCAGTGTATAATGGAATATCCTAGCGAGCAGGCGGTATAATCACTTGTTGGCCGGAAATGTACAAAGGAGATACGAAATGGAAGTAGCTGTTATTTGTGTGTCACTTTTGATCTACAATCTATACACACTCAAACATGCAACAGATCCCAAAGACGAACTGCTGAAAGCCAAAGAACTCCTTGACTAAGGTCTCATTGAATCAGCCGACTACGATAAGATCAAAAAAAAGTGACTGAAACGAATCGTCACCGACTAAAGAAACCTTGGCCAACAAATTGATGGAGAGGGACGCTCGTACCTCGCGCCCCTCATCATAACGTTAGGCGGCGTACTTAACATGCCGACAGACAGAAGTTCATAAATCAAGGAAGAAAAATATGACGATGACATGACTCTCAGCGATGTGCAAGAACGAGTCATGTCATGAAACCTCAATGCGTATCAATCACATGTCGTCTTCGCTCCCGTCAAGAGATCTCAATCGGTGGCGAGAGGCAGGCAGATTGATACCGCATTATTATAAAACGCGAGCTATGACGTATATGACAACTAGACACTGTCCATTGTGCTGTTCAGTCGCTAAGGCGTATCATCAAGACAGAGACCGAGCGTATGCTCAGTGTCTCAATTGCCAACTAGTGTTTGTGCACCCCGAGGCCTTTCTTTCTGCCCAAGAAGAAAAGTCCAGATATGATCTGCATCAAAACTCTCCGAGTGATACAGGCTATCGCACCTTCCTGTCTCGGATGTGTGTCCCTATGATGCATCGATTGCCCAGGGGGAGTTGCGGATTAGATTTTGGGTGCGGCCCCGGGCCAACGCTTTCTGTGATGTTTGAGGAGAGTGGGTATCCCATGGCGATCTACGATCCGTTTTATGCCGCAGATGAATCCGTGTTGGAGAATGACTACGATTTTGTCACAGCCACAGAAGTGATTGAACACGTACAACGTCCTAAACAGAGCTTGAAGCGCATGTGGCGATGCGTCAAAGCCGGCGGGTATCTGGGAATAATGACACAACTTGTAATCGACCAGGACGCGTTTGCCAAGTGGCATTATAAAGATGATGAGACACACATCTGTTTTTATTCACAGGCCACCTTTGGCTGGATAGCCAGACAGTGGGAAACTGAACCAGTTTTTGTGGGACACGGTGTCATTATCTTCCAGAAACCGAAATGCTCTCGCTCCATGGCTCCGTCCCCAAAGCTTTCGCACACGTCGTCAAACATGGAAGACGATGCGACATCATTTCACCATTGCTCGGAATGATTCTTGGCATGCAAGGAAGACACGATCACAACGATACATCGTGTAATTGCCTGATAATAGGGTGATTTGCCTAACAATCTGCTGCAACCGACCGTTGCCCTTGCGGCGTTTTCGAGTGTCGAGTGTTCATCACGGATTGTGGTTCGTCAGGTTGCTTGCCAGCGTCAGGGCGGGCAACGGCGGTTGAGCAGGGGCGTTAGATCAATTCAGCAACAGTTTGGTATATCAGAATCGAATCGTCCGACTCTGCAACTTCCATAAGAATTATTAATACTCCGTAACGCTGGCATACTCCCTAAAAACGGCGAACTAGTTCGTATGCAAGTTATTAGGGTGGTAGCGCTTTAACGGTAGACTAAAACCTAATCTGACACAGTCTGAAGAGCCAAGTTATAACAAACGAACTTAATCCAAGACCCGCTGTTGACCCGCCGAAACCTCATCCAATTTCGCCCTTTCCTCCGGGCTAATCGACCAACCTACCGCACCAACATTGTCCTCCATATGCGCGATGGTGTCGCCGCCGGTGATCGCCATGCTCACCTCGGAATGCGAGAGCACCCAGTTGAGGGCGGTCTGCGCGGGGGTCTTGCTGTGCGCGGCGGCGATTTCACGCAATAATTCGAGTGTCGCCTGCGCGGTCGCGTTCATTTCTTTGGCGAGGTGGCCGGCGCGTACTGTGGCGTAGAGCGTGCCGGATGGGGCGGCTTGTCCAATGGTATAGGCTCCCGACAGCAGACCGACGCCCAATGGGCTATAGGTCATCACGCCAAAACCCTGGTCGCGTTGCGCCGGCCACATCTCCCTTTCGAGTTCGCGGTTGAGCAGGTTATATGGATTCTGGATGCAGATCAATGGGTCTAAACCGGCCTGGTCTTGTATCCAGCGTGCCTTGAGCACTTGCCAGGCCTGGAAGTTGGAGACGCCGATATAGCGGGTTTTTCCGGCTTTTATCAGGTCGTCCATGGCGCGTAGTGTTTCGTCGAGCGGGGTGCCGTCGTCGTAGCTGTGCAGGATGTAGACGTCGACGTGGTCGGTGTCGAGTCGGGTGAGGGTGCGGTCGATTTCGCGCATGATATGGTAGCGGGATAGTCCTGAGTCGTTGGGGCTGTCGCCGACACTGCCGCAGACTTTTGACGAGATGACGAGGTCGTCGCGGTGGCGTTTGAGCACGCGCCCGAGGATTTCTTCGCAGGTGCCCGCGTTTTTGTGGTCGTCTTCGAGACCATAGACATTGGCGCAATCGATGAAGTTGATGCCTAGCTCGATGGCGCGTTCGATGACGCGTTCGGCTTCGGTCGGGTCGGATTGACCGCGGAAGCCGAGGCCGAAGGCTAGGCGGGATACTTTTAAGCCGGCGGTGCCAAAATTGATGTAGTCCATGAGATAGCTCCTTAATTTAAGGCGGTGGAGACGACATTTTTCGCGTCGATATATTGCCACAATTGCACATGCGCCTCGCCTTTCAGGGCGTAGGCTTGGGCCAAGAGATTGGTGTCGAAATCGGCTTTGTTGTGCGCGGTGGCGATGGCGCGGTCGAGGGCGGTTAAAGCGGCGGTGTAATTTTGATCGTAGAGTCGGGTTTTTCCCAATTCAAATTGTTCGTAAAATACCGGCCAGCGGCTGCGCAGTTGATGGCCATGCCATTCGAGCACGAGGAAGTCGACCAGGAAATTGCCGAGCGGATAGCCAATGAAGAGCAGCACGACGAATCGGCGCAACCAGCGTCTAAGGTGTGTTGAGGGCGCGGGATTGTGATCGTTCATATTCGTTTATGGAAGGTATTTCGCGTGCTTGTGCGTACGGAAATAGCGGATTTATCGATTCGTCGGTCTATGCGTAAAGCGGATGGCGCGAGATTAACTCGGTATTGGCCCCTGCTTCGCCGTGCATAAGGTAGATCGGACGGGTGGAAAAATGCGTTTGGTAGTGGGCCGACCCGCTTTCTTTTTTTGTCGAGCGGTCCCACAGCGATGAGGCGGGCATAAAGCGCAACACATAGGCGGCGCGGCGTTTGGGCGAACGGTTGGGTTGGGAGCCGTGCACGAGGAATACGTCGTGCAGCGAGAATTCTCCGGCACGCAATTCGTCGTCCTTGGCGTTGCCCGCGTCGAAATAGGCCTCTTCGGTGACTTGGTTGAGTACCAGGTCTTCGCGATCGTCCTGTCGGTGCGGGAAGAGTTCGGCATTTTTGTGTGAACCGGGTATATAGCGCATACAGCCGTTTTCGCTGGTGACATCGTCAATGGCGAGCCATACCGAGCAAGTTTTTAAGGGCGCGATCGGCCAGTATTCGCCGTCCTGGTGCCAGGGGACTTCGAGACCGGTATGTGCCGGTTTGCAGAAAAACTGTCCGCCCCAGAGGATGACGTCGGGGCCCAGGATTGCGGCGACATAGTCGACGATCTCACAGGTGCCGGCGATGGCCAACCATTCGTCGGTGATCTCTTTGGGCAAGCCGTTCCAGCCGGGCAGATAGGGGCAGACGATGCTTTCGGGCGGCAGGCCCTCGGTTGCGACCAGCGTGCGGTCGGCCAGAGAGCGCATGCGCCGCATGGTCTGCTCGGGCAGACGGCAAGCGGGTTTGACCAGACCTTCTTCGGCGAAGGTCTGCATTTCCTCTGAACTCAGTTTAGTCGTCATACGTTCTGCTCCTGGGCATAGGCCGCGATGTCGTCTAATGAGGCGAAGCCCATCTGTATCATATTCACCCTCAGGTCGTCCAAAAGAATCTCGACTGTGTGGTCTCCGCCATAGCGGCCTAAGGCCGCTGCGCCGTAGATAAAGGGGCGACCGAGGAAAACGAAGTCCGCGCCGAGGGCCAGGGCCCGGAGGATATCGAGACCAGAGCGGATACCGCTGTCAAAAAGGATGGGTGTGCGGCCGTTGACCTGGCGCACGATGGGCGGCAAAAGGTCTATCGCCGCCGGCGCGGCGTCGAATTGCCGGCCGCCGTGGTTGGAGACCTGGATCGCGTCGATGCCGATCCCAATGGCCTTTTCGGCGTCCTCCGGGTGGTGGATGCCCTTAGCCACCAGCGGCCCCTGCCATTCGTCGCGGACTTCCTTGAGATAGTCCCAGGAGACGATGCCGGTCATCTTTTGCGCGACGAACATGGCGGTCGTGGCCATATTGGCCGATTGCGCGTATTTCTCCATCGTGCGCAGTTTCGGCAGACCGGCCTGCAGCGTATTCAAGGTCCAGGTCGGGTTGCAGAAGGCCTCATAGACGAAGCGGGCGGTGATCCGAGGCGGCATATGCAGGCCCGCGCGGGTCTGCCTTTCGCGACGACTCGGCGCCGGGGTATCGACGGTTACTGCCAAGGTGCCGAAGCCGGAATCTCGCGCCCGCTGCAATAGGTCCTGGCGCACTTCGCGGTCGCGCGGCGAGTAGAGCTGAAACCAGCCCATATCGCCGACGAGCGGCCCAACGGTCTCCGGCGTCTGGGTGGCGACGGTGCTCAGGCAATAGGGGATCGAATAACGGGCGGCCGTCTCGGCGAGGATACATTCGGCGCGCGGCCACATCAGACCGGACAAGCCGACCGGGGCGATGCCAAAGGGGGCCTGGTATTCACGGCCGAATAAGTTCGTCGACATATCCGGCTTCAGCTCGCCTTTGAGCAGCTTGGGCACCAGGGTGACTTTTGCCATCCCCTCTATATTCCTTGCTACCGCGCGTTCATCCGTTGTGCCGGATTCGAGGTATTCGCGGGCCACATGCGGCATTCTTTTTAGCGCTCTTTGCTGTAGGTCAATGATGGCCGGGTAGCGATCCATCAACTCGGCCATATGGTTGTCGCTCATAAACGGTGCTGCTCCATCCTGTCGGGTGTCGAACGGTTATATAGTACGTGCGGGCGGCCTTTGCGCGCAACCGTCAATGCTGCTTTCGTCGAGCGGCTATTTTACAATTTTACGGTGAAGTAATATGTTCAGCAGAACGCATTTTGCCTATATGGCAATGCGATTATTTCATTTTTGCGATGGGAAACGATGTTATGAGGATGCTGGTCGGGCTAGTCTGTGGGTTGTCACTGGTCTGGATCGGGTGCGGAGACGATACAGCTTTGGGCAACGGCAATGCGAGCGGTGATTGCGAAAGCAATGTGCTGGCCGGCGATTATACTATTCGCTCGGCGCAGGAGGCCATCGCGTTGGAGCGCAAAGGCGGTTGTAATTATACCATCGCGGGGAATCTGGAGATCACCAGGACGCAATTGCGCATCTTCGAGCATATGAACGAACTCGGTGCGGTGGGCGGCGATGTCAATATCTACGACAATGAAGAGCTGGAGAGCTTTGAGGGGTTGGGCGATCTGGCGATGGTGGGCGGCGATGTCAATATCTACGACAACGAAGTGCTGAAGAATCTGGAGGGTTTGTCTTTCCTGCAGAATGTCAGCGGCAATGTCAACGTTTTTCGCAATGACAAGCTCGCCAATATCGACGGTCTGTTCAAACTCGAAACCGTCGCGGGCGACGTGCGCGTCAACAACAACAATAAATTGCTGCAACTCGACGGCCTCTTTGGTCTGGTCGCCGTCACTGGCAGCCTCGTTATCGAATTCAACCCGTCGATCGAACTGATCGAGGACCTGTCGAACCTGCGCACAGTCGGTGGCGATCTGATCATCGGCAACAATCTCCGCTTGGAGAAGATCGAGGATATGTCGGGTTTGCAGGAAGTCGGCGGTAATTTGAACATCGGCGAGAACGCGCGCTTGGATATGATTGAAGACATGTCGGGGCTTGGCAGCGTCGGCCAAGACTTGAATATTTTCAGCAATCAGCGCTTAACTAGCCTCGTCGGCCTGGCCAATTTGGCTTTGGTCGGAGGCAACCTAAATATCTACAACAACGAGAAATTGACCGACCTCGAAGGGCTGGAAAGCCTGGTGCAGGTCGGCAAAGACCTCAATGTCTACGGCAACGAGAAATTGGCCGATCTAATCGGCCTGGCGAATCTCGTCACCATCGGCGCAAAGGTGTTTATCGTCGAAAACACCAACCTACCCACAAGCGAAGCCCTAGCCCTAGCCGACCGCGCCGCTGCCGGCGAAGTATCAATCCAAAACAACAAAAACTAATCTAACCCACTTACAGACCACTGCTCTCGCATCTGTAAATAGCGGTAACTACTATAATTGGTCGAGGTCTGGGTGTGGTGTGCGACGTAGGATGTTTTTTTGGGGTGGTTGAGCGGTAAAAGGGAGTGGTCGTGACGACGGCCCGGGGGGCTAAAACACCTGGAGACGCGCACTACGACCAGATCGCTCCCTCGCCGTTCTATCGATTCATGTTCGATACTGCTCTTCGACGTATTATCCCTCCATACCCGTAATGATCCGCTCCACTTCTTCGACCGAAGTCTGCTCGGGGTCGATATCGTCGGCAACGACGCGGCCGTGGCGCAGCACGACAATACGGTCGACGACCTGGAAGACGTGGTGGATATTGTGGGCGATAAAAATACAGGAGTGCCCCGAATCGCGGGCGTTGCGCACGAAACGCAGTACACCCTGCGTCTCGGCGACACCGAGGTTGTTGGTCGGTTCGTCGAGGATGATCAGTTCGCTGTCGAAATACATTGCGCGGGCGATGGCCACCGATTGCCGCTCGCCGCCCGATAGTGAGCCGATCGGGGTGGTCGGGGGGATGTCTTTTTCGATGCCAACTTCCTTGAGCAGACTGCGGGCGACCTCGCTCATGGCGCCTTGGTCCATCCAACCGAGAAAGGCGGGGCCTTTCAGCGGTTCGCGGCCGAGGAAGAGATTGCGCGCGATAGACAATTCGGGCACGAGAGCCGAGTCCTGGTAGATCGTTTCTATGCCTTGGCTGATGGCGTCGGAGGTGCTGTTGATAGAGACTCGCTCGCCGCGTATTGCAATGGTGCCACTGCTAGTCGGTATCGCGCCAGAGAGGATCTTGATCAGGGTCGACTTGCCAGCGCCGTTGTCGCCGAGCAGGCCAATGATCTCGCGTTCGCCGACGGTTAGGTCGACTTCTTCGAGCGCGTGTACGGGGCCGTAGGACTTGCTGATGCCTTGCATCTGAATTAGTGCACCCATTCTTAGCCTCCTTCCTGGTGTCGGCGATCGAGCCACGAGTGCAGGGCCATCATGGCGAGGATGATGGTGCCGATGAATATGTTGTAGGCCAGGCCCGGCACGCCGATCAATACGATGCCATTGCGCATCAGGCGCAAGATGAAGATGCCGAACACGGTGCCGATGATGGTGCCGCGGCCGCCGGTAAGGGCGGTGCCGCCGATTACGACCATGGCGATGACTTCGAGTTCGTAACCGGTGCCGCTATTGGGGTTGGCGGCGGCGGTGCGGATCGAGCTGATAACGCCGGCGAAACCCGCCATCGCGGCGGAGAGCATAAAGAGCTTGATTTTTGTGCGGTTGACGTCTACCCCGCGGGCGCGTGCCGCGTTGGCGTTGCCGCCTGAAGCTTGGATCCAGTTGCCGGTCTTGGTCCGCGTTAATAAAATGCTGAGCAAAACGGCGGCGGCGATAAACCACAACAGCGACATGTGCAGTCTCAGGCCGGCGACGGTGAAATCGCCGACGAGCAGTTGGGCCAGGGGTAGGTCTTTGGCGTTCCAGGTGCGTTGCGGGAAGCCGTTGGTGACGTAGAGCGCGGTGCCGCGCACGACCAGCAGCATGCCGAGCGTCACCAGGAAAGAGGGAATTTTCAGTCGGGTCACGAAGAGACCGCTGATCAGTCCGATGCCCAACGCGGTGGCCAACGCAATGGCGAAGCTGATTTCGATCGAAGCGATGCCGGTGTTGTAGAGCGTCCACATCAGCACTGGGCTGAAGCCGAAGAGGGAGCCGACAGAGAGGTCGAACTCGCCCGAGGTCATCAGCAAGGTCATCGCCAGGGCGATCAGCCCCAACTCGACGGTAAAGGCCAGAGTATTGCTGATATTGCGCAGGGATAGGAAGGCTGGATTGAGTTCCCAGAAGATGAAGACCATCGCGAGTAAAAGTACGAATGGCCCAAATTCGGGTTTGGATATCAGGCGTTTAACAAAACTCGGCATGCTTATTTGCCCGACAAAATATCGTCGTAGATCTGCGCCTGGTCGGCTTCGTAGAGTGCGCCGGTGGTAATGTCGAAACCTGGTGGGATGCCGCTAGCAGCCATTGCGGCCAAGGTCAGCGCCATATAGCTGGTCGCCTGCGGGTCTTGCCACTGGGCCGCGTTGACATAACCGAGCAATACTTCCTGGGTGGTGTCGAGGGAGTTGCCCCAACCGACGACGGGGATTTCACCGGGGGCGATGCCGGATTGGTCGAAGACGCGTTTGATGCTACCGGTGACCAAGTCGCCGAGGCCTATGATCGCGTCGACCTTGTCGTAGTTGGCGGTCATATAGTCGACCATGCGGGTGATGACCTCGCCTTGGTCGAGTGTCGCGTCGGTGACCTCCCAGGTGATGCCGAGCGGTTCGAAGACGCTGGCAATGCCCTGTTCTTCCAATACGCCATAGGTCGCGCCCATGACTTCGACCGGCAGCCAGACGAAGTCGCCTGTTTTGACCAGTTTCTTATCGACCAGATATTGCGCCCATTGCCGCCCATAGTCAATCAGGTCGCCGCCGACATAGGCGTCGAAGTTGGCGGTGGGGTCCGGGGTGTTCATGTTGACGATGGGGATGCCGAGTTCATTGGCTTCTTCGGTCACCTGGACTAAGCTGCCCGGGTCGGGGCTGCTGGTGACGATGCCGGCGGCCCCGGCGGCGATCGCGATACGCACGGTTTCCTGTTGCGCGGCGACATCGCCGTTGTGGAAGGAGGTATTGACCTGATTGCCGGTGTCAGTGGCCCACTGCTGCGCGCCGGCGAGGAAATAAGTCCACACCGGGTCGGCGGGCGAGCCGTGTGAGATCCAATAGAAGGTTTTTGCGGTCGCCTCGCTCGCGCAAAGAGTCGCGCCCAGCGTTAGAGCGATAACTAGAGCGGTTAATTTATTCAGCATCGGTGGTTCCTTTTTTGTTGGTGGCGAGCTGTTGGCGGACATCGGCGAGGATTTCCAGCGTGCGCAGGCCGGCGGTCGGGTCAAATATGCGCATATTGGCGATGAGTTCGTCGGCCTTGGTCTGTTCTATGAGATGGGCTAGCCCTTTGCGCACGGTTTCCGCCTGGCCGACAAAGGAGTAGGTCAGTTTGTGTTCGACGGCCAGGCGTTCGGCCGGGGTCCAGTATTGCTCGATATCGTCGATGGGCGGGCCTAAGGGCGCGCGTTTGCCTCGCATCATATCGACAGACTGCGTCTGTTGCGAAGTGAAGAGGCGGCGGGCTTCTTGGTCGGTGTCAGCGGCGACGACATTAACGCCGACCATCGCGTAGGGGCGGTCGAGGTGCTCGGACGGTCGGAATTCTTTGCGATAAGCGTCGAGCGCATGCAGCAGGTAGTCCGGTGCGAAATGGGAAGCGAAGGCGTAGGGTAGGCCGAGCATACCGGCGAGTTGCGCGCTGAAAAGGCTCGATCCCAAAAGCCAGACGGGCACGTTTAGCCCGGCACCGGGTACGGCGCGTACGGCTTGTTGTGCTTCGGGGATTTTGAAGTAGGATTGCAATTCGACGACGTCTTGTGGGAAATCGTATTCGTTGCCCGAGTGCGCACGGCGCAAGGCCCGTGCAGTGAGTTGGTCGGTACCCGGTGCGCGGCCAATCCCGAGGTCGATGCGGCCGGGGTAGAGTGATTCCAAGGTGCCGAATTGCTCGGCTATTACTAAGGGCGCGTGGTTCGGTAACATGACGCCGCCCGAGCCGACACGGATCGTTTGGGTCGCTCCGGCGACATGGCCGATGAGCACGCTGGTCGCCGCGCTGCCGACGCCGCCCATATTGTGGTGTTCGGCGATCCAGTAGCGGTGGTAACCGAGTTTTTCGGCGTGTTGGGCTTGTGTGCGCATCTGCTCGAAGGCGTCTGCGGCGTTGGCGCCTTGGCGGATGGGGGCTAGGTCGAGGATGGAGAAGGGGATCATATATTGTCCGTATGTCGGAGTTTGATGTAGACGGGCAGACCGAGGGTATTCCCCTTCGCTCATTCTCACCTCGCTCCTGCGAGGCTCCGGGGATTGTAAGGCCGTTCACGGGAATCCCCTCGGACGGCCCTCTGCTACTGTATAGGTATTAGCTAAAACCTATATGGGTGATTTTGCTGCTTGGCGCTCTAAATTCTTCATTCGTGTTCTTAAAAATGACCAGATCAATATAGGGGGCGGCTTCTTGCCTTCCAAGTAGGGATGAGAAAGCCATCCGGTTTGCGTTGTTTTTAAATGGGCTTGCCTACTTGACCATATTGATAAAATGGTCCTTTGTAATTATTTGAGTTTTTTATGGGAGAATGGTGGATTGATTTGAAAATGATCAATTATGGATCCCAACGATAACCACCAAAGTTTCCGAGGTTCGGTCGAGGGGTGGCCTCGTAGCGGCTGCTATCCCAGATGGTACAGGAAGTGAAGTCTGGGATAGCTCTCGGGGGATCGCAGGATTGCGCCCCGAGCTGCCGCAGGCCGCTAAGCCTAAGGGGTCAGCGACATGAGCGAAGAGGCCCTTTCTCGAGCAAGCCGGTCACGCACGGTTTAAGCCGCTAATATTAGATCTTATTAAGGAAGACGGAATAGCATTGGAATTTATACCCGGTCAGCGCTGGTACAGTCTTACAGAACCCGAACTTGGCCTCGGCCTGGTCGAAGCCGTCGAGGGCCGTCAGGTCGTTATGGCCTATCCGGCGCGCGATGTGGTGCGCCGTTACGCGACGGGGGACCCTCCGTTGGCCCGGGCGCAGTTGATGGCGGGGCAGCGCGCGCGCAGCTTGAGCGGGGTTGATTTCTGTATTGAAGAGGTCGCTGAAGAAGGACCGCTATTGGTGTATCGCGGCGAAGGGCAGGAGATGGGTGAGGCCGAGCTCGACGCGGAAATCGATGTGGTTACGCCGGAGAATCGCCTGTATAATGGCCAGGTCGATGATTATCGGCTTTTTGATCTGAGGCACGACGCGCTGGCGATACGCCATCGGATGCTGGCCTCGCCGATACGCGGCTTCCTCGGGGGGCGGATTCGGCTCTTTGACCATCAGTTGTCGATTGCCCGAGAAGTTTGCCAGCGCCATAGTGTGCGGGTATTGCTCGCCGACGAGGTCGGTTTGGGCAAGACGATCGAGGCGTTGTTGGTTTTGCATCGGCTGTTGTTGACCGGCCGAGTGGAGAATGCGCTGATCCTGGTGCCGCCGGCGCTGGTGCACCAGTGGTTGGCCGAGGCCTATTTGCGTTTTAATCTGATTCTGCGGGTGATGGGGGAAGAGACGTATGAAGGCGGCACGATTGATGTCAAGAGCGAGGATTTACCCGAGCAATTGCTCGACGCCCAGCTCTTTATCTGTCCGCTCGGCGCCGAGGTCGGTAAATCCTTCGTGCAAAGTCCGTGGGATATAGTCATCGTCGACGAGGCGCATCACCTGCAACCAGAGAGTGCCGAGTTTGCGTTGGTCGAGCAATTGGCAGCCAAGACAGAACATGTCATTTTCTTGAGCGCGACACCCGATCGCGACGGGGAGAAAGCACATTTTCAGCGACTGGCTTTGCTCGATCCGGCGCGTTTTCACGATTTCGACGTCTATAACAACGAGTCGGCGCATTATCGCGAGTTGGCGACGGTGGCGGAGCGTTTGGCGGAGGGTGAGCCGTTGGCGGCGGAAGACCATGTCTTGCTGGAAGAGCGGCTGACGGAGGTCGACTTCGATGCGTTGTCGACGATTCAGGGCAAAAGAAAATTGCTCGCGCGCCTGCTCGATTTGCACGGGGTCGGCCGAGTGATGTTCCGCAATGTGCGGGCGCGGATTCCCGGTTTTCCGCGTCGGTCGCTACAAGTGGTCGAATTGGCGGGCGGCAACGTTGAGCGGTTGCGGCGGGAGTTTCTCGCCGATATCGCTCGCGACGATTCTTTTCGTTTTGTCGGCGCGCAAGTGGATCCGCGCACGAGTTGGCTTGCTAATTTTCTGGCGGAGCATTCGGGTGAGAAAGTGCTGGTGTTGTGCGCCGATCGCGCCAAGGTCGAGGCTTTTTACGAGGCGCTGGTCACGCCAAAACGCAAGATCGCGCGTTTCCACGAGGCGATGGGGACCATTGAGCGGGATCGGCAGGCGGCGTGGTTTTTGGAAGACGACGGTCCACAGGTCGTGATTAGCTCGGCTATTGGCGCTGAGGGGCGCAACTTTCAGGTGGCACGGCATCTGATATTGCTCGATTTGCCCTTGGACGCCGATCGCTTGGAGCAGTCGATCGGCCGGGTTGACCGCATTGGCCAAGGGGCTGAAGTGCATATTTACCCGCTGGTCGTGGCGGCTACTCCGCAAGCCCGTTTGTGCCGCTGGTATACAGAGGCTCTAGCGGTGTTCGACCGGCCTTGGCACGGCTCGCCGGTGATTGGCCGCGAGTTCGGCACTGCATTAGTAGAAGCATTGCTCGCCCCAGATGAACAAGCGATTGAAAGTCTGATCACAAGGGGCAAAAAGCGCAACGCGGAGATCGTCGCGGAGTTGCAGACCGGCCGCGATCGTTTGTTGGAGTTGACGTCTTTTGACCGGGACGCGGCCAGACATTTACAAGGGCAGATTGTCGCGGTCGAAAAGGGTGATGAACTTGAGTCCTTTATGGTTGTGGCTTTCGAGCGGGGCGGGCTCGATGTTGAAGATCTCGGCGAGCGCAGCTATATCGCGCGTGCCGGCATGGACTATCACCGTCCTTTTCCGGGCTTTGTCGGTGAGGAGATGCTCGTAACCTTTGACCGCAATATCGCTCTGTTGCACCCCGATCGCGCGTTGCTGACCTGGGATCACCCGATGGTGCGCGACGGTGTCGACGGTTTGTTGGCGCATGAGATCGGCAATGCCGGTATCGCCAAGTTTAGCGGTGGCGCGCCGGGCTTGTTGCTCGAAGCGCTCTATGTCGCCGAGCCGACGATCGCCCAACATCTGCGCGCCGATCGCTTTTTGCCGCCGACGCCGCTGCGGGTGATGGTCGATATGAACGGCGATGAGGTGGCGCTTGATACCGAAGATTTACGCCGTGGATTAGAGCCGGTCGACAGCGCGGTGCTCGCTTCGCCTCAGGTGGCAGAGCTTTTGCCGGGGTTGTTGGAGCAGGCTCGGAGCATTGCCGTCGAACGTGGGCCAGAGGTCGCGGCGGCGGCGCGCAAGGTTATGCACGAGGAGTTACAGCCGATGGTTGCGCGGTTGCGTGAGTTGTCTAAGGTTAATCCGTCCGTTGGCGAAGAGGAAATCGCCGCGGCCGAAGGGGAGTTGGCGGCGCTCGATGAGGGGTTGCAGGGGGTGAGGGTACGACTCGACGGGTTGCGGTTGATTTTAGTCGAGTAATATGGTGTAACGTCTACAAGAAAGTGCAATCGATGATCAAACTTGATGATATACGGGCGGCGCAGAAACGGCTGGACGGCGTCGTGGTCAAAACCGGGTTGGTGCCCTGGTCGGACAGCGCCGAAGGCGAACAGTGGTATCTCAAACCAGAGGGCTTGCAGCCGATCGGCGCGTTTAAACTGCGCGGTGGCTACAACAAGATCGCGACGCTCTCCGATGAGGAGCGGTCCCGCGGGGTGATCGCGTTTTCCAGCGGCAATCACGCGCAGGGCGTGGCCTATGCGGCGCGCTCGTTGGGAATCCGTGCGGTGATTGTGATGCCGGCCCGGGCGCCGGAAATTAAACGACTGAAGACTGAGGCGATGGGAGCCGAGGTGGTATTGCTGAGCGAGGGCGGCGAGGAGGAGTGGCGCGCGCACGCCGAGGCGTTGGCGGCACAGCAGGGGTTGGTGATGGTCGCGCCGTTTAACGACGAGACGGTTATCGCCGGCAATGGCACCTGCGGTTTGGAGATCCTCGCCGAGGTGCCGGATGTCGATATGGTATTGGTGCCGATTGGCGGCGGCGGGCTGATTAGCGGGGTCGGCGCCGCGCTAAAGATGAGTCGGCCGGAGATTAAGATCATCGGGGTTGAACCGGAGTTGGCCAATGACGCACAGTTGAGTCTGCGACAGGGCAAGTTGGTGGCGTTGCCGATTGAACAGACCAAGCAGACGGCAGCCGATGGCATGCGGGCGACGCAATTGGGCGATATCACCTATCGCTATATACGCGAATATGTCGACGATATTATTACGGTCAACGAGCATGAGATTCGTGCCGCCGTACGGACTTTGGCGCTGGACAGTCGCCTGGTTGCCGAACCCAGCGGAGCGGTGCCGGTTGCCGCGCTGCTCAACCGGCGCGACGAACTGCCGGCGGCGAAGAAGATTGTCGCGGTGATCAGCGGTGGGAATATCGACCCGCAGTTATTGGCAGATATTTTGCAAGGGGCTTGATCCTTTACAAGATGAATTTATTCGTCTGATACCCCAGGAAGATATAGAGAGAAGTCGCGATGAAGAGCATCGTCAACGCAAACTCCACCCGTGGACTTGTCGGACGGCGGAATAGGTTAAATAGCAATAAAGGTGCTATGGCATAACGGGGTTCGACGACCCACGAAGGCATGAGGTAGAGCAGGGCGAGCGGGTAGAGCAGTAATAATTCTTGGCGATGCAGCTTAGTCACCGCGATGGACAGTGCGGCGTATATAACGCAGAGGCCGAAGCAGAGCGTGCGCCAAGCGGATGCGGTGAAATAGTGCAGGAGATTATTGCGGGCGAGCAGGCGATTGTCGTTGAAGGGGTAATCGACCTCAAAGGTGAAGAAGAAATAGGCGAGACAGAGTGCGCAAAAGGGAAGCAGCCAGCGCTTGTTCTTTAACAGACCAAAGACCTTAGTAGCATTGGCGATGTTGAGCGGCAAAAAGAGCAAGAAGACGCAAAAGAGTGAGAAATACACATTGCTTAAGTGCAGCGTATAGGACGGGTGGGCGTGCTCGACAGCCATCGCGACTCCACCATTGATAATGACGAACGCCGTGAAGGCGATCCCGCCCAAGAGCACGACCACGTTGTCTTTTAGTGCTGTAGCGAGATGCATTCCCCGCAGGTCGAAGCGGTATTTACTCCACAATACAAAGAGCCCGACGAAGACCAGCCAGATAATGTTGTTTTGCCGGACGAGGACGCTGGCTATCGCGCACAGTCCGGCTAGGTCGTATCTCTCGCGCAGCAGAAACCCCATGCAAAGCAGGACCAGTCCCATCGACAGGACATCAGTATAGACAAGGAAAAAATGCGGCAGGAGCAGGGGGAAGAACAGATACTGCAGTGTTTTTTCTTTCGAGTATTTTCCGTCTATGCCACGTACCGCAAAGAGGAAAGCTCCTAGTGACAAAAGGGCGATGCCAACGTTGATATGGCGAAAAAATGATAGGGAAAACTGGTCAAATATTACGCCCCAAGCCAAAAGAAATAGATGATAGCCCGGCAACGGCGTAACGCCCTCGTATAACTCACCGCGATTCTTAATCGTCGCCAGTTGTATATAGTGGTAGAACTCGTCCAAAATAAAGGGGTGGTCTTTGATCAATTGCAGCAACAAGACAAAACAGCAGCTAATACTGGCGAAGAGATAAAAGCGCAAGCGCGCCGGCTGTGTAGTGTCGGTGAGCGAGCCATAGGTTAATAGGCCGAGTGAGAGGACGACAAGGGACAATTTCAGATAGTCGGTAAGCCCCAATACCCGCTCGATTTGGAAGATCAGTTCACCGCCGAAATCGCGTGACGCGACTTCGATTATATTGTCGCCGATTTCTAGGGCTAGGGGAATTACATAGCCATCAGGCGTATAAAGCAGTCGCTGTGCGCCGTATTTCCGTTTGGCCTCATCCAGGTCTAAGCTGTGCCTATTGAGATTGATCGCGAGGATTTCATCGTCAAATTTGAAACGGGCGTCGATTATTTGCGCGGATGTCGAATGGAAATTGCCCTTAATTGTATAGGCTAATACGTCTTGTTGCGATAAATTGCGAAAGGGAAAGCTGATCACTTCGCCCTCGGTGACGCGGTCGGCATAGTGCCGTTGCGCGGTGAACTCTTTGCTGATGACCGCGTCGAAATAGAAGGCGTAGAAAATTGCCGCCAACGAAAATAAGAACGCTATATCGTATTTGTATCGCATGACGTTGGATCGGTTGCGAGCTAAGCGAGGGCTTGGTATTGAATGGGGTCGGGGTCTACATCCGGCAGCCCCAGGCTGTCCCAGAAATGGGTATGCGTAAAAGGCGTGCGGCGAATATCGGGAATGGGGACAGGCGCACCACCAAGATCGGCCGATTTATTGGCCAGGATGCCGGGTAGGGTGTATTCGATGGCGCGATAGACGTCGATCGGGGCGGGGGTACCAGCGAGGATTGCGCGGGTGAAATGGCGGGCGGTTTTCAGGTCGGCGCCGCCGTGGCCGGCGGAGGTGTCATCGCCGTGCGCGCCCAGGCCGATGGGGATGACGTCCCAACCATCTTTATGGTCGGCTTCGCGCGAGAAACGTCTGGCGGCCTTTTCGTAGCTGAACCATTCGGTGCCACCTTCGATACCAAAGATCCGGTAGCGATGCTCGGACGGGCGCCGCGTGTTGAGCGTGACCATAATTTTGATCAGGGTGCCTTTGGCGGTCTCGAATAAGGCGATCTGGCCGTCGGAGCGCATCGGAGCGTCAGGGCTGTGGCAGGGGGCGCTGCGGCAGGAGACGGAGATGCATCGGTCGTCGAGGACTTCGAGCAAGGGGCCTAGGTCGTGGGTGAGGTATTGGATGGGCGGCTGGTCGGCACGCCAGATCGGTGTGGTATCGCGATGGCCGGCCGCATGCGCTGCGGTGGGCGATAGGCGGCTACCGTCTGGACGCATGAGCGTTGCGGGCAAGTGGTGGATGTACTCGCCTTCGGCGATGGAGATGGGGCCGAAGCGGTCGGCGGCGACCCATTTGCGAAAATAGCGGAAGAAATCCCAATAACAGGTGTTTTCGGCGAGCATATAGGTCTTGCCGGTGTATTCGACGGTTTCGCGCAGCCGCATGCATTCTTGTTGCGTATAGGCGCCGGGCACTTCGCTGAGCACATGGCAACCGGCGTTGAGCGCCTGGCAAGCGTGTTCGACCTGTAGTTTGCCATTTGTCGCGACCATGATGGCGTCGGGGCGCAGAGCGAGCAGTTCGTCGAATTCGTTGAGCACGGGCGTGGAGGCACCAGCAGCGGCGATGTGTTCTTGTGCGCGTTCGCGCAGCAGGGGAAAGCGATCGCAGGCGCCGATGACTTCGGCTTCTGGCAGGCTGAGGAAGTTTTTTAGGTGGGTGATACCGCGGCCGAGGCCGAGAATGCCGATGCGAAGTTTGTCCATTCTTGTTGGGTCCCCAGACTTAGGTGGGACGGGCTCCGAGGGGCGATCTGATCCGATTTTGCAATTCTGCAAAATCAGGGACCGCAAGCCGCCCAGGCAATACGCTCGAAGAGCCCTCCGCTACTTCAGTGGTTTTCGCTACGAACTATAAAGTATATAGCTTTCATCGGCATAAAGAAAAGCAGCGACTTGGTGGTGAGGAATTGCTTGAGTATGTTTTCTGCTGTCGTAGGAGAGAATACGGCAGCCATTTATAACATGCAGATGAGATAAATTATATGAGCACAGTCGACCTGTCTTTTGAGATAGAAGATCTTACGGCCTTCCACCTCGCCTTTACCGACCAACCCGGTTATTGGGAAGACTATCGCGGGGGAGGGGCGGCAGCGGCGGAATCCGCGCGTTTTGAGTTTCGCGAGGGGTGGCAGACGGTGTATCCGCGTATGGTCGAGGCGATGTTGTTGCGGGTAACTCTCAAAGACGGTACCGTAGGGTGGGGTGAGTCGAATACGCCGATTGGACCCGAGGTTACCGCGCTTGTCTGCGAGCGGCTGGTGTTGCCGATGGCCAAGGGGCGGCCTTTTGAAGATCCGCAGGTGCTGTGGGATTTTCTTTACGATGCGCAGCGTGGACGGGGGTATGCGGCTGGATTTTATTTGGACGCGCTAGCCGCGTTGGATATTGCGGTTTGGGACGCGTTGGGTAAGCGGGCAGATAAGCCGCTGGCCGCTTTGCTCAGCGATGCACCGCGGCAATCCATTCCAGCTTATCTGTCCGGTTTGCGGCAGGCGAGTTTGGCCGGGCGAATAGAGGCGATGAATGATTGGGCGGATAGGGGGTTGCGGGGGGTCAAGATCTTTCTCGACGGGGATCTCGACGCGGGGTTGGCAGAATTGGCGGCGTTGCAGGAAGCGGGGGGTGACAAGATCGAGCAGTGGATGGTGGATACGCTGTGGATGTGTCGTGGAGATACGGCAAGGCGTGCCAAATCCGATTTTGGCGAATTGGGTGTACGCTTTTTAGAGTGTCCCTTGCAACCTGAAGATTTGCAGGGGCATCGCGAATTGTTGGTTGAACCGGGCGCACCGATTGCCCTGGGCGAGCATTTCCGCACGCACTATCAAACTGCGGCGTGGTTCGACGAGCCGCGGGCTTTGGATATCTACCAGCCCGATGTGGGGCGCACGGGGTTAAGTGATGGATTGCGGCAGGTGGCTGCGGCCCGTGCGGCCGGTATTCCGTCAACGCCGCATATGGGCAGCGGTCTGGCGGTTTTCCAGGCCGCGACGTTGCACTTTGCCGCGGTGTGCGGGGACGAGTGTTTGCAGGAGTATCAGGCGGGGCTCGCCGAGCGCGCCGCGCTGGTCTCGGAGACGGCATGGGTTTATGCCGATGGTGGTTTCCGCTTGCCCGACCGGCCGGGGCTCGGCGTTGAGATCGATGAAGAAGCGGTCGCTCGCTATGCCGTAATGGTGTAATTGCCGGCGCAAATTTTTAATAGGAGAACCCGATGCGCATCGATCGACTCGACGTCTATTATGTCGCCATGCCATTGATCTATCCCTGGCGTACCGCCTACGGGGTCGATTATAATATTCACTCGGTGCTAGTGAAGTTGACCAGCGGTGAAGATGAGGCGTGGTCGGAAAGCACTTGTTTTTTCGCGCCAACCTATCTCAGCGAAAGTGCCGGTTCCGTTTTTTACCATGTCAGCGAGGTTTTCGGGCCGCATATCGTAGGCCGCGAATACGAGACGGCGGTGGAATTGCACGAGCGTTTGCAGATGTTCAAGGGCAATAGCTTTGCCAAGGCTGCGCTTGAGATTGGCTGGTGGACCTTACAGACTAAGATCACCTGTACGCCCTTGCATCGACTACTCGGTGGCGAGACACGGGATGTGGTCGCCGGGGCCGATTTTGGTATCCAGGATTCATATGATATGCTCTTGGGCAATATTCAGCAGGCGGTGGACGCGGGTTTTCCGCGGATCAAATTAAAGGTGGCACCGGGTTGGGATCTGGAAATGTTGCAGGTGGTCTGCAAGGCCTTTCCGGCGATGACCTTCCACATCGATTGCAACTCGGGCTATACGCTGGATGACCTGCCGTTTTTTAAGGCCATCGACGATCTTGGTCTGGCCTTTATCGAGCAGCCGCTGCACTACGCCGATGTGTTAGACCATGCCGAACTGGCGAAAAAGATCCAGACGCCGATTTGCCTCGACGAGAGTATCGTCGATACCAAGGTCGCCGAACAGGCGATTCGCGTCGGGGCGTGCAAGTTTATCAATATCAAACCGGGAAGAATTGGCGGGCTGACGAACGCGTTAATAGTCCATGATATGGCGAAGGACGCGGGCATACCGGTGTGGATCGGTGGGATGTTGGAAAGCGCGGTGGGGGCGGCGATCTGTGTCGAGCTGGCGACATTAGATAATTTCACCTATCCGGGAGATCTATTTCCCTCGTCGCGGTTCTACGCGCAGGATTTGGCCGACCCGCCCTTAGAGTTTAGCGACGGGCACTTATTTTCACCGCTTACGAACGGATTGCCCACCCCCGACCCCGAAAGGCTGGCGGCGCAGACGGTGCGATCGAAGGTGGTATTGCCCGAAGCCTAAGTCTCAGTCGCAGTGTTGCATGATCTGCTGGTAAATATCTACAGCCTGCAGGACCTGTTGGCAATCGACCCACTCGACGGCCCCGTGTGCTTGGTCGATGCTGCCCGGCCCCAAGACGATGGTGGGCACGCCACGGGCAGAGAAAGGGCTGCCGTCGGTGGCATAGGGCACGCCGGATATGGTGGCCTCGCCGAGTACTGCGCGGCAGGCCTCGGCGGCGCTGGACACGATATGCGCGTCTTCGTCAGTGCCCAACGCGGCACAGACGAAGAAGGGGTCTTCGACGGCCGCGTCTAATGCATCGTCCTCTGCTGTAGCTCGGGCGATCACTTCCTTAAATCCTTCGACAACACCTTCGGGCGTCTGGCCCGGGATCAATCGGCAGTCGATCGCGATCCGGCATTGGTCCGCTACGAAGTTGACCTGGGCGCCCCCTTTGATCGTGCCGACATTGAAGGTCGGATTGCCGAGCAGGGGATAACTCAGTTCGGCGTATTGTGGCGAGATCTCGTCTTCGATGCGGGTGATGAGCCTGGCCATCTTGGTGATGGCATTGATACCGAGGTGCGGTTTGGCGCTGTGCGCGGCTTTGCCAGTGACTGTCAGGTGAAAACGCACGGCGCCTTTGTGCGCACGCACCACGTCGAGGTCGGTCGGTTCCGAGATGACCGCAGCTTCGACGTCGAGGTGTTCGGCTAGGTGGTTGGTGCCGGCGAAAAAGGCCTCCTCGTCGATGGTGCCGGCGTAGAGAATGGTGCGCGGCGGTGTGATATTCGCTTCGCGCAGACGCTTGATCGCGTGAATCATCGCCGCGCCGCCGGCCTTGGTGTCACAGGAGCCACGGCCGTAGAGCAGGCCATCGCGGATATGCGGCTCGAAGGGCGGGATCGTCATGACCTCGGCTGAGGCGGTATCCATATGGCATTCAAACAATAACTTGCGTTCGGGATTCTCACCTTCGATACGGGCGATGAAGTTATGGCGGCCCGGCCGTACTTCGCTGAGCTCGTAGGGGATGTCTAGGGCGGTGAAGAACGACGATAGGTATTCGACCATAGCGCTCTCGCCCTGCTGGCCGCCAGGCAATGCCGGGTTGACGCTGTCGATGGCTACAAGCTCTTGTAGGGTCGCGAGAATTTCATTGTCGCTGCGAGTCCAGGTCATGGTGTTTGCTTCCTGTTAAAGAGGTCTGTTGGCGCAGATGTCGTAGGTGTCCTGCCACGGTCGCAATTGCTCGAAGACCGCGCTGGCCGCTAGCACATTTGCGTCGCCGTAGCGCGGGCCGATAAGTTGCATGCCGACGGGTAGCTTATGGTCTACCAGCCCGGCCGGGATCGAGGCGGAGGGGTGGCCGGAGAAATTGGTGAAGTAGGTGAGGCACCAGCCGATCAGGCGGTTGACCTTTTCGCCGTTGACCGTTTTCGGCCCCAGCGTATTGCCGTCGGTGGCATTGTCAACGGGCATGCAGGCCAAGGTCGGTGTCACCAGTAGGTCGTAGTCGGCGAAGACGCCCTGTATCGCGTTGAATATTTCCGAGCGAATTTCCTGGTCACGGAAAAAATCGAGCACGCTCATATTGAAGCAGCGGTCGGCCCATTCGAGAAATTCCGGGGGGAAGTCGTCGCGGTGGTCTTTGAGCAGGTCGATGCCCTGGCTTTTGAGACTCTCTAAAAACGACAGGCCGACCGGCATAATCAGCCGACACCACAGATCGGCCAGTTCCATCTGTGAGCGTTCGATGCCGAGTTTGACTTCTTCGACGACGGCCCCCGCCTCAGTAAACGCGCTGACGGCCTTTGCGACCGCGTTGGCGACGGCCGGCTCGACGGGAAAGACATCGAACGCCGGGCTATAGGCGATTTTCCAACCCTTGATCGATTGCGTCGTTGTGGCGGCGAAATCAATCTTCTCGTCAAGACTATAAGGGTCGCGTGCATCGTAGCCAGCAAGGGCTTCGAGTGCTAGGGCGGCGTCAGAAACCGTGCGAGTGATCGACCCTTCCAAAATAAAGGGCGTATCGCCGGCAAAGGCGTTAGGGCTTAACAGGGGGACCCGGCCGAACGAGGCTTTGTAGCCGTAGGTGCCGGTCCAAGCTGCCGGGATGCGGATCGAGCCGCCGCCGTCGGTGCCTTCGGCGATGGGGACCAAGCCGTCGGCGACGGCACCGGCGCTGCCGCCGGACGAGCCGCCGGTGTTTTTATTTAGGTCGAAAGGGTTGCGCGAAGGGCCAAAGAGATAGTTGTCGCAGGTCCCGCGCAATCCCATGGTCGGGCTGTTGGTCTTGCCGATCAGGATGGCGCCGGCCTTTTCCATGCGCTCGGCGTAGGTGCAGTAGGCGTCGGCGACGAAGTTTTTGCAGGCTCGGATGCCGCCGCAAGTGGTCACCCAGCCCGGCTTAAAATCCAAGAGGTCTTTCATTGCGGTGGGCACCCCGAATAGCGGGCCGATATCGGTGCCGGTCATTAGCTTTTCTTCCGCTTCTTTCGCTTGTGCCCGGGCGTCGTCGTAGCCGTGGTAGACAAAGGCGTTGAGGCTCGGGTTGCGCGCTTCGATGCGCTCGATGGTTGCGTCGATGACTTCTACTGGCGATAGATCGCGTCGTCGGATGCGCTCGGTTAATTCTGTCGCGGACATATAGGCGAGTTCGTCGGCGAAGCTCATGGGCAGGTCTTTCGCTAAGAGGGTGCAAGTTCGGCGTCTTAAACTAACAAAAGAGCTGCATTTGAATCAACGGACTTGATATGGATCGCCGACGGTATTCATTTGGCGCTAGCGCTCCTAAGGAGCCACTACGTCCACGGCAAGGCCTTAGTCCACCTTCTTTCTGCCTGCCGATATGGACGCTAGGCGAAGCTGTTCCGGTTGTTGGAGGAGGCTACTTACGAACGGCTGGGTGGCGACGAGATCATGGTCGCCGACGTGCGGGTGGTCGTCGCGAGCCCCCCCCATCGAGCGCGTCTGAAAATGGAATAAGGTTGAGGAATCGAGTAGGACAGCAGGCCGCCTTGGGGAGGATTACGGGCCGGTTTTTTTAGAAGAGGATAATGTTCATTTTTGTGATGGCATTGGCGGTCTGCCGGTCTTTTATTTCGAGGATGAAGTTTTCGCGGATCGATATTGTACTGTCGGCGGCGATCGACATACTGGTAAGCGGTGTTGAGGGAATGTGCAAGATGCCGTCATTACCGCGAAATCGAATGGCGACATTACTTTGCCAGTCGCGGTCGAAGTTGGTGTTGGCGAAGGTGATCTGGAAGCTACCGACAGCCTCTATCGAGTTGTTGAGCGCGGTCGAGGAAAGAAAACGCCAGCGGATATCGCGGGCGTTGAAATTACTTTTCCAGGTCTGGTCGGGTTCGAGGTGTATTTGCGTGTCGAGGGGGGGCTGGTTGGCATTGGGGTCGTTCGGGTCGAGCGGCAGGTTTTCGGCGCTGCAGCCGAAGAGCGAGACCAAGGCGAAAAACGTGGATATGAGGAGATTTCTTTCGCGCATGTGTCGTGTGTTTTTCATGGATTGGCTATACTGTTGTTGCAAAGGGGCGATTCTCCCAGTGCACGGGTGTGTTTCGAGGCAAGGCGAGTGGGCTTGAAAACGGCATCCGATTTTGTGTAAACTTGCCTTGTGTCTAAGTGTGAAGTTAATCGCAAAACTCATCATCGCCAGTCAATCTCGTAGCACAGATGTCGAAAAAAAAGAAAAACGAGACACTGGCGCGCGCAATTCGAAGACCAATTCCGGAGAGAAAAAATGAACCGACCGAATGTGCTGCTGATCCTCACTGATGACCAGGGCTGGGGCGATCTCAGCTGCAAGGGCAATCACAATATCCGTACGCCCCGCATCGACCAATTGGCCGCTGAAGGGGCAGACTTCGACTGGTTTTATGTCACGCCGTTGTGTGCGCCGACTAGGGCCGAGATCCTCACCGGTCGCTACTATCCGCGCACGGGAGTACGCGGGGTGACCCGGCGGGCCGAATGCCTCAACCTCGATGAGACGACGCTGGGTGACGTGTTCAAGCAAGCCGGTTATCGCACCGGTTATTTTGGCAAGTGGCACAGTGGCTCGGCCTATCCTTATCATCCCAATGGCCGCGGTTTCGACGAGTTTAAAGGGTTTTGTTGCGGGCACTGGGGGCACTATTTCGATAGCACGTTGGAGCATAATGGCGAAGAGTTTAAGTCGGAGGGGTATATCACCGATTATTTTGCTGAGGCGGCGACGGATTTTATTGGCGAAGAAAGCGGAGAGCCCTTTCTCTGTTATCTCTCCTTTAATGTACCGCACAGCCCGTTCCAGGTGCCCGATAAATGGTTTGACCGGGTCAAAGACCGCGAGATCGCCCAGCGTCACCGCGACCCCGGGGATGAAGACATCGATACGACCAAATCGGTGTTGGCGATGTGCGAAAACCTCGATTGGAATGTCGGCCGGGTGCTCGACGGGCTCGACGCGGCGGGTGTGGCGGATAATACCATCGTGCTGTATCTGACTGATAATGGGCCGAATACCCCGCGTTGGAACGGCGGGATGCGCGGACGTAAGGGCAGTGTCGACGAAGGTGGGGTGCGGACGATGTTCTTTGTGCGCTGGCCGGAAAAAATCCGCGCCGGTTTACAGGTCGAGCAGATCGGCGGGGCGGTCGATATTCTGCCGACCTTGGTGGATTTGGCGGGCATTGAGTCTACGAGTGACAAAGCACTCGATGGTGTCAGTCTGCAACCATTGCTTTTGCAACAAAAGGTTGATGGGCCGGACCGGGCGATTTATTCGCGCAGTCCCAATGGTCAAAACCACAGTGTGCGCACGCAGCGCTTTCGCGCCGGCGGCTATCAACAGGGGCTGTATGATATGGCGCTGGATATCGGCCAGAATGAGAATGTGGCCCAGCGTTACCCGGAGGAACATCGGGAATTGCTCGACGGCTTGCATGCGTGGCAAGTGGAAATGGACGCGCTTGTCGGCGACGAGGCTCGGCCGCTACCCGTGGGTTATCGGGAATTCCCGCGGACCTATCTCAATGCCCAGGACGGCTTGCCCGAAGGCGAGATTACTTGGAGTTCGATCCATCCCAACGCCTCGTATTTTGTCGATTGGAAAAATACGACCGACGGGATCGGCTGGGAGATTGACGTGCAACATGCGGGTGCATACGAAGTTTCATTGATGTATGCGTGCAAGCCGGAAGACGTGGGATCGCGGATTGCGATTGATGCTGGCGGGGAAAGGTTGTTGGGCACGATCGACGAGTCCTTTGTCTCGCAGGTTAAAGACCAGGACGACCGGGTCGCGCGGACCGAATCGTATGAGAAGGCGTTCACGCCGCTGGGATTGGGGAAAATCAAGTTGGCGGTGGGGCGACAGGTGTTGCGGATCGCGGCACTGCATAAGGCGGGGGCGGAGGTGATGGAGTTGCGGGCGATTGGATTGCAGCTCGCAGTGGCTTAGAAGGGGGATCGTTCTATAGCGCCTACAGGCGGTCATTGAGTTCATCCGGTTTCAGGATGAGCTCAATGACCGTCGCGGCAAATGCCGGCTCCGCGGGATGCTTCATGCGGAGCGCCAATGGAACTCTGGCGCCCACCCGAGGACCTCTTTCGCGCGGCTATTGTCGACGAGTCCCTTGTAGGGGTCGGCTTCGTATTGGTCCCCGCCGCGCCATTCGATATCGGGCAAGAGTTTTTGTACTAACTCGCGGCTGGTGAGATGGGCTGATGAGACATCGTCGGCGACGACGAGCAGCGGTATGTGCCCCGGGTCGGGACAGGTTAGGGCGCAGAGCGTGGCCCGGGCCAGATCCTCGACGTGGATATAACAGCCGTATTCCCAGTAGGGCGTCCATTCGAATTCGGCGTCTTTTTCTCGTTCTTCTTTAACCGATTCAATCGCCTTATCCGTCCATACCGCCGGCGGGCGGATGCAGACGGTGGGAATGCCGGTGCGGCGGGTGAAGAGGCGGCAGGTCTGTTCGCCGAGATACTTGCTCGTGCCGTAAGGGCGGCCCGGGCGACAGACGTGGGTCTCATCCAGGGGCAGGAAATCGGGCGTATCTTCGCCCATGAAAAGACCCATGGCGTTGACGCTGGAGTAGGAGACGATGCGCGTGACACCGTGCGCTTCGGCGGCTTGCAGCACATTAAAGGTGCCGACAGTACCGCTGGCATAGGATACGTCTGGTGCATTTTTTTTGCCCATGGCCATCGCCAGATGCGCGACCCAGTCGCAACCTTCCATGGCTTTGTGCACCGCGGCAGGGTCCATGATGTCGTGTCCGTCGGCGATATCATAACCGACGACTTCGTGGCCTGCTTCGGTGAAAATTCGCTCGACGACGGAGCCGATGCGGCCATTGGAACCAGTGAGAAAAATGCGCATTAGTGTCCTCTTTTTATCTTATATAAGATATGGCGGTGCAGGTGCTAATTTCTATCGGAGGTCGGGCAGTATAACAAAACGGGCCTTACTCCCAGGCCGAACGCAACGGGTGCACGGCAAGCGAGACGATATGCGCCGCGCCGTCTTCCGCGTAAAAGACCAACGGGTTGTCGGCCGCTTCGGGCAAATAGCAGATCGACATTGATAGTTCGCCGCGGTGGCCGAAGATTTCCAGCGAAGTGCGGTCGACCAAGAGCTGCAATACCAGGCGGCCGTCGATCGGTGCGAGCGGGGCTTCCGTGCCCTGGAACGAAATCTTTCCCCCTTCATAGCGCAGATCTATACCGCGAATCTTGACGCCGAAGCTCGTGGCGTCGTTTGGTTCTATTTCAAGCCGAATGTCGAAAAGTTGGCTCTTAGTGGCCGGAACTATATCTGTGCCGGGGGCGAGCGTATAATTGTCCCACTGATAGGTTTCGTGGTGTAAAAGGCCGATCTCGGCGATGGGCTCGCGGCATAGGCGGATGCCGGCGGGGGTGGTGCGCAGGCTCAGTTCGACGGGGAAGGACATCTGTTGGTTGAAAGGCATCGCCGGGTATTTTCCGCCGCGCATCCACGAAATTTGCAGCAGGCGCCCATCGGGCGTGTCGGACCATGTTTGCGCGGCGTAACCATGGCGGCCGTGCTCGGCGTTAAGCACGTCGGTTTCTGCAGTGAAGTTCCGGCCATCAAATTGACCGAGCAGGTAACCGCCGTTGGCGCCCCAGTAGACCCAGCGGGTATTGGCGCGATCGCCGTCTACCGACAGTTCAAAAAGGTCGGGGCATTCGGTGACTCCGGGCAGGGTCAGATCGCAAAGCTGTTCCCATGCCTTGAGGTCTTTTGAGCCGTAAATGGTATAATCGTTGGCCTCTAGATATAGCGCCATGATCCACTGTTCGCTCGCTGCATGCCAGAAGACCTTAGGGTCGCGGTTTTGCGCGCGAATGTGCCCTATGACGGGGTTGTTTTCGTGCTTAGTCCAGGTGCGGCCCCGGTCGTTGCTGTAGGCGATGGACTGGGTAAAGGGTACGGGCTCCTTGCCGGCGGAGGTGTAGAAGACGACCAGGGCCTTTTCGTCGCCGATCTGGAAACCGGCGCTATTGTGCCAATCGACGACTGCCGAACCAGAGAAGATGGTGCCCAGCTCGTCGGGGTGCAGCGCGTGTTTGAGTTGCGTCCAGTGTACAAGATCGGTGCTGATGGCGTGGCCCCAGGTCATATTGCCCCAGGTGATGCCGGTGGGGTTGTGTTGGAAGAAGAGATGGTATTCGCCCTTATAATAGACCAAGCCGTTGGGGTCGTTGGTCCAATTGTATTTGGGCGTGAAGTGGAATTGCGGGCGGTGGGTCTCTGTGTAGAGAATGTCGTCGGGCATTGGCTTAGTCCTTGAAGAGAATCGCGCGATGGAGGTAGAGGGCGGTCAGGGCCATGGCGAGACTGACCAGCACTAGGGTCAGGTGCTCAAATATAACGCCGGTCGATATTCCGAGCAGCAAAAAAGCGGCATGAAAAGACAGCGGGACCCAGGCGGCGAGCGGATCGATTTTCGAGGGCAAGAGCCGGGGTTTGTTGTAGAGCACTAGGGCCAGCGCGGCTGACAACACTGAGACAATGACGGCCAGCGTGTAGGTCTCAGGCACATAGCTGACGATGACGCGGTTGGTGATCAGGACGCCGATGACGCCGAGCGGGATCGCGCAGATGGGCGCGAGTGCGACGTGGTATTTGATCGTGAGGCGATAACAGACCCGGTACGACAACGAAAAACAGAAGATCACCCAGAACCACGCCCAGAAATTCTCGAAGGGCACGCCGAAGTAGTCGTGCTCGAGCCCCTCGCCCCAGTTCCACATCCCGGCGCGGATGGCGATGGCGTCCATGGCCAGGTCGATATTGAGGGCCAATAGCGCGTCGGCGACCGGGCGCAGCCAGGGGTTGAGGTTTGTATGGTCGCTCAAGTACATCGCGCTATAGAGGATTACGCCCCAGCCGACGCCGATGGCGATGGGCACGGTGTCGACCATAAAGAAATATTGCGTTCCGTAGTGGTAGGCGTCGAGTTGTTCGATGGTAGCCCATTCCAAGAGAATGCCGAACACCACGCCCGCTGAAAGTTTGCAGAGCGCGGGTGCACCGAATGGTAGCGCGTGTCGGAAACAGAGGAACAATAGCCCGGCCATCAGTACTTCAAAGGGCAGAAAGGCGAGTGGGTGCTCGAGCATGGGCTATTGTTGCTGCTGTTGTTGTTCGGCCAGTTGCTGGCGTCGGGCATCCATCGCCTGGCCGGCGTCGAGCCAGGCTTCGTCGTTTGCCGCGAAGCGGCGGACGCCGGTCTCGACGATGGTGCTGTCGGCGACTTTAGAAAGCGGCGTATAGTTCGGGTGGTGTGATGTTTTAAAGGGATCATTGGCGGCGGTGTTGTAGCAACAGATCAGCGACCAGCGGGGGTCGTCTGAGCGATTCTGGTCTGAACAATGCAGGGCGTTGCAGTGGAAAAAGAGTGCATCGCCCGGTTCCATTTCGCAATGGACCAACTCCAGGCGCGATCGGGCTGCTTCGACCACTTCCAGATCGGCGCCGGTCTGCTCGCCTTTGAGCACGTGCTCGACTCGGCCCATATGGTGCGAGCCTTTGAGGATCTGCATACATCCGTTTTCGCGAGTGGCCGGGTCGACGGCGATCGAGACGCTGGCCATCTGCGGATAGAGGCAGCCATTGTGGTACCAGTAGCCGTAATCCTGGTGCCAGGCCCAAGCTCCGCCGACGTTGGCTTCCTTGAGGATCATCTTGGAGTGGTAGTGGTAGACCTCG
>JABHFS010000096.1 GCA_018672475.1 Gemmatimonadota bacterium | reverse complement strand
GCGACTTGTTGGTAGGGCATGGGCGATAGGAGATTGGCTTTGTCGCGGGTGCAGGCCCATTCAACTGAGCGGCGGCACAAGCCACATCCACCATCCCAGAAGAGCCGATATTGCCCCCTACCGGTGGGTATACTTATAGTGATTTTTAGTGGCTCCATGTGACTCTCAGTAGGCAGCGGCTTTCCCAAGTTTCCCCTATTCTTATATTAGTTCTACTTTATAATGTACTGATACACATTTTTACAGTATAGGCCTTCCCACCCGACTCCTCCGGGTTGAAATGATAGTAATGGCAGTCGATGAAAAAGGGATAGATACCCCGCCCGAGACCACAGAAGAACACAACGAGCGTTTAGTCGGCTATATCCGCGATTTAGATCTGGAGCAGATGTCCGCTGTAGAATTGTTGCGCTGGGCGGGTGAGACCTTTCCTGGTCGTGCGGTGCTCAATACTAGTTTCCAGCACACTGGGACCGCGATGATCCATATGGCGGTGTTGGAAGGATTGGCGCTGCGTTTTGCCACGCTTGACACTTTGCGGCTGCACCCGGAGACCTATGCCTTTGTCGAAGAGGTCAAGGCGCGCTATGCTTGCGAAATCGAGGTCATCCAGCCCAAGAGCGGTGATGTGCAGCGCATGGTCGAGCGCCACGGCGAGTATCTGTTCTTCGACTCTAAGGAAAAACAGGAGCACTGCTGCCAAGTGCGTAAGGACTGGTCCAATAACGCGCTATTGAAGACGGCCGACTGTTGGATTTCGGGCCAGCGCTGGGACCAATCCGAATATCGCCAGCAGACGGCGAAAAAAGCGATGCTGATCGACGAATACGGTACCCGCCGCAAGATTCTTAAACTAAACCCGCTGGTGGATTGGGACGACGAACGGTTGTCGGATTTTATCGCCGAGCAGGACGTGCCTGTGCATCCGCTCTATGATCAGGGTTATCCGAGTTTCGGCTGTGTCGTCTGCGCTACGCCGACGCGCCCCGGCGAACCCAAGCGCGCTGGGCGCTGGCGCTGGTTTAGCGGGCAACAAGAAGATGGGGATGATCCCAAGGAGTGCGGGCTGCACTACAATATTTGAAGCGGCGATAGTGTCGTGTCCGCCGATGTTTGTCGTTGTCTTTGCCTCTGGTTTGTAATGCCGTGCCGACTCCCCCATGCGCTCGCTGATTCTTGTAATTGTCTTTGCCGCCACTGGCATGCTGCTCTATGTGCAAGCGCTTGAAGTTTTTGTGAGGGTAACCGACTGGCGCCCGACTTCGCCGACGGCTGGTTGAAAATAGGCCGGATGCGGAAGCGGTCGGGGCAGGTGGATGGTGCCATGCAGGCGTTCGAGCGCGTATTGGAATTGCGGCCGGGGGATAGTGCGCCTCGCGCAGCTCTACGATAAATCAAGTGATTGTGCTAGCGCTTATATAAAAGCCGGTTTCTACGGAATACCCAGACCATATTCATACGGTCTCTATCAGCAATCACGTTAGTTGCATCGTTCTTCTTCATTACTCCGTTACATCGTTGAAGTTGAGTTCGGCTTTGCCTAAGATCTCGACGGTCTGCAAAGCGGCGAAGAATATATCATAGGTAACGTCGATCGAGTGGGCTTGCGGCAATGACGCTGGAGTTGGCTCCTGCTTGATCTCAAATAGATTAAAGGCGATTATCATAACTTGCAATAGAGGTGCATCCGAAGTGGATGCCGCCTGAATACACTATAAATCCAGTATAGAAAGGAAAAATGCGATGGCTATCAAACTCGATTGGCGCTATCACCGCCCTGGCTGAAACAGTTGCAAATACACGCAAGAGTTTCTTGCGCAAAATAAAATTCTCGACGGCGAAGTGCAGAGCGCAGCAAAGGAGCCGGTGGAGGGTAAGGCCGTGCTCGCGTTGCTCGAAGGCATGGACGAGTTATTTGTCGCCCAAGGAAAAAAGGTCCTGCATTTTGACTTGCAGACCGAGCGGCCTACCGACGATGAGTTATTGGGGTTGTTGTTGGGGCGTTCGGGTAAGCTGAGGGCGCCGGCGTTGCGCCGTGGGGCGCGGCTTATCGTCGGGTATAACCAGGAGTTGTTGCCGACGACGTTGGCTTGATTTGTGTGGCGCGGCGGTCGATGGGCGCAACGCGGGTCCGGATGGTGGTATCTAAGTGGGGGAGCCGAGCATTCACCCGGCGGAGGGAACGCGTTCGATGACCGCCCCTGCCACCCCCGTGCAAATTTCCTATTAGGGCTGAAATCCTTTACGGATACGCTGGTTGAGCCCAAGCGCCCCGAACCGAGTTACCGCGGATGACCAGGGCGAGAGCAGTGCGCCTGGGCTCTATCTGGTAGGTTCGGTGGCCGGCACGCCGCTGATCAAATGGGGTTTCAACGCTTCCCCCTTAAGATCGTCGAATGGATCGCCAACGATCTTAAGGGGGAGGCCGCCGGCTCGGGGGCCTTAAAAAAGGCCCGCCGTGGTCAGCCCCGCAGCGTCGTTGCACTGATCGCCGACCAACAGAATTTTTAAGCTTGCCTCTAAGTCGTCACGCCCTTGTTCCAAATATTGGCAACGGAATATCCGACTTTTTCGCTATAGGTCTTGCTGCCGCTGGCCAACGCCAGCACATATTCGAAAATCAGCTTTCCCACATCCTCAAAATTTTCCGTTCCGTCGGCGATAGTACCGGCGTTGACCTCCATGTCTTCCATACGCGCGAAGGTGTCGCTATTGCTGACGACCTTGAGCCAGGGGGTCAGGATGCCGCCAAAACAACTGCCGGCCCCGGTACTGAAGACGCCGACCTGCGCGCCGCCGGCGGTTTGGCCGGTGCATGAGGCCGGGTCGAAGGCCGGGGTATTCATAAAGCCGAACCCCTTTTCCGTGATCAGTTCCGCGTAGTCGTTGACCCAGGCCAGCGCGGTGGTGCCGCCTTTGGCTATGGAGCCGAGTGCCTTTTCGGCGATGGTCGAGAGACCCCCTTCGATATTGCCGTAGGCCAAATTGTTTTCCGGCGTACCTTCGCCGGCGGCCAGATAACTGCGATAGGTGGCGACGTGGTCAAGGTAGGCTTGTGCGATCTCGGGAGTCTTGGCTCGTTGCGTTAGCAAGTGGCCGGCGCCGAAGGTTTCGGTTGTCTCAGCGATAAACGAGGTGCCGCCGCAGCGCACGAGTAAGTCAGAGGCGTAGCCGATGGCGGCATTGGAGGTAAAGCCGCTATTGGCGTTGCTGCCACCGCACTGGGTGGCGAGGATAAGTTCCGAGGCGGGGATCAGGGTCCGGCGGCGGGCGTTGACTTCGGGCAATAAGACTTCCTCGACATAGGCGACGATGCGGTCGACGGTTTTCCAGGTGCCGCCGGTTTCCTGTATGGTGATCAGGGGCATGGCGTTGCCCGGTGCGGTTTCGCAGTCTTTGACCTGGATGAGCTGGTCTTCGCCGAAAATGAGCGCGGCCTGCCCTTTTTCGCAGCCGAGTTGCACGATCACCCGACCACCGACATTCGGGTGGTCCATCAGATTCTGGATCGTGCGGTTCTGCTGGATGTGTCCCTGACTCATGGTGACCAGGCCGCAGCCGCTGTCGTGGGTGAGGCCGACGACGCCGTCGACATTGGGGTAGCGGCGCGCGTAGTACGCCTGTTTGCGGTTGAGTTCTTCAAGCGCCATTTCGACGACGCGTGCTGAGCAGTCGACGGTGCTACCGATAAGCACGTAGTTGCGGGTACCGGCGCGGCCGCGGCTGTCGCGATAACCAAGAAAGTAGCGGTCGTCAATCGTTGGCAGAGGGTCGGGTGGCGCGGTGGCGAGATCGGTGATGGCGGCATCCATCAGGCGGCTCATGTCGAGGTTGTGGGTGTGGACCGAGGTGCCGGCGGTGACGGGTTGTGTGGTATAGCCGATGATTTGGCCGTATTTGTATACCGCTTGGTCCATCGCGAGGTTGGTTAGGGCGATCTTATGGTAGGCGCGGATGGGCTCTTTTATGGTGATGCCTTCGATGGTTTCGTTGGCATCGAAGGGTTTTAGGGCGATGGCGACGTTGTCGGTGGTAGGGTGGAGGATCATGTGGGTGCGGGTTGGTGCTGACGGCATGGTGTGGCTCTCCGGGAGTGTGGGCGGGCTTTTTGAGGCATTCCCCTCGTTCCTCCTCGTGGCACATCCTGTGCCACCCTGAGGAGGGTTGGCTGCTTTTGCTGTCTTGCAAAAGCAGCCAAACAATCCGCTACGGGTATGCCCGCAAAAAGCCCGTCGGTACTTCTGCTATTTTAATTGAGTCTTATAAAACGATCATCTACCGAATAGATCAATAGTGTGAACATTCGCCTAAACAACCCGAAGTAAGACGGGTGTGAATAGTGCATTCGATGAGGCGGTGATCGGTCGCTCTGTGTGTTAAATAAAAAGACTATACCTCATTCGGTTAGATAAGCGTCCAGTCGCGCGACGATCTCGGGGTGTTCTTGTGCGAGGTTGTCGAGTTCGTTGTTCGTAGTGTCGTAGAGATATATGGGACGGTCGCGTTGCAGTTGTCGTGCTTCTTCGGGGTCGACGGCCATGGGTTCCCAGTTGTGACCGCCGGTGCGTTTTGCGGGGTCGTAGCCGCGGATGAGCTTGTAGCGGCCGTCGTAGGCCAAGCGCCAGGCGCTCAAGCCCGAGAGCACGACTTCGCGATGGTGGTCGGTCTCGCCGGCCAAGAGCGGGCGCATGGATTGGCTGTCGACGTCGCCGGGAGTGACACCGGCTAGGTCCAAGAAGGTGGCGTGCAGGTCTAAAGTAGTGATGGGGGCGTTGTTCGGCGCGCGTTGCAGGACACCGGGGCCGGCGACGATGAACGGGACGCCGATGGAAGCCTGCAGAGGCGAGAGTTTTTGCCATTGGCCGTAGTCGCCGAGCATTTCGCCGTGGTCGCTTGTAAAGACGATGAGGGTATTGTCGAGTTCGCCTCGTTGTGCGAGCTTGGCGAGCATCTGGCGGAGGCAGTCGTCTAGGTGTTCGAGCATGGCTGCGTAGTTGCGGCGGACCTCCTGGTGGGTTTCGGCCGTTACATTGGCGTCGGCGTATTCGGGGTGGGGGAATTGCACGTCGGGGTCGCGGTAGAGCTGATGCATTTTTTCGGTGATGTCCCAAGGGTGGTGCGGGTTTTGAAAATGCACTTCGAGGAACCAGGGTTTGTCGGTGGGGGCGCCATCAAGCAGGTCGAGCGCGTTGGTGTTGATCCAGTTGTCGAAGTAGCCCTCGTCGGAGATTTTGCTGGGGAAGGTAGAGAAGAAAATGTCCTCTCTGCCGGGCTGTCCGCGTCGTTGTGCATAGTCGTCGATGTGGGTTTGCGCTTCGCCTCTTGTCGCGAGAAAGGTCATATAGGGGTCGCGCGGCTCACCGGATTTTTCCATCATCAGGACCGACTGATTTTTGCCGGCGTTGAAGAGCGCCTCGTTATGGCCCCATTGTTCTTTGGCCTTGTCGCCGCTTAGGCCCCAGGTGAGATCGCCGGGGGCGGTGGTGTTTAGGCCGGTGTGGAATTTTCCGCAGCCCATCACGTGGTAGCCGGCCTCGTCGCGCAGTCGGCGTTGGTAGGGGGTTTGCTCGTGGTGGTAGGGCGTGTTGTTGGAACGCACGTCGCAGCGGTCGTATTCGTTGCCCGACGAAAGACAGGCGCGCGATGGTACGCACAGGGGCGAGGGGCAGATGGCATTTTTGAACCAGGCCCCACGTGCGGCCAATGTGCGCAGGTGCGGCGTGCGGACTGGGACTTCGGGGTTCATCTCCAGCCAGTCGAAACGCTGCTGATCGGTCAAGATGAAGAGGATGTTGGGTCGATCGGGCATTAGTAGGCTTCGTCTTTCGTCTGAGATTCGGCCCAGGCGCGCAAGGGCACGTCGTTGTTCTTCGCTTGCCAGTATTGTGACAGCGGGGCGATGTCGGGGTCGCTACCCATGGGGTCGCCGCCGCTGGGCAGCGCGCCTAAGAGTTGTTGGCGAATCGGCGAGCAGTGGGCGAGCAGTTCAGGGTCTTGTTGCATATAGTCGGTGGGGCGCAGCCAGCGGTAGTGGTAGCCGACGTGCATGATCTTGCGCGTTTTTTGCGATTGGTTGGGGCCGACGCAGTGCCAGGTCGCGGTGCGCCAGAGAACGGCCGAGCCGGCCTGGAGCTTCAACTCCAATGCTTGATCATCCGGCACTTGGCGGTTCATTGCCTGCAGGTCGGACGGCGGGCGCAGATAGCTACCGGGCGATAGCCAGAGGTTGCCGCAGCCGGATTCGCTCATGTCGAAGAGCGGGTAGAAGACCTTGATTTCCATAAAGGGCAGCCGGCCGTCGAGCGAGGGGGCCTGGAAGATCTCGCGACTGGCCAAATCGGGATGCCAGGCGATATTGCGATAGCCGGCCTGCGAGTCGGCGCCTTGACCAGTGCCAACGGCGCCGGCTGCCAAGTCCTGTGGGTAGGGTGGGCGGTAGTCGAGATGGGTGGTGCGGATCTGAATATTCCAGCCGATGGCATCGACGACGAGGGGCAGCATGCGAGGGTGATCGATCAAATCCAAAAAAGCGTCGTGTTGCGAGAGGGCGTTACGGATTTGGAAATGCGTTTCAGGTGGCAGGCCTTTTTCTTGTTGGATACGAGAGACGACCTCATCTGCCGCGTCGGAAAGGCGGGCGGTCTCTGTTGGCGTGAGGAAATTTTCGAGAATGATGAAACCGTCTTCGTCGAAGCTACGGCGTTGTTCGTCTGTCATGGCCAGCGGCATTGCAGTCGCTCCTGATTTGCGGGGGATGTTCGGCTAATTATAGTTCAGTGCTCCAAAAACACAAAGCGGACACGAACTGTATCTTTGTTAAATGGCGAGCAGGTTAATGCGCGACCAATTGCTTGAAGAGCTCGCCGCGTTCGGCATAACTGGAGAATTGATCAAAACTAGCACAGGCTGGCGAGAGCAGTATGGCATCGCCTGCTTGCGCCGTCGAGCGAGCGATGGTTGTAGCTTCGCGCAAATCGCGGCAGTGGCGCACGGCGGTCTGGGCGCCGACTTGTCGGATGGCCGCTTCGATGCGTACGGCCTCGTCGCCGATCAACAATACCGCGCGGACGGAGCTTGCCGCAATGCACGTGCCCAAGGCGCTGAAGTCAGCGCCTTTCGAGGCGCCGCCGGCGATGAGCAGTAGCGGTTCGTCGAAGGAGTTGATGGCGGCGACGGCGGCGTCAACCGTCGTCGCGAGTGAGTCGTTGTAATAGGTGATGCCCTTGTATTCGGTGATGTATTCGATGCGGTGCGGCAGTCCCTTGAAGGAGCGGATGGCGTCGGCGAAATCCGTGGTCGGCGCACCGAAGGCGATGGCCGCGGCGACGGCGGCGGCGGCGTTGCCTTCGTTGTGTTTTCCGCGTAGGGGGATGTCGGTTGTGGGACAAATAACGGTGGCTTCTTCGCTGGGACGGCGCGCCCAGAGTTTGTTGTCGTCGACCCAAGCGCCTTGTGCGACCGGTGATCGGGCGCTGTAGTGCCAGATTTCGGCGGGGCTATGGGCGGCAAAGCTGCGGGCCGTAGGACAATCCTGGTTGACGATGAGAATGTCGGTGGCCTTCTGATGGCTGCAAATCGGTCTTTTAGCGGCGATATATTCGGCGCGGTCGGTGTGGTAGTCCAAATGGTCTTCGGTGATCGAGAGCGCCAAGGCGATATGCGGGCTCAGGTCCAAGTCTTGCAACTGGAAGCTGGAAAGTTCGAGCACGACGCGGTCGTCGGAGCGCAACTCGTCGAGGAATGCGATGGGCGGTCGGCCGATATTGCCACCGCTGAAGACGCGGGCTGCGTCGGTTGCCAGTAGTGCATGCAAGATGGAAGTCGTCGTGCCTTTGCCTTTGGTGCCGGTGATACCGAGGATTGGGGCGGGGCAAAGCTGGAGGAAGAGGCGGGTTTGGCTGGATATTTCAACGCCGGACTCGCGCGCTGCCTTGAGGCACGGGTCCAGGCAGGAAAGACCGGGTGTACGGAAGAGCAGGTCGAAATCGGTCAAACCCTCGAGGTAATCCGTGCCGATACGCCATTCGCGCACATTGGCTAAGGGCGCGTCCGGCTGGCGGGTGTCGCAGACGGAGAAGGGGATTTTGCGCGATTGTAGGAAATGGGCCAGTGCGCGGTTTTCTATCCCGAAGCCGAGCAGGCCGATGCGACGATCCTGCAGGTTTTGGCTCATACTTTTTCCCTATGTATCGGCCTGCTTGACACCTTTTGACCGATGGGTTTCTTTAACGTCATTAGAATTGTATAGTGCATTCCGGGTAGCGGATTCGCACGGGTTGTACACGTTTTCCAAGAGATTATGCTTTGGCTCTAACTATTATGCGCACGGTGCGGCCGAGTCCGCAATGGCAAGACTCGTTAATTCGCATTGAAAAAGGTCAGCGAGTGGTTATCGATACCGAGGAGACCTGGTCGCCGGATATGCGCAACCAGATTGCTTGGTGCGGTGCCGATGGGGTCTATAATTTCCCCGCGGGCGAGGGCTATCTCATGCCCGGGGCCAATGTCGGCACGCTGGTCGCCCGAGTCGGCGACGGGCCGGTTTTCGCGCCGGGTAGCCGCTATGATTTCGTCTCTGATTGGGAGGGCGTGCTGTACTTGGCGATGAACGAGAATCCGAGCTTCAATAATCAGGCCGGCAAAGTGGTCGCCCAGGTCATTATTTTCGAAGCGCAGTGAGTCAGAGCGCCGGCTTTGCGGACGTAGACGAGAAAACAGCGGAGTATTTGTGCGCGTGGGCACCTCAGATGTTGTCGGGGCGCCCCGAAATCGTTGCGATCACGCCCTTTACCGACGAAGTTTGGCGCGTCGAAACCGCCGATGGCCGCAAGATGGTGGTCAAACAGCAGCTCTTCGGTTTTTTGACCCAGGGTAAAGCCTATGACCTGTTGACCGTTGAGCGCGAAGTGCTTGGTTTGCTGCATGAAGCGGGCTGCCCGGTGCCCGAGGTATTAGGCGTAGACGATGATCGGCAGTGCATTTTTTTCGCATGGGTCGGCGACGATACGCTTGACGATGCGCTGCAAGCTGGGGATACGGTTCTGATAGGACCGGCGATCGAGGGGCTGTGCACGATCGAGCGGATGTGTGACCGGCATGCTGCGCGGTTGGTGTCGCGGGTGGTGCCGACCGCGGGGCGAGATGAGTTGGTGGCGGTTTGGGATGCGACGGGTGAGCGCGCGCACGAAGGCCTAGAACAGTTGTCGCGCCGTCTCGGACAGTCTCGCGACATGGCGAGGGCCGTGCTATTGTTAGCGGAAATGCACCGCTGGTTGGCGGAGCGCCCCCCCAGCTTGGGCAGCACTGATTACAATGCCCGCAATGTCGTCGTTGATCCAGATGGCACCAGGGTGCGTTTTATCGAGTTTGCCAAGATCGGCTGGGACTGGACGGAACGTCGGCTGGTTCAGTATACTACCAGTATGGGTAGTGGCCGTGCCGATGGGCGGATGCGATCTGCCTTGCATCGGGATGCGGCGCTTCATTACACTGAAATATCCGGTCGTGCCGAGGGCGCCCGCGCCCTCGACGGTCACCAGATATTTTTTCTTTTGAACGGTGTGGCGATGCTCTGTGCTGCCCTCGACGGTGGGCCGCGCGCGGAAGCACTGCTCGCGCGCTGGTGTGAACCGGCAGCGCGTCTGCGGCAATTCGCCGTGATGCTTTGCCAGGCGTTGAGCGCGGATCCAGTCGCCGCCGAATTCAGAGACGAGTTGCGGATTTGTTTAACTTCAGACGGAGATAGGTTATGAGCGAGTGGGACAGTCTCGATTTCAAGCCGCGTGCCCGGGGAATGATCATCGGCGATATCCCTTGGTTGGCGCGTATCGCAGACAAGGCGCGCGCGCGTGACGAGGGGCGCATCGGCGAATACCTGTTCCCCTGAGGAGCGGACCAGCGCTTCCTGGAGGAAGTCGAGCTATCCGTCGCGGCATTTGAAGAGATGGTTGCCTCGTCCGCAGACGACGAGACCTTGATCGTAAAAATGAAAGCGCATTTGGCGAGAAAGAAATAGCATGGGCACCATAGCGCAAGCGGCATCCAAACGCACGCCGAAGCGGCGGGTCAGGGAATTGGAAGTGATGGTCGCCGAAGTGCGTCGGGATACTCCGGACACGACTACGCTCTTTATGTTTGCCGGCAATGAGCCGGTCGAGTACGAAGCGGGGCACTTTTGCACCATCGACCCACATCAGTTCGGCGAATTGGAGCATTTTATCGCCTATCTGGAAGACCAGAAGGGGCAGAAGGAGAAGCCGCGGGCCTATTCGATGGCCTCGGCGCCGCACGAACGCTATCTGGCCATTACGATCAAAGAAGAGCGCTACGAGAGCGCCGAGACGCCCTATCCGCCGATCTTATCGCCGCTTCTGACCTATCATGTAGAGAAGGGACGGAAGCTAGTGATCAGCGGTTTTACTGGCGCTTATACTTTTTCCGAAGATACATTCGAACGCACCGATCATATTGTGCATGTCTGTGCAGGCAGTGGTATTGTGCCTAACTTAGGCTTGATCAAGGAAAGCCTGTATCGCGACGACCCACTCCGACATACCCTGCTTTATAGCAATAAAACCCGTGGGGATATTATTTATTTTGACGAGTTTGAGGCGTTGCGCGAGCAATACCCCGACAAGCTCAATGTCATCCATTGCATTACCCGCGAAGATCCTTCCAGTATTCGTGGGGCGCGCAGCGGGCGTATCTCTAAAGAGCTTTTGCAGGAAGTCGCCCCCGATCCTTCAGCCGTATTGGCCTATAGTTGTGGGCCGGGGATTACCCCGCACGAGCGCAAGGCGGCGAAAGCCAAGGGCGAAGAAGCGGTGCCGCGCTTCGTTGAGAATATGGTCGCCTTGTTACAAGAGCACGGCTTGGACAAGAAACAGATCAAGCAGGAGAGTTGGGGCTGAATGAAGCTGATTGTTCAGATCCCTTGTTTTAACGAAGAACAGACGCTGCCGGCCACGATTAGCGATATCCCGCGCGAAGTGCCCGGCATCGATAAGGTCGAAATTCTAATTATAGACGACGGATCTGCCGACCGCACCAGCGAGGTGGCGCGCGAGTGCGGGGCCGATCACGTTATCCGCTTTCCACAAAACAGGGGTTTGGGGCACGCTTTCAAGGCTGGTTTTGACGCCTGCCTGCGGTTGGGCGCGGATATCGTCATCAACACCGACGGCGACAACCAGTACTATGGCGGCGATATCGACAAACTCGTCGAACCGATTCTTGCCGGCCAGGCCGATCTGGTTATCGGCGACCGGCAGACCGGCGCTATTGCCCACTTCTCTTTTCTCAAACGCTATTTGCAGAGCTTCGGCAGTCGGACGATCAGTCGCCTGGCCGGGATTAACGTGCCCGACGTGGCCAGTGGTTTTCGTGCATTCAGTCGCGAGGCGGCGATACAGCTTGCGACATTTACCGAGTTTGACCACACCGCCGAGCATGTGATTGCCGCGGGTTATGGACGCCTTGCCGTGGTCTCGGTGCCGATCCGCACCAACCCCAAGACCCGCGAGTCGCGGCTCTTTTCCAATATCGGCGAATTCGTCTTCAAGTCGGCTTCGATCAGCCTGCGCACTTGGGCGCGTTATGCCGCGCTCAAGATCTTCGCCATTTGTGGCGCGTTGGTGTTTATGACAGGTGTATTATTGGGGCTGCGTTTTCTCTATTATTTCATTTTTACTATGGAGGGACAGCTGCACATACAGTCGTTGATTCTGGCCTCGATTCTGTTGTTGGCAGGCTTCCAGATGTTTTTGACGGGGATGGTGGCCGATTTGATCGCGACGAATCGCAGTCTGATGGAGGACGTCTTGCAGCGGGTTAAGACATTGGAGTTGCGCGACAGTGGAGACAAGAGCGTCGACGAGAGCGAGTGAGTAGCGGCTGTGGGGCTGACGCGGCGGGGATTTTTAATCGGCCCCTGCCCCGGGCCATCGCCGTCGCGACCACCTCCCTCGCAACCGCCGGACCCTTTGCCCGGCCACTTCCTTAAAATACCTGCATGCCACCCCCTTCGCCGGCCAACGCGTGGGGGCGTTGGAAGTAAGCGGCTCTTATTTAATTATCCCATGACAGATATATAAGAAGAGGCGTAGCTGTTATGGTCCTTCTCTGCTTGTGCCTTCGTATAAACAGATCACGTCGCACAGGTGATGGTCGGGAGCCTTGTGGGGGGCTAAAACCTTGCTTGACAGAATCAATATAAATTCTATTTTTATTTAAAAAAGATAATAAATATTCTCATGAAAAAACCTACTATTTATATCGACGGGCAAGAGGGGACCACCGGCTTGCGGATTCGCGAGATGTTGGCGCCGCGCGAGGATGTCGAGGTCTTGCTCATTCCCGCTGAGCAGCGCAAGGATCCACAGATACGGGCGGAGTTTCTCAATCGTGCGGATCTGTGCGTGCTGTGTTTGCCCGATGATGCGGCGGCACAAGCGCTGACGATGATCGAAAATCGGGCGACAAAGGTTATCGATACCAGCACGGCGCGGCGGATCGATCCCGAGTGGGTCTATGGTTTGCCCGAGATTTCTAACGAACACAAAGAGCAGATTCGCCAGGCGCGCAGGGTGGCGAATTGCGGTTGTTATCCGGTTAGTGTCATCCTCGCCTTGCGGCCGCTTATCGAACAAGGGCTGCTTTCGCCTGGGGCACCGTTGACGATCAACGCGGTATCGGGTTATTCCGGCGGCGGGCGGCAGATGGTCGAAGACTATGCGGCGGCCCCGCCTGCCCGGCGTGAGGGGGATGCGCGCAAAGCGTTGTGTCTTTATGGGCTAGACGGCGGTCATAAACACGTGCCCGAAATATGGAAGTTCAGTCTATGCGAGAAATCACCGATTTTTATGCCTTCGGTCGATCATTCGTTCTGTGGGATGGTGGTGAGCACGCCGGTGCCGGCTGAGTTTTTTGTCGAGCCGGGTGTCGGGCCGCACCGGGTGTATGAGCTTTGGCGGGAGTATTATCGGGACAGCCCGTTGATGAAACTGGTCGACCCGGCGGATAATGGCCTGAGAGAGGGTAAGTTCCTCGACCTCGACGCTTTGAGCTATGGCAATTTTATCGAACTTTCGGTTTGGGGTGACGCCGAACGCGGTTTGGTACTGGTCGGGCGCCTCGATAACTTGGGTAAGGGCGCGTCGGGTAATGCGGTGCAGTGTCTCAATTTGATGTTGGGTTTTGACGAGACCACTGGTCTGTGTTAGATGCTCGTTGACAGCCACTGCCACCTCGATCAACTCGCCGACCCCGATGCGGCGCTTATAGAGGCCGGGCGGGCGGGGGTCAGGCAGATCGTCGCCGTCAGCGAAGGAGCTGATACCATGCCGGCCGTGCTGGCGTTGAAACGGCGCCACCCCGAACAGGTGTTGGCTGGTCTTGGCATGCATCCGGCGTGGGTTACCCGTGCAGGAGAGCAGGAGGTCGCCGAGGGCTTGCGTTGGCTTGAGGCGAATTTGGCGGAGGCCGACGTGCTCGGCGAGGTTGGACTCGACTACAAATGGGCCGTGACCGATGAGCAGCAAGCGCGGCAACAGGACATCCTGGTGCGGCAATTCGATCTGGCGGAGCGCTTTCGCAAACCGGTCAACTTGCACTCGCGCCGCGCCCAGCGCCAGACGATGCAGCGGGCCATTGATTTTCGCCGCAGCACAGGGCTCAATGCGCAACTGCACTGGTTCACCGACTCCAAAAAACTCGTGCGGATCTGTAACGACGAGGGCATCTATGTTTCCGTCGGGCCAACGGCGATTGACGATGTGCGGACTCAGCAGGTGGCGCTCGGCATTGACCGCGCGTTGTTGCTATTGGAAACGGATGCACCGGTGCCGATCGGTGGGGTGGTGGGTCATCCCG
>JABHFS010000095.1 GCA_018672475.1 Gemmatimonadota bacterium | reverse complement strand
CGGGCAAGCAGTTTATCCTTGAATCTACTGGTAGTGGCGCGGCATTTTTTGATTATGACAACGATGGCGACCTCGATCTCTATGCGGTCAACGGTTCGACGTATGACGCGTATGGCGCGGGACCGGGTAATGCGCTCTATCGCAACGAAGGGCGCGGCGTTTTCAGCGAAACGGTCGCCGGGGTCGAAGACCGGGGGTGGGGTGTTGGGGTAGCGGTCGGAGATTATGACGGCGACGGGTATCGCGATCTTTACGTGAGCAACTACGGGGCGAATATACTCTATCGCAACGTGGCGGACGGAACCTTCGTCGATGTTTCGTCGCAAACGGGTGTTGCGGGCGAGGACTTTAGCGCTAGCGCGGCGTTTTTTGATTACGACTTAGACGGCGACCTCGACCTCTATGTGGCGAATTATGTGGTCTTTGATATCGAACCATTATTGCAAGATCCCGAGTTGCAAGATCCCTGCATTTATTTGGGCGGTTTGCGGGTCTTTTGCGGTCCGCAGGGCATGGAGGGTGGGCGGGACCGGCTCTATCGCAACGACGATGGATCTTTTGCCGACGTCACGCTCTCGTCGGGCGTGGCGACCGCCAATTTTAATTTCGGCATGGGGGTGGTGCCCGAGGACTTCGACGGCGATGGCGACGCGGACCTCTTTGTCGCCAACGATGAAACGCCGAATGTGCTTTTCCGCAACGATGGAGATAGCGCGGGCACCAACGTGCGTTTTGTCGATATCGCGGTTGAGGCGGGCGTAGCCTACAATGGCGATGGGGAAGTGGAGTCGGGTATGGGCGTTGACGCGGGCGACGGCGATGGCGATGGCGACGCGGACCTCTACGTGACGAATTTCGATGGCGAGACCAATACTTTTTACGAAAACCTGGGCGATGGGACTTTTGTGGATATCACGGCACAGAGTGGTTTGGCGGCACCGACGGTGAGTTTCCTTGGGTGGGGCGTGCGCTTCTTCGACTTCGACCTCGACGGCGATCTCGATCTCTTCGCGGCCAATGGCCACGTTTACCCGCAAGTCGACGAGACGTCGGCCGGGGGGCGCTATGGCCAACGCAACCAACTCTTTGTTAATTCGGGCGCCGGCGTGTTTGCCGCCGTTGATGGTGGCCCCGGTTTGACGGTGGAAAAATCGAGCAGAGGGACGATCAGTGGAGATTACGATCAGGACGGCGATCTAGATTTATACATAACGAATATCGACGACAGTCCGACGCTTTTGCGCAATGATGGGGCCTTGGGGAATTATTTGGCGGTGCAATTGCAGGGCGCGGGAGCCAATCGGGACGGGTTGGGCGCACAGGTGCGGTTGACGACGGGTGGACGTACACAGACACGCACGGTCAACGGGGCGTCGAGCTATTTGGGGCACAACGATACCCGGCTTTATTTTGGCCTGCCCAAAAATGGGCGCGTCGAACAGGTGGAGGTCACGTGGCCTGACGGCGGTGTGACGCGAATCGCCGATCTGCCGTCGAATCGATTGCTGGTCGTGCGCCAGAATGACGGATATGCGGTGAGAGATCTAAGAGAAACGGACCCCACCGAAGTCAAATAATCAAGTTTGATATCTGACGATCAAGTTTGACATCTGTTGTATTTTAGGCGTTCTTTTACGTCTTCCAAACTTCACCAATAAGACCTTAATGTCCTGGAATTACACAGTAAAACGCGTTGCCCTCTTCCTCATTGTGGTCTGGGCGGCAGCAAGCGTTAATTTTTTTGTTCCGCGTCTAGGTACGGGCCGTGATCCCATTCGCGAAAAGCTCGGCCAGCTAGCCGCCAGCGGTGGATTGCGCCAAGACGGCATTGAAGCGATGGTCAAGGCCTATCAGGTCAAATTCGGCCTCGACAAACCGCTCTACGTGCAGTACCTCAATTTCCTTGGCGACACGTTCACCCTGGATTTGGGTTACTCGCTGGCTAACTACCCAGCGCGTGTTGGGCAGATGATCGGCAACGCCATTCCCTGGACGATCGGGCTGATGCTGGTCTCGGTATTGATCGGCTTCGCCCTCGGCACGTTGATGGGCGCGCTTTCCGCTTGGCCTTCCGCGCCGCGTTTTGTGCGCAATATGGCGGTGCCGTTGATGACCCTCTCGGCGATCCCACCCTATCTGCTTGGGCTGATCGTGCTCTATATACTCGGTCTAAAGTTAGAGCTCTTCCCATTGTCGGGGGGATACTCACCGGGCAGGCTGGCGATTGCCAGCGTCGATTTCTATTTAGATGTGTTGCACCACTCGGTCCTACCGGCCTTGGCGATCGTCATGCAACAGGTCGGTTTTTGGGCCTTGGGCATGCGTGGGATGATGGTGACTACCTCGGGCGAAGACTATATCACGCTGGCCGAGGCCAATGGCCTGCGCAATCGCACGATCTTTTTTCGCTTCGGCCTGCGCAACGCGATGCTGCCGCAACTGACGGCGCTGGGTCTTTCGCTGGCCAATGTCGTGGCCGGGCAGGTCATCGTTGAAGTGATTTTCGCCTATCCGGGCATCGGCACGGTGCTCTTCCAGGCGATACAGGCCTCCGACTACACGGTTATTAACGGGGTGGTCCTGATCCTCATTATGTCGATTGGTTTGGTGACGATGTTGATGGATTTCTTCTACCCGCTGCTCGATCCGCGGATTTCCCACACCCGGCAAAACTGATATGCATCGCCTTAATCAAATATTCTATTACCTGCGCGAGAGTCCGATGTTAGCCGCGGGCATATGCATGATCCTGTTGGTCGTGCTTTTCGGGGCATTGGGCCCGATTTTCGTCGATACCGACAAGGCGCAGCCGCTGGCGACGACGCCCAGGCAGGAGCCTTCGTGGGAGCATCCTTTTGGCACCGACGATGCGGGTCGCGACCTATTGGCTGTTATGATCGTCGGCGTGCCGTTGACGATGCGCATCGGTCTGCTGGCTGGAACGGTGGGCATGAGCCTGGGGGTCTTCCTGGGCTTTACCAGTGGTTATATGGGCGGCAAGATCGACACCGCGATCCGCGGCACGGTCGATACGCTTTTAACGGTGCCCGGCCTAGTGGTCCTCGTTTCGATCGCCTCGACGATCCGCGAGGAGATCAGCGTCAATATTATGGCGCTTGTGGTGGCCTCGCTGGCGTGGATGTGGCCCACCCGTACCATTCGTTCGCAGGTATTGACCATGCGCGAGCGAGCCTATGTGCAGATGGCCAAGCTCAACGGTATGAACAACCGCGAAATCATCTGGAAAGAGCTGTTTCCGAACCTGCTGCCCTATCTGGCGGCCAACTTCACCAACGCCGTCAACTGGGCGATCCTTTCTTCGGTCGGCTTAGAAGCGCTGGGTCTGGGCCCGCAGAATGATCCGACCCTCGGTATGACGATTTACTGGGCGATCACGTTCAGTGCGCTGATTCGCGGTATGTGGTGGTGGTGGGCGATTCCGATTTTCTTTATCGCGCTGATTTTTGTCGGTCTGCTGTTGATCGCGGCGGGCTTAGATGAACTGGCTAATCCGAAACAGCGAAAAGCTGTATGAGCGTAAACGGCGGCAACAAAGAGACCCTGCTCGATATTCGCGGGATGGAGGTCCACTTCGAGACCCGGCGCGGTATCGCGCGGGCGGTCAACGAGGTCGACCTGACTCTCTACAAGGGCGAGCGCTTCGGTCTGGTCGGCGAGTCGGGCAGCGGCAAGACGACATTGATTCTGGCGCTATTGCGCATGATCAAAACCCCCGGTTTTATCGCCGCCGGCAGCGCGACGCTCGATGACGGCACCGACTTGCTTAAGCTCAACCGCGAAGAGATACGGCGGGTCCGGCTCAAGAGGGTGGCGATGGTGCCGCAGGGTGCGATGAACTCGCTTAACCCAGTGATGCGCATCGGCGATCAGCTGATGCTGACGATACGCGAACACGCCGAAGATGGCGAAATTCCTGACAAACACACACAGCTCAAGCAGGTTGAGGAGCTATTCTATAGAGTCGGCCTCAAACCCGCAGTGGCCCGGCTCTATCCGCACGAATTGAGCGGCGGTATGAAACAGCGGGCCTGTATCGCCCAGGCGATCTCGCTTAACCCGCAGTTGATCTTGGCCGACGAGCCGACCTCGGCGCTCGACGTAGTCGTGCAGCGGCAGATTATGCAGACCCTGCGCAAATTGCAGAACGAACTCGACGCGACGGTGTTGTTGGTGGGGCACGATATGGGGTTGATGGCGCAATTCGCCGAGCGGGTAGGGATTATGTACGGCGGCAAGCTCGTCGAGGTTGGGCCGGTAGAGGATATTTTCCACAATCCGCAGCATCCCTATACGCAATTGCTGATTTCCAGCATCCCGAATTTTGAGATCAAGGGCGAGTTCAGGGGCATTCCCGGCGTTGGGTTGTCGCTGTTGGACCCACCCACGGGTTGCCTGTTCCATCCGCGTTGCCCGAAAGCCATAGACCGCTGCAAGAGCGTCGAACCGCAGCTCAAGGAGGTCGCCGCCGATCAGTTGGTGTCGTGCCTATTGCACGAGGAGGATCAACATGCCCCCGCTTCTTGAGGCGCGCAATATCCGCAAGGTATACCACGGCGGCGGTCAGCTTTTTGGCGGCGAAGTCAGCGAGACGGTCGCCTGTAATGATTTTTCGCTGTCGATTGACGCCGACAACCCGACCTTTACCACCATCGCCGGCGAGTCCGGCAGCGGCAAGACGACCATCGCCCGGATGCTCTTGGGCGTGCTCGACCCGAGCGGTGGTGAAGTGCTCTACCAGGGCCAGGACGTGCGTGACCTGAAAAAGGACGGGCAGCAGCGATTCCGCCAGGACGTGCAGGCGATCTTCCAGGACCCCTTTGAAGTCTACAATCCCTTCTACAAGATCGACCATATCCTGACCACGCCGATTTATAAATTCGGCTTGGCTGCGTCGAAGACGGAAGCCTACGAAAAGATTCAGGAAGCACTGCGCACCGTCGGGCTCAGGCCCGAAGAGACACTGGGTCGCTATCCGCACCAGTTGTCGGGCGGCCAGCGCCAACGCATCACGATCGCCCGCGCGCTATTGCTCAAGCCCAAGCTGATCATCGCCGACGAGCCGGTCTCAATGGTCGACGCTTCGCTCAGGGCGACGATCCTAGCCGGCTTGCACACGCTCTACAAGGACTTCGGCATCTCCTTCATCTATATTACGCACGATCTGACGACGGCTTACCAGGTCAGCGAGAATATTATCATTCTCTTCCACGGAGCGGTCGCCGAGGCGGGTAGTACCGAGAAGGTGATCAAGGATCCGCAACACCCTTATACGCGCGAGTTGATTCAATCGATTCCGGTGCCTGTGCCGGGTAGCGGGTGGATCGAAGAAGATATAGAGGAGAAAGAGGTTGAGGACCTGGACGCCGAGGTGCATACTTCGGGGTGCCCCTATGCGTTGCGTTGTCCGGCTGCGATGGACAAGTGCCAGGAGCCGCCGCCGTTTTTTCGCACCGAGGGGGAGCGGGCGGTTTCTTGTTTTTTATACGAGGAGTCGCCGGTGTTACAGGGCAATGATCTGCACGAGGTCTTTCGGGAGCGCGATCGGTAAAACGCAGGTTTGCACGGACAGCCAAGGGGTGTTTTCGCTCATTCTCGCCGACTGTCATTGGTCGGCTCTGAGGGATATCACCCCTTTTTGCTTTCCTGTAAAAAGAGGCGATATAATCCGCTTTGAGAACACCCCTTGGCTGCCCTCAGGTTGTGCTGGTCGTGCCGCTTAAGGCCCATTTTTTAGGAGGGAAGTGATATGAAGCGATGGCTATCGTGTTTGGCGGTGGGGATGTTGCTTGGTTGTGGTGGAGGAGGAGTCGGGGGAGAGCATAAGGACATTCCGCGGAATCGCACATTGATTATGGATTGTTCCAACTTGCAGGACTGCGGCGGGCAGATTAAGGATTACAATACGTTTAACCCGTATCTGTTGATCGGTAAGTCGAACACGGGGTGGAATTTCCTCTATGAGCCGCTGTATTTCTACAATGCCTATGACAACAAGGGCGAGAATATTATCCCCTGGATCGCCACCGGGCACGAGTACAACGCCGATTATACCGAAGTTGTCATCACGATCCGCGAGGGGGTTGAGTGGAGCGATGGGCAGCCGTGGACGGTGCACGACTTGGTCTTTACGATCAATATGCTCAGGGACAATGCGCCGGAGTTGGCTTTCTCCACCGATATGGAAGCGTGGGTGAAAGAGGCGGTCGCCGTTGATGACCTGACGGCGAAGATCACGCTGAACAAGGCCAACCCGCGCTTTGTCTTCAGTTATTTTACCCACAACTTCGACAATGGCATACCGATCGTGCCCAAGCACATCTGGGAAGGCCAGGACCCCAATAATTTCAAAAACTTCGACCTCGCCAAGGGCTGGCCGGTGGTCAGCGGGCCGTATAAGATCGCGATTTCAGTGCCGGAGCAGCGGGTTTGGGATTTGCGCGACGACTGGTGGGCGCAGAAGGTGGGTTTCCGCGATATGCCGAAGGTGGAGCGGATCATTTATCTGACCCATATGGAAGAAACGAAACGGGTGCAAAATTTGATATCCAACACGATGGATACCAGCTTGGATATCAGACCGCCCAATATTCGCTCGATCCTCGATTCCAACCCCAACGTCTCGACTTGGTCCGGGCGCGAACTACCGTACGGCTATCTCGACTGGTGGCCGGTGTGTCTAGGTTTTAATAACCTGGAACCGCCTTTTAACGATCCGGAGATCCGCCGCGCGGTCAACTACGCGATCGATCGTGACCAACTAGTGGCCATCGGTTGGCAGGGGGCCGGGACAAAGTCGCATTTGCCGCTGCCGGATTTTCCGCCGATGCGCAAATACACCGATCAGATCCAGGATCTGATCGAAAAATACGAGATCGGTGTCTTCGACCCGGCCAAATCCGCGGCCATTATGGAGCGCAAAGGGTATGCTAAGGACGCCGAGGGCTTCTGGGCCAAGGACGGCGAGCGCATCAAGATCGCCATCGATATCTTCGACATCTTCACCGATCTGGCGCCGGTGATGGCGGCGCAGTTCAAGCAGGTCGGCTTCGACGCGAGTTTTCGCATGACCTCCGACGTGTTTTCGCGCATGGCACAGGGCGTAGCGCGGTCCTTTTTGATGGGTAATGGCGGCAGCGTGCGCGACCCCTATTTCACGATGAGGCTCTACCACAGCCGTTTTGTCCAGCCGACCGGCACGCACGCCGAGCGCTTCTGGCGCTGGTCGAACCCCGAGTATGACGCCTTGGTCGACCAGATGGGGCAGACCGCGCCCGACGACCCGGAACTGCAGCGGCTTTTCCGCGAGGCGATGGAGATCTGGCTCTCCGAACTGCCCTCGATCCCGATCGTGCAGTGGTATCACCGCATACCGCACAACGAGACCTATTGGAAGAACTGGCCGACGGCCGAAAACCCATATATCAATAGTGCCTACTGGCACAATACCTGGTTGCTGGTGTTGTTGGGGTTAGAGCCGGCGCAGGGCTGAGTCGGGCGGCGCGATTTATTTTTGGCGGGGATTCCATATGGGATCCCCGCTTCTTTGTTTGTCCGTCCGCCGCGTTTTATATTGAGGGCTATTATGGAAACACTAATTGTAGACGGACCTACGCCGCTGAAAGGCGAAATAGAGGTCGCTGGCGCCAAGAACTCGATGAGCAAGTTGCTGACGGCCTCGATGCTGACCGCCGAACCGTGCGAGTTCACAAACGTACCGGCTATCGGCGATACGGAAATCACCAAGGCGATCTGCGAGGCGTTGGGGGCGCACTGCAGCGAAATCGGACCTAAGGCGCTGTTGGTTGAGACACCGGACATGCCCGTGGCTGCGGTGCCGGAGGCGCTCGCGGTGCAAAACCGGCTATCGGTGATGATGTTGGCGCCGTTAGTGCATCGCCACGGCCGGGCGGTAGTGCCGGCGGCCGGCGGTGACCGCATTGGCCCGCGTCCGGTCGATTTTCACCTTGAGGGCTATCGCATGATGGGCGCCCGGGTCGAGACGCTCGACGATGTTTATTATGTTGAGGCGGATCGTTTGCACGGTGCCGATATCACATTACCCTATCCGAGTGTGACGGCGACCGAAAATTTGCTGATGGCTGCGACCTTGGCCCGCGGACGGACCTTTATCCGCAACGCGGCGATCGAGCCAGAAGTGGTCGATTTGGCGCTGTTCCTGCAAAAGATGGGTGCGATTATTGACTATCACGTCGACCGGACTTTTATCGTCGAGGGGGTCGATTCGCTCAAAGGCACCCGCCACGCGATTATGCCCGACCGCTTGGTCGCCGCCTCGTTGGGTGCGGCGGCGGTTGCTACCGGCGGCGACCTCTTCGTGCGTGGCGCGCACCAGGGCGATTTGCTGACGTTCCTCAATGCCTTGCGCCGGGTGGGCGGCGGTTTCGAGGTTCAGGGCGACGGGATCCGTTTCTTTCGCCAGGGGCCATTGCATTCGATCGCGCTGGAGACCACGGTGCACCCCGGTTTTATGACCGACTGGCAACCGCCTTTCGCGGTGCTGTTGACCCAGGCCGAGGGCATGTCGGTGATCCACGAGACCGTCTTCGAGGATCGCTTCGTCTATATCAGTGAGTTGCAGAAGATGGGGGCTGATATCGAGATCTACGACACTTGTCTTGGGGGGGGCGATTGCCGCTTCGGCGCGATGGGCCACAGCCACAGCGCCGTGATCAAAGGGCCGACGGCCCTGCGCGGCGCGGAAATTTCGGTCCCGGATCTGCGCGCCGGTTTTACCTACCTGATCGCCGCCGTCTGCGCTGAGGGGCGTTCGGTGATCCGCGGGGTCGAGGAACTCGACCGGGGTTACGAGGATATCGACAAGAGCCTGCGGGAATTGGGTGCGCAAATTGAACGGAAACAGGATTAACGTGAAAATAGCGACGTGTCTGAAAAACGCTCTGCGCCAGTAGTCCTTTTGCTGCAAGCGATTTTTCAGACACGTCGCTATTTACAAGGGAAGCAAGGTCGCAGTGAAGCGAATTAAAGCGCATTGGTTTTGTCTATTGGCGGTTGCACTCAGCGCCTGTAGTGGGGGTGGCGAAGGCGGCATACCCAACGATTTGAAAAACGTAGCGAGGAATCGCACGTTGATCCTCGACTGCATCGATCCAGGCACCTGTGCGGGGCAGATGAAGGACTACGACACCTTCAACCCCTACGTGCCGGGGCAGACTTCTCGCACCGGCTATCAGTTCCTCTACGAGCCGCTTTACTTTTATAATGCCTACGGTGCCGAGGATAATATCATTCCCTGGATCGCGACGGGGCACGAGTTCAATGCGGACTACACCGAAATCACCATCAATATTCGCGAGGGGGTCGAATGGAGCGACGGGCACCCGTGGACGGCGCACGATTTGGTTTTCACGATCAATATGCTCAAGGCGAACGTGCCGCTGTTGCTCTTTTCGACCGACATGAACACTTGGGTGAAAGAGGCGGTAGCGGTCGATAGTCTGACCGCCCGCATTAGCCTGACCGCCCCGAACCCACGTTTCGTCTTTACGTATTTTACCCACAATTTCGATAATGGCGTACCGATCGTGCCCAAGCACATCTGGGATGGGCAAGATTCTGAGGTCTTTAAGAATCTTGACCTCGCCAAGGGCTGGCCGGTGGTCAGCGGGCCCTATCGCTTGGCGCTTTCGTCACCGCAGCAGCGCATGTGGGACCTACGCGACGACTGGTGGGCGAGCAAGATAGGCTTCAAGGCCGCGCCCAAAGTGGAGCGGCTGATTTTCCTGCCCTATGTCGATGAGGCCAAGCGCGTACAATTGATGCTGGCTAACCAACTCGATTCCTGCGGCGATTCGCGTCCGCCGAATATTCGTACGATGGTCGAGGGCAATCCGAAGATTACGTCCTGGACGGGGCGCGATGGCGCCCTGGGTTATCTGGACTGGTGGCCGATCTCGCTGGGTTTCAATAATCTCGAATGGCCTTTCTCCGACCCGCAGGTCCGGCGGGCAATCAACTTTGCCGTCAACCGCGACCAGTTGGTCGAGGTGGGTTGGCAGGGCAGCGGTACGCCGGCGAAAGTGCCCTTTCCCGCCTTTCCGCCTATTCGTCGCTTTACCGATGGAATCCAGGATTTGATCGAGCAGTCCGGGGTGGGGGTCTACGATATCGAGAAGAGTGCGGGGTTGATGGAGGCCGGCGGCTGGCAGAAGAACGGTGCTGGGATGTGGGAGAAAGACGGGAAGACGGTGAAGATGGCGATTAATATCTTCGGCGGCTTTCAGGATATCGGCCAGGTGCTGGTGGTGCAATTGCAGCGCGCCGGTTTCGAGGCCTCGTTTCGCCAGATCTCGGACGCCTACGATCAGATGTCGCAGGGCGAGGCGCGGGCCTATATCACGGGGCACGCGGGTTCGGTGCGCGACCCCTATTTCACGATGCGGCTTTACCACAGCCGTTTCGTGCAGCCGACGGGTACGGCGGCGGAGCATTTCTGGCGCTGGAAGAATACGGACTACGACGCGCTGGTCGATGAAATGGGGCGCACGGCGCCGGATGATCCGCGTTTACACGAATTATTTCGGGAGGCGATGGCGATCTGGCTGAATGAGATGCCGTCGGTGCCGCTTCTGCAGTGGTATCACCGGATTCCGCACAACGAGACCTATTGGACCAACTGGCCTTCGGCGGAGAATCCGTATATCAATAGTGCGTATTGGCATCGGACTTGGTTGTTGGTGCTGTTGGGGTTGCAGCCTGCGCAGACTTAAGGGGGGTGTCTCGTCGGCGCTGCGGGTCGGCGGGCTGCCTTCGGGCAAAGCTAAGGCGGCCCGCTACTAGCTTGCGGAGGTACGCAGCGATGGCGTGGCAGAGCCACCTTAACGAGCGGTGGGAGTGGGGCGATAGATTTCAACCATAAGGCCTTTGGGAGGCTTTGCCCTGCGGCAGCCCCCGACCCTCCGCTCCGGCGGGAGGACGGGTGAGTGGTTTAATGAGGGTGAATAGCCCTTGGATGTCTTTAATCAAATGGCAGAAATACCGATGGGGGCTTTGCGGATATTTCCAAAGCCCCCATCGATTATCTAGCTGAGGAGAAATGATGGACCGGCCGAATATTCTGCTCATCATGACCGATGAGCACGCGCCGATGTATAGCAGCACATACGGGCATCCTTTGGTACAGACGCCCTATATGGACCAATTGGCACAAGAAGGCGCGACTTTCGACAATGCCTATTGCAACTCGCCGCTGTGCCTGCCCTCGCGCATGTCGTTTATGACCGGGCGTTATATCAATCAGATCGGCGCGTATGACAATGCCAGTCCGCTGCCGTCGGATACCGTAACCTGGGCGCATATGCTCAGGGCCGTGGGGTACGACGTGACTTTGTCGGGCAAGCAGCACTTTGTCGGGCCGGATCAACTGCACGGCTTTAATAGGCAATTGGCGCGAGACCTGCATGCTGAACTATGGACCAAGAACGGCATGTTGCGTGGCACGGCCGATTGGAGCAAGGGCACACCGGCGGCCGCCAAGCCGTGGGGTGGGGTCGCTGAAGCCGGGCCGGGCACGACGACCGAGATCGAGGTCGACGACTTGGTGGAAGAGCGGTCGATTGAGTATTTGCGTGATCCGACGCGCAGGGAGCAGCCTTGGGCGTTAAACGCCTCGTTTATCGCGCCGCATTTCCCACTGATCGTGCCTGAGCGTTATTTCGATTTATACCCGCTGGACCAGATCGACATGCCGGAGATCCCTGAGGGGCATCTCGAAGATCAGCACCCGGTGCACCAGCGTATGCGGTCGATGTTCGGCGCGGCGGATTTTCCCGAAGAGCAGGTGCGTCGGGCGCGTGCGGGGTATTATGGATTGATCACTTATCTCGACGAAAAAATCGGCCGGCTATTGCAGGTGCTAGAGGAAACGGGGCAACGCGACAATACAATAGTGGTGCATTTTTCCGACCACGGCGAGATGAACGGCGAGCACGGGATGTGGCGCAAGTCGAGTTTATACGAAGCTTCGTCGAGGGTGCCGCTACAGATCAGCTGGCCGGGGCAGATCGACGGCGGGCAGCGCATCGGTGACGCGGTGTCGCTGGTGGATCTGGTGGCGACGGTGGTCGATGTCGCCGGGGCAGAAAGCGTCGCGCCCTTGGACGGCGATAGTTTATTGGGGTTGGTGCAGGGGCAGGGTGGGGGGTGGAAGGACGAGGCCTTTTGCGAGTACTTGGCGCATGGCGTGCAAAGGCCGACGGCGATGTTGCGCACAGGGCGCTACAAGTTCAACTATAGTTTGGGCGATGCGCCAGAGTTATACGATATTGAGGCCGATCCGAATGAGTTCAACGACTTGGCCGACAGCCCGGAACATGCGTCCATAGTCGCGGAGCTTCAGGAACGGTTGTTGTCGCAATGGAACCCGGTTGCCATCGAGGCCGAAGTGCTGCAAAGCCAACAGGAACGCTTGTTGATTGAGCGGGCCGGGAATAATAGCCGCGGGAGTCCGATTCATGTATAAAGATTCGGTGCAGGCTTTGACCTTCGATCTCTTCGGTACCGTGCTCGATTTAGGAGGAAGCCTGGTGCCGTTTATCGATCCGTTTTTAAAGGACAAGCGTGCAGAGATTGATGCGGAGGCGTTCTGGTCGCAGTGGCGATTGCGCCAGCGGGTCGAGCAATACCAAGATAATATTATGGCGTTGGGGCATAGCGGCTACCAGGAGGTGGCACGGCGGGCGTTTGTTTATGTGTTGGAGTTGAACAAGGTTGAAGTGTCGGCCGACGAAGTCCACGACTTTATGTGTTGCTGGCAGGAGCTCAAGCCCTTCCCCGAGGTAACTGCCGCTTTGGCGCGGCTTACAGAGCGCTACAAATTAGTGGCGTTGTCCAATGGCGAGCCGGACTTTCTCGCGCATTTGGCGAAAAATCAGATTCAGTGGGATTTTGACGCGATCATTTCGGTGATGGAGGTCGGCGCTTTTAAGCCGCACCCCGGCGTCTATCGACACGCGGCGCATACGTTAGATTTGGAAATGGGCGAGTGCCTGATGGTTTCGGCGAATGCGTTCGACGTGGTCGGTGGGCGGTCCTGTGGGATGCGGGGTGTTTATGTCGATCGCTACAAGCTACCCTATGACGACCGGCCATTTCCGCCGGATGCTGTGGTGGCGGATTTTAACGGCTTGGCGGAGGAGTTGTTATAGGAGAGGTATTGGCCTCGCTATTTTCACAAACATGACCTGTATCCAACGCCGGCCTTGATAATTCTTATACATCGTTCTACGGACTGAGCATTTTGCAATGGGGAAATAGCACCCCAAAGGAAAGTATTTATGGTAGAGCTGGATATTGAAGAATGGCTGCGCTATCCGAAGATTGATATGCACTGCCACGTCTGGAATCTTGCCAATGAGAAGGAAGAGCAGGTTTCTAGCGAGCAGTTAATTCTGGCCGGGGAGATGTTGGGGATCACCGAGTTTTGGTGTTCCTCGCCCATTATTGGCGGTTTAATCGCCTCTGTTGAAGCGGTGCGGGAGGAAAACGATACGATACTGAGGGCGATAAAACGGCATCCCCAACATATTCGGGGAATGTGTTTTGTCATTCCCGGCCATTATCAGATGGCGTTGGACGAAATTAATCGTTGCTTGGATAGCGGCATGATTGGCATCAAGCTATACAATCAATATCGCATAAACGACCCGGCGGTGTTTCCGGTTATTGAACTGGCCATCGAGCGGAAGGTGCCCATACTGGAGCACGCGGGATATCTGCACGCACGAGAAGATCTGGATAGTCAGCCGCTGATTTCACACGGAGAACATTTTGCGGAAGTGAGCGCCCGATATCCAGAGGCGATGCTGATTCACGCGCACATCGGCGGCGGCGGAGACTGGGAACATACAGTGTCAGCTATGCGGCACGGTTCGCCGAATCTGTATTGCGATGTGAGTGGGAGCAATTTGGACGACGGGCAGGTAGAATGGGCCGTGGCTGAGATGGGTGCAGAGAGCGTGTTGTTTGGCACGGACGGCACTATGACGGGCAGTGTGGGCAAGGTAATTGATGCGACGCTGACGGAGGAAGACAAAAGTCTGATTTTCTGGAAAAATGCAGAGCGTATTTTGGCAGCTCAAGGTGCGCGACCTACTCAGCCGCGGGAGGTCGTGGGATGAATTTTTTTGATTTAAATGCATGGCTGGGCGTCTGGCCATTTCGCTCTTTACGGGATAATACACCTCAGACTTTATTAGCTCGTTTGCAGCGGGCAGGTATAAAGGCGGCGGCTGTATCACAGATCGAGGCAGCGCTGCATCGCAATGTACAGCCGGCCAACGAGAAATTGGCAGAAGCCGTGGAGCCGTTTAAAAAACAGCTTTTTCCGATGGCCACTATCAATCCTCGTTTTCCTGGGTGGGAAGAGCATTTGCGACGCTGTCATGAGGTGTTGGGCATGAAAGGGGTGCGGTTATTTCCAGTATATCACGATTTTGCGGCCGACGGTATAGAAGCGCGCCGAGTGGTCGGAGCGTGTGCCGAGCGCGGTCTGATCGTTGTGATGCCGCATCGGCTAGAAGATGCGCGGCAGCGCCATTGGATGGACCCCGGGCAGACGCTGGACTTAAATCAAGTGGCCAATCTGATAGAGGCTGTGCCGGGGGTTACCATCGCAGTGACCAACGCCCGTGGTATAATGGGCTCGGCACTATGGCAGCGGCAAGAGTTGCGCAAGAAAAACTGGTTTTTTGATTTATCGCTAGCTGAAGTGCACTATGTATTACATAAAGACGTTAATAGGATGCGCGAGTTAGCCGATTTTATAGACGAAGGCGGTGCGGACCATTTGGTATTTGGCACGCACACGCCCTTTTCGTATCCGTCTGCAGCGCGTGTAAAGGCGGCGGTGTTGCCCGTAGAGCCGGAGACGTTAAAAAAAATCTGCTGGGGTCGCGCCAACCAACTAATGAGGTTGGGAATGCCTGAGTGATGGTGGGATCGGCGATAAGGCGTAGTGCCCACGTATATTCTTCGCACAAAGAATTAAACGCGCCCTTTAACCAACGCGAGTTAATCCGTCGGGCAGCTTTGGGGGGTGCCGTAGATCGTTCTGCTTGAGTAAAGGGGATGATGCAAATGTAGGGGCTCGTTTTCCGCACTCGCCCTCACGCCGACCACACATTCCACCCCTCGTGTCCCCACGCCGGCAGTAGCACAAAGGGGTCGAGCGTTTCTTCTAATCGTGCTCGCAGCCATCCATGGTGGCGGCCAAGCTCCTCCGCCCACGCCGGCTCCTCCAATAAATTCCGCATCTCGTAGGGATCGTTCTCTAGGTCGAAGAATGTCCATGGCTCGGCCCCGTTCTTGTCGCCTTTTACCGTGTATTTAAATCGCCGGCTCCTGAACCCGCGCCACACCGCGTCGTAGAAGGCCACGCCCGGTCGCAATTCGGCGACGAATTCGAGCAGCACGCCGTCGCGGTCGAGTGCCGTTGTCTCGCCCTGGATCAGCGGTGCCAGGTTAGTGCCGGGCAAATCATTTTGCGGCGTCAGTCCGGCCAATCCCAAGAAGGTCGGGAAGAGGTCCTCGGTGCTTGTTGGGTCGTCAAGGCGGGTGTTGGCGCGCACGGGATGACGGGGGTCGTAGACGATCAGCGGGATGCCGACGGATTCTTCATAGGGCCATTGTTTACCGTGCAGGCCGTGCGCGCCGGCGAGTTCGCCGTGGTCGGAGAGAAAGACGAGTACGGTGTCGTCGTCGAGGTTTTGCTCTGTTAGGAAGGTGCGCAGCCGGCCGAGGTTGTCGTCGAGGTTTTCGACCATCGCGTTGTAGCGTTGGCGGTTGAGAATGAACTGGGCGCGTTGCTCGTCGTCCTTGGGTTCGAAATTGGGTGGTAGACTGATGTCGCGCGATTCCCAGGCTTGCTGAAGTTCGGCGGGCGCCTCGAAAGGGTTGTGCGGCGGTTCGACGGAGATCACCATGCAGAAGGGTTTCTCCCGGTCGCGGCCCTCGCGCAGATAATTCATCCCAATATCGAATAGGCCGTCGGTCTGGTAGCCTTCGATCGGAATTGGTGTCGGGTCGTCGTCTTCGAAATAGCAGGTGTCGAAAGGCCCGTTGCGCAACTCGAAGCCGAACCACTTCTGCCAGCGGCCCTGGTATGGGCGTTTGACCGGGCAGCGGTTGGTTTGCACCGCCGAGCCCATGCGCCCGTGTCCGCCGTCGAGGTGCCATTTGCCGACGTAGACGGTCTCGTAGTCGGCGTCGTTGAATTCGTCGGCGAGGGTGCGCTCGGCGGGCGACATGCGCCATTCGATGCCGGGGACTAGGCGGGTGTGCGCGTACTCGCCGGTCATCATGGTAAAGCGGAAGGGCACGCAGATCGGATAAGTTGAGCAGGCCTGGTCGAAGGTGACGCCCTCTTGGGCGAGTTGGGTGGTATGTGGGGTCCGGGCGTCGGAATCGCCGTAACAGGCTAGGGCCTGGCGGCGCAACTGGTCGGAGAGCACGATAAGGATATTGGGGCGTTTTGGCATGGCGTTGTTTTCCAGTGGGATCGGGGTATTCGCGTTCGTAGAAGAATGGCGGCGATTTCGCAATCAGGTGCGCTATCCTTTTGTCGGTAGCGGGATGTTAAGATAGAAAATGGTGGCCTAGATACACAACGCCTATATCAATCTCTTGACCGCAGCTATTGGTGGGGTATATTGGATTTGCCCACTTGAAGAAAGGAATGTCATGCCCTCTTTTGATATAGTCAACGAAGTCGACCTGCAGGAGGTCGACAACGCCGTCAACAATACGAAGAAGGAAGTCACGACCCGCTACGACTTCCGCGACAGCAAGACCGAGATCGATTTCAACCGCAAAGAGAAGGTCATCTCGTTGCAGACGAAGGACGAGATGATGATGCAGGCCCTGTACGACGTGATTATCAGCCACTTTGTGCGGCGTAAGGTCGACCCAAAGTGCCTGGATTTTGGCGAGATCGAAGGGACCTCACAGGGGCAGGTCAAGCGCGTGATAAAATTGCAGGAGGGGATCGAACGCGAGATCGCCCAGAAGATCGTCAAGCTGATCAAGGGCTTGAAGATCAAGGTGCAACCGGCGATTCAGGACGATCAGGTGCGGGTGACAGGGAAGAAGGTGGATGATTTGCAGGAGGTGATTGGGATGTTGAAGAAAGAGGATATGGGGATACCGTTGCAATTTGGAAATATGAAGTAGGGTGGTGGGGACGGGCTGCTTTGGGGTATGGCCTTCGGAACCTCTGTTCGCTCACGATATATAAAAAGAGAGGCGAGATACTTCAAAACGGAAGTATCTCGCCTCTCTTTTTATATTTAATGAATTTAAGATGCTAGTAAGATCTACGGAAGTAACTGAGGTTCGCTGAGGGGGACCTCATAGTGAATCAGGGACTGCCCTCGGAGCCTTATGGGAAGTGAGGCGAGAATGAGCGCAGAGGTTCCCATAAGCCTGATCATTCGCCCGCAGTTTTACTCATAAGAATCATTAAAGCACCGCGATTCCCGGTATTTCTACCGCGACCGTATAGACCGACGTCTGTGCCGTCATAAGCAGCGTATGACCGTCTTGGCCCCAAGCGCAATTGGTGGACACTTCGGGTATTTCGATGATCCCCAGGAATTTGCCGTTTGTGGTGTAGACATTGCCTTCTTGGTCGATGTTCAGGTGGTCGGGCGAAGAAGGCGAGGCCGGTGACCTTGGAGTTGTGATTTTATGGCAAATGCGTCCGTACGACGTAGAGTCCGGGACCTTCTGCTTGTTCGGGAGAGAGGTCGTAAAACAGGGTCGCCAGCGTTTCGTCGTCGATCTGTATTGTGCGTGGCCAACCGCGGCCGCCGATTCGCCGTCCGGGATTGTAGATTTCTACGGGGTGTTCGAAGTCCCAGGTCCGGCCGTCATCGCGCGAAATGACCATTTCGTAGCTGAACTCCCCGTCGACTCCGACGCCGTAGACGATATAGGTCAGCACAGCCCAGCCATTGGTTAGGAGGGTCAGGTCGTAACCGGCGACGCCGAAGTGCGGGAAGACGCCCAGCGCCGTCCAGGTCTTGCCGTCGTCGGTAGAGCGCAATCCGTCGACCATGTTGCCGGGCTGGCCGACCGGGACCGGTGCTTCCGCTTGCGGCGCGCCGCTGATAAGCGTGCCCTCGGCCGTGCGGACGATGGGGACCATGCCGTGGTTGCGCCCATCGCCGAAGGGGGTGAGGGTGTCGGTGGCGGTATTGTAGAGCACGGTGCGGTCGTAGAAGGGGCAGAGCCATTCGTTCGCCGACCATTCGATCAGCGCGTGGCGGATGCAGGCGTGATTGCTGCGGTTGGCGATGGGATAACTGTGAGGTGTAGACCAGGTGCGGCCCTCGTCGTCGCTGAGCGAGAATTGCGGCTCGCGCCAGAGCGTGTCTTGCGGATCGCGATAGCATGCCCAGTTGAGCAGAATGCGTCCGTCGGCGAGTAGCGTCAGCGAGCCGGGGTAGATCGAACAGTTGCAGATCGCGGCAATGGGTTCGGGGGCGGTCCAGTTGAAGCCGCCATCTGTCGAACGGCAGAGCAGCAGCTCTTTGCCACCGCCGCCTTCTATGTTGTAGACGGCGAGCAGGTCACCACTTTGCGTTTTGCAGAATGAGGGGTGGACGTGGCCGTCAATGACGTGGGTTATGCGAATGGGTAGAGTGGCTTTAGACATATTACAGCTCCGTGGGATCGTCGGTTCGAGGGTATTCTCTTCGCTCATGTCGCTGAACTCTTAGAGTTCGCGGTCTTCGGCAACTTGTGGCACATCCCAGACCACCATGATTATACGCTCGAACGGACCTCCGGCAAGTTGTGAAAGTATTCAGGGGTGTTACCTAGATAATAGATAATGAGCTGGGATAGCATGCGCCCCATAAGTAGTAGAATCTGAGGCGGCATAACAAACCGGACTTGGTGCATAAGGCTTCAAATACTTTAATTGTAGGCCTAATAAAGTTGCTGCCGAGTTTCCGAGGTTCAGTCGCGGGGTGCGACGCAGGATGTTTTTCTGGGTGGTTGTGGGGTAACGTACCTGGCCGGGAAGGGCCGGGAGAGTGGTCGCGACGGCGACCCGAGGCTCGACGGCTGGGGGACTAAAAACACCCGGACCTCGTAGGCTGCGACCGGACCGTCCGCACCCAGTTTGAGCGGATTTGTAGATGTAGAACAGGGCTTTATGACCCCCGAGCAAGTTGTCGTAAAGCTATTTTTAATGTAGCAGGGTTTCCAGGTTTACTCTTAGCGACGACGGATCAACCATGAAATTGCGTATCAGCCTCGTAGTCTTGTCCCTGATTTTGAGCACGTTGATCGGCCTTTCGTTTTCACAACGACTGGATAGTCAGGCCGATGGCGCCGAAAAGGATCGCTTGCTTATCGGTTTATCAATGGACACGCTGAAGGAAGCGCGTTGGCAGCGAGATCGCGATTTGCTCGTCGCGCGGGCCGAGTCGTTGGGGGCGAGCGTGTTGGTGCAGTCGGCCAATAGCGACGATACCCGGCAGATACAGGATATCCAGGCATTGCTCAGCTCCAAGGTCGATGTGCTGGTGATCGTACCACACAACGGCAAGGCGATGGCCAAGGCGGTAAAGATGGCGCACGAGGCGGGTACGCCGGTGATCGCCTATGATCGCCTGATTACCGACTGCGACCTCGATCTCTATATCTCGTTTGACAATCTGCGCGTCGGAGAAATGCAGGCGCAATATCTCGTGGACACGTTGCCGATCGGTCGTAAGAGTCGGCTCGTGCGGATCTACGGGGCGAAGACCGACCACAATGCGGTATTGTTCAAACAGGGGCAGGACAATATCCTCGCACCATATATCGCCAGCGGGCGCATCGAGGTTGTGCACGAGGATTGGGCGGAGAATTGGAAGCCGGAAATGGCCAAGAAGATCACCAACGCCGCCATCACCAACCACGGCGCGACCTTTGACGCGATCCTGGCTTCCAACGACGGGACGGCCGGCGGGGCGATTCAGGCATTGCTCGAAGAAGGTTTAGACGGCAAGGTCGTGGTGACGGGGCAAGACGCCGATCTCGTGGCTTGCCAGCGCATCGCCGCCGGAACCCAGGCGATGAGCATTTACAAACCGATAAAGAATTTGGCGAATAGGGTCGCCGAGCTCGCTGTCGCGATGGCGCGTGGTAAGCCGATTATCGTCCGCAAGGGCGTGCACAATAATCAGGTCGAGGTGCCTTCGGTGATGTTGGAGGTTACTGTGGTGACCAAGGACAATTTGCGGGAGACGGTGATCGCCGACGGATTTCACGCGGAGGAGGACGTCTACCGCAATGTCTCTGACCCGGACGGGAAATGACGCGATGAGCGAAAGGGTGCTTGAGGTTCGGGGGCTGAGCAAGCGTTTCCCCGGCGTTATCGCGCTCGACGCGGTATCGTTCGACCTAATGGCGGGCGAGGTGCACGGGCTGTGCGGTGAGAACGGGGCGGGCAAATCGACGCTGATCAAGGTGCTTTCGGGCATCCACGCGAGCGGCAGTTATGAAGGTCAGGTGCTCGTCGGCGGGCAGCCGGTGGCTTTTCGTTCGATTGCCGACGCCGAGGCGGCGGGCATTGCGGTGATTTACCAGGAGTTGGCCCTGATCGGCGCGATGACCGTGGCCGAGAATGTCTTTTTGGGCGCGGAGCCGAGGCGTGGAGCCCTGATAGACTGGCATAAGATGTACGCCGATACGCGCGAGTTGTTGCGTGACTACGATCTGACCTTGGATCCGACGGCGCGGGTAGCCGATCTGGGCGTTGGACAGCAGCAATTGGTCGAGATCGTCAAGGCGCTGGCCAAAAACTCTAAGATCCTGCTGCTCGACGAGCCGACCGCGGCGCTGACCGAAACCGAAGTCGAACGCCTGTTGCATATTGTAGGGGGGTTGCGGCAACGCGGGATCACCTGCGTGTATATATCGCACAAGCTCGACGAGGTCCTCGAGATCGCCGACCGAATAACGGTCCTGCGCGACGGGGAAGGTGTCTGCACACTGGCGGCGGGCGAGACGGGCAAAGACGAGGTTATCCGACATATGGTGGGGCGCGAGATCGTCGATTTTTATCCGCGCGAACGGATCGAGCCGGGTGCGCCTTTGTTAAAGGTGGAAGGGCTGTCGGTGGCGGCGGAGGGGGTCGAGGTCCTGCGGAATATCAGTTTCGAGGTGCGGGCGGGAGAGGTCTTGGGGTTGGGTGGGTTGATGGGCGCGGGGCGTTCGGAATTGTTATTGCATATCCTTGGCGGTTATGGGCAACGCATCGGGGGGGTCGTGCAGGTCAACGGTCGCGCGTTGAGCGGCCATACACCGGCCGACGCCATCGCCGAGGGGTTGGTGCTGGTCAGCGAGGACCGCAAACGCTATGGCCTGTTTTTGGAAAAATCCATTGGCTTTAATTTGTCGTTGTCGTCGCTGGGCCAGTTCGCCACGCATTTGCTGATCGACCAGAATGGCGAAATACGCCGCAATCAGATCTTTTTCGATTCGCTCGGCATCCGGGCCAATGGTCAGGAGACGGTCGTGGGGAGTTTATCCGGCGGCAACCAGCAGAAGGTGGTGCTCGGCAAGGCGTTGATGACCGAGCCGCAGGTGATTTTGCTCGACGAGCCGACGCGGGGGATTGATGTCGGCGCGAAAGTCGAGGTCTACCAATTGGTCAATCACCTGACCGCGGAGGGCAAGGCGGTGGTATTGGTTTCGAGCGAATTGCCCGAGCTGATGGGGATGAGCGACCGGATGGTGATTCTGAGCAGCGGGCAGGTCGGCGGGCGCTTTGATCGCCAAGACGCGAGTCAAGAACGCATACTCGCCGCGGCTATGGCACACAACTAGGATAGTATAAACGTCGGCCATGTTGATTTTTCAGCTACACCCTAACCATCGGGAATAGGAACAGGCCATCAATAGCAAAATTACCATACGCGACTTCTCGATCGCCATCGGGCTGGTTTGCATCTGGGTCTTCTTCGCCCTGGCGTCGGAAAATTTCCTTAGCCCGCGCAATCTGTCGATGCTGTCGATCGAACTGGCGGTCACCGCGACCCTGGCACTGGGCATGTTGCTGGTTCTTCTCCCGGGAATGATCGACCTGTCCGTCGGCAGCGGTGTGGGGCTTATCGGGGGTATCGCCAGCGTGCTGGTCTTCGAACACCAGATACCCGCGCCTTTGGCGATGGGCGTCGGCTTCGCTTTCGCGATCCTGGTCTGGTCGTTGATGGGCAAGCTGATCGTCCGGCAGCGGATCCCGGCTTTTATCATAACACTCGGCGGGTTGTTGGTGTTTAAGGGCGCGTTTTGGTTGGTAATCCATAATTCGACGATACCGGTGAGCGAGGGCAACGCCACCAATATCTACGCGTTGCTCACCACGTACTATCTGCCGGCCTGGGGAGGCTACTTGCTCCTAGTGGTGATCGGCGCGCTCTTTGTCTTGGCTCAGGTTCGTGCCCGCCGTCAACGCCGCGAACACGGCTTTGCCGTCGAAGATTCCGAAGTAGGTTTCCTCAAGGCTTTCGTCGGGCTGCAGGGGCTGTTGCTCTTCGCGATCGTAATGAACGGTTTCCGCGGCATCCCGCTCTCGGTGGTTATCCTAGGCGTGGTCGCCTTGCTGGTTTATGTGGTCACTCAGCACACCCCCTTCGGCCGCTATCTCTACGCCATCGGCGATAACGAGGAGGCCGCGGCGCTTTCGGGTATTCCGATCCAGAAGGTCGTGATTGGCGCCTACGCGCTATTGGGTGGGGTCGTCGCGTTGACGGGTTTTATGCAGACGGCCTATGCCGGAGCCTCGACGACGACGGTGGGCGATCTGATGGAACTCGACGCGATCGCCGCGTGCGTGATCGGGGGTACCAGTCTCAAGGGGGGGCGGGGCACGGTGATGGGCGTATTATTCGGTGCGCTGATTATGACTAGTTTACTCAATGGCATGACGCTATTGGCGGTAGCGCCGGAGATGAAATATATGGCGCGCGGCGTGGTATTGATCCTCGCGGTGTGGATGGATGTCGCCGTCGCCAAGAAGTAGCCTTGGCGAACTGCGTTAGTTGAAAGAAGTTCATTTGTGCTGAGCAAACGACAGAAACGCCAATTCGTCGATGAGGGGTATCTCGTTGTTCCGGGAGCCTTGTCGAAGGTTCTGATCGAAGCGGCGCGCGGTCAACCATTCGATCGGGCATGTGGGGATCAGCGGCGAGGCCTTAGAAAAGCATCGCGCCGGCTTTCACTGCGCCGAATTGCTCAATGGGATCGGCAATGGGACCAATGGCCAACCGAAGGGGGCTTATAATCGGAATTTCACGGCTTTCGCGGAGATCTCTCTCGCGTATGCAGGCAGGTCGTAGCCTTCCGCGCAGGGCTCCTGGTGGGTTTGGCCGCTATTGGCCTTGCGATTCGGTCCCTAAGCCCACTGGCAGGCCCTGTCGACCGCCGGCCTCGAGGATCTGGCAGCATAGTTTCGCGCGATACTCGGGGCGTCCGCGGTCGGTGGTGACGAGCTTAACGTCGAGTTCGGGGCAGCGCAGCAAAAAGCCGAGTGCCCATGTATCGTCGATATCGGTGTCGAATATGACGGGTATGCTCATGATATGCTCATATTAACTCGGAATCTGCGCCATAAATGGAGGGTTCAACCCGCCGTTGTTAATGTATGGGTTGCTCTTAGAGGCTACAACACATCCCATTTCTGCAAAATAGAGGGGGGTGGCTTTTGTTGGATAGGGGTAAAATAGAGCCAGGTTAATATTTCAATAAGTTATTTAAATACAGCAATTTGTGATAAAAAGGGCGGTGGGGTATAAGCGTTATCTTTCAGCATAAAATAAAAAAGAACAAATTTTTCTTTTTTTTTCATCAAATCTATTCTATCTTATCTTGCCTTTTCAGTTTTAGTTTTAGTTGTTCAACGTAAACCTCCTTGAAGGAGAATCAGGTAAATGGCCGATCGCGAGAGTGGAACAGTAAAGTGGTTTAACGACCAAAAGGGTTTTGGCTTCATTGAGCGTGCCAGCGGTGACGATGTCTTCGTTCACCACAGCGCAATTCAGGGTGAAGGCTTCAAATCCTTGCAGGAGGGCCAGCAGGTTGAGTTCGAAGTGGTCCAAGGGCAAAAGGGTCCCGCCGCGGAAAACGTAGTCGCGAAATAAGACCAAAAGAAGTATTGAGAAAGGCGCCGTGCAGATAACCGCACGGCGCCTTTTTGTTTTAACGGCCTTTATGTAGGTCGATTGTATTGGGGTTGCAAAAGCGACTGGACCGGGTTCATGATTGCTCCCCGTTGTTATTTTCGCTGCGCTTAGCTGTGTTGCGAGCGGTGAAAGTGGGTGTGGCGCCAATGGCCGTCGCGCCGTTGCCATATTCGCGTTTCTTCGTTGCGCGTGGTCACCGGCCCCTGATCGGTCTGCGCTTGTACCAGGCGAATGCAAGTGACTAAGGCCGCGTCATCGCCGAGCATGCACACGCGTGGGTCGACCATGGTCGTATGCAGTGCTTGCGTCGGGGCACCTAAATCGAAGTAGAAGCGGTGGAAACCGAGTCCTTGCACGCGCTGGCCGCGGGCTTCGGGTTCAAAGGCGGTCAACTCCGGATCGCACAATGCTTCGTAGGTCGTCCAGTCGGCGGTGGCGATGGCGTCGAGCAAGCGCTGGTTTAGCTGGAGGATTTCTTCATTTTGCTCTGGTGTCGGCACGACCGTCTCCTGTTGTTGGATCATTTACTTTTACTTTCACACGTGAAAGTAATTTATTGCATCGCCGGCTAAATATCCAATACGCTCGGCAAAGCTTGGCCGAGATCCCCTTTATATACGGTGGCCAGTTCAACCCGTCCAAGATGCGGTGCGGGTTGTTGGTGGCGGCTGGCGATTTTTAAGGCCGGGGCGATGTTCAATCGCTGGGCCAGAAAGTTGGCCAGCGCTAGCCTGCAAACGGCTCTAGTCGCGGTTATATGCCGCAGGCTGGTTTCTTCGCTTTGCGCCAAATTCATTATGCGCGCGGCGAGATCGTCGACCCAGACCGCGGAGCGAAATTCGTCGTCTATGATAGTGATGGGCAGGCCGCGGCGATGGCGGTAGGCCAGCCAGTCCAGATGCCCGGTGCGGCCATTGTGTGATGGGCCGATGGCCAAGGGCGCGCGCAGGACGAGCGAATTGGCGCGTTGCAGTATGAGTTGTTCGGCTTCGACGCGGGTTTGGCCGTAGAAACTGATGGGGCAGGGGAGTGATTCCTCATTATAGGTGCCGTTGCCGCCGAAGACGTGGTCCGATGAGATATAGACCAGGCGAGTGGTGTCGGGTAGGGTGTCGAGTAGGCGGTGGATATGGCCGACATTGATTTCGCGGGCCCAGTCCGGTGTGGCTTCGCATTTGCCGACATCGCAGACGGCGTGGCAGTAGATCAGGAGTTGGGGTGTTGAAGCCGAGAAAAGGGCTTTGAGCCAAGCCGAGTCTTCGAGGTTTAGAGTCGGCCATGGGCTCTTGCTCTTCGGCGGGACAAAGGGTTGCATGATCTTGGGAAAGAGGCGGGCCAGGTTATAGCCGGGCAGGGAAGTGGCGCCGAAAAGCAGGATGGGGGGCGACATGTACTATTCCGTGATGGGATTGAGTTAAGCTGGGTTGCAGGTGCGTACATCGAATTGGTGCTGTTGGACGGCGCCGAGAGACTATAGAAAGAGCATACGCAATTTTAGCGGATGCGTCTTGGGGACGTTAGTGTTGGGAGCGATTTATCTTGACATTATACCGGCTTGTTATTCTATGCTTTAGCTGCAAAATACAAAGGAGATGGGGTTATCGTCGGGCGAAAAATATCTGGATCTGTTGATCAGGCCAAGGTCGAATCGGCCAAGGCGCAGGTGACGGGATTGGTATATGCGGTGATCAACGAGGCGATTGCGGTGAAACGCGTATCGATCGGTCCGTAGGCCGGAGGGCAATGCACTTGAGGGTTGTTGCTGCGAATAGGGATGTTCGTTGATGCTTCTTGAATTATTAAAAAATGACGACCGCTATTCTTTCGATTTTCCTGCATTTTTTGCGATAATTGCTGTGTAGATTATGCATTATCGTTACCGACAGGATTGTTGCCAACAGATTTGTTGAATAGATTGATTCTCCCAAAGCAGGATTGACCATTAATTTGCTAGACTTTCGGGAGTATATACATGACGGTTGCAACCGATACCGCACCTATAAATCTGCGTGAAAACAGCCACGCCATAGTGCGCGGCCTGTTCGATCCGGCGACCGCCGAGCGCTTGCGCGAGATCTGCGAACGCGTGCTGGAGCAATGGCGGCGCGCTCCACGTAGCGACAACCCGCCTGTTGGCCCCCAAGCCAATTATATGCGGCACGTGAACGATCCCGAATACCACCGCGACCACCCCGATGACCTGGCCTTCCTGCTCGACGCAGTCGGCGCGCCGCAGGTGGCCAAGGCGATTGGCGAAGCGCTTGACGAGGATTATTTCTTTCAGATGACCAGTCTCTACTTCAACCCGACCGGCGACAGCCAGGACGGCTTTTGGCACAAGGACAAAATCGGCGCCGAGGCCAATGTTGCGTTGGTGCCAGAGACGGGGGCTGGTCTGCAATTGCAGATCGCGCTGGTGCCGACCGATGATCTGGAGTTGGTGCCGGGATCCCACTTCCGCGATTATACGCCCGAGGAACACGCGATCTGTGTCGCTGATGGGGAGCGCAACAATCGCTCGAACGAGATGCCGGGTGGGGTGCGCGTCGAGTTGCAGCCAGGTGATGCGGCGCTCTTTACCCAGCTGTGCATCCATCGCGGGCGCTATCACACCGATAAATTGCGGCGGACACTGATGGTGTCGGTCAAGAAGAGGGTGACGGCCGAGTATTCGCTGCGCCAGCGCGGCCTCGACCCCTACAGCGATCAGCCGTGGTTTTTGCTGCCAGACTATTTGCGCGGTGTTAGCCCGGAGTCACGGGCATTTTTCCAGGACTTTATCGATTATTACGCCCCGCATTGGCGCGCCCGCTTTACCGAGGTGCTAAAATATTCGAGTTTGCTGCAGAGGTTCGCCGAGTCGGGCGCGCCGAATCCGTTTTTTGCGGAGTGAGTGAGCTGTTAGTGACACAATGTAGGTTTGGCCACAGCCATACGGGGTATGCTTCGACGCGGGACGACTGCTCAGACAAGCCCGAGCAAGCTTGACACCCCGCCCGATTTCAGGCTACATTCCCGGCCTCATGCTTAATCGCGCCTGCCTATGAAATCCAAAATCGTCTTTGGCCTATTGGTCCTGCTATACGCCTGCTCCTTCTTCCTGCGCGGAGAAGACCCCGCTGCGCAGATGGGGGACCGCGTGATGGAAGGCGTGTTCTTCCAAGGCGGTTATGGCATGGAGTGGGTCTGGGCGGCGGCGGCCGAGTTTGAGCGCGCGCACCCCGATATTACCGCCTATGTCTGGGGCAATCCGCGCGCCTGGGACCAGACCCGGCCGCGTTTCCTCTCAGGCAACCCGCCCGATGTTTTCTGGGGCATTCACAATATCAATTTCTGGGTCAACCTCAACGACGGTCTGGTCGCAAACCTCGATTCGCTGATGGACGCCCCAGCCTATGGCCAGGAGCATCTCAAATTCAAAGAGACCTTTATGGCGGGGGCGCTGGAGGAAGGGCAGTACAAGGGCCAGCAGTATTTTTTGCCCATCACCTATGCGGTCAATGGGATCTGGTATAATAAGGGCATGTTCGACGAACACGG
>JABHFS010000094.1 GCA_018672475.1 Gemmatimonadota bacterium | reverse complement strand
GGAAACCCCTCTATTTATTGTTGATGAATGTCACTAAACCAGACGAAGAGATCGCAATAGACCCTACACCGCATTCACTACATTGCAATTAGCTAGTATAGTGTCCGAAATAGCTGCCTGTCAAGGGCTTTCTCCCCGCCTGCCGGCCTGCTATATTTATTCATCGGCAGGCAAACACCAGCGCTTAGTTTTTTCTCAAACACCCTATTTGTTAGCGACTTAGCCGCAAAACACTAACGAGCCCCAATTGAAGACTACAACCAGAGATTTCACTGCAACCACATTCGTAGTAGACGCAGGAGCAACCCTATTGCTTTGGCATAAAAAGCTTGGGGCTTGGCTTCCGCCCGGAGGCCATATTGATCCCAATGAACTGCCCGAAGATGCCGCAGTGCGTGAAGTGCGCGAAGAAACGGGTTTAGAAGTGGAATTATTGGGCTCTAGTCGGCAATTGGGAAATGTCGCCATTCTCATCCAGCCCATTTGTATTCTCCTCGAGGATATCGAGCCACACCATCAACATATTGACCTCATATACTTTGCCCGAGTAAAGGGCGGGCAAGCCCGAATTAATCCCCGCGAATCCACCCAACTGAAGTGGTGCGACCATATCGCCCTTGGTGAACCGGCCATCGCCGAGGATATTCGCATTCTTGGCCGACGAGCACTTGCATCAATCACCGCTCCAGGTATCTGAGGAATTTCAATGTCCAGAACAGCCTTCTTCTACCACCCTGACCTCCTATTCCACGACACCGGCAATGGCCATCCTGAACGCAGTAGCCGCTTAGAAGCTATTGTGCAACACTTGCAGGCTGGCCCTCTATGGGAGCAACTTTTACACCGGCAACCGCATGAAGCTCCGCGCGACGCCCTGTTAAGGGTCCATTCGTCTGCACACCTAGAACTAGTCGCAGCGCTCGATCAAACGGATCGCCCAGTACAGCTTTCGCCGGACACGGTGGGGTCTCCAGGATCACACCGCGCTGCATTATTAGCTGCAGGAGCCGGGATTGCCGCGATCGATGCCATTTTCGCCGGTGAAATCGATAATGCCTTTTGTTGTGTCCGCCCACCTGGCCATCATGCCGAATTCGAACAGATCATGGGCTTCTGTTTGTTCAACAATGTCGCCATTGCAGCGCAATATCTGCGCGCCGAATGCGGAGTTTCGAGAGTGGCGATAATTGACTGGGATGTTCACCACGGCAATGGCACTCAGCATTCTTTTGAGAGCGACAACTCCGTCTTCTTCTTCAGCATCCACCAATACCCGCACTACCCAGGCACCGGCACAGCGAGTGAACGCGGCTTAGGCCCCGGCCAGGGGCAGACAATGAATATCCCCGTTCACGCCGGAAGTTCGGACACTGATTATCTGCTTCACTTTGAACAAGACCTTATCCCCGCTATCGACGAGTTTAAACCTGAATTCATTCTCATATCTGCAGGTTTTGACGCCCATCGGAATGACCCCCTTGGGCAAATACAGCTTAGCGAGGAGGGCTATAGAGCGCTGACCTTGCACATTCGCCAATTGGCGAACCGACACTGTAGCGGGCGCCTGGTATCCCTCCTGGAGGGCGGATACCACTTAACATCGACAGCTCTCTCCATCGAAGCACATTTGCAAGCATTGCTGGCAGATTAGGGCTTCGTGAAAATATGGATATCAACCCTGTGCTCTTTGGCTTCCCAAAGCTGCCTTTCGGTTTCCACCTGATGGCCATATCCTTGGCCTTCGAGCATCTTTACGAATTCCCCTGCAGCCTTTCGTTGCGGGTCCCCTAGATACAACCGACCACCAGGCATTAACAACTTGCGTAGTATGCGATCCAAATAGGGGTGATTCTTCTTTTCGTAGACCACATCCGATGCCACAATACAAGATCTTTGCTCACCAACCGGATTCCTCCAATCGAGATAGCCTACCCGATGGTTTGCCCCCAATTTATTAAGCAAGGCGTTATGGGAGGCGAAAACCAACGCGTCTTCGACGAAATCGGTGGCCTCTACCCGCCAACCCAGCTTTGCTAAGGCAATACCCACCACCCCCAATCCACAACCCAATTCACAAACCCACCCCGCGGGCTGTGGTAAATCCGCACGCGAGATCCAGCGGGCAAGCGCCAAGGAAGTCGGCCACAATTCAGCCCAATAGGGGAATCGTTCCGCCCTCTTATTTTGTGCTTCCTGGTCTGCCATTTTATCTAAAAGCACATACGGGTCGATAACCATCGCCAAGCTCAATGCCATCCCAGAGTGTACATCGACCTTCACTTGGTTCAAGTTGTACTTACCCAAGGTCTTATTGATCTTCTTTATATCGTATTGTTTCATGAAAATAATAAATGCGGCAGGTCACCCCACCGCATTCTTCTCCGTTGCTTGTTTTAGGATATGGTTCTAATTCTTAGGCTTGATCGTGTAATGCTTCAAGCGATTATCATTCAACTAAAAATGGGATCGCACCCGACTTTTTTGTTTTCCAAACCTTGCGCGATCCACGCCGCACCGCGATCAGTTCAGCCACAACGCTAACCGCGATCTCCTCCGGGGTATCCGCCCCGATATTCACTCCAATTGGGGCAAAAACCCTATCCAAGCCTTCCGGCTTACCGCCCCTGCCCTCTATGCGCTTCCACAACATTAATTTTTTTCGCTCGCTACCGAGCATGCCGATATAACGCGCAGGAGCTTTAATCGCCTGCTCGACTATAATTTCATCGTGTTGATGACCTCTAGTCGCCGCAACTAAGTAAGACTGATCATCTACTAGCAAATCAGCGAGCCCTTCCCCCAACTCTACCACTCGGCATTCATCGACAAGAGGGTGCCGCTCCGAATTGGCGAAGGCCGGCCGATCGTCGATGATTACGACACGAAAACCTACATTTTTTGCCAATGCGCCAATCTGCCCCCCCACGTGCCCGCCCCCAAAGACATAGAGTATCGGCTCGGGTAGAAAGGGTTCGATAAAGACCTCAGATTGCGCAGCTTTACCCATCTCAGAGTCGCCGAGTATATTTTCCCCGTTTTGTTCGCCTGCAGCAGGCAACGCTTGAATCAACCCCCGTTCCCGCTGCAGCACGAGTGGCCCTTTTTCTTCTACTAATCGCTCAGCCTCCGCTGACTGCAAAGAGCCAGACCTACTACCGTCCATGCCAAACCACATCTTACTCGACGGATGGCTACTGTCAGTACTAAGCAAGGTCGCAAGAACTCCACCGCGTCGGTCCGCTCTAGCATTTAAGACCTTGTCGTAGAGATCCCCTCCTGCCCCTGGTTCGACAAGTTCGGTGTATATTCGAACGGTGCCGCCACAATTTAAACCACTTTCCCCTGCCTGTTTTTCGGTCATCGTATAACTGATATGTTGGTTAGCCCCCGTATCCAGCACAGCCCTTCCGACACTCAACACCTCGGCTTCAAGACAGCCGCCGCCAATCGTGCCAATGATTGAACCATCTTCAGTAATGATCATCTTCGCGCGGTCGCTCATGGGGATAGACCCAGTGCTCCAAATGAGGGAGGCCAAGGCCAACCGCTCGCCACGTTGCCTCAACCTACCAATCTCCCCAATTATATCAACCATAGGTCCCCGTTTACTCCTTAGGCCATTGCTCTAATTCCCGCAGATAATCCGCCGGAGTGTCCATGTCATCAAGGATCGCAGCTTGGGCGACCGGTATTTCGCACGTATCTTCAGGGTGCCCGCGGGTTACAACATTTAAACCCAAATCTAGCGGCAATCTAAGGATTTCTGTTCGGTAGACGTTGTCAATCAGGATAGGGTGCCCTCTTTTTCCTGCGAAGGTCGGAATGTATATACCACGATCCCCCGCTTCTGCCGCGGCCAATACCTGTTCAACAACCTCTCCGTTCAACCGCGGCTGGTCCCCGAGGCAAATCATGTAATCAGCCTTCTCATCTATCGATTTCAGCGCGCATTGCACTGAAGAAAGCATCCCCTCGCGATAGGCGGAATTTACGATGCATTGCGCAGAAGTATCGAGCAAAGCGGGGGCAATCTCACCGGCGCGATGCCCCAAGACTACAACCACTTGCTCAAGGCTTTGACTTAAGACCTCAACAATCCATCGGATTGCCGGCTTGCCCTCAAAAGGCAATAACGGCTTCAGCTCACCCATCCGAGTCGACATTCCCGCAGCTAATACGATTCCTGCAACCATGATCTCTAAATCCTACACGCCCTATTTATGAAGTGTCAATGAGGTCAATTACCGTGCCGCCGCCCCGCAACAGTCCCGCTTGCCCAAGCCCACTGAAAATTAAACCCCCCCAGATCTGCGTGTACATCTACCATCTCCCCCGCGAAATATAAACCGGGCACCAAATAGGACTCGAGGGTGTCTGGATTTATTTCATCGGTATGTATACCGCCGATAGTCACTTCAGCATAATCAAATGGTCGAGGCCCACTCACTTCAATAGACCACGCCGTTAACACACAGGCTATCTGCCACCGAATCGCCTGGTCTATTCGTTCAACTTGCGTTTCGCGCTCATAACCGAAATGATCCAATAAAGGCCGGACTAGTTTTCCTGAGAGCAATCCGGCAAAGCTGAGTTCAAGAGAACGGTGTGGATGCCGATCCCAGCGCTCCGCAAGTATTGCGCTGATTTCCTCCGGGCTCTGACCTGGGAATAGGTTTATTTTGAGGCAGACTCGCCGGCTGCCCAATTCCGCGACCAAGCGCGCGCTGAGATTCAAAATCGTGAAACCAGAAACACCGTATTTAGTGAAAAGTAGATCATCTGTATCTACAATTCTGCGGCCCCCTTGCATTTCAGCACTGACTTCTGCCTTTATCTTGAGCCCTTGCATTTTGGCGAGATATTTCTCCGGACTGATCAATGGGACCAACCCGGGCTTTAATTCAGTAACTTGGTGCCCCCAATCGACGGCCAAATCCATACCCGACCGATCCGCTCCCAACCGAGTTAAACTAACCCCACCACTGGCGAGTACTAGCCGATCACATTTAAACGATCGACCATCTGCTACCCGCAAAACAAAACCTGAACGACAATCACCACTTACAACCTTGGCGTTCATCTCCACTTGCACCCCGAGGCACTTCATCTGGTCTTCTAATAGATCAACCACAGACTGAGCTTGATCCGAAACAGGAAACAGGCGCTGGCGCTTTTCCTCGCGAAAGACGACGCCTAAATCGTTAAAAAAAGCCAGGGTGTCATCTAGGCGAAACTGATGTAAGACGCTGCGGGAAAAATGTGGGTGATTCCCATGATAATGTTTTCTATCGTCAGCCGCCAAATTCGTCAAATTGCAACGACCATTTCCCGAAATTAGAATTTTTCGCCCTAACTGCGCGTTGCCTTCCAACAAAGTCACCCGTTCACCCGACTCGGCAGCAACTATGGCAGCCATCATCCCGGCAGCTCCCCCACCAACAACTATGGTATCCACTGATTTCAATGTTGTTCACCAGAGACAAAAGTATTTGAAAAAACAATAAGATATACCACCTAAAAGCCAGGGTCAAATCCCAGCTTAGTAGCTTGACATGTGCTTCTTTATTGCCTATTTTGCCTATCTTCTATGGAAGCATATTAATTTAAAGAAAACTCTGGAGTTAAGACCAAAAATGGAAGACCTTCCAGGGGTTACGGCGACCCCAAACGAACCTTCGCTCGAACCGAATTCGGCTAATCACCCCACGATGTATCCTACGGTCAACGAAGAAGTCGAAACCTCGATCCGCAAAGATGGTATTTCCTACGTATTTGAAAGCCGCTCGGTATCAGCTGTCCTCAATTTTGTCTATACCCCGATCGATGGCACTTTTGCCGATATCGAACTGGAAATAAACAACAACGAGCCCATTATACCCGCGGAAGACGGCGGTATCTCAGTCGAAATGGGTGGCTCTGTCTGGCCGGCAGACAGCGAAGAAGTTGAACGGCACTTCGTATCATGTGACCAAGTAGGGGATACAGTCGAGGCCCGTTGGCAGTGGAAATTGGGCGAAGAACAGGCCAACTTCCTCTATCGTCTGCGTATAACCGGCAAAACTCTCGTCGTCGAGATTGAAGGCGGCAATGGCAAGGGAACCGGCCTGAAACTTGGACAAGTCAGCGGTGCGGTGCATCCCCAACTCATTGCGATCCCCTATTTCAACTTAGGGGAAAATTATCCGCATATTCTTTGTTCTTCGGGTTATTTCTTGTCGAGTTTTATCGACTGGCATCACTCTGGATCGACGGCCCTGCAAGCTCCCACCACAGAGGAAGCCCAGCGCCTAGTACAACTCAACGGTGGTTGCAGTTACGCGAGCCAAGCCGATGGCAAAAGAAATGGGTTCCAAGAACGGTGGATGCTGACGGCATCGACTCAATTCGACGAAGTACTGCCCACGCTTTCAATCCCCGGAACAGGCCAAACGGATACGCTTGCAGAATACGCTTGGTACAATATCCCGCACATTAAGGCCTCCGAAGAGAGCTATGTAGAGATTTACGAAAACTTAAGGAGCCTCAAACGTATGGGGCTTGACCACCTTTTAGTTAACCATCCCGACGAAACCTGGCACGATGAAGACGGCAACGACACCCTTACCCTTACAGGTGCCGAAGCCAAAGGCGGCGATGATGCGTTAAGCGAATACCTGGATGCGCTTAAAGACCTTGGGTATAAAACGAGCTTGCAAGTCAATTATCGCCACATCGCCACGAGCAATCCCTTATGGAATCCCGAGATCGCCGCACAACTTTCAGACGGCTCTCCGGCTCCCACAGGACCTGACCGCTACTTACTCAAGCAAAGCGAAGCCCAAAGCATCGCGCCAGATCACGGGCGCAGCATCATTGACAAGTATAAATGCGATGGCCTTTATGTAAGTGAACACGCCGAAGTCCCCCCTTGGGAATTCAACGACTTTGGCCCGAACGCTTCCGCTTCTAGTCTTGCGGATAGCCATCCTCTTCAACAGTCCATCCTAAGCTCACAGTCTAAACACGGCATAGCGATAGGCAAGGGAGGCAACCATTGGCTCTATGGCGGCGTGCTCAATGGCTACTTAGCACGCATTGTCGGCGCTGACCCCAGTCGTATTCCCCCCTTAGTTGACTTTGACCTTAACAATCTCCATCCCATTGAGACCGATGCTGGCATAGGCACGATCGAGCAATATTTTGCCGGTGATATTCCGCAGAGCGAAAAACACAGCCGCAGCGCATATATCGATCGCTACCTCGCGGCTACTGTTGCTTTTGGGCACGCCTGCCTATTACCGGACCAATTCGAATGGGGTATTGCCAGCACCGTCAAGTCCTATTTCTTGTTGCAAGAACTGCAGAAACAATACTTGCGAGTGCCTGTCAGCACGATCGAATACCACCACAATGATCAACTCCTCAACACCAATGATGCCTTGCTTTCCGGTGCTTACACCCAGGGACAGATCAGGATCGTATACGAGAATGGTCTTGAAATTCATGCCAATCTAGGCTGGGAGGCATCTTGGGCGGTGCAAAATGGAGATACGACCTACACCCTCGCCCCTGGTTCATTTTGCGCCTGGAACCAAGAGGGATTACTCGTCTATTCGGCAGATACAGGTTCGGGCCGTATAGATTATGCCGAGTGTGAGGACTATTTATTCGTTGACACCCGCGGTCAACAGCTACAGTTTGGCCCGGTGCAATTAGATGGCGCAGCCGTAATAAAAGAGCGTAAGTGGAAAATAGATGTGGTGCCTTTTGCTTGCCAAGCCAATATAGAAATAGATGTGGGGAAATATTGGCCCAATCGCAAACTTCCGCGATTGCGCTTGCTAGCCTTCAAGCCCGAATCGGATGATCCCTATGTTTTTCGCGCTGAAATGGAGGGCCACCAAGTCAGCTTCAAACCTGATGGTGATGCGATAATGTATCGCATCACCTTACCCGAATGGATGGTTGAGCCCGGTCAATAATCCGATGCGGGTAAGCATTAGATAGGAATCTGAGGAGCCAATTGGTGCCTATAAATATTATCCAAGAGAGTGCCGAGGCATTGCCCATCCCCCCTCCTGAGGTTGAGCAACTCAAAGAGCAAGTTCTTCAACTTTCCAACAAAATAAACGATTTAACTGAAGACTATGACTACCCCATTGTAGACATAGTCCTCGCGCAAACGATGGCTCAGGCCATCAAACCGTATGTAGATCGTTTAGTTGCCGTCAATCTACTGCTCAACCCCGTAGATCGCATTGTCTCCAAACGAGATCAGATCCAAGAATTACAGCTTCAAATCGCTGAAGAGATGGCGGTCGTTGAAGACCTCACTGAAGATATTGGTGAAGAAGTTGACCACTCGATACTAAACGACCTGCAAAGCAAAATTGCCTCAGTCAAGAAAGACCGCAAGCTCTTCGTCAGCAAGGTCGACGCCGAAGATGCCGCCCCAGAAGCCAAATCGAATAACAAAAAGAAAACGCAAAGAATCGTTGACCTCCCCCTTGAGGCTCGATTTGAGCGGATATTCGGCGACCGCTTCGTGGCCCCTGCCCGCCTTGAAGCACTACTTGGCGTCAGATTTTCCCCTGAATTTAATGCTACGGTTCAAGAGAGTTTAAACAAAGCCTGGGACTGGTTGTACCATCGCGAAGAGCTTCAGACCCATTTTGAAAACAATCGCATTAAAACCCTACAGAACACTTTTACCGACTACGCTTTACTTCTGCGCAGCCCCTACATTGGCAACAAGGACGGAGTGCAAGTGCAATGTTCACTCTCAACATTGCGTGATCGGTTTAACACTTTCTTCGTTGGAGGGTCTGATCGAGGTCTCTGGTATGCCAACATGCCCTTCTACAAACAACCGATTAAAAAAGGCCATTGGACCCTCCTCGACCGCCAATACCTCAACTGCACTTTCAAAAAACCAAGCATTCGCCTTTTAATGTATGCCCGCTCCAATGGCCTCTCCGCCAAGATGGTCCGCCAAAAGTCAGTAACCGAAGATATTTATGATCGGATTCTTCTTGAACTGGCCCTGCAAGAACGCTTTGTAGACAATTGCCATAGCATAACTGGAACGACCTATCAACCCAATGCCAAAGCGACCACGAAGCAGGTGTACACCTATTATAATGATGATGCCCTGCGTATTTCAGGAAAGAGCGGTATCCCTCATTGGCGTCCTTCGAAACCCCGTTGGCCTGGCGTCCTTCCCTCAATTCTATTTCCCGTATAGTTGTCTATTTTCTCTTTAACTTGATCTCGCCTTGGCTATTGCCTATTTTCAAGCCATTACCGCCATTTTTATCTATTTACCTCGAGTGGATACTGATTGCTTGTGGACGAAATCGCCCTACAACTTAAAGAAGAAGTTAAATCTCTTCAGGAATATATAGAGCATACGGAAAAACGCGTACTGGCTACGAGCTGGGTCGAATCAATACTGGATCCATTTGAACAAATAGAGAGTGAATTTGCCGAAGAAGAGATCAAAGAAGTTGTAGAAGCGCTAGCTGTCGCTCGGAAACGGTTTAGCATCAATGGCCATTTAGCCGGGCGGATTGATGGTGTAATAGACCGCTACAAACACCTCATCGAAAGTAAAGATGAGGACGAACAAAACCTGCAAGAAATACCGGCTGAAGATCCAGTATTTTCTCCCTTGGGCCTTTCTTCATACGAAGATGATGAGGAACACATATCGCTTGACGGTTTGCATACCCCAGATCAGGCGCAAACCGAGCCCCCCCTACCTGCGCCCACTGCCCCGCTGGGGGATCTCGAGACGCTATTTAACACCACCGACCCACCCGACAAAACCCCAGATATCTTGCACGACAACACGCTCACTGGCACAGCCGTGCCTGAACCGCCCATTGAAGACAGCGAAAACACCGTAGTCAAAACATCCTCGCCCTCAGACCAACTACCAGATCAGCATCCGGATGAACTATTTGCCTCGGCTCTTCTAGCCGAACAGGACCCCCTGGAGATAATAGAAGAAAACAACAACCAGGACCCCCTATCGACGAAGCCGCTACAAGCGGGCACCGGAAATCCAGACGACCCACCATCCGACAAAACCCCAGACATCTTGCACGACAACATGCTCACTGACACAGCCGTGCCTGAACCGCCCATTGAAGACGGCGAAAACACCGTAGTCAAAACATCCTCGCCCTCAGGCCAACTACCAGATCAGCATCCGGATGAACTATTTGCCCCGGCTCTTTTAGCCGAACAGGACCCCCTGGAGATAATAGAAGAAAATAACAACCAGGACCCCCTATCGACAAAGCCGCTACAAGAGGGCACCGGCAATACAGACGACCCACCATCCAACAAAACCCCAGACATCTTGCACGACAACACGC
>JABHFS010000093.1 GCA_018672475.1 Gemmatimonadota bacterium | reverse complement strand
TTGAGCGCCAGGCCGCTGCGCGGCCTGACCTGCGCTTCGTAGCCCGCGGGAATCTCCAGATAGAGGCCGGTCGCTACCAGCGCACGCGCACCAGGGGCCAAGACCAGGTCCTCGGCGAGCGCGGCGCGCAAATCCAGGCCCGCACTCTGCGCCGTCTCGTAGCAGGGCAGCGGTTGACCGCCCTTATTGACGACCTTTACCTGAATATCCATCAGACTCAGGCCCGCGTTCCGTAATCGGCCTTCCAGCGCGTCTTCAACGAACGCACGTAGACCACACCCAACGTATAACATATCGAGGCAAACAAGCTAAGCACGCCGGCGACAAAGACGATCAGCAACCGTTGCGGCTTAGCCTTGATTTCGGCGGCGACCGCCGGATCAAGAACTTGCACCGTCGAAGTCGTGTTCTTGGCTTCAATCAAGGCCTCCGCTTCCTGCTGCAACAACAACTGCAATAGGGCCTTCTGTACCAATACGTCCTTTTCCAGCTTGGCGTACTCCTGCGCCACGTTCGGGATCTCCCTGAGCGGCAAAAAGAGGTTCTGCTCAATATCGAGCCGCAGCCTCTTGTCCTTGAGCGGATCGCCACTACCCGCGGGTTGAATGCCCTCGCGCAGGAAAGTCATCGCCTCCTGCCGCAATAGAATCTCGCGCTTGAGTTTTTTCACCTTGTCGTGGTTTTCGTCCAGACCGGAAAGGATAAAACCCTGGCGAACAATCTCCAGCTCCATCGCGTCGGTCTGCATCGCGGCGGCGGCGCCAATTACCGCACGGGCCTGGTCCTCGATCGCAATGGCATTATGTTTGGACTGAAACTCTTGCAAGCTTTTCATTTTCATTTCGAGCTTCTCGTCTTCATCACTCAACAACGAGCGGATAAACAAGAGACGCTCGGAGGCGGTGATTTGAGCAATGTCCTTATTCGTCTTATCAAGTATGACGGTATAGTGCATGGCCATGTCGGCCGCCGTCTGCGGGTCTTGGTCGAGCACTGCGATCAAGATCGTGCCGTCCTCGGTCTTGTCGACTATGGTCTTTTCGGCAAGTATCTCGACCGCGTCGGTCATCGACTCGGCTCCGTAGCGCTCCAGCAAGTTAAACTTTTCGATCATCACCCGTCGGGTCAGCCGGCTCTTGAGCGTGGCGACGAAGATATCGGCCGGCGTGCCCTTTTCACCCAAACGCAAGGTCGGGATCGGCAGGGCCGAGAGCAGGTCGGAAAAACCAAAACCCTGCTTCTGTTCCTTCGGCGGCAAGATCTGTACCGTCGACTCAAATTCCCTCGGTATCAAGAAACTCAGCGCCCCGGCCAATACACATATGGCCAACGTCCCGCCAATGATCAGCCCTTTGCCCGCGTACAGCGCGGCCAGCAAATCGAGGATATCGATCTCTTTTCTCTCTTCTCTCTCCATTGCTTCGTGCTCCTTGAAATGCCTGGGCTAAAAGGACCGTACCAACACCACCAAGGTCAGGGTTTCGGCGACGGTGCGCATCGTCGATTGGAAGAAGGCCCAATAGTTAACCCGCTCCTTCTGCGGCACCCATATCTCGTCACCCGGCCCGACAATCGACTTCAAATCCAGTTCTTCGCGGATCGCGGTGCGTGCCCGGATCAGACGGGCCCCGCTCTTGTTAGCCTCATACGTATAACCGCCGGCCTTATCCATATAATACCGCACGCTGAGTCCTGGTTCATAGTCGATCAAACCGGGTTTCTGCATCTGTCCGCTGACACTAATGGTGCGCCGCTTCGTCGGGATATAAATTACGTCGCCGCTTTCGAGAAAGATATTCTGATCCTCGTCGTTTTCTATGAACAGTCGTTCGAAATCGACCGATGCACGCCCCTTCTGCTCACGGGCCTTGGTCTTGAGATAGGCCTTGTCTTCGCTGTCCAAACCGGCCAGCCCCGTCACTCGCCTCAATGACCGCAAACGTTCCAATTCCGGATCGACCTTGGTGCGCATCTTGGTTCGAACAACCTTTGCGCCGACGAGCGAAGCGTCCTTGGACAAACCGCCGGCCATCATCACCACATCCTTGAGCCGCGTGACGCCCGGGACAATGCGGTAGCGGCCCCGGTACTGGACCTCGCCGTAGACCAGCGTCGTCGGCATCTGCTGCCACAAAGAGCGGGCGCGGATAAAGAGCATGTCGTTCGATTGCAGCTCAACATGGCGTATATCCTCGTATGTAAAACCCGGCTTCCCCTCCTCATTACTGCCCAACTCAATGATCTCGGTCTCTTCGGTGCCCGACCGGAAACGCCAGAGCTCGGCCCGGATCAGCGGCGCGTCCCGGCGCAACCCCTGAGCCAGGTTCACCAAATTCTCGATGGTGTCCCCCGGCTGGAACTCGTGCCGGCCAGGCCGGTTGACCGCGCCGAAGACATACATCATCTTGTCTCGGAATGTAACTCTGACCACATCGCCCATCCGCACATAGGGGTTGTACTCGACATTGCCGGTGGCGAGAAACATACTCAAGTCGACCACCTCGACCGTATTGTCGTCGTGGATGAGCTGTATCGAGCGCCGCGACGTCGCCTGGTTGACGACCTGGCGCACGCGAGTGACCTTCTGGCCGCCCACATCGTCCTGGAACGTAGTTCCCCGTAGTTCGTCCGTATAACCGCCGGCTAGCTCGATCAGGTCCGAGACCCTCGTCGTCGGATTAATCGTAAAGCTGCCCTCCTTGAGCACCGCACCGGTGACGTAGGCCGTAAAGAAGCGCATGCTGGCCAGGTTAATCGTAACGTCGACGCCCGGATATTTGTGCAGCGCGGCGCCCAAGACGTGTGCCTTGGCCTCCGTCAGCGTCAGCCCCGAGACATCGAAGGCTCCGACCGTGGGGATGAGAACATACCCCTCGGGGTCTATCTGTAGCATATAGGACAAATCGAACTCGCCCCAGACATAGAGCTGCATCACATCGCCGGGACCCACTATATACGTGTCGGGATCGATCTCACGATCCTGGCTGATGCGTAGCTTCTCCACTTCTTCGCCGGAGGGCAGGCGGATTTTTCCAGAGACCAAATCCTGGCCCAAGCCCGGAAGGTCCCCCCCAGGGATCTGCTCCAAGTCCTCCTGTTGCTGCTGACTCTCATCGACCAGTTTTTGCAACTCTTCTTCTTGGGCAGCAGCAGACCCCGCCGTGCCCAGAATACCCAGAGTAAGAACGAGACCAATAATCCGCTTCAACATAGTTCCTCCTGTCTACCGATTGCCATAATTGCGCTGGTAGTAATCCTTATAGTCCTGCCGCTCCTTGATCTCGCGCCACCAGGATTCGTTTTCGACATACCAATCCACCGTGCGCTCCATGGCGACGCGGAAATCACTCGCCGGCTGCCAACCCAGAGCCTGGACCTTCGACGAGTCGAGGGCATAGCGCTGATCGTGGCCTGACCGGTCCGTGACAAACTTCAGCAGGCTCTCGTCCTTGCCCAACCGTTTGAGGATTACCTTCGCCACCTCTAAGCCGGTGGCGTCATTCTCGCCGCCGACATTGTATATTTCACCGATTTCACCCTGATGCAGAACCAGGTCTATAGCCGAGCAGTGATCCTCGACATAAAGATGGTCGCGCACTTGCGACCCGTCGCCGTACACCGGCAATGGCAAATCGTCGATTGCATTGGTGATATAGAGCGGAACGCGTTTTTCCGGGTATTGGAAAGGCCCGATATTATTCGAAGCCCGCGTCGTCACTACCGGCAAGCCATGTGTGATATGGTACGCACGGACCAACAACTCGGCGCTGGCCTTCGTCGACGAATAGGGGTTGCGCGGTGCGAGCGGCCATTCCTCGGTCCAGGCACCCTCATCGATGCTACCGTAAACCTCGTCGGTGCTGATCTGATGGAAGCGTTCAACCCCGTGCTTTACGGCGCTATCCAAGAGCGTATAGGTCCCATTGAAGTTCGTCTGTACAAATTCAGCACCGCCCATGATCGAACGATCGACATGGCTCTCGGCAGCGAAATTGACGACGATATCCGCCTCAGCAACCAACGGCCCGACCGTCGCTGGGTCACAGATGTCCCCTTCGACGAAGCGGTAGCGATCATCGTCCACCAAACCAATTAGATTGGCCGGATTACCCGCGTACGTCAGTTTATCTAGATTAACAACGCGATATTGTCGATATTTTGCGAGTGCGTAGTGGATGAAATTACTGCCAATAAAACCGCATCCACCCGTAATTAATAATGTCTTCATAACAAGCCCCCCTCTCGGTTTCGTGGCATTCGTACAAAACTGGCCCCTAACCGCTACAATACTGAGCGAACAGATAGACTTAGGGGAACTAGTAGCTAAATACGATAGGCGTAAAAACCTGGGGGGAAGGCGGGACTCCAACTAGTTTAATCACAAGGCCGTAAGAAAAACAACAATAGAATATAAGTCGCGAAAAGTCAAGGTGGGCCACCTAGATAGTGCTGCAAATTAGCAGCCGTCAGCGCGGTGATCTCCCCCATGCTCAAGCCCATGACTTGAGCCATCTCCTGCGCCACTTCAGCAACCCGCGCGGGATGACCCACCACCCCACCGATCGGCACCGGTGCATCCGTTTCCAATAGCAACAACGCGCGGTCAATGCCGAGCGCCACCTGCTGAGTCCGCACATCGTCAATCGCAGTTGGCCCGACGGAAACATAGATGCCCTCGTCGTTACAGATCCGCACGAGTTTTTTGGAGTCGGTGAACCAGTGGAGTTGCGCATTGAGCCCTGTACTGCGGCGAAAATCAATGGCCCGCTGCATTGTCTGACGCTGGGCACGGCGCGAGTGCAGGTTGACCGGCTTGCGAAAGCGCTCGGCCAAGTCGAATTGCCGCAACAGGATATCCTGCTGTCGCGCTTGCTGCTCATCGGTCACGGCCCATTTGTAGTCGAGTCCAACCTCGCCGAGCACATCGGCCTCCG
>JABHFS010000092.1 GCA_018672475.1 Gemmatimonadota bacterium | reverse complement strand
GGATGCGGTGGTTGTTCCAATCGAGGATATAGGGGCGCTCGTCGGGGCCGAAGGTCAGGTCGAGCGGCAAATAGAACTTCGCTTTGCGCAGCGCAGCAGCATCGGGGCCTTTGCCTGCTTCGCCGGTCCCGGCATAGGTTTCGATGCGGCCGTAAGGACCGCTGTCGCTGCCAGTGGGCGAAGAGCTGCAGGAGCTGAAGGACAGGGCGGCGAGTAGGAGCAGTAGATAGATCATGGTAGCGTGACCCGGCGGATGCGGTGGTTGTAGGTGTCGGCGATATAGAGTTGGCCTTGCATATCGAAGTCGAGACCGGCGGGTCGGTTGAGCGCGGCATCGGATGCTGTGCCGCCGTCGCCGGAGAAATCTTCATTGCCGTTGCCGGCGATGGTGGTGATTGTTCCGGTCGTTAGATCAAGGGCCCGAATGCGGTGGTTGAGTTCGTCGGCGATATAGAGCTGGCCGTCGGGGCCGAAGGTGAGGTCGCGTGGGTTGTTGAGCGCGGCGCTTGTCGCCGGGCCGTCGTCGCCGGCAAAACCGGCGGTGCCATTGCCGGCGACTGTTTCGATAAGATCGTTTTCGAAGTCAACGCGGCGGATGCGATTATTGAGTGCATCGGAGATGTAGAGTCGGCCTTGTACGTCAAAGGCCAGGCTGCCGGCGGGTAGCGGATTGGCGCCGGCCGGCAGTTGCAGTTGCGCTTGCTTCGGGGGGCCGCCGTCGCCGGAAAAACCGGGTTCGCCCGTGCCGACGACGGTGGTGATAACGCCATTCGCGTCTATTTTGCGCACGCGTTGGTTGCGTTGGTCGAGCACATAGAGGCTGCCGTCGGGGGCTATGGCCGTTTGCGGCGGTTGGCTCAACAGCGCGTCGCGGGCCGGGCCGCCGTCGCCGGCGAAACCCGGACCGGAGCCGGCGATGATGTGCACGCGGTCGGTGTGCGGGTCGTAGATCCGCAATTTGTGGTTGTGCCAGGAAGTTAATAGCAGTGTGCCGTCGTTTAGCGGCAAGATATGCGTTGGGTGGTTGAGGTGGACTTCGCCGCCGGGTGCGCCGGGCAAGCTTTGGTCCGACTCATCGTACGGGCCGTCGCCGATGAAGTCGGTGCCGATGGCGGTGGTTAGGGTGTTGTCGGCGGTGACGCGGCGGACGCGGTGGTTGTTCCAGTCGAGGATGTAGGGCGTGTTTGAATCGGTGAAGGCGAGGTCGACGGGCCAATAGAGAGTGGAGGCGAGTAGGGTGTGGCCGTCGCCGTTGAAACCGGCGTCGCCGGTGCCGGCCCAGGTGCAGATGGTGCCCGGCGTGTCGGAGCAGAGAGACTTTTGCGTGGTGTTGTCGGGGCCGGTGCTGCTGGAGCAGGCCGAGAGCAGCAGGGCTAGTATCAATAAGGGCATTTGGCTGTTCTGCTAGTGACGATCGAGCATAGGCTACCCCCTTCACTCATGCATGCATCGCTACGCGCTACGCGCCCTTCGGGAACTCAGATCACATCCTGTGATCTTCCGAGGGTGGACAAGGTATTTTGCTGTCCTGCAAAATACGCCATGCAAACCGTTGCGGGAATATCCTCTGACCGACCTATAGGTTATCTTAATTGTTGTTGGTCTATTTTGATCCTGAAAAAAATAGATAATCTTATGGTTGTTGGTTTTGGCCCTGATAAAAATTGTTGGTTATCTTATTGTTGTTGATTTCTATCTTGATAAATAGGGTAGGTCTTCTCGTTGTTGTTGGTTTTAGATCCTGACAAAGGTGACAGGCTATCCTATTTCTGTGGACTGTAGATCCTAATAAAAGTGGCAGGCTATCTTATAGCTGTTGGTTTTAGACCTATAAGAGTTTCTAAAGTAGCTGAGGCCTCCATGGTGCCGACTGTCCACCCCGCAGCATCTACGGTTGATGTTAAAACCTCTAACTAAATAATAAATAATAAAGGCAAAAAAGCATAAAGATGTGGATGGTTAATGATCAAATATAAGGGCTTCTGCCGCCGGGACGGAATAGTATGACCCTCCGTTCGGCGATATTAGGAATAATAGTAGTGATGGCCGTGGTGACCGGTGCGCCCTTTTCGATATGGATGGTGCGGTCCTCGGAGATCACCTGGTCGTATTTCCCGACCAGCGCGGGTTTTTGCTTTGTAGTGATTTTTTTGGCCAATGCGCTGGTGCGGCGTTGGCGCGAGCGGTGGATGTTGCAGCCGGGGGAATTGGCGACGATCGTGATTATGGGTTTGGCGGCGACGGGGATCCCGACCTTTATCGTTGGGACCTTGTTGGCGATTATCTCGTCGCCCTATTATGGGGCTACGCCGGAAAACGATTGGGCCGGCAATATCCACCCCTATTTGCCCGAGTGGATTTTCCCGCACGACAATAGCGGCGACGCGATGCGCTGGTTTTACGAGGGCTTGCCGAAGGGCCAGACCATTCCCTTCGACGTATGGATCGGACCGCTGTTTTGGATGCTGAGCTTGATCCTAACGGTCTATTTTGTCTGCTTCTGCATGGTGGTGGTCTTTCGCCGGCAGTGGGCGGTGCACGAACGGCTAGTGTTTCCGCTAATGGAGATGCCGCGCTTGTTGATCGACGACGGCGGGCGGCCGATTGTGCGCTCTAAGGGTTTTTGGTTAGGGGTCGCGATCCCGTTGGGCATGATTCTTTTTAATTTGATCGGGTCCTTCTACATCGGCTTTCCTAAGCTCGAGTTCACCCAGGCCGTCACCTTGCAATTCAGCCGAGATTTCCCCGCCATCAGTCTGATGCTCTACTTCCCGGTGATCGGCTTTATGTATTTGGTCAGCACCAGTGTGTCGTTCAGCATCGTGTTCTTCTATCTGCTCGCGGTAGTGCAAGAGGGCGTCACCAACCGCATCGGCTACGATGTGACGCGGCCCGATGCCTTCGTCTGGGGCATGCAGTCGCTGTCCTGGCAGGCCTGGGGCGGCTTCGTGGCGATGGTGGTGGTGAGCTTGTGGATGGGGCGGCGACACTTGGGCGAGGTCATGCGACAGGTCTTTAGGGGACAACAGACCATCGACGACAGCGAGGAAATGGTTTCGTATCGCACGGCGGTCTACGGTTTTCTTATCGGGCTGGTCTACATTCTCGGCTGGTTGTGGAAATCGGGTATGGATTTGCACATCGCCGTGCTCTTTATTTTTGGGGTCTTAGTGGCCTATTATGGCGTCACGCGACTGGTGGTGCAGGCAGGGGTCTATTTCCTCGGGCCGCCAGTAGGGGCGCAGGCCTTCACGCTCGCGATCACGGGCACCAGCATCGGCGGCCGCAACCTGGTCGCGCTGGGAATTACCTACGCCTGGTTCGGCGACGTGCAGTCGCTCTTTATGCCGGCGGCGGCGCACGGCGCGCGGCTTGCCGAGATTTACCGGATTCGTCGCTCGATGGCCTGGGCATTGGGTCTGGCGGCGGTGGTCGGTTTTATCACCTGTCTCTATTTCGTCTTATCACTGTGTTATCAGTATGGCGCCGGCAATTTTGGCTCCTGGTATTTTGTCGCCGGCGGCGGCGCCGGCGGCATGGCCTACGACGGGGTCATTCGCCATTTTAACGAGCCGTGGCCGACCGATTGGAATAAGCTGTCTTATTTTGGCATCGGGATCGTTTCGTACGCGGTATTGGCCGTGCTGCAGTATCGTTTCCATTGGTGGCCCTTACATCCGATAGGCATCACCTTGGCGCCGTTGTGGATGACGCGGTTGATCGTCTTTTCGATCTTTTTGGCCTGGCTTTGCAAGAGCTCGATCATGCGCTACGGCGGCATTTCGGCTTATCGCGATGCGCGGCCTTTTTTTATGGGGTTGATTGCGGGGTATTTTCTTGGGGTGGGCGTGTCGTATTTGGTGGATGTTTTTTGGTTTATGGGTGAGGGGCATCCTTATTTTCACGGGTGAATCTTGTTTGTAGCACGGTGGGTGATGGTGTATATTGGGCCGCGTGGGAGACGAGGTGGTTCGAAGGGTTTCTCTCGCTCATTCTCGTGGGCCATCCCTGGGCCACTCCGAGGGGGTTTCCCCGATTTTGCTGTCCTGCAAAATCGAAAAAAATCCGCGGCGAGAATGCCCTCGACCAACCCTCCGCAACTTCAGTATTTTGGGGGGGGAGGAGGCTACGCCGAGGTTTGTCCGTGATTGTAGAGGATGACGTTGTGTCTCGTAAGGCAAGGCTTTGGCCGTGGGGACTGGAAGCGGAAACCACCTAAGTCTCCGAGGGCCGGTCATGGGGTGCGACGCAGGGTGTTTTCCGAGGTGGGTGTGGGGAGTGGTCGCGACGGTGACCCGAGGGGCGACGGCCCGGCAGACTAAAAACACCCGGAGACGGACCCCGAGACCGGACCGTCCATCCCCAGCGGTTACCAGAAGATACAAGATACCATCAAGCAAGATAAATTGGAAAAAACAGAGCGAAAAACATGTCCAAACTTCTGAATATCCTTTTTTTAGCCTTTGCCGCACTAATGATCGCTGCCGTCGGCATCGGCGACCCGGGCAAGATCAGCCAGGCAGTGAACGATTTCTTCGGCTGGAAGCCCAACAAACCACTCGACGGCCGGTTGGTCAACGAGCAAGAAGCGGCCGAACTGCGCGCGTTGGTCTCGCGGATCAACGAACAGGGTGTCACCGCTGAGATCGAGCGCTTTGCCGCGTTTGGTTCGCGGGTGCCGGGGTATCCCGGCGAGCGGCAGGCCTACGAATACGTGCGTCAGCGCTTTGAGGAATTGGGGTTGGAGGATATTGAGAGCGAGGCCTTTGAGGTGGCGGTGCCGATGGATCGCGGCGCCGAGTTGCTGATTGAGGGGGGTGGGCGCAAACAGCTCTACAGTTTGTGGCCGAATGGGGTGCGGACTTCGTCGTTACCGGAGGGGGGGGTCGACGGCCCGCTTATTTACGGCGGCAAGGGCGAGTTGAAGGAGTTGGATGGGCAAGTGGTGGAGGGCGGTGTGGTATTGCTCGATTTTTCCGGCGGGCAAAACTATCTCAACCCCGCTTCACTGGGCGCCAAGGCCGTTGTCTTTTATGACAATGGCGGCGTCAACCGCGAGCAGGCGGCGGACAAGTTTCTCAAGGTGTCGGTCGATATTCCGCGATTCTGGATTGAGCGAGAGGATGCCTTGGCCCTGATCGCCGAAGTTGAGGCGGGGCCGGTTGACGTGCACTTGAACGCGCGCATGGATTGGCAAGGCGTCGAGGCGCGCAACCTCTACGGTTGGCTGCCGGGTTCAGCGGAGATGCTGCCAGAAAAAAGCCGCGAGAATCCGCAGGCGTGGAAGGACCAGGTCATCGTGATCCAGGCCTATTACGACGCGATCTCAGTGGTGCCGGCATTGGCCCCTGGCGCGGAAAATGCGGCGGGCATTGTCGCGATGTTGCAATTGATCGAGACCCTTAAAGCGCATCGCCCGCATTATTCGATCCTTTTCTTGGCGACCTCTGGGCATTTCGAGGGCCTGTCAGGCATCAACGATTTTCTCTACCGCCACAGCCGCCGCAGCGATTATTTTCGCGAGCGCATGGCAGAAGATCAGCGCATCGATTTCGATCTGATGCTGTCATTGGATCTGTCGAGCCACGCCGACCGCACCGCCAGTTTCGGCATGGGCACCTTCTACAACCATAAATGGAAGACCGACAATTACGTCAAATACATGTTGGCGCCCTATTCCAAGCGGCTGAGCTTGGCCGCCGAGGAGATCTTCGCCGATAGCACGCGCCACTACGAGGCGATCACTCCGCCGAAGCGCACCTGGAAAAACTACATGCCGATCCCGCTGGCTTTTGCCAGCGAGGCCGCCGCCTTTGTCGGACAAAAGGCCTTGGCGTTAGCGACGGCCAACGACGCGCGTGAACGCATCGACACGCCGCTTGATTTACCCGAGTCGATGAACATGGCCAACCTCACCCGGCAGATCGAGACGCTCGCGGCGATGCTGGCCTGGTCGGCCCGCGACGCCGAGTTTCTCAAGCCGAGCAAGCTGGAGCTGGAGGACTACGGCCATAGCTTGGGCGGAGCGATCTATTGGTTCGACCGCGATATCAATTTCGCGGTGCCGAAAAAACCGGTGCCGCAGGCGTTGGTGACCTATCAGCAGTTGGGGCCGAACTCCGTCGGCGGGGTCCGCACCTTGATCGCGCAGGCGGCCGACGACGAGGGCAAATTCCGTTTCGACATCATGCGCAACAAGCTCGACAATACGATCAAGGCCTATCAGCTCGACGAATGGGGTGAAATTACTTCGGCACCCGATATGGGCCAGGAGGGCAACGAGACCTATCCGATGCTGCACGCGTGGGGCTGGTGGGAAAACGAGATGTTGCAGGTGCTGTTCGAGTGCCGGGCGTTGAGTCTTTTTGAGACGGTGGATTCGCGCTACTTGTCCGTGTTGGACCACATGACGGTGCTAGACGAGCGCGACGGGGTGCCGCAGTCGTGGGGCGCGGATTTTGTCGAGGACCAGGGTAACGAGGAGGGCAAGGTCACGCTGGCATCGGTGGTTTATGCACAGCCGGGTACCAATATAAAAGCGCTGATGAGCACTAGTCTTTTTGGTGTGCGCTATTTGCTCAGCGGCGCGCCGGCCGAATGGGTCGCCGACCCGGTTAGCCCGGAAGAGGTCGACGAGCAGGTGCTGAAGCGGGCCTTGGGTAAGGGGTACCCGATCGATCAAGGTGTAGTATTGCGGCCCGGTTATGCGGCGGCCCGGGACATGTGGGTTTTAGACGATGTGCGTATCAAACAATTGGCCCGTTACGGGGTGCGCAACGACAAGTTCATGCGGTTACACGAGGACGCGCGCGAGGAGCTGATCGCGGCGGAAGAGCACTTGCAGGCGCGCCGCTACAGCCAGTACAAGCAGGCCACGCGCAAAGCTTGGGGTCTTGAAGGACGCGGTTATCCCGATATCAAGTCGACGGCCGATGATACGGTCTACGGGGTGATCTTCTATTTTGCGTTGTTGCTGCCCTTCTCGTTTTGCTGCGAACGGCTGTTCTTCGGCTTTGCCGATATTCGGCGTCAGGTCGGCGGCGCGGCCTTCTTCTTTCTGGCCATTTTCATGGTGATGCGTTTTATCCACCCGGCCTTCAAGTTGAGCACCTCGCCCTACATTATCTTCTTGTCCTTTGTGATCTTCGCGATTGGCGCGACGGCATTGGGCATGATCCTAGGCCGTTTTACCCGCGCGGTGGCCCTGCGCAAACGCGCAGCCTCCGGCGTGCACGAGGCGGATATTGGCCGGTTGAGCGCGACGGCGGCGGCGGTATCGTTGGGCATCTCGAATTTGCGCAAACGCAAGTTGCGCACGGTGCTCACCGTCACCACGATCACGCTGTTGACCTTTACCGCGCAGGCCTTCACTTCGGTGCAGAGCTATCTCAAATTCTATCAGATTCCGCGCCCGAATGTGCCGAGTTACGAAGGCGCGCTGTTGCGGGACCGCGGTTGGAAGGGCATGCAGCTATCGGTGCTCGACTACGCGCAGAGTGCTTTCGGCAATGCGGCGCATGTGGTGCCGCGTTCGTGGTTGACCTCGAAGATCATCGGTGAGCGCGCCTACATTGACATCGACAACAAAGAAGCGCAGAAAAAGAGTTTTGCCGGGGCGATCCTGGGGCTGACGTCGGACGAGCGCCAGGTCATGGGTATAGAGGATTTGCTGATCGGCGACAAGAGTCGCTGGTTTGCAGAGGACGAGCGCGATGTGTGTATTTTGCCCAAGGCGATGGGCGCGATTGTCGGCATCGGCCCGGAGCAGGTCGGCACAGCGAGTATCTGGATGATGGGCCGATCGTATCGGGTAATTGGCTTGATCGACGGCGACGCGATCGACGCGTTGCGCGATTTGGACAACGAGAGCCCAATTCCTGTTGATACCGTGGCCGAGGCCAAGAAGATGGAGGAGATGGCGGGGCTGGATCCGCGGCTGATGGACACCGCCGCGATCGAGACCTTTACGCATTTATTGGCTAATAATGTCGCATTTTTACCCTATCAGCAGGTGATTGATTTGGGGGGCACGCTGCGTTCAATCGCGATTACGGGTTTCAGCGATCGCGCAACCTTGTTAGAGCAAGTCGAGGAATTTGTTTCGCGGGTGGCGGTGCCTTTGTTTGTCGGCGAGGGCGATGTGGTCCGCGTCTACACTTCGATGGGCTCGGCTTCGCTGTCGGGCATGGGCAATCTGTTTATCCCGCTTTTAATCGCCTCGCTAATCGTGCTCAATACGATGATGGGTGCGGTCTACGAGCGCTCGGGCGAGATTGGCGTCTATTCTGCCGTCGGGTTGGCGCCGAGCCACATCGCCTCGCTCTTTATCGCCGAGGCGATGGTCTTCGCGATCGTCGGCGCGGTGCTTGGTTATCTGGTCGGGCAGACGACGACCTTGCTGTTGACGCGCTACGACTTATTGGGTGGCATGTTCCTCAACTACTCTTCCCTGTCGGCGATCTTCTCGACCTTAGTCGTTATGGCGACGGTAGTCGTCTCGACGATCTACCCGGCGCGCAAGGCGGCTTCGATGTCGGTGCCAGATGTGACCCGGCGCTGGAAGTTTCCCGAGCCGGACGGCGACGATTGGCATTTTGACTTTCCCTTTACTTTGGCGAAGGGCGACGCGTTGGGCTCCTGCGCTTATTTGCACCGCGTGTTCGCCTCCTACGGCGAGGGTTCGGTCGGTGATTTTATGACCGAGGGCGTTGATTTTCATTTGGAGAAGGGGGGCGAGGCCCCGGTGTATTCGCTGGATCTAATGGTGTGGTTGGCGCCTTACGATTTGGGTGTGAGCCAGCGGGTGGTGTTGCGCACGTTGCCGACGGAGGATATCCCGGGTATTTACCGCATCGAGATGCAGTTGCAGCGGGTCAGCGGAGATGTGGCGAGTTGGAAGCGGTTGAATACGAGCTTTCTTGGGGTGTTGCGCAAGCGATTTTTGGTTTGGCGGACGATTCCGGCGGAGGTGCGGGCGGAGTATTTGCTGGCGGGAGAGCGGTTGGCGGCGGGGGAGGTGGAAGAGGTGGAGGTTGGAGTGTAGTTGGAGAGAGATATTGTAGTTGCGGAGTGGTCGTGACGACGACCTGAAGGGTGGCCGCCCGGGGGACTAAAAACACCCGGAGCCGCACCGCAAAACCGGCCCGCCTGCATCCCCCCCCGCACCACCTTCGACGGTGCCAGTAGAAATTGATTATTCCCCGCAATAACTATTTTTTAAAAGAAAGCTATAACTAAGAAATAGCCGCAGAAGCCGCCGCGCCATGACCCGCCAAGTAGAAAAAAACAAAGCAACCATCCGCCGCATCTTCAGCGTCTTCAACGTCTTCAACGAGTTATAGAACCTATCGGACGATAGAATTCGAAAAGCCCGATAGGGGACACCCTGGACGAATGTTATACCGCAGACTTCATCGGTCACGACTCCGCCGCACCCAGTCATTCATCCGGTGCAACCGACCTCGAAAGACGGCTCAAATTCTATCACACCGCCTTTCCCAGCCCAGCCTACACTACTGCGTTTTAATGTGGACAATAGTGATTACAAGAGGATATAATAGGACAAAGGGGGCAAATTGGGACGGGCGCGGGGCTCATACCCTTCGCGATCGGTGGTGCATGGCGCGCCTTTATTTTTTCGCGCCCTGTCACATTTCTGGCTAAAGCGATTGAGGTCTGGTTGGGGGCGTACACCCTCGGAGCCGACCAGGGATGTTCGGCGAGAATGAGTTATGGTGTGTCCCTCTAACCAGAGCATCTGCCTCGCAGCAACAGCCGTCAAAACTAGCCCAGCGCCAAACATAAGTTGCCGCAACACTCCGCTAATTTCTGTGAGTTAGTCACCATTTACGGCAAAGAGATTGACGCGGCGAGCGGGATTTCGCTCTTTCCCAGTGGATCGGGAGGGGGGGGTAGTACGGTGATGCGTACAGCAGTCTGTCGGGGTTACTTCCTTATCACGCTGCCCTGGCCATTGCGGTCCCAGATGCCGACGGTGCCGTTGGTCTGCTCGTCGGAGCCGATGAAGATGAGATTGGCGGCATTGGCGGCGTTGACATGCACACCGCCATTGCCGCCGGCCCCGGCGCCGGCGTAAATCAGATTGTGTCCCCGGCGGCCGTTGATCAGGATGCCGCCGTTTTGCGCCGAGTCGGCGCCGGCTAAGAAGATATTGGTGCCCAGGTCGTTATTGACCATCAGCAGGCCGCTGTTTTGGTCCTCGCCGGCGAGGACTAAAAGGTCGCCTTTTGTGCCGTGCAGGGTCAGATGGCCGCTGCCGCCTTCACTGGCGCCCATAAAACCGAGTTGCTGGCCGTCGGCGTTGTAGATCTGCAGGCCGCCGCCTTCCAAGTCGCTGGCGACGGCGGAAACCTGGGGGATGCCGGAGGCGGTATTGACGACGAGAAAGCCATTGCCGGACGCGTCGGCGTTGAGGCTGACACCGCCCTGGCCGTTTTGGGCGCCGACCCACAATACGCCGTTTTGGTGTGCGTCGGTGGTGGCGACCAAAACGGGTTGGCCCTGGGCGTTGATGACCTCGATGGCGCGGGTGCGCACGATCTCTTGCGTACCGCCGCCCATGCCCGAGAGAAGGATGCTCATCGAGATGCTGAAGAGGATCACGATATCGGCGATTGCCAGCGCGGCCAATAGCGCCAGCAGACGGCGGCCGATGTAATTTTCGAGGGAGACGTAGGGCTGGAAGGCGGTCATGGAAGATCCCTGTGGGAGTAAACAACATTAAGCAGGCTCAATTCAAATTTACTAAAGGAGCGCACAAATGGCCAAGATAAAGGAAGTCCGCTGTATTCGCACCCGTACAAACGGCACCTGGGTAATCGTCAAGATTATCACCGACCAGCCCGGGCTCTACGGTATCGGCTCGGCCAGCGAACACTACCACGCCGCGACGGTGGTCACCGCGATCGAAGAGAGTTTAGGGCCGATGCTGATCGGCCGCGAGGTTAGCCGCATCGAAGATATTTGGCAGTCACTTTTTACCAGCGGTTATTGGCGCGCAGGGTCCATCCTCAACGCGGCCTTGGGCGGTATCGATATGGCGCTGTGGGATATCAAGGGCAAGGAGGCCGGCATGCCGGTCTATGATTTATTGGGCGGTGCTAGTCGTGCGGCGGTCCCTTGTTATGCGCATGCCGGCGGTCAGGATCACGAGGCATTGGTCGACGATATCCAGCGCTATATCGATGAGGGCTGGCCGGTGATCCGCTGCCAGTTGGGCGGGTATGGCGGTGGCGGTTTTTTGGACGACGCGATCAAACCGAAAAATGCCTGGTCGGATGCGGCGGCCTTTGACGACGAGGCCTATCTCGAAGCCATTCCGGCAATGTTTGACTTTTTGCGCAAGCGGCTGGGTTTCGGACCGAAGCTGACGCATGATGTGCACGAGCATCTCAGGCCGCAGGTGGCGGTGGCGCTGGCGAAAAGGTTGGAAGACTATCGGCTGTATTTTTTGGAGGACGTGCTGGCGCCCGAGCAGATTGACTGGTTTCGCCTGATGCGCCAGCAGTGCACCACACCGCAGGCGATGGGCGAGCTCTTCGTTAATGTGCACGAGTATCTGCCGCTGATCTCCGAGCGCTTGATTGACTTCGTGCGGGTGCGTGTGTCCAAGGGCGGCGGCATTACGCCCTGTCGCAAGATCGCGACACTGTGTGAGTTTTACGGGATCAACACCGCGTGGCAGGAGGGCGGCGACAACGACCCGGTCAACCAGGTGGCGGCGATGCATTTGGATATGTCGAGTTATAGTTTTGGCATCCAGGAGGAGAACCACTTCAGCGACGAGGAACTGGAGGCCTTTCCGGGGCATGCGACGATGGACGGTGGTTATATGTACAGCAACAACCAGCCGGGGTTGGGAATCGATATCGACGAGGAAAAGGCGGCGAAGCTGCTCAAATCGGAGCCGCTACAGGCGTATTTCGCGGCGGAAGACCGGCGGGCCGACGGCAGTATCGTGCG
>JABHFS010000091.1 GCA_018672475.1 Gemmatimonadota bacterium | reverse complement strand
TTTTTTGTGTCTTGTCCGGTCTGTGTCAGTCACCGCTGAGTTCGAAATGCCGGGTCTGTGGCCTTGGCGGCGGGGAGATACGGAAGAGGAAGCGCTGTAGCGGACGGGCTAGGGCCAGCAATAGTTGGCGTTCGCTCTGGTTATTGCCCCCGCCCAAAAGTTGCAGTTGCACCGGTTGGTAGTTGCGCTGTTGGCCGCCCTGCTGCCAGATCTGGTTGGTATTGAGGTTGAGCAGACTGACTTTGAGGTCGATGGTCAGGTCCATGCCGGCGTTTGCGGACATGCCGCCGTAGGGGTTGGGGGACATTGGCATCATTCGCGCTTGTAAGTGCTTTAGTTCGACGAAGACCAGCGCGTCGAGTTTGAGCTTTTCTTTTAGCGCGGCCCGCACGGTGTCCTCGTAGACGCTCGTCGAGTCGAAGTGGATGTCCTTGAGTTGCCAGGTGATCTCGTCTTGCGGTACGATCGTGGTCTCGGGCATATTGCTCAGGCCCCGGGCTATGGCATTGGACAGCCGCGCCATGACTTTCTCGATATCCAGTTCCCTGAAGGGCTCGATATCGGTCACGCAGATCACGCCGATGTGGTCGACTTCCTTGAGAAAGGGGCTCAAGGCGGGGTCGGCCTGCGAGGGCGCGCGGAATTTGACCTTTTCAAAGGACCCCCCGCGGCCACCGCACCCGGATAGACCTATAAGCAATGCAATGAAAGCGACGCGAATCAAAAGCTTTGTCCGAAGCTGAAGTGGAACTTGTAGTCGGAGTAGTTTCCTTGCAGATCGGTCTGTTTAGCGAATTCGAGGTTCATCGGCAGCAGGAAATAGACCAGTAAACCGAAACCGACGCTGGCGCGCACCTGCGGTTGGCCGGGCAGCTCGGGGTTGGAGTGCGGGTCATAGAAGGGCCATAAGTCGAGCTTGTCGTCCTCGTTCCAGGCGGTGCCGACGTCGACGAATAGGCTGCCGTCTATGGCCGGGATGAGAAAGGTTGCGGGCCAACCGAAGAGGATGCCGCGCACGAAGGGAACGCGTAACTCGGCGTTGGCCAAGAGGACCCTACTGCCGGCGAATTCGGAGAATTGATAACCGCGCAATGGACCGGTGTTGAGGTTGAAGCCGGTGTAGAAGGGCAAAAACCAGGTCGGACCGCCGAGATTGTATTCAAGCGCGTCGTTGCCCAAAGACCCCACGCCATAGGCTCTTAGGCCCAACACAGACCAGCGCCCGAGCCGCAGATACTGCCGGTAGTCGAGCTCCAGATGCGAGAAGGAACGCGTCGACGAACTGACGTCTAGGGTGCGGCCGACCGAGAGGAAATAGCGTTTGCCGGCGGTGGCACCCAACAGACCGTAGGTGATCGAGTCGTGCACATAGGCGGATTTGAACAGGTGTGTGCTGGTGGTTGGACCGAGTTCGCCGATGGGGTATATCTGCTCTTCCTGCTCGCCGACATAGGTGTAGCTCATTTCGAGCCGGCGGTAGAGGTCGAGCGGGTAGCTGGCGTTAGCGAGGGCGCCGCGCTGTTGCATGCGACTGATGCCGCCGGTGAAACGGCCCTGAGAAATAAAGGTGCGGTTGTTGCTGAAATACTGGTTCCAGTTGAATACGGATATGCGATAGGTGGGGCGCTTGCCGTAGTACTCATAGCTGCCGGCGAAGTTGAAATCGTTGCTGATCTCCTGCGAGGCGACGTAGTCGGTGGCCAAGGCCAGCGAATGGTTGCCCAATAGGTCGCTCATGCTCAATTGCGCGACGGACGAGAAGAAACCATCGAAATACCCCATTTGCACCGAGATACCGTCGAATTCGAGTTTGGGCGTGTATCGGCGGCGGAGCAGGCTCAATTCGTCGTCGTCGGCGGTGTTGGCCGCGATAGGCTCTTGTGCGTCTAGTTGCACGGAGGCGGTGGCTTCGGGGCCTTGCAGTTCGCTCTCCGGTAAGGGCCCCTTCACCCCGGCCAAGAGTATCGCGTCGTCGGGCAGGGCCTGGTCTTTCAGGGCGATGACTTTTTCCAAGGCGGAGGGTTTGCTCTGATCGGCGAGCGTCGCGTTGTCTTGGATCGCGGGCGTCGGTTCAGGGTTAGGGGCGAAAGCGAGGGCCACGTCATCGGGGACTTGCATGCCATCAAGCGCCAGCGGCGGTTTTTGTGCTGATTCGATGCGGGCTAATAGCTCGGCGTTTTTGCGTTTGACCCCGGGCCATTCGGGCATATCCATTAGGTAGAGGTGTCCGCGCCCCTTGAAGTAGGTACTGAAGACGATCTGTCGGCCGTCGGGTGAGAGGGCGGGGTTCATAATGCCGCTGAGACTGCGAGTCAGGCGGTATTCGCGCTCTTCGTCGAGGTGGTAAACGAAGAGGTCATTGATCTTGTCACGGGTGGAGACGAAGAGCAGTTTGTTGCCTTCAGGTAACCATTGCGGCCATAGATCGTCGGTCGGGTTCGATACGACGGTGCGCGATGTGCCCTCGGCCATATCGTAGATCTTGATGTCGAATTGGTTGTGGTATTTGGAGCTGAAGGCGATATGCTGGCCGTCGGGCGACCAATTGGGGTGGTCTTCGCGCTGCGGCGTGCCCGTGATTTGGCGCCGCTCGCCGGTGTCGACGTTGATGGTGTAGAGATCGGATTGGCCGGAGCCGGTGCCGATAAAGGCGAGTTCGCGGCTCTCGGGTGCCCAGGCCAGGCTCTCGATGAGTTCGAGGTCGGGCATGGCCAGTGTCTGGCCGAGCTCCTTGTCGTAAAGGCTCCACAGTAGGATCTGGTCACGGGGGCCTTCCTTGGCGACGAAGGCGATCGTATGGCCGTCGGGTGCCCAGGCGACGGTGCCGCTGCCGATACTCAAATGGTCAAATTCGGCGGCGCGCATGCTGCGGGTGACGCGCTCGACGAGTGAGGCGTCGTCTAGGCGGATAATGTCGACGTGCTGTTCGATGCCGTCGGAGGAGAGCACGGCAAGCATATCACCGCTGAGCGACCAACGCGCGCTGGAAAAGCTTTGGAAGACCTCGTCGTCGTCGCCGATTTCCTCGGCGAATTCGCTGCTGTAGTCGCGTGTCTGCAAAAGCGGCCAATACGATTTACGCATATGGGCGGACCAGCGATCGTCGAGAGTTTTCATGTCCATGCCGATCAGGCGGTCGAGCAGCTTGTCGGTGTCGTTCTGGGTGTCCCAGAGGCGCAGGATACGGCTGATCTTTTCCGGGCCGTAATTGTCTGCGATATATTCCATCAGCGAGTGGCTCTGCTTGTAGCCGAGGAAGACATTGCCCTGGCCCCAAGCCGCGTTCATGGTTTCAAGGGGTATGAGCCGGTCGGTGAGTATCGCGTCGCGCAGGACCATTTCATCGATGGTATTTCGGCCTGGGGTGGTGTACTCGGCCATGCCCTCCATGATCCAGGTCGGCGGTTGCGCGATAGGGCTCGAGATGCGTTTGATGGGGCCTTTGTGCACGATATCGTATTGGAAGATGTGGGTTAGCTCGTGCACCAGCACGTTGCGGAACTCGTCGAGGTCGCCGTTAAAGGGGATGACCATGCGAAAGCGCAGTGGTTCGGCGAAACCGGCGACGCCAGGTGGCAGGAAATCGGGGAAGATATTGGTCTGCTGGAACTGGTAGTGGGACTGGTAGATGACGATCGGCGGCCGGTTCGACAGCTCGTGGTGCAGAATTCCACTGATATGGCCGTAGGCCTCTTCGAGATATTCGACGGCTTGTACCGCGAGGTCCTGGAACTCCGGCTCGAAGTGCAGCTCTAGATGCTCGCTTTCGAGGACTTCCCACTTGAAGTCGCGGTAACGGACCTTGTTCTTGCCGAATCCCTGCTGCAACTGTTGGGTCAGGATGTCCTGGGCGCCAAGGTCCCCGGCGCATAGTACGAGCAGTAAAGCGCAGGCGAGGCTCCAAAGGGACGCGTTGTACAATCTCGTTTTGGCCTGCACGTTTACTCTCCCGTGTAGGGTGGTCGTTCGCCGGTCCGCCGGGCGCCGGGCCGGTGGTCGTGTTCCAACTTGAAGATATTGAATTCGCCGGTCGAGTCGTGGGCGGCTTGTTGACGCTGTTGCAGATAACTCAAATTGGCCGCGTATGCTTTTTTGCTGGGATTAAGGCCTTGGGCACGGCTATAGAAATCAGTGGCTTTATCGACCATGCCGAGGCGCTCGTAGACGATACCTAGGTTGTTGTGCAGACTGGCCGACAGACTGTCTTGAGTTATAGCGCGCTCCAGATGTGCCCTAGCCTCGTTCCACATCTCGTTTTCGATGCACCACATGGCGTATTCGTTGATCTTTTCGATGCTCTGCCACTGTTTGCGCGATCGTTCGGGGCGGTTGATGACGGCTATTGGCGGCAAGGCGGCGATGTTCGGTCTTTCTTTGGCGACGGCCACACTGGATGGAGGTCTTGTGCGACTGGTGTCGATTGTGGCGGCCGCTGGCGTGTAGGGGATGGGGCCGTCTTCCGCAGGTCTGCGGATTAGTTCGAGACAGCCGTGCAGGCACAGCGCGCCGAGGCAGAGGGCTAAAAGGCGGAACGTGTCTTTGGTGAAGCGATTCAAGTCAGTTATTGCTTTCCAGCTAGCGTGCGAGGGGCTTCCCGCGCCGAATTAATATATACAGAAATATATAAATTCCATAGTACTTCCGCTTTTGCCCGTAATGTGCGGAATGGGTGCGGATACATCAGGTTATCGCATGGTGCAGTGTAGGGTCCGGTTATTAGACGTCTGAAGGGGCCGATTCGTTGCTTTTAATAAATCGGCGGTAGTAGGCGGTGGCGATCAGTCCTATATAAAATGGGGCGTACTGTGCCCATAGGACCCAGGTTTTTTCCTGCCAGACCCCCGTATGGATATAGTCCATCAGCACTTCGTAAGCCAGGACGATCAGGCCGCTGAAGAGCAGCCAGGCGGGATGGGGGAAGAAAGGCAGAAAGGGCAGGACCCAGAGTAGATACCAGGGATGCATTGTCGGCGAGAGCAGGACATAGGCGCCGAGGCTGATGAAGGTGGCGCGGTAGGGGTCGCGCGAACGGATTTGGGTGTATAGGGCGAAGAACACGAAGAAAGCGGTGCAAAACCAACGCGCGTGTAAGTGTGCGTTGCCGTCCCAGGGGGATAGGCTGTAGTGGATCAGTGAATAGGCCGCCGCGTTGAAATACCAATGCTGTATATAGATTCGCAGCCCTGCTATCAATTGCGTGCCGGCGTCGGCGAAGGGTAAGAAGGCGACAAGGACCACGACCGGAAAGAGCAACAGGGCCTTGCGCGGTCGGGGGTCGAGCCAGGCGGAGAGGGTGCGGTCGCCGGGGCGCCGCCAGAAGGTGGGCACGAGGATCAGGGGAAATAACTTGGTGAGGAAGGCTGCTGTCAGCGCGCAGACCGCTGTGGTCAAATGGCGCAGTTGCAATGCGTGCAGGGCTAAAAAGAGCAGCAGAATGCCCAAGGCGTCGATATGGCCGCTGCCGGCGACCTCGATTAAGGGTAACGGGTTCCAGGCGTAGAGCAGGACGCGGCGCGGGTCTTGGCCGCGCCGGACGAGACTGCGGACCAGCAGCAGACAAAGTCCCCAATCGCAGAGCAGCAGGGCGAGTTTGATGGCGGCGGGAGTAGGGTTCAATGTGCAGACCGCGCGAAAGAAGAATTGCGCCAAGGGCGGATAAACCGTGGAAATGTCAGCGTGGTTAACACTCTGCCACAACGCCTCGCGTAAGTGCGCGACTTCAGGTGCCGAGGGAGGATAGAGATAGGGGTTGATACCGGCGAGTTGGACTTGGCCGTCCCAAACGTAGCGGAAGATGTCGTCGGAGAGCGTCGCTGGGCTCCACCACAGCGTCAGACGAAAGAGCAGGGCGGCGCCGAGGATGAAATAGGTTGAGCCGTCGGCTCGGCGCAGGACGAGCCAAGCGGCGAGTGCATAGCAGAAGAAGGCAGGAAAGAAGCCGGTCCAGAACTGTAAGACTTGGGATCGCAGGTCGCCGAGTGAGGCCAGGTAGATACAGCAGGCCTCAATGGCGCAGGCGAGCAGGATCAGGCCGATGCGCATATCAGCGTTCGACGCGGCGGGCGCCGATATAGCGCGGTTGAAAATAGGGGTTGTTGAGCGGGGTGATGGTGCCGCCCTTACTCGAACTGGCGTGAGCGAAACGGCCTTCGCCCAGGTAGATTCCGACGTGGGACACGCCCGGCCCCGAATAGGTATTCTTGAAGAAGACCAAGTCGCCTGGTTTGAGGTCTTGCCCCTGGGGAATGGCCCGACCGACGCCATACATTTGTTTGGAGGTCCGGGGCAACTCTACCCCGTAAGTTTCGCGGAATATAGCGCGGGTAAAAGCCGAGCAATCCATGCCTGCGCGGGTGGTGCCGCCCCACTTGTAGGGGATGCCGAGATAACCGTCGACGACACGGGCGAGGCGATTGGGTGTGGCGCGGCGGCGTTGTTCGAGTTCGCGGACCACCGCGCCGGCACCCGTCGAGTCCGTATAGCGCGGCGCCGGACGGATCGAGCCGCAGGCGATTAGTAGGCTTGAGAGCAGCAGAAGGTACAACATCGATGGTCACGGATAGGAGAAAAACCCTTGCCCCGTCTTGCGGCCCAACTCGCCCCGGTCGACCATTTCGCGCAACAGGGGGCACGGGCAGTATTTTGCGTTGTCGAAACGCCGTGCGAACGAATCGAGGATATCGAGGGTCACGTCGAGTCCGACGAAATCGGCCAAGGCCAAAGGGCCGAGCGGGTGACTGGCGCCCAATACTAAAACGCGGTCGATATCGGCGGCGCTGGCGACGCCTTCGGCGAGCGCGTAAATGGCTTCGTTGATCATGGGGAAGAGAATGCGGTTGGCGACGAAACCTGGGCTGTTGGCGACGGGTATCGGTGTCTTGCCGAGGCGTTCAGCTAGCGCGATGACGGCGACGAAGGTCTCTTCAGAGGTCTCCGACGCACGCACGACTTCGATCAGCGGCATGATCGGCGGAGGGTTGAAGAAGTGCATGCCGATGACCTTGTCCGGCCGGCCGGACGCCTGCGCGAGGGCGCTGATGTCTAGGCCGGAGGTATTGCTGGCGAGAATCGTTCGGGCTTGAGCTACTTGTCGCAAATGGCTGAAGATGTCGAGCTTGAGGTCGAGGCGTTCGGGCACGACTTCGATGATCATATCGGCATCTATTGCTTCGAGTCGCTCAATACCCTGCAAGGCATCGAGGGCTGTCGCACAAGCGGCTTCTTGCAAGTGGCCTTTGACGCATTGCTGGCGCAGGCGTTCGGTGATGGTGGCAAGACTTTGCGCCAGCGCGTCAGGATCCGAGTCGTATAGCAATACTTCTAGGCCGGCCTGTGCGAAGACCTGTGCGATGCCGCGGCCCATGGTGCCGGCGCCGATGATGGCGATGCGGTTGATGTGCATAGGGTGGGTCAGTTTGTGGTATAGGGTGTTATTATAGATCGAACTTACGGTTGGGGGTGCGGACTTGCAAGCGCGAATCGGCGGGTAGTGTTTGGCGTTGGAGTTGGGTTTATTGGTCTGTGGTGTGGGGCTGGGGTAGTGACCGCGGCGGGATTTTTTAAAGTCCTCCGGGCCGTTGTCCCTTGGGTCGCTGTCGCGACCAGGCCCCGCTCGAGTGAGCCTGGGTGATTCAGCCCGCACCTATAGTGAGTGGATGAGGGCGGTGTTGTGATTTTCCGGAGGACGCTGCCCTGCCCGCGCCACTTTATGGGGCTCAAGCATATTTGCAGCCGCAAGCAGATTACATAGATTGCTCTTCGCATTAACGCACCCCAACAGAAACAAATTAACGCAGAGGAATATCAATGGCCGAAGACAATGGCAAGTTGAGAAGCGCCGATTGGTTTGGACGCGACGACAAGGGCGGATTTATTCACCGCAGCTGGATGAAGCGCGGACTGCCCGATCACGAGTTTGATGGCCGGCCGGTGATCGGCATTTGCAATACTTGGTCGGAACTGACCCCGTGCAATATTCACTTTCGCGATTTAGCGGAAGCCGTCAAACGCGGCATCTACGAGGCGGGGGGCTTGCCGGTAGAATTCCCCGTCACCTCGTTGGGCGAGCCGATTATGCGGCCGACGACGATGCTCTTCCGCAATCTAGCGAGCATGGATGTGGAAGAATCGATCCGCGCCAACCCGATTGACGGCGTGGTGCTATTGACCGGGTGCGACAAGACGACGCCTGCGTGCCTGATGGGCGCGGCCAGTGTTGATTTGCCGACGATTGTCGTGCCCGGCGGACCGATGCTAAACGGCAAGTACCGCGGTGAAGAACTCGGTTCGGGCACGGACGTATGGAAGTTCAGCGAGGATTTTCGCGCCGGGAAAATAACCCGCGAGGAATTTAGCCAAGCCGAGGCTGGGATGACGCGTTCGGACGGGCACTGCATGACGATGGGTACGGCTTCGACAATGGCCTGCATGGTCGAAGCGCTGGGCATGACTCTGCCGGGCGGCGCGGCGATACCGGCACCGGATTCGCGGCGCAAGGTCATGGCGCATATGGCGGGCGTGCGGATCATTGAGATGGTCAACGAGGACCTGAAAATGTCTGATATCCTGGTGCGAGAGGCCTTTGAAAATTCGATAAAGGTCAATGCTGCGATCGGTGGTTCGACGAATTTCATCGTACACCTATTAGCCATCGCCGGACGCGTCGGCATCGAGCTGAACCTAGATGATTTCGATCGCTTGGGCAGCCAGTTGCCGCTCTTGGTCAATCTGATGCCGGCGGGCAAATACCTGATGGAGGATTTTTATTACGCTGGCGGGCTGCCGGTGATTATCCAGGAGCTGAAAGACGAGTTGTATATGGACGCGCTTACGGTTACCGGCAAGTCGCTCGGCGAGAATATCGAGGGCACGGTCTGTTACGACCGCGATGTGATCGCGCCGATGGAAAAACCGTTGATCGAGGCGGCGGGTTTGGCCGTCTTGCGCGGGAATCTCTGCGAGGGCGGTTCGATCATCAAGCCCTCGGCCGCTACGCCCGAACTGATGCAGCACCGGGGCCGGGCGGTGGTCTTCGAGACCATCGAGGATTATAACGAGCGCATCGACAGCCCCGATCTGGATGTAGATGAAAATAGCGTGCTGGTACTGCAGAACGTCGGGCCGGTCGGTTATCCGGGCATGGCTGAGGTCGGCAATATGGGTTTGCCGATGAAGCTGCTGGAAAAAGGCGTGCGCGATATCGTACGCATTTCTGACGGCCGCATGAGCGGCACGGCTTATGGCACGGTGGTGTTGCATGTCGTGCCTGAGGCGGCGATCGGCGGCAATTTGGCGCTGGTGCGCAACGGGGACATGATCGAGTTGGACGTCGAGGGGCGGCGTTTGCACTTGGACGTGTCCGAAGAAGAGCTGGCAACACGCCGCGCGGAATGGAAACGACCCGAGCCGCATGATATTCGCGGTTATGTCAGCCTCTATACCGATCATGTGCTACAGGCCGATAAAGGGGTCGACTTCGATTTCCTGGTCGGCAAGTCGGGTTCGGTGGTTACGCGCGAGGCGCATTGACCTTTATTCACTATAGACCGGAGCTAAATCGATGAAGATCGCCAAGATAGAACAGTTTTCTCCCTATCAGCGCATGCGCCTGGTCAAGATCACCACCGATAATGGCATCGTCGGTTGGGGGGAGACTACACTTGAGGGAAAACCCAAGAGCACTTGGGGAGCGGTGGAAGAACTGGCTGAGTATTTTATCGGCAAAGACCCGCTGAGAATCGAGCACCACTGGCAGCACGTTTACCGCTCGGCTTTTTTCCGCGGCGGCAATGTGTTGATGAGCGCGCTGTCAGGCATCGATCAGGCGTTGTGGGATATTGCGGGTAAACACTACGATGTGCCGGCCTATAAACTGATGGGCGGCGCGGTCCGCGATCGGATCCGCGTTTATGCGCACTGGGGTATCCACGGCGATACAGACGAGGCGCTTACGACCTCTAGGGAGCGCCTCGATATGCTGATGAAAAAAGGCTATACCGCCTTTAAGTCGGGGCCTCCGGGAACTTGGCGTGCGCACGAGCCACCTTCGCGCATCGATACCTTCATCAAAAGAGCCTATCTGATGCGCGAGTGGGTCGGCGACGATATAGAATTGTGCTTCGATTTTCACGGTAAGATGGCGCCTGGGCTGGCCATTGAGGTTTGCCATGAGCTCAAGGGCATGCGGCCGATGTTCGTCGAAGAGCCGATCCCGCAGGAAAACGCGCAGGCGCTCAAGGAGGTCTCCGACCACGTGCCCTTCCCGATCGCTACGGGCGAGCGGCTGTTGTCGCGCTGGGAGTTCAAAGAGCTTTTCGAGAAGCAGGCAGTATCCTATATACAACCCGACGCTTCGCACGCGGGCGGCATCACCGAGCTGAAGAAGATCGCCAATATGGCCGAGGTCTATTATATCCACATCCTGCCGCATTGCGCGATTGGCCCAGTGGCCTTTTCCGCCTGTATGCAGGTGGATGCCGTCGTGCCCAATTTTCTCTGCCAGGAGCAGGTTGATATCGGCCTCGGTGAGGGGTTGATAGAAGAACCATGGCAGGTCGTCGACGGCCATGTCGAGTTGCCGACTAAACCAGGGCTGGGTTTTGAATTGATCGCGTCGGAGGTAGAAAAAAACATCGAGTATTCTGAAGAGCTGGGCGGCGAACTCTACTACGAGAACGACGGCAGCGTCGCGGATTGGTAGGGGATGCCTCGGCGCGCTTTCGAAAAACTTGTAGAAAAGGCGTTAGAGCGCCTGCCGGAGGAATTTCGGCAGGCGCTCGACAATTTGGTGATTGTCATCGAGGACTGGCCAGATCCTGCAATCGTCGAGGAGATCACCGGTGACCCGGAGGAAGTGCTCTACGGGCTGTTTACCGGCACGCCGCTGCCCGAGCGGCGCTTCGATGATAGCGGCGATTTGCCTGCTGTGATAGCGCTTTATCAGGGGCCATTAGAAGAGGATTTTTCCGAGCGGGCCGAACTGGCGAGAGAAGTGGAGATCACGCTGGTGCACGAGTTGGCGCATTTTATGGGGTTTGATGAGGATGCGGTCAGGAAATACGGTTATGAATAACCGTATTTTTTGCAACACGAGTCCGGCTTCGCTGAATCTCGCGCTCTGCTCAGCGGTGCCTCCAGGGCCACGATGCAGGACTATTTTCCCTTTGTCGCCTTCGTAAAAAATCGTTGCCGCCGACGGCCTCGGTCGCTCGCAGAACAAGAAGACCGCTGATTGTCTCGTTTATCGCCGATCCATGCCCGCGTGATGCGGCGTCCGACTCCATCGTAGAGCTTAAAGACGACAAGCTCGATGCGTTGAAGAATAAATGTCTGCCGCCTGGTTTCGCAGAACGCTTTGACCTCTTTGAGCACGCGATTTTCCAACATCGATTCGTGTTTCAAAAAAAATAGGGCGATACGCTTTAACGCGCATCGCCCTACGTAAATATCTTACAGACCTACATCTTAGAAATTTTTACCTATAAAAACCATGTTTCCTTTTGCATCAGGATTGATCTGGTATGAAGCAAAATAATCATCCTGAGAAACGTTGACGCCTATTAAGGCAAGCATCGGATCGCCGTCGGATGTATACTTCTCATTGCCGAGGCCTAAGCTCAAGCCAACATCAGCATCTCCTACTTCACCCAAGTTGTAGCCAAGCTCAATCCACAGGTCGGTATTTCCATTCAGAACATCTACAGCGAGTGCTGCACTTAGGTCACCCGACTCATACGAAGCCATGACTTCGATTAGATGATCGCCGACTTTGAAAAGATCAGGGGAGGCATCTGTGTAATCGGTGATCGTAACGTTAACAGGCCCGGCTACCAGGCTAACGTAAATATTTGTTTCTTGGTGAGCCCCATCAATACTCCGAGAAGCCCAAGTCCCAATATTCACGGAGCCGGTCGAGTAGTTGATGGTGGGTTGCACTGACATGGCACTAGATTCTACACTCCCACGAAATAGGTATTGACTGACTAGGTCAGCGCTAATGCTTACTTCGGCAAAAGCCTGGCTGGTTAACCCAGTCAGCAACGCCGCAGAGAGAAGAAGTTTTCTCATCAATATTCCTCCAAAAAGTATGTGTAAAAGCTAATTCAAACCCATTCAGGTTTAAATCAACAAGCTTCCACAGAATATATAGTAATGTCATGATTTTGTCGCAAGCGGGTTTTTTGCGAGTTGGGGACCTTAATTTTTTTCTGAAGCATTTTTGATTGCTCCTGCCGCAATGCTCAAATGAGAACAGAATTTTAGATCTCGCGTCGGGGCATCTTTTACGGTGCTTGCGACATTTTATTCGTGAAAGTAGGTGGGCCTGTTATACTCTGAGCATCGTCGTATTGGTTAACTGGGCAATTGGCAGCTGATCAGAATAGGGTCTCGATCGTATAGGGGCCTGTTTTGGGATTCCAAGTATTTTTTTACGGCAGGGGTGTTATCGCCCCCATGCTTTATTCATTGACATTCTCGACGTTCCCCTAGCCCACTCGTATCCGTCTCACAGTTGCTTTGGCGCCCCTTCGGGCTTAGATTTGACAAATTAAAACTGAATCGGATAATCCACGCGCTTTCGCCGTGTGGTGATTAAGGATACGGTGAGTTTATGTCGTCACTCAATGTGCTGAAGTCATCAAGCTTTGGCTCTACCTCGCGCCCAGATACCTGGTGGTTGCAGCCGCTGGTGGTCTTTATGGGTTTTTCGGCCTTTATAGCCTACTCGACCTGGGCGGCATTCCAGGGCGCCCACTATGCCTTCGGCAACTATTTGTCGCCGTTTTATTCGCCGGAAATTTTTGGTTCTTCGCCGCACGCTATTTTTGGCGGTCAACCGGATTGGTGGCCGGGTTGGCTGCCCTTCTCACCGGCTTTCCTGATTTTGTGGGCACCGGGCGGATTTCGTTTTACCTGCTATTATTATCGCGGCGCCTACTACAAGGCCTTTTGGGCCGACCCGTCCAACTGCGCGGTGGCCGAACCGCGCGACGCCTATCGCGGCGAGAATTCGTTCCCGCTCATCATACAGAATATCCACCGCTATTTCCTTTATATAGCGCTGGCCTTTATCGCGCTGCTGGCCTTTGACGCCTACAAGGCCATGTTTTTTGTCGATGCGGCCACCGGGCGCGAGTCCTTCGGCATCGGTGTCGGCTCTATTGTGCTGACGCTCAATGTGATATTTCTTGGCGGTTATACGTTTAGCTGCCATTCGCTGCGCCATATCGTCGGCGGCTGCAAAGACCTGTTGTCGGGCTCGCCGATAAGGCGCTCGGCCTATAACTGCGTCAGTTGCCTCAACACAAAACATATGAATTTCGCCTGGATCAGCCTGTTTTGGGTCGGTTTTTCCGACCTCTACGTGCGGATGTGCGCCATGGGGATCTGGACGGATTGGAGACTTTTCTGATGGCTCAGTACGAAAAATTCGACTACGACGTGTTGGTCATCGGGGCCGGCGGCGCCGGGCTGCGCGCGGCAATAGAAGCTTCGGCGGCGAATGTGTCCGTCGGTTTGATATGCAAGTCGCTGTTGGGCAAAGCACACACCGTGATGGCCGAAGGCGGTATGGCGGCGGCGATGGCCAATGTTGACGAGCGCGACAACTGGAAGGTGCACTTTGCCGACACGATGCGCGGTGGCCAGTACATCAACAACTACCGCATGGCGCAATTGCATGCGCAGGAGGCCCCCTCGCGGGTGCGCGAGTTGGAAGAATGGGGCGCGGTGTTTGACCGCACAAAAGATAGCGGTCTCATTTCACAGCGAAACTTCGGCGGCCACAAGTTTCCGCGGCTCGCCCACGTGGGCGACCGCACGGGGTTGGAACTGATCCGCACTCTGCAGGACCACGGCATCCACCAGGGCATCGAAGTGCACATGGAGCACACGGTGGCTTCGCTGCTCAAAGACGGCGACCGTGTCACTGGTGCGGTCGCCTACGACCGCGAGCGCGGGCGCTTTAAACTATTTCAGGCCAAAGCGGTTGTGCTGGCCACGGGCGGCACCGGGCGTGCCTTTAAGATCACCAGCAATAGTTGGGAATACACCGGCGATGGCCATGCGCTAGCCTACGAGGCCGGTGCTGACCTCATCGACATGGAATGCATACAGTTTCACCCCACCGGTATGGTGTGGCCGCTGAGCGTACGCGGTATTCTAGTGACCGAAGGCGTGCGCGGCGAGGGCGGCATTTTGCGCAATAGCGAAGGTAAGCGCTTTATGTTTGACGACATCCCCGACCTCTATAAGCACCAGACAGCCGACAACGAGGAAGAGGGTTGGCGCTATACGCAGAACGACCGCGAGGCGCGCCGCCCGCCCGAATTGCTGACGCGCGACCACGTGGCGCGTTGCATCATGCGCGAGGTGCGCGACGGGCGCGGTTCCCCGCACGGTGGCGTGTATCTCGACATCGCGTGGATCAAGGAGCGTTTGCCCAACGCCGAGGAACACATCAAGCGCAAATTGCCGAGCATGTATCACCAGTTTAAACAACTGGCCAATGTCGACATCACCAAAGAGGTTATGGAAGTGGGCCCGACCACCCATTATACGATGGGGGGCATCAAGGTCGACGCCGACAGCCAAATGTCGGCTGTGCCCGGGTTATTCGCCGCTGGCGAGTGCGCCGCAGGTCTGCACGGGGCCAATCGTTTGGGCGGCAATTCGCTGTCTGATTTAGTCGTCTTCGGCAAGCGCGCTGGCGAGTACGCGGCCAACTTCGCCCAGGAGAAGGGATCCGGCACTGTAGATGAGGGGCAAGTCGAACAGGTGATAAACCGGGCGCTGGCTCCCTTGGGCCGGGAGGGCGGCGAACTGCCCTATGCCATTCAGGCCGAATTGCAAGAAAAGATGCAGGATTTGGTGGGCATCGTGCGCCGCGAGGAAGAGATGCAGCAGGTGTTGGGCATTGTCGCCGAACTAAAAGAACGCGCCGCGCACGTCTCTGCTCCGGGCAACCGCGAGTACAACCCGGGGTGGCATACGGCGATAGACTTGGACAATTTGTTGACGGTCTCCGAGGCGATTGCGCTCTCGGCCATCGAGCGCAAAGAGAGCCGCGGCGGTCACTTCCGCGAGGACTACCCGGACAAAGACGCCGCGCACTTCGCCAATGTGAATGTGCGCGTGCGCAAGGGGGAAGACGGCCGGATGCAAGTGGACCAGGTGCCGATGGCCGAACTGCCGGAAGACCTGCAAGCTATTATCGACGAGGAGAGTAAGTAATGAGCGAGGCGCGTTTTAAAATCTGGCGAGGTGAAGGCGAAGAGGGCCGGTTTGAGGAGTACAGCGCCCAGATAGACGAAGGCATGGTGGTGCTCGATGCCGTGCACCAGATCCAGGCTGAAAAAGCCCCGGACCTAGCCTGCCGCTGGAACTGCAAGGCGGGCAAGTGCGGCTCCTGCTCGGCCGAAATAAACGGTATGCCCAAGTTGATGTGCATGACGCGGATGGACCAACTGCCCGAGGGCGAGACGATCACGATCGAGCCGATGAAGGCCTTCCCGCACATCCGCGACTTGGTGACGGACGTATCGTGGAATTACCGGGCCAAAAAGAAAATCAAGAAGTTCAAGCCGCGCGCGCCCGATACTGAGGACGGCAGCTGGAGCATGTCACAGGATGACGTGGACCGTGTGCAGGAGTTCCGCAAGTGCATCGAGTGTTTCCTTTGCCAGGACGTCTGTCACGTATTGCGCGAGCACGACAAGCACGAGGAATTCGCCGGCCCGCAGCTGATGGTCTATACGGCTGCGCTGGAGATGCACCCGCTCGACGTGGAGGATCGCCGCGAAGACCTCAAGGAAGAACAGGGCATCGGTTACTGCAATATCACCAAGTGCTGCACCAAGGTCTGCCCCGAAGAAATTACCATCACCGACAACGCGATCATACCGCTTAAGGAGCGGGTCGTCGACAAGTTCTACGACCCGATAGGCAAGCTGCTCAAGATCTTTTCGTCTGCGGACGACTCCTCAAAGGAATAAACGCCGAAGAAGAAGATCTTTTCGTCTGCGGATATTCACCGGATAAAAGCCGATGAACGAGTTAAAGAAGATCCACCGCGAAGCGATTCCCAAGGCTCTCGAACGCGTTGAGCGCTATCGGTTGCTCAACCAACCGCGCGTGGCCGAGAGCATTTGCCGCGATATCTTGGAGGTCGATGCGGAGAACCAGCAGGCGCTCGTCGGGCTGGTGTTGGCATTGACCGACCAGTTCGAGCACGAGGCCAACAAGGGCATCAAGATCGTTCTCGACCTTATTCCACGGCTGACCGATGAGTATACTCGCGATTATTATTCGGGTTTGGCGCATGAGCGTCAAGGCAAGGCACGGCTCGTGCGCGATTACCCGGGTGCCCGTTTCGATGCCTTCGAGCTCTTGGGTCGGGCGATGGAATGGTATGAGAAGGCCGAAGGGTTGGAGGCGTCGGATAACGATGACGCGATATTGCATTGGAATTCTTGCGCTCGAATCATTATCAACAACAAGCTCGAAGCTCGGCCGCCGGAAGGGGAATCGGTAGGGTCGGAATAAAAATTCTGTTCTTTGGCGATAAAGACCGGTGGAGCCCATCTCCGCCGGTCTTTTTGTGTAATGGGTGAGACGAGATGATGCAAGCGACGTTAAAATCGAGGATTCGCGGTTCGGTGCTGGCCCAGGCACTCGGTGACGCTTTGGGGGCGCCATTCGAATTTGCTCCGGTTGATGCGGTTGAGCGACGCACGGGCAAAAAATGGTTGGCGGGGCTCTATCCGTTCGAAGGGGAAAAGGGGCCGCACGGCGTGTGGGTAGATACTGCCCCCGTGGGGACGGGTACTGACGATGTGCGCTACAACTATCTGTTTATGGAACTAGCGGTCGAGTTGCGGCGGATGCCGGTGGGACGGGAATTGGCGCAACGCCTATTGGACATTTACGAACGACCGGGAGACTTTTTTCCCAATTCTGAAGAGTTGGTGCGCGGGCAGTTCGAGATGTGGGAAGGGGCCAGCCGCGGTTTCCTGGGAGAGGAGTCGCCGCGCTATCCGGGTGTGCCGGCGGCGGCGCTGGCGACGAGGAGCGTTGGCCTCAACTATCCGACGATGGCCGGGTTGTTGGTACTGCCATCGGTTGGCCTGCTTTTTCCGGGCGATCCCGAAGCGGCTTATCGGGCGGCGTATGAAGCGGCGTTCTTCGATATTGGTTATGCGCGCGAGGCGACGGCGCTCTTGGCCGCGGCACAAAGTGCGGCATTGGCCGGTAAAGCGCCCGATGTAGTGGTCTACGAGACCTTGGCAATGGATCCTTTGCACTTGCGGGGGTATTTCGGCGGGCCGTTCATCGGGGAAAAATTGCCTTTGCTGCTAAAGCAGGCCGCGGGCAAAAAAGGCGAGGAATTAGCGAATTTTCTCTCGTTGGCTTTGCGCCACTTCAGTGTATTTGATCCCTACCGGGCACTGGCCATCGCTTGTGCCGCGCTGCTTGCCCACGCCGACGATCCTTGGCAGGCCTTGTTGGTCGCGGCAAACCACGGCGACCTCGACGAAGCCGGGACGTGGCGTCGTTATGCGGATATCGATTGTTATGCGGGCATCACCGGGGCGCTGATTGGTGCCTGTTGCGGTGATCGGGTCTTACCGGAAGAACTGATCGTCCGGGTCGTTGAGGGCAACAGGGTGGTCTACAGCTTTGATCTGGAGGATACGATTGAGCGTTTCGCGCAGTTGATCCTCTTCCTAACGGGGAGCGAGGATTAGTTCCACGCGCCTGTTTTCAAGGCGACCTGTTTGCGTGGCATTGGAGGCGATCGGATGGCTCTCGCCTAGGGCGCGGATCTTGAGCCGTCGAGTCTCTATGCCTAGGGCGGTGAGATAGGCCTGTACCGCTTCGGCCCGCCGCCGCGAAAGCTGTAAATTCACGGCGCGCGATCCGACGCTATCGGAGTGTCCGTGCAATTCGAGCCCGATAGCGGGGTGCTGGCGCATATAATTGACGACGAGATCGAGGTTTTCGCGCGCTTCGCGAACGAGTGCTACGCCTCCGGCCGGAAAAAATACGCTCGGCATGGGCCGGCTGACCGAGGTGGCGACGGGTTGCCGCTCTTCTTCGAGCAGTTTATCGGGCACGAAATCGTCGCCGGGATCCAGCGCATCGGCGCCGCGGGCTATTTCGTCGCCGTCACGGACCCCGCCGCTGTCGCTGTCGAAACGATTGGGATCCGTACCATAGACTTTGACTTCTTCCAGGTCGTTTAAGCCGTCACTGTCGCTGTCGGCCATGACCGGGTTGGTATAATAATGCAGCGTTTCCTCGCGGTCGCTAAGCCCATCGCCGTCGCGGTCGGGTTCGTCGGTGACGGGCTCGGGCGGAAGTCTTTGCACGGGGGCGGGTCGGCGTTGAATCGTTTGCAACGGCAATTGCCGCAAGGGGGGGCGATAGCCGACCTCACCGAAAACGAGGCCGATGCTCAGTGTCCAGATGCCGTCGTTACCCTTTTGCAGAATCGCGCGGTTGAGGTCGTCACGGAAGGAATAGGTGTAACCGAAGTGCAGATCGAGACCGGTGCTGGGGCCTAGGGGGCGTTGGAAGCCAATGCCGATCGGCGCGATGGCCGCCCAGCCGATCGCGGCGGCGTCCGGCGTGGTTTCGGGTGGTGAGGTTGCTAGGTTGAAGCGCAGCAAGCCGGCGCCACCGTAGAGGTGGGCGCTCCAATAGTGTCCGCGCCCGAGGGCGTAGAGCAGACGCCCCTCGCCCGAGGCTAGGTCGGTGGCGTAATCTGCGCCCCGTAGCCGCCCGTATCCGGCGTTGAATTCGACCCGATAGCGCGGTGACAGCGACGGGCGGATAAAGGCGGAAAGACCGTAGCCGGGGCTGTCGTCGAGTTCGGTGGCGGCATGCACCCCTCCGACCCTCAAGCCCCAATCGGCCTGCGCGTCATTTGCCACTGCGCAAAGAACCAGACAGAATGCGATTGCGCAGAGTGATGTGTGTCCACGGTACTTCATTATTGTCCAAGCCCTTATGGTTCCGGGTTTTCGTCTATGCAAAGGACGGGGTCGAAGCGGTTTTGGGCAAGGATGATTTGCGCTACGGATATCTTGCCGAAGAGCGGGGCAAATCCTACTTTGTACGCGCTTGGGACTCATTAAACTGGAAAGGAAGAAGAATCTATGCCCATAGGAAATAAAAACGCCATAATCGCCGGTTGTGGAACGCACCATATAGCGGTGCAGACCCGCGATTGGGAAGCGTCAATGCGCTTCTATCGCGATGTGTTGGGAATGGAGGTCGTCGCCGAATTCGGCTCGGCCGAGCGCAAGATCGTGCTGTTGGACATAGGAGACGGCAGCCATATGGAGCTTTTTGGCCCGACGGCGGAATCCCCTGCAGAGGGCGCCGACAGCCCGAATGATCCGGTAACACACTTTGCCTTAGCGGTCGCCGATACGCGGGCGGCCACCGAACATGTGCGCGCCGCCGGGTATGAGATAACGGTAGAACCGAAGGATTTGGAACTGGGCGCTATGAAGGTGACGATTGCGTTTTTTGTAGGGCCTTGTGGCGAGGTGGTGGAATTTTTTCAAACCCATTGAAGTCAATAAAAAAGGGCAGTACACTATAAGTGCACTGCCCTTTACCACTTTATTTGTTGAACTATTGAAAAACGTCAGGCCTAACGCGGGCCACGACCAGCGCCCGGACCACCGGTACCACCGGCACCGCCGCGTCCACCTGGACCACCAGCGCCTGGACCACCAGCGCCTGGAGCACCAGCGTCTGCACCGCCGCGACCGCCGCCCTTGACGAAACCCGTCTCCAGCATCCGGGCGGCCTTTTGCTGCCGACGGATGCTCTTTTGGCGATTAATCTTCTTTTGCACCGAAGGTTTGGTATAGAAACGCCGTTTTTTCAAGTCGCGCAACAGGCCAGCTTTGCGGGTTTTGGACGTAAAGCGCCTCAGCGCCTTTTCAAAAGGTTCGTCCGATCTGACTTCGACACTGAAATTGCCCATGAACTACTCCCGGTTCTTTCTTAAAGTCTTGATAAAGGTATGTATAAGCCGATTTTATGCAGTTTTCCGAGTCCCTAGCAATAGAGAATCGTATAGTTTACGCTATTGCGGGGCCCTCGTCAAGAGCCGTTTTGCCCAGAAATGATCCCACATGGGGCAACGACCACCGATAAAAGTAGTTGCTAAATTGCCCAGATCCCCTAGCTTTGTAGGGAATCCTCCCCCTCCTCATAGAGAAGCCGCGCGTCATCCGGACGCGATCCAATCCGCTTTTATGCGTTCCCACGTATTTATATCGCGAAGGAGATGATCATGGCTTTTTCGTATACCAATTCCAAGGGTGCTACCTATCTCTTGCATTCCCAGACCACGACGCTGAAGAATGGTAATGCGCAGACGATCTATTTTTTTGCTAAAGCTGAAAAAGAAGGCTCGCTCGATACGGTGCCAGATGGCTATGAGGTATCCGAGAGTAAAAACGGCCTGCCCGTTTTGAAGCGTAGTAATAAAGAAGCAACAAAATAAATAAAGACTGCTGTCGGCCAATCGGGGCCGGTGCTTTTTCTCGGTATTTCCCAACTATGAAAAAGGCATCGGTCCTCTTTATGTATAGGATTCAACTCGCCTGGGTGTAGCAGGTGCCCAGCGCTTCTTTTGCTTGCGGATCGAAATAAGAGGACAATTCCCGGCGCAAAAACAGACGTGCCCTGTGCAATCTGGTTTTGATCGCCGCCGATCCGAGACCGAGCATCTCGGCTGTGGTAGCGGTCGAAAAATCCTCGACTTCGCTTTCGCGAAGTTGCATAGCGATCGACATCGTTCCATCCTTTTTTGCCAACGAACCGGCTATAAGACGAGGCCGATTTATTGCGGTCGTTGTTAGTAGAGATACCGTTATAGCTTGTTACGGGCAGTGAAACATCCCCGAAATGAGGGTGGCAAGGGGGTGCGGACCTGATATGTGTCACAGGTATAGGATGAGGGAGGGATTAATTTTATCGGTAGATTTAAGACAAAAGAAAGCAGGTAGTGCTTAGTTGTACAACTGAACTGCCAGACGTATGGGCTGGCGATTCTCCTTTTACTGGCGGACATGCGGGCCGCTATTAAACCTATCGACGACAAGGAGAAATACCGATGAACACGCTAGATGCCATTCAGGCTCCCCAGCAATGCGAATTGCTCGTGGCCTTCTCGGATCTCAGCGCCTTCAAGCATTGCGCGCAAGACCAGAGCGAAGAACAATTATTCGCCGCCCGCAGCGATACTTGTCGCCACGTGGTTAAAGCTCATTTCGGGCGGGTGTGTTGTGGTCCGATCGGCACTCGCGACGACAAGCGCTTTGACGTCTTCGGTCACGCGGTCAATATCGCCGCGCTGCTGACTTCCGACGGTCTTGCGCTCACGCCGCAGACCCGCCGACATTTTAAAAAACACACTCCGCCGATAAGCTATATTTCCGTCGAGGACAGGCACCGTAAGAACTAAGCCCAGGCTGCGCATTGGCCGACGGTCTCCGCTCTACGATATAGTGGGCGCCGTCGTGCTTTCGTTACTCATTGTGTTGCCCTATACTATTTCGGTACCTAGCGAATAATGGAAGGAATGCTGTTATGATGACCGAACAAGCCGCGGCCAATCTGCGCGAGCGATTGCAGCAAAACCCCTATCCGGGCCGGGGTATCGTTATTGGTCGGGACGCCGCGGGCGGTTGGGTGCAGGTCTATTGGATCATGGGACGCAGCGAGCATAGCCGCAATCGCATTTTTGTCGGCGAAGGTGATCTTCTGCGCACCCAAGCGGCCGATCCGGCCAAAGTGGACGATCCGTCCTTGATTATCTACAACGCCATGCGGGTTTGCGGCCGGCGTTATATTGTTACCAACGGGGTTCAGACCGACGATGTATACGAGGCTTTTGCCGCTGGGCGCGGGTTCGCCGAGAGCTTGGACCGCTGGTTGCATGAACCGGACGCACCCAACTATACGCCGCGCATCTCGGGTTATCTGGATCTGGACACTGAACAAGTCTGGTTGTCGATTCTTAAGGCCAGCCCCTTCGATGCCGAGCAAAGCGAACGTCATTTCTTTCGCTTTGACAGCATCGAGCCAGGTTATGGTTATGCCATTACCACATACGCCGGCGATGGCAACCCGCTGCCCTCGTTTTCCGGCACGCCCTATCTCTTGCCGCTCGACGGTGATCCCGCCGACTTCTGGCAGGCCCTAGATGGGGATAATCGCATCTCGCTTGCGGTGCGCCGGATCGCGGCCGATGGGACGGTAGAGACTCAGATTACCAATCGCTATAAGACCGTCTGATGCGACGCTGGTTTTGCGGTCTGTTCTTATTGCTAGCAGTCGGGGGGTGTTTGCCCGGCGATGGTATGAACAATGAGCTCGATCCAGCGGGATTCTTTTCTGGCATTTGGCACGGTTGGATCTCGCCGATCGCATTGGTGATCGGTTTTTTCTCTCCGGACATACGCATTTACGAGGCTTATAACACGGGTTGGTGGTATGAATTTGGCTATTATATGGCGATTATCAGCGGTTTTGGTGGGCTCTCCTTTGTGCGTCGAAACAAAGATTAAACGATGAAATTAGAAGCTAAAATTGGTCAAATGCTGATGGCGGGTTTTCGCGGCCTAGCGGTCGGCCCCGAGCACCCCGTTATCCGCGATATCCGCCAGCACCATCTTGGCGCGGTAGTGCTTTTCGATTACGACGTGCCGCTCTCGTCGAGCGAGCGCAATATCGAATCGGTCGCACAGGTGCAGAAACTGATCAGCGTTTTGCAGGAGGCTGGCGGTCATTCGCTCTTAGTGGCCGTCGACCAAGAGGGTGGCGAAGTGCGGCGTTTGCGTGAGGCGGTGAATTTTCCTGCATTGCCCTCGGCGCAGGTTTTGGGAGCGAGCGGCACCCCGGAACAGACGCGCCGCGCCGCCGCCGAGACGGCCGAGGGACTGGTGCATCTCGGTTTCAATTGGAATCTGGCGCCGGTGGTCGACCTCAACCTCAACGCGCAGAGTCCGGTGATTGGTGGCATTGGCCGTTGTTTTTCCGCTGACCCGGCCGAGGTAGCACGTCACGCGCAGGCCTTTATCGAGGGTCATCACCAACACGGCGTTTCCTGCTCGCTCAAACACTTCCCCGGCCACGGCTCGGCGGCGGATGATTCGCATATGGATCTGGTCGATGTCACCGGGAGTTGGTCACGCGTTGAACTTGAGCCCTATACGGCGCTGATCGCTGCGGGCCTGGCCGACGCGGTTATGACGGCGCATGTTTTTAACCGGCACATCGATCCCGATTTCCCCGCGACGCTCTCGCAGGCCGCGATCGGCGGGCTTTTGCGCGGCGAGTTGGGGTATGATGGGGTTGTGATTACCGATGATATGCGGATGGGAGCGATCGCCAACCACTATGGCTTCGAAACCGCGATCGAGCGGGCGATCGCGGCGGGTGTCGACATTATGATGTTGGCCAATAACACGCTTTACGAGGAAGACGCCGTGCCGCGTGCCTGCGCTTTCATCCGCCAGCTCGTCGAGACGGGGAGGATCACCGAAGAGCGCATCGACGAATCCTGCGCTCGTATCGCGCGGATGAAAAGATCGTTGGTGTGAAGCGCGTAGTATTATTAATCGCTTTTTTGTGCGTGGCTTGTGGCGATGAGGGGGCGGACAACCCACTTGCCGTCGAGCGTCAGGGGGCGGTGCAATGGCAAGTGGGGCAGACGATCGTGGCGTTGGGTACGAGCCTGACCTTCGGTTTTGGTGCGGGTTGCAAGGTCTTTCCCTTTGACCGCGACTGCGCGCTGCCCGACTCGTCCTATCCAGCAACGCTCGCGTCGCGCCTGAAACTGCCGGTGGTCAATCTCGGTGTGCCTGGGGCGACGACTCGGGACGGTTTCCTGCGGATGACCGAGGCGTTGACGCATGATCCGGCGCTGGCGCTGGTCGAGTTGGGGGCCAACGACCTGTTCCAAGAGGTGCTGGTGGCTGACGCCCGCGCCAATCTCGTGATGATAATCGATCGTTTCCGTCGCGCCGGCGTTGCTGTGGCGCTGCTCAGTTTTTCCCATCCCGATATGATCGACCATACGCCGCCGGGCCATCGCCTACAGGATCAGAAGGCGGAGGCGTTGGCTTATCACCAGATGCTGTTGGCGTTGGCGGACGAATTCGGGCTGCCGATCGTCGAGTATATCTTTGAGGATATCTGGTGGAAAGAAGAGCTGATGTTCGACTCAGTGCATCCCAATGGCCGGGGTTATCTGTTGATGGAGGGCAATGTTGTCAGGGGCTTGCATGGTTTTTTGGTGGCGAATGACTTGTATTCCGAATAAGGGATAGGCCTTTTGCGTTCTATGTCGTATTTGCGCTCGTCTCCGGATACCCGTAAGCGCGATGACATAGGAAGAGGCTGGTGACGAAGAGTGCGACCGCCACCGCTTGGTGCAGAGAGGCCAAACCCAAAGGTACGTGCAAGAGGACTGTGGCGATCCCCAAGCCGATTTGCACGCCGAGCAAGCCAAGCAGCAAATATCTCCCATTTTTCAGCGGGGCGGCGTTGCGGGCTACGGCAAAGAGCGCAATGGCCAGCGCCAGTACCGCGAAGGCGAAGAAACGGTGTTGGAAGTGGATCGTGACGGCGTTGTCGAACAGATTTGCCAGCGGCGGTTGCATTGCCCACAAGCCCTGTGGTAGCCAGACGCCGAACATTTTGGGGAAGGTATCCGATACATGGCCGGCCTTGAGGCCGGCGACCAAACCACCGGTGGCGATTTGCAGACAGATGCTGACGAATAATCCGGCACAGAGTCGGCGGGTGGTGCGCGATAGGTTGGGTGGGAAAGACATCGATGACAAATAGTCGAAGGCCCGCCACAGGCAAGCGGCTAACAGGGCCAGGGCGCAACTGAGGTGCAGGGTCAGTCGCAGGTGGTTTACCTGTGGCCGGTCGCTCAAACCGCTCTTGACCATCAACCAGCCGACCAGGCCCTGGAGCGCAAAGAGCAGGCCGATGCCCAGATAGCTCGGGATATGGGTGCGGGGAATGGTTCGTCGAAAGAGAAAATAGAACAAGGGCCCCACGAAGAGCAGGCCCGTTATTCGGCCAAGTAAGCGGTGCCCGAATTCCATATAATAAATGAACTTGAATTCTTCGAGTGGCATGCCGAAGTTGACGATCTGGTATTCGGGCGTCTGGCGGTATTTGGCGAATTCGCTTTCCCAGGCGTCGGCCCCCAGCGGCGGAACGACGCCGGTGACGACATTCCATTCGACGATGGATAAGCCCGAACGAGTCAGTCGGACCCAACCACCATAGACGATGAGCACGATGATAAGGGTCGAGACGGTGAGCAGCCAGACGGCAAGTTTGCGGTTGTTGGTCATCAATAGCCTAAACGAACGAGTTGCGTTAGGAGCGGTCTAAGAAAGTCACAGGGCCTCGCCGAGGCTTGCGCTCGGGGCGAATGTTTACACACGCCCTAAGAAAATATCTCGTCGCGGTGTTTTTGCAACATCGGGCGATGGCCCATTGCGGGCGAGGAGCCAATAGATGGATGTTGAAATAGCCCGTTATGCGCTAGACCGAGTACCGCTGTCGATTATTCTCGACGACTCGACGCTATTGCTCAATCTCAACTACTTCTTTATTCGCGACCGCAATCTCGCCGACGGCGAAAACCGGCGTTGGCAAGACGTGCCTGTGGTTCATCCCGAATCCTTTACACGCGAGTTTGCCGAGTGGTGTCTCGAACACGGGGTCCGGGGCAAATACAGCGTCGTGCCCTGTCCGGCGGCACTGGGGCGTATCGATGAGGGTTTGCCGCTTTTTAGCCGAGCGCAACAGGAGAGCTGGTTGGCGATGTGCCGCGAGTTGATCACGCCGAATTTCGACATCACGCCCGAAATGATGACGCATACCTTTGTCGTTGACCCGGATACTTGCGTGCCGCTGCCCGAAGGGCTCTGGGAGCAATACGATTGGGCGACATTGCCCGTTGAAGAGGAGGAGCGAGTTTTTCGCTATATCAGCCGGGCTTGTGAGATTCTGGTGAATGTGGGTTTGACGCCGGAAGGGGTGACTTCGCCCGGCGGTTTCGGCGGCAGAACACTTGAGTATTATGCCAAAGTGGCCGGCGAGGCGGTGCGTGCGGTGACGGGTAATCCACTACCTTATTTTTTCCAACGCATCGAAGCGGGGCTTGCGGTGGAGACTCCGGTGTGGTACGCGAACCGGGAACAGGGCACGGCTACGGGTGAGATTATCGCCAGTACCAACGACTGGACCGGTTCGTGGACCGGTTATGGCGAGGTGAGCGCGGACCGCTATATCGAGGCCGATTTGCAAGGGGGCCGGTTGCCCGCGCTGATCGACGCGGGGCAGCCGGTCGTTTTGTGCAGCCACTGGCAGGGCTTTTACGGAATGCACGACGAGGACCGTGGCGGGTTCAACGCTTTCAAGGAAGTGGTTAGCCGTCTGCGCGAGCGAGATCCGCGCGGTGAATGGACGCGTTGGCGCACCTGCAGCGAGATTACTACCTATGCCTGTGCACGGGAGATGGCGCGTGTTGAGGTGAATGATAACAAGGTCGAGCTCGACCTACCCGTTTGCGCACCCGAATTGACCTTGCATTTTACCGATATTGAAGTCGCCGAGATTTCCGTGGACGGTCGCCCTTTGGCAAAAGCGGGCCGGCGCGCCGATTTTCGCAGTGGCACTTTCTGGCGCGAAGGGATGGAAACCTATGCTGCCTTTGATCCGCAAGCGGCGCGGGTTGCTATTGAAGTGCAAGTAGGAGGGTAGCGATCGTGCGTGAACGATTGCGTGCGGCGGCTAATTTTTTACGGCGTGAATTCGCGGTGTGTTGGTTGGTGCTCAGTGATAAGCGGACTCCCTGGGCGGCTAAGCTATTGTTTGGTCTCGTGGTTGCCTATACGTTGAGCCCGATTGATCTTATCCCCGATGATAGACCATTGATCGGTATCCGCTAGATGATGCGTTGATTGTGCCGGCATTGGCCTGGGGCGCATTGCGGTTGGTGCCCGATGCGGTCGCAGATTCTCGGGAAAGAGTATATAACGAACAACAGCACGAAGGGGATTTGGCGACACGATGAAGTTATTGCTTTTATGTCTCGCGTTGCTTTGCGCGAGTTTGTTGGGATGTGGTGGGGGTACTCCGGTCGAGCCGGTCGTCGAGGCGAAAACGCCGCCGGTGGTTGCCGACCCGGATCCAGTAGATGCAACACCGGTTGATGGTGGGACCGCCGCGCCGTCTGAAGAAGTGGTCGATGGTGAGGCCGCGATGATGGGCCTGACGGCCGTGGGTTATACGCATCATCGGGCCGACGGCAATCGCCTGGCCGCCGGGGCAGGCAATGTGCCTGCGGCAACGACATTGGACATTGCGTTGGACGGTGTGCCGCGTTGGGTCGTGGCCGCGCCCGCGGGGCATGGCAGCGTCTGGATGGTGGCTTTAGAGGATGGCCGCGTCGCCACCTTTCGCATTGTCGACGGGGTCAGTGCTCCGGTGCCTTTAGCCGAGGCGAGGCTGCCCGTGGGAATGCCGCCGGTGTTGGCGATCGAGGGGGATTTGCGTCCGCGTTTGGCCAATATCGTCGACGGGGAGGCATCGGTCTTGAGTCCTCCGGTTTTACTTTCGGATGACCGGTTGGCCTATCTCACTGCAGGCGGCGATTTGGTCCTGTTGTCGGGGTCAGGCAGCGAGCGCCTGTCCATCGACCCTTTGCCCGATGCCCGTATCCTGGTAGACGAGAACGAACGCCTGTTGATCTACAATCGGCCGACGACCCGCTACCAACACGCCGTATTGGGCGATGATCTGGAGGCCCAGGGCGCGGTGTTGGTCGAGACCGATGGAGGATTGCGGGCAGTATTGCAGGTCAATTTTGAACCCGTAGCGGAAGGCATCGCGCCGCTATGGGTCGATTTGAACGGCGACGGCGAGCGCGAGATCGTGGCGACCCTAAGCAATGCGGCAGAGGGTGCGCGCATCGCCGTTTTCACCGCCGGTGGTTTACCGCTGGCCATCGGCGTGCCGATCGGGCAGGGCTTTCGCTGGCGTCACCAACTGGCAGTTGCTACTTTCGCCGATGACGAAGTGGCGGAAATCGCGGTGGTGCGCACGCCGCATATCGACGGCATCGTCGAATTTTACCGCCGTCGCGATGCGGTCCTCGATGTCGTGACGCAATTAGACGGCTTCAGTTCCCACCAGTTGGACTCGCGCAACCTCGACATGGGCCTGGCCGGGGATTTCGATGGTGACGGTATCGTGGAGCTTTTAGTGCCGACGCACGATTTTGAGCGCTTAGGCGCGATCGAAAGGACCTCGTTTGGTACACGGGTCGATTGGGAAGTCGAATTGGGCGGCCGTCTCTCGACGAATATCGCGGCGGTGCAGCAGTCCGATGGTAGGATGTTGCTCGGGGCGGGGCACGAAGGCGAGGTTTTGCGGATCTGGTTGCCTTAGATGCTTTGTCAGCCGCATGTTTTTTTAGCTATGTCAAAATATTAAGTAGTACAACAAATACCTAGGGAGGTTTTACTATGAAATTAGAAAACAAAGAGGCGTTGGTCACCGGCGGATCTACTGGCATCGGCCGTGCGACGGCCGAGTTGTTTGCCACAGAAGGCGCGCGTGTCCATATCGTGGACTACAACGAAGAGGAAGGTCAGGCCGCCGTGGCCAAAATCGAGGCGGCGGGCGGCAGGGCGTGTTTTTACGCGACGGACGTGCGTTCGGAAGAGAGCGTCGCATCGGCGATTGCCCAGGTAAAAGAAGCCACGCCGCACATCGACGTGGCGGTGTTCGCCGCCGGGGTTTTGAAAGGCGCGTTTAAGACGATTGAGGAGTTGTCGATGGAGGAGTGGGACGCGACGCTCGATACTAATTTGAAAGGCACGTTTCTATCGGCCAAATACACGACGCCCTTATTGGCGGCGGCCGGCGAATCGGTGCTGCTGATTATCGCGTCGGGCGCTGGTGTGCGCGGCGGGTCCTCGTCCTACGCCTACGCGGCGAGCAAGGCCGGGCAGCACGGTCTGCATTTCAAGCTCGAAAGCGAGGTCGGGCCGCAAGGGGTACGCTTGCACGTGATTTGTCCGGGCGGCATCGCGACGCCGCTTAAGTTGGCGAATGTGGCCGAAGGGGCGGAGAAGGACGGGCGCGATCCGGAGGAGGCGAAGAAGAACGCCGGTTTGGGGGATCCGGTGGGCGTGGCGCGGGTCCTTACTTTTTTGGCTTCGGAGGAAGGGTCTTATGTGCGAGGGACGGTGTTTACGCGTTAGGCGGTGATGTCGGCTGTCGGCGGTCTGTTTAGGGGCTTTCCCAACGCTCATTCTCGCCTTGCTTCGGCGAGGCTCCGAGGGGTGATCTTTTCCGATTTTGCAATCCTGCAAAATCAGGGACCACAAGCCGCGTTGAGAAAGCCTCTGAACAGACCTTAGTAGGTTTGAACATGGCCTGGAAAGAGAAGGAAAGGGAGGGGGAAGGAAAACAAGAGGAGATGGCAGGCTTGGGGCATCGTTGGCGTACTCTTAGCCTATGACCTCCTTACTCATCACTGCTCTGGCCGTCGTGGGAAATTCACCCGGTTCGCAACACTGGCAGATCTGTACGTCGACGGCGGCGCTCATTAGCATATAGGCATCGGTGAAACTGAGGTTCGAACGAGCCTGTATTAGTTCGAGCATTTGCTCGGCGGCGATGCGTGCGGCTTGGCCGAGATCGAGGTGTTCGCCGGTGGTGATCCAATGGCTTGGGGTTTCGATTAGAGGGCGTTTTGGCGCAGTATTTTTTTCGATGTCGACTCTCACGGTTACTTCAGCGCAGATTTCCAAACCGATAAATGTGATTTCGCCGTCGCCCATTGCGCCGTGCACATCGCCCAGAGACCACAGCGCCCCGGGTACGTAGACCGGTAAGTGAATGCGACTGCCCTCCATCAAATATTTATTGTCCATATTGCCGCCGTGCGGTCCGGCGAAAGAAGTACTGATGCCTTCACCGGCTGGGGCTGTGCAGATAACGCCGAGCATCGGGTTGGCGGGAAAGCGCAGGTCGCCGAAATGCACGATGCCGTTTTCGATCGGCACCATGCGGGTGGCATAACGATCGGCCAGATGCGCCAAGAGGCCCTCGCCTGCTTTTACCGCGAGAAAACCCTCGGGTGCCAGGTCGATTTTTTCGATATCGACTACGAGCGCGTCACCCGGTTCGGCACCGCGCACGTAGACGGGGCCAGTGGTCGGGTTGGCGCCGTCGGGGTGGGGGTGGTCTAAGAGATCGGCATCGCTTTGGATCGTGCCTGTGCGGGCGTCGAAGGTTTCCAGGGTGACCCTGTCCCCGGGATCAATTTCCAAAACGGGCGGATGGCTTTTGTCGGTTCGATAGGCGATGTGTTCTCGGCTGATGCGATGCATATTAGTAGCGTTCCCAACGGCTGGGGTCGATACCCGGCGCTTCAGCGGACATATTGTGGGGTTTATTGCCGCTGGCGTAGTCCCAGTGGCGGGTATTGCGGTCTTGAAAGAGGGGGCGGATGTCGTTGGGTAGGGTGTCGAGCTCTTGTTTTTTCCATGGGCTGATATCGGCGACGGGTCCGGCCCAGGCGGGGCGATAGGCGATAGCCAGCATTTCGCGGGCATAATCGCCGACATTGGGAAAGTTGCCGTGAAAGACGCGGTGGTGGATGAGTACCGCGGAACCGGCCTTCGCAGGGACCATCACTTCTTCGGGGTGGCCGGTATAGCGTTTGTAGGGGTTGGCGTCGGCGTGTAGGCTAAGATGGGAGCGAGGCACTACGCGGAAGGGCGAGACTTCCGCGGTGAGATCGTCGAGATAATAGAGCACCCGCACTAATACCGGGCAAGAACCCTCGAAGCCGAAGATTTTGGAGCCGTAGGGTTGGCCGTCGGTGTGCAGGCTGATGCCCGGATGACCGGGCTCGGAGCGGGCGTAACCGTAGTGCATAAAGATGATCTCGTCGCCAAAGAGTTGGCGTAGGAATTTGAGTATGGGGGCATGGCCGATGAGCTGGGTGATCTCGCCGCCTTCGAACTGGATATTGGGTCGGCCGCGTTGGTTCTCGCTATAGTCGACGGCTGTGGTCTTAAAAGTGGTGGTGATGGCTTTAAGCCGGGTGAGATGGTCGGGGTCGAGGAGGTCGGGCATGACTAGATACCCCTCGACTTCGAGCTGGCGGATGCGTTGGCTAGTGGAAAGGGCGGACCAGTCGCGGTCGTCTGTATGGGGGACGGGCATGAGATATCCTCTCTATGTTGGGGCTATCGGTATGATACGGTGTCCGGCGGTGGCGATCAACCCATATAGTTGACGCGAAATAACTAATGAAGCTATAATTGTGGACCGATATACGAGAGAAGATGAAACTTATGCCCGAACCTTTACGCATTATCAACAGCGTCGCTCCGATTCGCATCTGCGACAACGGGGGTTGGACCGATACTTGGTTCGCCGAATACGGCGCGATCTTCAATATCGGCGTCTACCCCTATGCCGAAGCCCAGCTCAAGATCTTTCGCCGCGACCAGGTCGAGGACCGCATCGTTATCCACGCCGAGAATTTCGGCGAGCGTTTTTCGGTCGAACTGGGCAATCGCGAGTGGAGCCACCATCCGCTGTTGGAGGCGGCCGTCGAATATATGAAGGTGCCGCAGGATGTGGCTTTTGAGGTGGGCATTTATTCGGAGGCACCGGCAGGTGCCTCGACGGGGACTTCGGCGGCGGTGACTGTGGCGTTGATCGGTGCGCTCGATTTGTTGACCCCGGGAAGGATGACGCCCTACGAGGTGGCACAGACGGCCCAGAAAATAGAGACCGAGATGCTCGGGCAACAATGTGGCATCCAGGATCAGCTCTGCTCGGCCTTTGGCGGCATCAACTATATCGAAATGTATCAATATCCGCACGCCTCCGTATCGCAGTTGCATATACCTGATGCGACCTGGTGGGAATTGGAGCGACGGTTGGCCTTGGTTTTCCTCGGTAAGTCGCACAGCTCATCAGATGTACACGAGACGGTGATCGCGGATCTGGAAGGCGTTGCGCCCGACAATGTGAAGCTGGAGGATCTGCGTCTGACGGCGGCGAAGTCGCGCGATGCGGTCTATGCCGGCGACTTGGCGGCCTTGGGACGGGCTATGATTGAGAATACCGAAGCCCAAGCTCGTTTGCATCCAGATCTGGTTAGCGCAGAGGCGCACCAGGTGATCGAATTGGCGCAGGCACATGGGGCGTTGGGCTGGAAGGTGAATGGCGCGGGCGGCGATGGAGGGTCGTTGACGTTGTTAATGGGGGCCGAGTCGGATCAAAAAAGGGCTTTATTACGTGCCCTTGAAGTGGCTAACCCCCTGTTTCAGCATATACCTATCTATTTGAGTCGCTTTGGCTTGCGCGTATGGGATTCGCCTTGATACTATGGGCAGGCTTGCTTATTTTAAGTTCATGGTCAAATTTGATATCATCTAAACTTGATGTTGGCTCTTTGCAGCGCATATCGGAGTTAGTCTTTTGAGCGAAAGAAAACCGGGGCTTCGTGCTTGGTACGGACGCCGAACGCCGCCGGATGAAAATGTCATATTTGCTGCCGAAGAAACGGAAGGCACGCCGCTGGTCCTCTATGATCACGTGACGCATGAGGGCGAGTACGCCGAAATCGTCAACCGGATCTACAACGAGATGGACTCGCTCAAACGCCATCCCGCTGAATTTCGCACCTGGACCGTCGAAGACGGGGTGGTGACGTATTTCCAGGCGATACTCGATTTCGCGCCGACGGATATGCGTAGCCGGGTCGCCATTTTGCAACGGTTCGGCGCGTTCAAGTTTCGCGCTGCCGACGGGCCAAATGAGAAGAAGGCCAAGATCGAGGCGATCTTTCTCGAACCCGAGGACGAAGGAAACTATGAGGCGATCCTGCGGATTCAGGCCAAGAAGCTTGTCGATATCTGGTCGCCGAACGAAAATACCCTGCTCGATTATATCGTCAACCAACCGGCCCAGGTCGGGCGTACGTTGGCCGATCGGCTCAGCCCCACCAACGAGACGCCTTTCCAGATTATCGGGCACCCGTTTCTGGATGTGCGCAGCACCGATCTGGTGGATCTCGCGGAGAGCAAGACCGTGGCCTACGAGCGGGACTCGGCGATACATCTGGTCATGGATGTGCGCGAGGTGTTGGAGAATTGGGACGCCGACGCGGAGGGGGCTGGTGGTTGCGAGCAATTTTCTTTGCTCGATGCGTTGCTCCTGCACGAAGTGGTGGAATTGTGGTTGCGCGAAGATGATCCCGAAATCGATATCCTCGACGCGCATATCGTCGCCACGACCTTTGAGCGCTACCTCAAGGGCACTTTGCTAAATGTGGCGGTGGAGGATTTTTTCCTAGACTGGCCACAGCCTTCTGCTCTGGAGGTCGCTGAGCAGCAGAAGGCCGAGATGGAAGAGCAGCAAAAGGCTTTTGCCGCCTTTATAGATGACGATGACGTACCCGAAGACTTAGACGAGGACGTCGACGATTTGCCGATGGACTCGGATGGAACACCGCCAAAGAAGAAAAAGAAGGTCGCTAAGGACCAAAACGAGGTGGCCAAACCGGAGAAGTCGAAGGAAGGTAAACTCTTCCGGACCAAGGACGGCCAGTATTACCGCATCGTCGACGGCAAAAAAATTCGCGTCAAGAAAAAGACCGAATAATACAGTAGATGTGAGATAGGGTCGGGCGATGGCTTCGACCGATTTGCATTACTTCCCGCTTATTTTGCTCCCGCTTATATAGATTCTTGATCCGTTCGCTCGGCTTCAGCGATCTTGTCTGTTTGTTCTGTCCCGGCGGCCAACTCGTTTTGCAGCGCCCCGTAGAACGCCTCGCAGGAGATAAGTTCCGCATCCAGCGTCTTGAGTTGTTGGCTCAGCGCCAGCACTTGTGCGTCGGTGGCCGGGTCCGCACTGGCTTCGAGCAGTTTATGGACTGTGGCGCCTAGTTCGGCTTGTGTGCGGTTGAGTTGGTTTTTGGCGGCGGCGATATCAAGCCGGGCCCGGGCGACGCGTGTTAGGTCCCCAGCTTTATCGGCGGCGGCGAGCGCACCTTCTTGTAGGCCTTTTACGAGATTGTTCCAAAGAGTGTCCATGGGGGTAGAGACCTCGTATAGTTAGGCGCCTGAGGACCCGGCGCGGCGCAGTTCGTCGATAAGCGCCTGTTTGTTGGCGCGTGAGACTTGTCGGCCCTTGAGTGCGGAGTCGGGCAGTTGGCGCACGAGTTGGCGCAAACGGGCGACGGGCAAATCGTGCAATTCTATTGGGTCGGAGGGTGTGGTAGTTGCTGCGGTTTGTTGCGGTGAGGCGACAGGAGCCGGAGGTTGGCCTTGGAGCAGGTCTTTGAGATCTATGTGGGGGGCGGGGATCACATGATGGCTGATAACTTCGCTGACCTTGAGCGCAGCTTGCACGCCGGCTTGTACCGCCACTTGCACGGCGGCGACCTCGCCACTGAAGCGCACCGAAACGAGCCCGGCACCGATTTGCTCGATGCCGAGAAGTTCGACTTGGGCGGACTTAGCCGCCGCGTCGGCCGCTTCGATGACTCCGACGAGGCCGCGTGTTTCGATTAGTCCTATCGCGGCCATCGAAGTGAAACGGGGCGGACTAGCGGGTGTCGTCGATGGTGTAGGGGACGAGCGCCAGAAAACGAGCGCGCTTGATGGCGCGGACGACGCGGGTCTGCTGTTTGCGGCTGGCACCGGTGCGCCGGGCGGCTTCGATTTTGCCGGTCGGCGTAATAAACTTGACCAAGACGTCGAGCCGCTTATAATCAATATCTTCGGGCTTGAGTTTGGCTACGGCCTCTCTGCGAGTGCTGCGAAACTTAGCGATGGCGGTAACTCCTTTTTAACACGGCCCCGCTTGAATCAAGCGGGCGTGGGGATGCGGCAATTCAAGAAGGGAAAAATACGGTTGAGACCGAGGAATGTCAATATGGGGATGGCGGGGAAATGAATGTCCGTTTAATCCCGGCGCTGATCCTGGCGGTAGGTGGGGTGGGGTTGCTGTTGGCTCACCCCGCGCTTTATTCGCGATTATGGGCCTATGGAGTGGTGGTGGGGCTCGCGGGGTGTGGTGCCGGTGTCGCGTTTTTGCGTATGGAGCGTCGCGATTGGCCTCTCTCTCGTAAGGTGAGTGTGGCGCTGGTCGTTGTCGGGACGAGTAATCTGCTCTCGATTGCGGTAAATGAAGGTGCCGATTGGTCCGGGTTGTGGTTGCCGGCGACACATTGCGGTCTTGTGTGCATCGGTGCGTGGTTGGCGGTAGATGGGGGGGCTCTCAGGCTGCTGGGCGCCACGTTCTTCGCTGCAGCCGCCTTGGCCGGTTTTTACGCGATATTGCAATATTATCATCTTGACCCACTGCCTGCGATTACGCCCTTTGGCAGCGAGCGTATCGTATCCTTCTTCGAAAATCCCAATTTTCTCGGCAATTTTTCGGCCTGTGCCTTGCCTTTGGCCTTAATGGCCTTTGTCTGCGCGGAATCACTTAGTGCGCGTATAGTCTTAGCAATCGGCACATGTGCGATTTATGCGGGAATGCTGTTGGCGGGAAGCCGCGGGGGATGGATGGCGGGGTTAGCGGCAGTTCTAATAGTTGTTGTAGGCATTGCGCGCGGGATGTGGCGGGGGCGTATAATGATTGCTTGGTTGCCACTTGCCGCCCTGTTGTCTTCGCTTGTCGCGACGACACTGCTTTTGTCGCAGCGGCCGGTGATCAAAAGCCACGACGGGCCGGTTACGATGTCGGAGCGAATACTGAGCACTCGCCATATTATTGAACCCTATGTAGAGAGCGAGGTGCCCGTGGTTGCCGGCACCGACGGGCAGCTTGTCGTGTCGGTGACCCGACAAATTGAGGTGCGCGATTTTACGGTCAACCATCGTTATTTTATTTGGCAAGTGACCTGGGATATGATTCGTGCTCGGCCCTTGGTAGGTTTCGGTTATGGGACCTATCAGGAGCGTTTTGCGGCTTTTCGCGACGCGCGTCGCGAGGAAGCGCATTTCCAAAGTTTGGTCTGGACCCAGCAAGAAGAAGATACGCCTTATGCCCACAACGAGTATATGCACTTGTGGGCCGAAAGCGGTTTGATGGGCTTGAGCGCTTTTTTAGCGTTGATTGGTTTAGCCGTTTGGGGAACGCTGCATAAGGCCTGGTGTGATATGCAGCCTTATTTATGGGCTGGGTTAGCTATGCTCATGGCAATGCTGGTTCACAGTCTAGTGAGTTACCCGTTGCGGTTGCCGCTCAATGGGCTAGTTTTTTGGTTGACGATTGGGATCTTGCTGGGTTTTATGAAGAAAATGGAAAAAATAAGTAGCTGAAAAATAACAACTTACAAATTACTTGATATAACTTGATACTTAGTGCTAAAGTTTTATCACCCATCGTCGATAATATTACCAGAGACTATTTGATACCAAGTTCTTAGTCGAACCTTGTTGATTACCCGATCGATCAAATGGCCTCCTCTTCAGGGCTACCCACCCTGATCCTCTTTAGCACGCGATCGGTCGTCTCCTAAAACGCGATCGATTTAGCATCCATGCTATACTACAGCCGCACTGCTAGGGTCTCGCCGAGACCCTAGCAGCGATGCGGCTTTTTTTATGTGCAGTGGCTACCGAATTCGCGATAATGCCTAACCGGTAATGCGCGATATTCCCGCAGTAGTTTTTCTAGACGATCGCATGCGAGTGCAAAAATCCGCGCGCCTTTCTCAGCGTCGGCCACCGTCGCGTCACCCATAATGCCGGTGTCTTTGGCCGTGTCGCGGTGCCTTTCTGCAAACTCGGCGAAGGCTAGCTCGCCTTTGAAAGGCTGCGTGCCGGTGTCGTCGGCTGCGAGGCGGGTCTGGTCGATTAGGTATGCGCGCAAGTGCAGTTGCACCGAGGTTTCCCATTCGCCGGCGTGGCCGACGCCTTCGTCGGTGGCGCTCCACTCGCGCAATTCTTTTTCGACCATATCCCACCAGGAGAAACTCAACGTGAAAATATCTTCTTCGGCTATGGCCCAAGAAACGGCGCGGCACGGTGCGTGGTTGCCACCGTGGCCATTGACCGAGACGATGCGCTCGAAGCCATTTGCGTGGATTGAGCGGAAGACGTCGATTAGCAGGTTCTGGAAGGTTTCCAACCGCAGGCTGATGGTGCCAGGAAACCCCATATTGTAATGCGTAAAACCCGACCACACTGGCGGGGCGACCAGTACGGGAAAATCCTCGATGCGCTTGGCTACCTCCACCGCCATGTAAAACGGGGCGGAGATGTCGACGTCCATCGGACAGTGCGGCCCGTGTTGTTCGATGGAACCAATGGGTATGATAACGACCGGGTCATTGGCTAGCGCCGCTTCGAATTCGTGGCGCCATAGTTCTTGCCAGAGCACTTTCTTATTGGCGCCGTCGTAGGAGGATTTATACATCGCTTGATCCCGTTTCCGTGGATTGGCAGAATTGCTCTACTTCTGGCTTTGCTGCATTTCTTCGTGCAGCGTGCGCATAATCTGGTGATGGCCGATGCCCTCGTCCCAGAGCTTCTTGTATTTTGCCTCGTCGATATTTTCGCGTTTGAGAAAACCGCGGATATCGTAGCGCCCCTCGACCTCGATGGGCAGCTTGCCCTCGGCGACCATCAACTCTAGCGGATAACCCTTTTCGCTCATCGGCAGGCGGACAACGTGGTTTTGTCGCGCCGATTCGTAGAGGGCCATCATGATCTCGACGGTGTCGCGGGCGGTAGTGCCGGCGTTGCGATGATGATCGGTATCGCCTTCGATCCAGGAGATTAGCTCGCGTACCTGGGCGGCGTTGGTATTGCCGCCGATCGCCTTGTCGTCTTTGGATAGGCCCAGGTCGATATCCTGCCAGCCATTGGAAGTGGCGTTCATCATTTCTACCTTGGTCTCGCTGACGTTGAGGAATCCCTCGCTGCCACGGATTTCGAAACTGCCGGCGGTCGCGCCTTCGCGCATGAGATCCGATTGGATAAAGAGTTGGATGCCATTGTCAAAATGCACGAGCCCCATACAGGCGTCTTCGACCAAGGTGTCGCGTTCGTAGCGGTCGGTACGGCGCTCGACCGCTCCCATCACCCACTCGGCTTTGGGGTCGCCGAGCACGAAACGCGAGCCGTCGATTGAATGTGTGCCCCAATTGGTCAGGCCTTCGGCGACTTTGTTAGTGACGAAGACCGGGGTGCCGATCGCGCCTTCTTCAAGCATTGCCTTGGCTTTTTCCCAGCCGGGCGTAAAGCGCCGTTGGTGGCTGATGACCAGTTTGGTGCCGTGCTCCTGGCAACCGTCGACCATCTGGTCGGCCGGGGCCATGCCGATGGCCATCGGTTTTTCACAGATGACGGCCTTGGCCCCGCCTTTGGCTGCGGCGACGGTCGGGCCGGGGTGCAACAGATGCCAAGTACAGACGCTGACGATGTCGGGCTTGGCCTTTTCCATCATTTCTTCGACGGTCTCGAATTCCTGCGCGATGCCGTATTCGTCCATATAGGTCTTGCGGGCGGCGGCGATCGGGTCGGCGACGGCAATCACTTCGACATCGTCGACGAGATTGTAGCCTTCCATGTGGGCATTGCCGATCGAGCCGCAACCGACGACGGCGGCGGTATAACGGGCCATTGTTGTATCTCCTCAGAGAAAATTTATGTTGTGGTATAGTTATTTTATCCGCGGAGACTATTATAAAGCACAGACCTTAACCCATCAATCTTATGGAAACGCTCTATATCACATCTATTCTAGAAATCCCGTTGGCCGAGTTGCGCTTCAAATTCAACCGCAGTTCGGGGCCTGGGGGACAGAATGTCAATAAGCTCAATACCCGGGCCGAGTTGCAGTACAACTTTGCGCAAAGCGCGGTCCTGAGCGCGTTGCAACGCCAACGAATTGCGGAAAAGCTCTCCGCACGGCTCAACAGCGAGGGATTGCTGATCGTCCATTCGGAGCGTTTTCGCACGCAGGGGCGCAATCGCGAAGATTGTCTCGATAAGCTATCAGCATTGTTAGCCGAGGCGATCAAGCCGCCGCCGCCCAAGCGCAGAAAGACCAAACCCGGACGTGCCGCCAGGGCCCGCCGTCTCGACGGCAAAAAACGCCACTCAGAAAAAAAGAAGAGTCGCCGCCGCCCCCTTTCTGATTGAATCCCCAACCGTCTTAAGGTCATCTAATATTAAATTTGCATCTGTTCACTGCGCTTTTTATATTTAAACCTAACGTGAACGTAAGGGTTACTGATGTATTATTTAAATGGTTATAATATGTTTTTTTTAATTACAAGAGGTTTGTGATGGATATACACAACAAGGCTGGTTTATTCTCCTCAACGGATCTTTATTGGCGGGATATCAAAGATGCCGAACCGCTCAGTCGCGAAAAAGAGGTCGAGTTCTTCCAGCTTGCCAAAGCGGGCAATGAAAAGGCGCGTCAGGCCCTGGTTTTTGCCAATTTGCGCTTTGTCGTCAGCGTTGCACGCGATTACAAGGATTATGGCCTCTCGTTAATCGAGCTGATTTCCGAAGGCAATATCGGGCTGATGGAAGCGGTTAAACGCTTTGATGAGACCCGCGGTTTTAAGTTTATCACCTATGCGGTGTGGTGGATCCGCCAGGCGATTCTCAAGGCCCTAGCCGAGCAGGGTAAGATTGCCCGGCCACCAATGAGCCAGATCAACGACTTGCAGAAAATCGAGAAGGAGAGCGGTTTCCTCGCGCAACAATTGGGGCGCGTGCCGACGTTTGAGGAGATCGCCGACCGCGTCGATATTTCCGCTGAGCGCACCCGCAATGCCTTTGAAGTGAGTCAGCAGGACGTATCCTTGGATGCTCCGGCTTTTCCCGACGAGGAAATCTCGCTGGTGCAGGTCTTTGCTTCCAATGAAGCTCCCATCGACGAGTGCTTTGTCGACAGCGAAATGCGCGATACGGTGACGGGCTGCCTCGGCGTGCTCGACGACCGCGAGTGTCAGATTGTGCGCGCGTATTTTGGTCTCGACAATAGCGAACCGCAGACGCTGGAGGAGATCGGCGATGCCATGGGCGTCACGCGCGAGCGGATAAGGCAGTTGAGAAATAGAGCCCTAGAAAAAATGAAAGCCGAATGCGGTGGGTTACTGATGGAGTTTTCGCACAACTAACCCGGGTTTCGCGTTCGTTAGTTGGATGCCTGACCGGTCCCTTTAACGGGGCCGGTTTTTTTATGCGCTCAGCGCAAACGGGCCCGTTGTGCGCGCATTTTGGCGAAGGAGGCGAAGTGGATTTGCCAGCCGCCGCTGGGGGAATAGCCGATGTCGAGGCGGGTCATATCAACGGCGGGCAGTAGCAGGCGTAGCCCCAAACCGACGCCGGTTTGCAGGCGGTCCCCGGCAAAATGTCGACGGTGGCTCCAGGCGAGACCGGTGTCGGCAAAAAATGCGCCGGAAAGCCCTATGTCGGCGGCTAAACCCATTAGGATATATTCGCGGCTAGCCAGCAGCGGAAAACGGTATTCGAGGGTGCCGATTAGCTGGTTCTTGCCAAAGAGCGTGGAGCCCAACTCGTCGATTTGATAACCGCGGATAGTATTGGCACCGCCGAGGTGGAAATCCATGTATTCGGGCAGGTTGTGCCCGACTTCGCCCGATTGCAACGACAGCAAGCCGGCGAGGACCAAGGTCTGGTTGGTCGTCAGCGGTTGGAAGCGGCGTAGGTCTAGGTGGGTGGTCGAGTAGTCGCCGTCACCGGGCAGTGGTCCGCCGGTTTTCTGTATTTCGATCTCGTTGAGCCAGCCTCGGTGCGGGTCGCCCCAGGCGTCGCGCGAGTCGTAACCCAGGCGCAAACCGGCTTGAAAGAGCTGGTCCCGCCCGTTGGCCTGCAATGTGTGTCCCGGGCGATCGCTGTCGACACGAAAATAGGAAAAACCCACACCGGCGCGTCCTCGCTCGCCGAGATAAGCCCCCAACCACGGGCTGAACTCGAAGCTCGTTTCGCGGAAGCCGTCGAGCGTATTCTCGCGTTCGATACGGCCGATGTCGAGGTCGAAGGAGAGGTGGTTACCCGCGATCCAAGGATAGTTTAAATCGAGCAGGAAGGTCGTTTTACCGCCGAATAGGGCATAACCGGCGACGAAGAGGTCGCGGCCGAGCAGATTGACCGCCTTGAGCGCCGGGCCGAAGGACCAGCCATCCTCGTCGGTGACGTTGTAGGAGATATAGGGCACCGCAGGGGGGATCTCGCGCATGCGCAGAACGAGAATGATGCCGTTTTCCGTGGCTTGCACGTTACTGTTGAGCGAGCTAAAGATATCGAGATTGTCTAAGCGCTGCAGATCGGCGCGCCAGCGTTCGGGGTCGAAGGCTTGGCCGGTTGTAGTGTGCAATTCACGGCGGATAGTATGCTCGCGGGTAGTGCGGTGGCCTTCTATATCGATGCGCAATACCTTGCGACCGGCAAAGGTTTCGAGCGAGGAGGCGGCTGCGAGTAGGACGGGCAGCAGCAGGATTGCGGTACAATAAAGTTTAATACGCATGGGGTGCATTTATGGGTTACGGCACCGATTTTTGATCGAAAAATGTCGAACTAAATGGCGCCGATAGGAGAGTATGCTAGCGTTCTATTGCCGGTTGAGCCGCCGCCGTACCAGAAAGTGCTTATAGGTTTAGCTGCAACGTGATTTTCGAGGAGGTCACTCCCCCGAAATATATCGCTGGTACAGACGTTGCCTTGTTCTCTCTTTAGGCTCTAAAACGCCGAGCTGAGATTGTTTGTTCGCGAAGTGTGGGTATTTTGTCGCAGTAAATGGGCCTTCTCACCACAGAGGCGTAGCCATCAAATAATATCATAGGACAAAAGAATCGCCACCCTCGCGTTTTTTATGCCCTTTTACAATAGAGTAAAGTTTCTCATGCGGAGTCCAATACGGCAAAAAAACATAGGAGACGCACCATGGCTTATCTGCTCTTCGTGCTACCCATTGTCGGTCTACTCGCTATTTTTGGTGTCGCCCTAGGCGTGCCCGGGGGAGCGCAGGGCAATGATACGGCCTTTCTCCTTCGCCCGCGAACATAGCTAAATCGCCCGCGATATAATACCGGCCTAAGCCGATATCTCGCGTGTGAGGACATAGGACGGCGGCCAGCGCCATGGCCAGACCGATGGCCGGATAAAACCATAACGCCTGCTCAATCCCTATGCCCTTCGCCAAGGCCGAGATGGAAAAAGGGAAGAAGAAGGCGCAATGCCACCACCGATGACCAACCTCTAGTCTTTGGCGAAATGCTGCCCTTATGACGACGACCACCGGATAAATCGCCGCAAAACCGAGCCCGCTAATAGGAAACACCCTGCAAACGGCCCCAAAGATAACGAGGGTGGGTGCTGCAAGATCGGCGCTGGGCATCTTTCTACAAGGGGCGGAGTGATTGCCGGCCTGCGGCGCTTGTCCTATATTGGAGCGAACTTTTTTAGCGAGGATGCCGTGACGCAAATCAGACAGAAGTTACTCGTGCTCTACGTGCACTCGCCCGATCTGCACAGCGCGGCCGTGGCCTGGTCGCTCTATGACGGTACGGGCCAAGACCGCTCCAGTAGCGGCGATAGTGAAGAACCGCCCTACGCTTCGGTGGTGGCGGCGATGCAGGACGGCTGGCGGGTCGTGCAATTCCCGCAGCAATATCCGGCCTATCCGGGGATGGAATACAATACATCCTATTTGAAATACGAATATATTCTCGAAAAAATGGAGGAGATTCATGGTGGATAAACAACATCTCCTGAACAGCAAGCAAATGGCGCAGTTTGTTGCCGATGGTTTGCTGCGCTTCGACGAATTGGTGCCTGACGAGCTTAATCGGGCGGCCTGCGCCGAGATGGAGGCCGGGGTTCTGCGCGGCAAGGCTGGGGTGCCGATGGACGAGTTGTGGCAGGATCTGGCGATTGGCCAAGTAATACGCCTGCCCGCGATCCAGGGTATGATCGACAGCCTGGTCGGTCCCGGCCCGCTCTACGATCATCATGCGGTGCACACCGTCAATGCCAACCACGAGCACGGGCAGATCTGGCATGCCGATGCGATTATCGATACCCGCATGCACTTCGACGTGCAGTTTTTTTATTTCGCGCACGATACGCCGCGCGAGATGGGCGGCACGATGTTTTTGCCCGGCAGCCAGTATCGCCGCGTCAGCGAGTCGGATATCGCCCGCTACCAGAATTTTCTCGGGCAAATGCCGATGGTCTGCAAGGCCGGCACGGTGGCGGTAGCCCACCACGGCATCTGGCATTGCGCGCAACCCAACCTGACCGACAACAAGCGCTATATGTTCAAGTTGCGGCTCAACCCGACGGTGCGGCAGAAGAAACTGTGGAATACCGACGATATCGATGACGCGGAGATCCCCGGCCTGCTCAATGCCAATCATCGTTGGTATGGCAATGAGGTGCGTTTGGAAGCGGTCAACCGGATCAAGATGTGGCGCTTTTTGACCGGCGATGACAACTTCGACCTGTCCTATTGGCTTTCGCGGTTGGAGAATGCGCCTGAGAATGAGCTGCGAGCAGCGTGAAGCTGGATATCTTTTGGAAGATTAGTCGGCCTGTTTTTGCAGGCCGGCTTTTTTATTGGCCATGCACGCCTTAGTAGGCAAAGGCGTCGCCGGTATCGGCGCGGTGATGATGCTCTCGGCACTGGTGGTCAACCCGTGGGTAGGGGTGTACTACCAGGACTATATTGAGAATTATTACAATGTGATGCTGGGTTATGTTTGGTGGAGTCTCGGGATGGGGTTGTTGCTGGTCGTATTGGGATTTTATGCCGGACGTCGCGAGCGGGAAAGGTGGACCGGCGTGGCGATGATGGTAACGGTCGTGGCGATGATACTATTGGCTGATAGATTTTTGCTGGTCATTTTCGGTTTGTCTTATTGGGTGCCCGATCCGTTCCTTGGTTATCGGCACCGGCCCAATGCCGTCCGGGTTCAGGGCAGTCGGCTTATACCCTCAATAGATAACAGGTTGCACGGGGTGCGCACTAGGATTAACCGATATGGTCACCACGACGACGATTTCCCCATGATTAAGCCTCGTGGTGAATTACGGGGTTTAATGCTTGGCGATTCGGTAACCATGGGGCATGGACTTGATAAGGATGGGACGATAGCCGGTCTACTTGAAGATATACTATCTGGTTCTGGGTCTTCTTCATATCAGATAATTAATACCGGCGTTGAGGGCTATTCGAGCAATCACGAATACGCCATATTCCGCGAGTCATTAGTCTTCGAGCCCGATTTCGTAACAGTAGGCCTCTGCCTCAATGATATTACGGACCCTGCGGTTTTTGACACCGAATTGGGCGGGATCGGTCGTTTCTCGGGGGTATTTCACCTATCGAATGCTCTGACTGGGTATTTGGCTAACGAGACGGGTTTTAGCCGGTTGATTGCCTGGGCGTTAACTCCGATGCTGACGATCGAGCACCGGCGTTTAGCCCAAGTCTACAACGTTTTGGAAATGGTGAACTCATCACCTGAAGACAAACGATTCAAGGCTGGATGGAAATTAGTATTCGAAAATTTGCAGGCGATCTACCAACTTGCGCGTGAACAGGACATTGAAGTGGTCTTGTTGATCTATCCATTTACTTTCCAGCTTTTTGCAGAGGAGTTGCAACATCCCCAGCGGATTTTGTTGGAACACGCTCGGCGGCAAGGTGTTGATGTGATTGATCTGACTCGGGATTATGAAGAGGCCATTCGCGCTGATATTGAGCAAGTGCTGAGGGAAATTGGGAAGGTGGGGGAGTTGGTCCAGGAGGATGTCGACCTGCTATTGGCTTTCCAGGCCAAACGGTATTTTATGGATGAGGACCATCCCACTCCGATCGGCAATCGATTAGCCGCGGGGCGTCTGGCCGAATATCTGCATCACAAGGGCTTAGTCGATTTGGATTTGCCTGCTCTCCGGCAAGAGCAGCATCGGGTTTTGCGGCGCGATCCGGGCAAATTCACCTTTCGGATGCCGCATACCCCACAAGATGTCGCGTCAACGGCGTATATTCTCTTTTTACTCGAACAGGATATCGAAGAAATTCGTCGCGTGTTCGAGATTGGTCTCAAGGCTACCAGTGAGGCGAGGACCCGCAGTCAGCTCTATCGGGCCTGGGGCGAGATGGAACGGGCTCGGGGCCATGAAGAAGTGGCGATGGCGGCGTTTCGGCGGGCGGAGATTCAGTGAATGTTATGTCTTGGCTTGTCAGGCGAGCAGGTCGAATAGGGCGCCGGCATCGCCCGAGGCACCGCTGACGAATTTCCCCGTGCCGCCGGCAGGAGAGGGCGTCGGGCTGGCAGGTTCGGTCTCATCTGGTGCTATACTGTTGGCCTGGCCTGTATCGCTGCTCGCGGATATTGCCGTAGCCGCTGCAGTGTTGCCGCTCCCTTCTTCCCCTCCTCCGCCCTTCATCTCTTGCAACTGCTGCTGTGTCAATTCCCGTCGGGCTTTGGCTTCCATCTGAGCGG
>JABHFS010000090.1 GCA_018672475.1 Gemmatimonadota bacterium | reverse complement strand
CGAACTGGCCAGAGAGGCAAAAGGGGATGACTCGCCGCCAATGACCCTTGCTTTCGAACAAAGCGCCTGACGCAACGGCGAAGACCGCGCATCAGCCTGGTTATTAGTACATCTCATAGCAAAGAAGAACCCCATATCATACATCAGATCAACGCACACGGGGTCGTGAATTGCGCGTATTATCAAAAGAGCAACCCGCCCCTGTCAGATCCGAATATCCATCCCTCTCGGCAAACTCCGCCCCCCGAAGAAGCGCTCCCGCAACCTGCCGTGCAGCTCCTCAAAAACCTCCGGTATCTCATCCACCACATTATTTAATTCCTGCGGATCGTTCACTAGATCGTAGAGTTCGAACGCGTCATTGTAATTGTGGATCAGCTTGTATTCCCGTGTGCGAATACACCTGAAGTTCTCGATCACACTCGCCGTCTCACTGCGATGCTCGCTAGCCCTGCCCTCTAGCACCGACACAAAAGATTGCGCGTCGATATGCTCTTGCGACACCAAACCCGCGAGTTCACAGATCGTCGGATTCACATCGATCAGCTCGACGAGGGCATCCGCAACGCAGCCCCCTTTGATACCCGGTCCCGCAACCATCAGCGGCACCCGCAATGCGCCCTCATACGCCACAAATTTCGCGTAGAGCCCGAAGTCACCGAGCATCTCGCCGTGATCACTGGAGAAGATGATATAGGTATTGTCCATCATGCCACGCTCTTCGAGCGCGGCCAGCATCTCGCCTACCTGGTCGTCGATCGCCTCAATCGCTCCACAGTACTGCCGTTGCGCTTCAACGACTGCTTCAGGGCTCAATCCGTGGTCGCGCTGGCGGACCCATTCGGGTTTGCCGTCCATCACCGTCGGCACGACTTCGGGCATCGGCGTATTGCGATAGTGGTCGGCGTATTCCGTCGGCGGGTCGAACGGGCTGTGTGGCCCGACGAAGTTTACAAACATCATCCACGGATGCGTCTCGGGCACATCGCGAATCCACTCAGTCGCCTTGCGGCCGATAAAGGCATCTTCAAAATCCTCAGCCGGCAGTACCGAATCCCAATTCGCCCATGCCCACCCGGCCTCGATCCGCCTTTGGTAATCGCGAATAAACGCTTCTAACAGCCCCTTCTCGTGCAGATAATGCGTATACGGCCCTGTGGGATTCGGCTTTGTTTGATAACCGGCGGCCATCTTTCCCTCGCATTCGCACGGATGCGTGAACCCGAGCGCATAGGCGCCGGGAGGATCGCCCTTCGGCCCAGGAGCGCCCGTGCGGCCGAGGTGCAGTTTGCCCGCGCTCGCCGTCCAGTAGCCGTGGTCCCGCATCCGCTGATAGAAGGTCGGCACACCGTGCGGCACACGTCCGAAATCATTGGCGAGCACACCGGCACGAACCGGCTGCAATCCCGTGGCCAGCGCCATCCGCGACGGCGCACACAAGGGGCAATTCGTCGCCGCTTGGGTAAAGCGAACGCCCTGCTCTGCTATGCGATCTAGGTTTGGAGTACGCAGAAACGACGCACCCGCAGCGCCAAGATAATCGTGTCTATGCTGGTCGTCGAAGATGAATAAGAAATTAGGGCGATCGGCCATTTTCATTTCACCGCGTCAAGCCATACCGGACTCAACCACGCGCGATGCCCATCGGCCTGTCGCAGACGCAAATAATAATAGGCCGAATCCTCTACTTGCGCGGGCAACTCGACTCCATCTAACTCGACATCCCAGCTATTGGGCTTGTGCTGCCACACGCATCTCCCACCCGATATGATCTCCACCACCTCAATCGGCGCCGTACCGTGTAACTGCGCGGAAAAATGCACCCCCTCGCCCGCCTGCAGCGCCCCCTCGGCACCCGAACGCACGCCATTGACCGCGTAGTCACAAACGATCGGCACGCCCGAGGTCGCATAGGTGGAACGCTCGTCCATCGCCTGCCAGACCGCCTCGCGGGTCAACTCGGTCGCGCGAAAGCAGGTCATGCCCACATAAGCGCCCGGACTATGTGTTGGATGCCCCTGATGGTTATCGGTGCCCGCCACAAAACCCAAACGCCAGCCCTGCGCGAAGGCATCCTGCACCGAGGCGCCCTGCTCACCCAGACGAATCCCCCAGTAGTCGTCTAGCCCGTCGGCCTCAAAATTGCCGCGTCCTTGTACGATCTCTACTAACCGCGCCCGTTCGTTGGGAAACTCCCAGTGGTATTTAGACCAGTAGAAACTCTGGCCCATCACCTCGCGGTGCTTTCCATATTCGACGAGCTGACCGCAGTTGGGATGGTGCGGTACCATCACTACATCCTTGTCCCAGGTCACTTGCGAAGGACTTAGATCCGGTTTCCAGTTCCAAGTGCCGCCGTCGACATCGGGCGTGCGCAAAAAGAGATTGGCGTGCCCATAGGCGTTAGAGCTTTCCCAGGCGGGAATCGTCACGAAGCGGCCTGGATCGTAAAACTCCTCATTAACCGCCAAACATTCCTGCCAGCCGGCACCGATCGGCGCGTGGTCGGTCATCGCCACCACGTCGAGATTCAGGTGGTCACGAGCATAGGCATAGGCCTCGCGTGGCTCGCGGTCGCCGTCGACAGAGAGCCGGGTGTGAAAGTGGATGCCGCCGAAATAGTGCTGGCGCTCGCCGGGAGACCGCGCTGGGCCGCTCTTGGCCTCCACGCCGTTCTCGGCATCGCGCACAATAATCCGCACCGGACCATCACCCTGCACTTCGATCCCCTCAACAACACCGCGACCGTCCTCGCCGATTTCAACCGCAGCGGGCAAATCCGAAACCTCACCTTCAGCCTTAAGTTCTACGCTACCCCGATAATCGGGCAGCGGGTTGAGATTGCTGTCCGTCGCGTAGATGACGACCCTGCGTTTGCCTTGCGCATCCGCCGAGGCCGAGACGCGCCCCTCCAGCCGCACCATTGGACCGGGGGCGTTGCGCAGTGGGATCAGCTCGCCAACTTTCTCAAACACTTCGCAGCCAGCCCGGCGCACCCGCACCTGTAAATCACCCGCGATAGCCGCATGCGGCGCCGAGACCACGCCGAAGGGAAATACCAATCGCGTGCCCTCAGCCAGTGCTTTAGTCACCTGAATAGTGCACAAATAAAGCTCGTTGATTGGTCGCCCCACCAAACCACCGCCGGCCGGACCGTCGCCGCCTCTGGTCATATCGGTCCAGTCGCGCGCCAGCCCATGCCCGAGTACTACCACGCCCTCACCACCTTCGACAAAAGGATCTTCCAGCGTCCACTGGCGGCTCGAAGAATGAAAGGTGCTAATCGTCACCCGCACGTCGGCGCCAGCTTCCAGACCCGCCGGACAATCGACATACACTTGTAAATCTTTGCTTTCCCGGTCGGTCGCCACTAGGTCCGTCTGCCCCTCATGGCCCACTATCAATTGCTCATACATCGCATATACCTCAACGTGAATTGGGTTTTGTTTCAGTCGCGATCAGCCAGTCGAGCAAATGCTCGCGCAACCGCTGCTCTAGCCGTTCGTCTTTGCCCGTCAAATTTTCCAACTCTTGCGGATCGTCGTCGAGATTAAAAAGCTGCTGAATCTCCCGCTCCGGATGATAGACATATTTCCACGGCCCCTCGCGCACCATCTTCTCCGGCCCCATTTCGCAAAAGACCGCGTCCTTATGCGATTGCGTGCTGCCCTCAAGCAGCGGCGACAAACTCTGGCCGTGTACCACCGGCATCTCAGCGCCGGCCACATCGAGCAGGGTCGCGATTAAGTCCAACGAGGAGACCAGCGCCTCGCTTTTGACGCCCTGACCAAAACGCTCGGGCCAGCGCACAATAAGCGGCACCCTAGCCGACTGCTCGTACATTAGCTGTTTGCCGTAGAGATTGCGGTCCAAGAGCATCTCACCGTGGTCGCTGGCATAGATTACAATGGTATTGTCAAGCAGTCCTCGCTCTTCGAGCGTGTCGAGCATCGCGCCAATGCCGTCGTCGACGACATTGATCATGCCATAATAGTGCGAGCGGCACGCGCGCCAAGCGTCATCCGGCATTGCTTGCGCTGCCTGGCGCAAATCCCACACATCGGGCGGCATGCCCGCCAATACCGCCTCTTGCTTGCGGCGGATATCTGCAGGGACATTGTGCAGGGGATCTACCAATGGCGGATCGATCTCGTCGAGCGGATACATCTGCGCGTAACGGCCTGGCGCGTCCCAGGGCATGTGTGGCCCGCCCCAATTGCACCAGCAGAAAAAGGGCTCGTCGCCTTCGTAACCGGCCAGCCAATCGCGTGTCAGCCGGCCGATATAGGCGTCGTGATAGTCTTCTTCGTCGAGTGTCGACTCACGCACGTACCAATGCGGATGCGTGCCGTCATAGCGACTTTCATAATCCAGGCGAAACGGCTCGTGCACCCCTTTTTCACGCAACATCGCCTGATACGTATCCGCGAACTTCGAACGAGCGGCAGCGACCTTGCCGTGGTTCGACAGGACTTCGTCGAAACCCAACTCGTGCAAGTGCTCATCGCAGGCGTCCGTGCCGGGCACCCCCCGCTGTTTGAAGTGGATCTTGCCGGTCACCGCCGTGCGATAACCCGCTTTCTGCAACGCTTGCGGCATTGTCGGCTCATCGAGCAAACGACCCCTATTGTGCAAAATCCCGGTGCTGTGCGAATAGCGCCCGGTAAGCAGTGAGACCCGCTCCGGCATGCACAGCGGTGTCGAGCAATAAGCATTATTGAATTGTACGCCTTCGGTGGCCAACCGGTCCATATGCGGCGTGCGCACCACCGGATGGCCGGCACAGGACATGGTAAACGCGCTGTGCTGATCCGAAAGCAGAAAGAGGATATTGGGTCGTTGTTGCATGGGCCTCCTAAAACGTAGAGATAATGGTCCTCACAGCGCCCACCGGAAAAAGCTTAGAGGTAATTGTCCTCGAAACGCCCACCAGAAAAAGTATTGCGCACATGCCGCGTGCCCACCAACCATTCGAGCAGGCGCCGCTCGCCCTCAACGACGATGTCCCGATGCGCCGGGTCGTCGAAGAGATTATTGGCCTCGAACGGATCGTCCTCGAGCTGATAGAGCTCGCCGTAATTCCCGCCAAAATCCCCCGGCTGGTAGTGCACATAGCGCCACGGCCCCCAGCGCAACGCCTTGCTGTGCCGATGTTCGGTGACGGCCATATCCTTTACCGGTCCGCCCTCCCCGCGCAACAAGCCGCTGAGATCCACCCCGTCCATATCCGCCATCGCCGGCACACCACACAGCGCCATAATCGTCGGCGTCATATCGATATTTTCTACTAGTTCATCGCAGACGCCGCCGGCTACTGTAGTCCCTGGCACCCGCCAGATCGTCGGCACCCTGCACACCATCTCCGAACAAATGCCCGGCGCCTTCTCCTGAATGCCAAAACAGGTGCTATAAGCCCCGTGGTCGGCGTTGTAGACGACGAGCGTATCCTCCGCCAGCCCGTTCTCTTGCAGATAATCCAGCAACAAACCGACGCTATAGTCCACCTGACTCACGCAACCCAGATAACCGCGCCAGATATTGCGCGCCGCCTCTTCGTAACTCAACACCTCATCCGCTGAATCCCAGACACCGCGAAACATCTCATGCATCTGGCGAAAATGCGGCGGCCGCCCCTTAGGATCCTGATAGAAAGTCGGCGACAATTCCAGGTCGTCATCATACATATCCCAAAAACGGCGGTGCGGCGTATAGGCCGCGTGCGGCTTGGGCAGGGACACCTGTACGCAAAATGGCTGGTCGCCGCGCTGATCGATAAAATCGGTTGCCTGCTGCACGCACCAGCTCTCGACATTGTGCTCCAACGGCAATTTAGTCGGCCGGGCGCGCAGCTGGTTTTGCGGCAGCCCCGTCGGATGCGGGGGATAACCGGTAATTTTCAAATTGTCGTCATCGTGCGCGAGGCCCAACGCTTGTAAATAACGCCTGTAGGGCGAAGGGCTGGATGAAGCGGTCGGCCCACTGGTACAAGAAGCCCACAAGTCGACGTGATCGAGCAGCCAGTCGCGCGGCTCGTTGGGCACGTGCGTCTTGCCGATCACCGCCGTTTTGTAGCCGTGCTGTTTGAAATGGCCGAGAAAACTCTGCATGCCCTGCGGACGCTCTCCGCTCAGGCCGAAAAATCCGTGGTTGTGGCAATACTGTCCCGTGTAAATGCTCATGCGGCTGGGGGTGCAGATCGGATTTTGCGCATAGGCGTTTGCAAAGCGCATGCCCTCACCCGCCAATCGATCCAGATTCGGGGTCAGCGCCTGGCCGTGCCCTTCGCAGCCCATGCAAGCCGCCTGGTGCTGATCGGAAATAATGTGCAGTACGTTCATTGGTATACCGTCTCACCCGTCTTGTGGTCCTCAATCCATTCCCGGTCGAATTCCACGCCCAGCCCCGGCCCCTCGGGCACTTCGACGCAGCCATTCTCGTCGACCGAATCCAACTCGTCGAGCCAGCGCCGATCGTTGTAGACCGCCGGCTTGCTATCGCCGACCAGAGGATGCACCAAGCCCAACTCGTAATAGTTGGTATTGCGCAAGGTCGCCATGATATGGCGATGCGGCAGGCTACCACCGTGCAGCTCCACATCCAACCCGTACGACTCGGCCAACGCAGCGATCTTCATCACCCCGGTGATCCCGCCATCGGCGTGCGCATTGGCGCGCACAAAGTCGGTGGCCCCGGCGGTAATCGTATCGGCCTTGGCCTCCAGACCGCGCACATGCTCGCCCATCAGGATCGGCGTCGTGATCAGTTCGCGCAGCTTGGCGTGCGCAAAGCGCGAAAAACCGCCGCCCCTGAACGGATCTTCATACCACATATAACGCGCTTCGTCGCAGGCCCGGCCCACCTTGAGCACGTCCTCGAAGGTCGGGAAGCACCCCGCTGGATCGAGCAAAAGGTCCATATCGTCGCCGACCACCGCGCGGATGGCCAGCACCGCCGCCACCTCGCGCTCGATCGGCCCGTTGACCCAGCCGTGGATCTTGAACGCCGGATAGCCATATTCCTGCTTGCAGCGCAGCGCGAATTGCGCAAAGTCGTCCGGTGTCGCCAAACCGCCGTTTTCGTCGCCGTGGTAGGTCGAGGCGTAGGCTGGTAACTTCTTGCGCCAGCCCCCACCCAACAGCTCGTAGATCGGCGCATCGTAGAGCTTACCGGCGAAATCCCACAGCGCGATATCCACCGCCCCCGGTGGTGTGCCGTCCAGAACGCGCCGCGAGCGCTTGAGATCGTGCCAGATAATCTCGCGGTCCAGCGGGTTGCGGCCGAGCAAGTATTGCGCCGTGCGGGAGTCGATGCCGCCCGATACGGTGCCGCTAATCCCGGCGCTGGTCTCGATGCTCAGCAGCCCGCCACTGGCCGACAGACGACCGCCCTTCTTGTATACGGTATCGAAGCCGAGTTCTTCCTCCAGCGCCAGGTCGGCGATCTGGTAGTCGAAATGCGTAGTGACAATGCGGGTGATTTTGATATCTCGCGTCATGGCATTAGCTCCTCGATTTAGTAGCGGGTCTATACTTCCCCAACCGTGCACGCCTCGATTTCGTCCCAGTTCAACTCATAACCCAACCCCGGCCCCTCGGGCGGCCGAACACACCCCTCCTCATCGGGCACGATCGGCGGAGTGGCCAGACACAAGTGCGCCCCTTCTTCGGGCACTAAAATCTCGACGTATTTATTATTTTTTATCGCGCAGCCGGCGTGGATCATCGGGATCTCGCCGTGGTGCAGTTGGACCATCATCCCAAAAGCCTCACAGGTATGGGCAATTTTGAGCAGTCCGGTAATCCCTCCCTTGCGATACCAGGTGGCGTGCATCATGCGCCCGGTTTTCTGGGCGATGTGATTGGCCACGTCAAAGAGGCTGTCCCAACTGGTCTCGGCGACGCAGAGGTTTATTTCGAGCCGCCGGTGCAATTCCTGCAAACTGGTCATCTCGTAGTCCCGCATCGGCTCTTCGAACCAGTAGAAATTCAACTTCTCCAATTCCCGCCCCGCCCAAAGTGCTTCCTCAAAATTATAGGCAGCCGAGGCATCGAGCATCAACTCGATATCATCGCCCACCGTCTCGCGTACCAGCCGGCAGGCTTCAATATCTTTCTTCACGTCGCCGAAGACATGCAGCTTAATGGCCTTGTAACCCCGTGCTACGCAATCGCGCGCCAACGGCTCGTAATCCTCGACTGTCTCCTGGGTGAAGGTGCTGGCATAGGCCGGCACCTTGTCGCGATAAGCGCCCAGATGCTTGTAGAGCGGCACGCCCGCTGACTTAGCCGCCAAATCCCACAGGGCTACATCAAAGGCCGAAAGGGCGGCGACAATTTCGGTCCCCATCCGCCCCATATCCCATAATCGCTGCCAGATCTTCTCGCGGTCCAGCGCGTTTTCACCGAGCATCTGCGGTTTGAGTAAGCGCTCGGTCTGCCGCCCGATCACTTCGCCTAAGCGCGCGCCAATACAATAACCTTCGACGCCATTCTCGGCGGTCACCTGCAGTAGGAAAGCATCGCGCTCGGCGGGAGCACGCGGAAAACCGTCCCGCCAGCGATAGGAGGAGCGCGGCACTTTGAGCACACGACATTTAATCTCTTTGATTTTCATCTCGCTCCCGCTTTCAATGAATAAGGTCCACGGGAAAACTACTCAGCCTCCCCACAGCATCGACCAACGGTCCTGTGATTTGGATTTTACGACAGATTGTAGTGCTTGGCCTCGGGCAGGGGCACCGGCGGCGAATCCTCGGTGCCAATGCTCCAATCGGCAAGGCGCAACCGCATATCGGCCAAGACATCGCGATTTTTTTCTTCGTCGACAACATTGAGCAACTCGTGCGGATCGTTGACCAGATCGTAGAGTTCGTCGCGATCGCCCATCGAATCATGCACGTATTTCCACTCGCGGGTGCGGACCATTTTGCAGCGGCCAGCCGCCTCGCGCCACTGCAGCGTATCGATCAGCGTCTTGCGGCCCCAGGGCTTGGGCAATTTTTCCAGATCCGCCATAGTAAATAGCGGTCCACCCGAGCCATATTCGGAAAAAGTCGCATCTCTCGGTGTCGCATCCGTCACCGTCGGCAAAGGTTCCCCCTGCATCGACCTAGGCGTTTCCAGCCCCTGCAACTGTAACAACGTCGGCACCACGTCGATCAAATTGGCCATGCTACCGTCGCGCACTCCGGCCTCTACCTGCCCCGGCCACGATACGATCAGCGGCACCCGCGTCAGGCTATCGTAAAAGACCCCGCCTTTGCACTGCATGCGATGTTCACCCATAAAGTCGCCGTGATCCGAGCAGAATACGACAATTGTATTCTCCTTTAGCCCATTGCTCTGCAACGCGTCGAGAATTTGTCCCAGGCCATCGTCCATAAAACGCACCATGCCGAAATAAGCGGCCATCATCCCGTAGACATCTTCCAGCGGATCTTCTTCCATGCCCAACATCTTGTAAAGTGCGCGATTGCGCTCGGGTGCCCGCTCGTCGTCGAACTCCCCTTCGCGCCAGGATGGTAAGTCGATCTTGTCCGGCGGGAACATCGCCGCGTATTTTTCCGCGACCATCCACGGCTCATGCGGGTCCGGGAACGAGACCCAGAGCGCAAAAGGTTCGTCCTTGTGTTGTTCGAGAAAGCGCACGGTCTGGCCGGCGACCAGGCCGGAAGATTGATCCTCCAGCGGCAGATCCGTCGTGCCATAGGCGAAGCGCGGATTCTGCGCCTGCATACTGCGAAATTGCTCCCTGACTTTGTCGCGCCCCTCCTGCGGCCTGAACCACTCCATGCCCTTAGTCGGCGACGACTCATTGCCCCCGTGCGATATATCATTCCATACGTCGAAAAGTTTTAGATCATCCTCCTGTTCGAAGCAATGATTCTTACCGATCAGCCCCGTGCTATAACCCGCCTCTTTCCACAACCGAAAGGCATGCGTGGCCCCCGCCGGCATTAGCGTCTGGTTGCGCCGCCCGCCGTGCGCGTGCGGAAACTGCGAGGTCCAGAACGAAATGCGCCCTGGCACGCAGAGCGGGTGCGGCGTAATCGCGTTTTCAAAGAGCACACCATCGTCCGCCAAGCGCGCCATCGACGGCGTCTGGCAAAAGCTATTGCCGTAGAGATGGCTGGCCGTCGCCCGCTGCTGGTCCGTCATAATCACTAGGATATTCGGCTTATCGCCCATCGGACATTCTCCCTTAGTCCTCGTCCGCCGCCAACGGCCCCACCGCACCCAAGCGCAGAGCGGGATAGAGCGTTTCAAAAAGCGGCGTGTCACCGGTATCGCGCGCATAACGCCAAAACAGCCGCGTCATTTTTTTCACTTGCTCTTCATAAGCCAGGTCCGGAGCCAGATTCTTCATTTCGTAGGGATCCTCGTCGAGCTGGTATAACTCATCAAAATCAAAACCATTGAACACGAACTTCCACGGCCCGTCCCACACCACCCGCTGGGTCAAGCGATGGCGATTGCCAAAATATTCGGCATAGCCCCGCGTCCATTCGTCGGCGACAGTGGCCGGCTCGCGCAATAAGCCGGCAAAGGACCGCGAGTCGGGCACGTCGATCGGCTCGCTGTCGGCCAGCTCTAATAGCGTCGGGCACAGATCGTGCAAACCGACCCGGCCCTGGCAAAGCGCATCTTTGGCGATCCCCGGACCGCGCACAATAAGCGGCACCTGGTACACCTCTTCAAAAGCGGAAATATCCTTAAAGAACAACCCGTGCGCCCCCAATAAATCACCATGATCAGCGCACATCACCACGATGGTATTGTCGAGTTCACCAGCTTCCTCTAAATAATCAATTACCCGCCCGAACTGCGCGTCAATCTCACTGATCGACGCATAATAACACGCCCGTGCCTCGCGCTTCTGATCTTCGTCGAGCTGGCTCCAAATACCCTGTGCCCGCCGATAGAGCCCCGGCCTGTCGGCCAGGTCGTCGTCGGCATTGGGCGGTGGCGGCAACTCTTCATTCGCATAGCGATCGTAAAACTCTCGGCTGGTAATAAAGGGATCGTGCGGCTCTTGAAAACTAACGAAGGCGCACCAGGGATCGTCGCCCTCAACCGCCTGTTCCAGATAGCGCAGCGCCAGCGTCGTAGTAATGCCCAAGGCGCGCTTTTCCGCTGGCCGATCCGATACCCCGTAAAGTAAATGCGGCCCGTAACCGTGCGGCTCTTTGAGATAGTGCGCCGGATCGCACTCCGGCTGCAGCGGCTCATCCCCCAATACCTCGGCGACCAACTCTTTGTATAGCGCACCCCCACTGACCCCATTAACCTGCCAGCCGAACTGCTGCAGAACATTTTCGCGCTCAATATGCCACTTGCCGAAATAGCCCGTGTTATACCCGGCCGCCGTCAGCCGCTCGGCCCAGTGCACCTTATCGGTGCGCAACGCGTGCAGATCGGGCACCTTCGGATAGAGCACCTCCAGCACACCGTGATTGTGCGGCATCAGCCCAGTCATCAGGCTCGCCCGGGTCGGCGAACAGATATTATTCGGCGTATAGGCGCGGGTAAAGCGCACACCCTCCCCCGCCAAGCGATCCAAGTAGGGCGTGTGGCAGACATGATCCGGCTCGAGTACGCGGGCCTGCATTTGGTCGGCCATCAAAAAAAGGATATTCGGTCTATCACTCATGTCTATTTGCTCCCGACTATGGCCATTTGCGAGACACCAACTCGCTGGAATATCTCGTCTCTGGTCTGCAACAACTCCTGCGCCTCAACCAACATCTCCGCCCCGCCCAAGGTCATCCACTGCTCGACGAAGGTATCGAAATAATCCAACTCCCGATCGCCGCGCACGATCTCCGCATAAACCGTCATCTGTAAATTGCGCAAATCGCGCAGATATTTAATCGACGAAGGCACTACGTCGACCTTGCCAAAGACGTCGGCAATGCCCCACTCCGGCTTCTGATAGGTAGAGCGATATTCTAAATGCGCCGTCGCCAGATATTTATCGGCGATCTCCGGGCGGATCGCACAGGGCGAGAAGAAACCGCTCGCCGCATTGAGGACTAGGTTGAGCGCGTGTTTCTGGGCGGCGTTGCGCTCGTCGTAGGGTGGTAGCAATTGCAGCCCTAAATCGTCGTCGAACTCCCAGTGCGTGCCTTCTTCACCCATGCGCGACGCCAAGAACAACTGCTCGTCGGTAGCCAACGCCTCGAATATTTTTAACATCCGGATGACCTTCTCGGGCGTTTGTGCCAAGTGGGCCCCGAAGGCGAAAACGTGCGCGGCATTGCTCCAGATACGCGTGCCGCGGTGGCCAGCGGGACCGGCCGGAAAACGCCCCGGCGCCAACTCCGCCTGCGGATGCAATTCGCTAATCACCGAGACCATCGAGGCCTTGTTGCGCCGATCGAAAGTCTCGTAGCTCCCCCCGGTAACGATAAAACCATTAGTGCCGCTGATGAATTTCTGGTAGGGTATCGGGCTGCTTTTGACCTGGCAGATAACAAAATCCGGGTCGATCAACCCCTCCGCATACCACTGGCGCAAAAGCCCCAGGACCTCTTTACTCTCGGGCAACGCCCCACCCCATACCACCTTGCCGTCCTTGAGCATCCAGTCATAGGGTAGGATATCGTGCGCGCCAAAAACCTGGCCAAATACATTAAACCACGCCTGCGCATTGGGACACCAGCCGTAGGTATCCTTAACCCCGTTGCCGTCTGGGTCCTCGTGGCGGAATTTCCACAGCGCCGCATACATCTCGTCCAGCGTCTCGGGCGCTTTGTCGATGCCGACCTTGCGCAGCCAATCCATCCGCCACACCCCCGGATTCGGATAACCCAGAATAGTACCATAGGTGGGGATGCCGTAATTGCGCCCGTTCCAGTGGGCGTAGAGCCAGGCGTGCGGCGCATGCTGGTTGAGATAGCGGACATAATTGGGCGCGTGTTTGAGGATGACTTCGTAGGGCACTTCCAGTGCGAAGCCGTGGTGCGCGTCGCGTTGCACGATCACCGGATCGCCGTCGTAAAAGACATCGGGCACGTCGCCGCCCGCAAAAATCAGCGGCCGTCGCCGCAAATAGGCCATATGGCTGATAAAGAGCGGCTCAAATTCGACATTGAAACGCTCTTCCATCATCTCTTCGATCCAAGTGCCCTCGCGCGCCATCGGGTAGCGCGGCAGGCTCATCCAGGAGATCTGCAGCTTTTCATTCGGATCGTCCTCTACCGCGTCCCAATCCACCACCGCCTTCTCCGCGACCGGCTTCCGCTGGCGCAACTGCCAGTCCGCCACCGCAAAAGCAGCGCTGAAGCAGGCGAATACCGCCAGGCCCACCAGGATTTTTTTAGCTCTCATTGTCTTTTCCCGGACATACAACGGGGGAGGCAGATACACAATCCACCTCCCCCATTCTATACTAATTTAACTACGGCGAAAAAACTAGCGCATATAGGAAGCCTTGATATGGCCCCAGCTATCGTCTTCGACCGCCGTCGGCAAAAGCTCATTTTGCACGGGCAGCAGGATGAAGTCGGTGGCGCACTTGCCGTCGCCATTGCCGCAGCGCTGACCGCCTAGACGCCAGGCGGCGAAGGCACGGTCGGTCTCTTTGTCGGTACCTATGTCGTTGTCGATGAGCGAGATGCTCAGACCGATGATCTCGTTCTCGACAAAATCGTGCTGGATGCTATTGTCGGGCGACTCGTGATCGAAATCGTCCCAGGCGACAGTCCACCACTCAGCCTGCAGAGTCGCCTCGGTGCCGTGCGCGCCATTGAGGTTAAAGGAGTCGCCGCAGCACGAATAGGGCTCGGTGTCGTGCCAAGTCGCGCTCGAAGCCCACAGCCAGTTCCAACCGATCGGCTCCATTGGTGGCCAACGATAATGGCTCATCTGGTTGAGGCGGCCGCGGTTGCGCGCAACCTCTTCCTCGGTGTCGAAATCGTCGGCGCCGAACCACGAGACATCGCCGCCGTGGTTGGCATCGATATTGATCTCGAAGCTATCGTCGCCACCGGCGCCGCCCACACCACCGGCGTCGCGGTCCCACAGATCATCGAAGCGATCCTGGACGAAGTAGAGGCGATCGAGCTCGTCGTTCCAGCCCTGAGTCCAGCGGAAGTTCAGATCGGCGGCATCTACCTCGGCGCCGACTTCACCTGCCACCACTGTGTTCAACGGCTCGCCATTGAACTCGGAAAAGGCCGACAGCCACAGATTGTCGGGCACTACGTCCCACTCGGAAATATCCCCGTCCATAACGGGCAAATGCGTTGTGGGCCACTGCCAGACGCCAAGCACCAAACCTTCTGGCACATGAGCGACGGCGGCACTACTAAAGCTGAGCAGAGAAACTGCTGCGGCAAGCGCGAATGCTTTTCGCATGACGAACCTCTCATGGTTAGTAAGCTGAGATGTATGCCCCCTGAGATCGGGTGCGGAATGTTCTTGATTGAATCTATTTAAACTTTATATCAATATAAAGAAACAGCATCCTGCGGTTCAATGACTAAAAATGCTAACAATATATCCAGGAATACCTACCACCAGATTAAGATCTCTATATATTTACCCGTAGACTTCGATTATTTTTGCATATACCATCTATACATAGGCCTTGCTAATTTTACATAAAATGACATATTTACAATGATTTATACCAGTAATAAACATTGTCAATCCAAGCTCTCAGCAATTTAAATGAGCTATTAATTGGAAGTATAACCATTATGTCTAAAGGTGTTGTTCAACATGAAGTCAATATGCAGCTAAACGATATACGCCTGGAGTTTATCCGCACCGGCGAGCGCACACTAACTTCTGATAAATTCACCCGCACCCGCACCTTGCCCGAAACGATCGTCGCCCAATGTCTGCAAGGCCAATACGAGATCCGCACTCAAGATCAAACGATATTCGTCCACCCGGGCGAAATCGTTCTAATCGGCTCCGAAGTGCCCTTTACCAATATCCACCACCTCGATCAAACCGGGGTGATGTCCTCCCGCTGGATCCACTGCCGGTTCACCATTTTTGACAATATCGATGTTGCCTCCCTGCTCGACATACCACTCAAAATAAGCGGCTTCCAGGCCAGTCAGATGGGGGATCTGATCGGTCAATTATTAGCCATCGCCAATGGTCCCAACACCCTGCTCAATTTCATACGCACCAACGAGATCGCGTTTAAAATACTCTATATACTCTGCGAGGTATCAAAGCCCAAGTTCACCGACTTCGAAGATATACGCTATTCGGAGCGCCTATTCCCGGTTTTCGATCATATAAACAACAATCTCAGCACATCCATCTCCGTCAAAGACCTCGCCAAAGCCGCGCACATGTCGCTATCGCGCTTCTTCCCCTACTTCAAATCACAGATGCAACAGTCGCCGATGGACTACGTCAAAAAGACGCGTATTACCCAGGCTTGTCGGATGTTGGTCACTACCGAATTATCGATATCCGGAATCGCCGAACGGGTTGGGTTTAGCAATCAGTTTCATTTTAGCAGGGTATTCAAGGAAATTTGCGGCGAGACACCCAGCGCCTATCGCAGCCAGTTGGCCAATGCGCAATATCTAACAAGTGATGATTTGAGCTAAGATTTTTGTTCCCAAGCGATGTGCCCCCTACTCAGCCATCTCCGCCAGCGCCCGCGCAACCGCCTGCCCCCCGATCCCCTGTGTCCCGATAGATGGCTCGGGCCTGCGCCAGATAATCAAGGGCTTCCACCTCCGCACCTCGGCGCCGGTGCAGCAAGCCGATATTGCCCAGGCTCTGCGCTTCGCCGTGCCGATGACCGAGCAGCTTGAAAACGTGCAGCGCATCACCAAAGGCCTTGAGCGCCTTGTCGAGTTCACCTCGTTCGAAGTAGGTATTGCCGATATGGTCGAATTGCATGGCGATCTCGACTGGATGGGATGAGTGTTGTTGGTATAGGCACAGCGCCGTTTGGAAAGCCGCCAACGCGAATCAAACTGGGCCTGCTCTTGGTAGATATCGCCAATCGCCGCGACGACAGAAGCCTGACGATCCCCATCGCCTTGCCGACGGTGAATCTCTTGGGCCAAACGATACATATCGCCCGCATCTTGCTCGCTCAGAAATATAAGATTTGCAGCTCGGGCGCTTACATGCGCACCGCCGTGATGGATGTATAACTCGATCGCGAAACAGGTTTTATTTCAACAATAGCAGCTTCCGACTCTCGATCCGCTCACCGCTCTGCAACCGATAGAGATAAACCCCGCTCGCCAACGACTGCCCCGAGGCATTCCGCCCATCCCAGCGCACCGCATATGTCCCAGCCTCGCGCGCTCCCTCGACCAGGGTAGCCACCCGCTGCCCGGCCAGATTGTAGACGAGCAATTCCACCTCGCCGCGCAGCGGCAGCGCAAAGCGGATCACCGTGTCGCTATTGAACGGATTCGGCCTGTTTTGCTCAAGAGCGAAATCCCCCGGCACCGCCGTTGTCCGCTCTTCCAATACCGCCGTTTCCGGCGCCGGCGCCGCCGTGCGTATCCGCAGGTCATCTAGGTGGAAAGTCCCTTTCAGCGTGCCCAAAAAGCGGATCCTCTCGACCGGTCCCGACAGTTCGAAAAGCTCCAGCGGGATCTCGACCACCTGCCACCCGGCGATAGCTTTGTCGACCAGGCCTTCGCCCAGGGGATCTGCGCCAGCAATTCCCGCTGTTCGTAGACGCCGTCGCCATCGTCGTCGCCGAAACGCAACAACTCATGGGTATCGGCCACATATAGCGCACCCTGGCTGTCAAAGACCAGACTATTGGTCCAGCGCAATCCATCGACGGCCACCACGACCCGATCCACCACCCCGTCGCCATCTTTGTCCGGCAAAGCGACGATCTGGCTTTTTCCCGCCCCGGCCGGCGGCTTAAACACCGAAGCACCACCGACCTTCATATTGGCCACGTGCAGCACACCCGCCGGGCTGAAGTCCATCAACCGCGGCCCTTCGAGCCCGGTGGCGGCGAAGACCTTGGCCGAAAAAACCGGTGGCAGATTCATCGTCAATCCACTCGGCACCAAACCGCGAAATTGCGCCGGCACCACCAGCGGCACCGGCTGCAAATCCAGGTCGACCTGCGGCGTCAAACTGAACGTGCCGGGGGGAGATTCCGCCGGATCTCCAGTGCGTGCATCAACGGGCATCAGCTCGAAATCGACCAAAAATGCGGCATTGGCAGCCATCTGCCTTTGGCCCGACAAACTCCAGAAGGCACGCTGCTGACTCGATCCGGCATCCGCATCCAAAAACGCCCAACTCAGGCCGATGATCGCCCCTTGCGTCAGGTCGTGCACTATACTGCTGTCGGGCCCGACCGGATGTAAATCATCGAAGGGCGTTAAATAACATTCGTAAATTACCGTGCCATCCGAACCGTGCTTCCCGTCGAAACGCCAGCCCACATCCGAATAAGTCGGATCATCGGTCCACGTCGCCCGTCTTCACATCCAGTGCCAATAGGAACCGTTGAGCGGCGGCATGTAGAGATGGTAATTCTGCGCGAAAGCGCTGCGCAGCCGCATCTCCTCCTCCTCGTTCTCCGAAAGATTGACCACCCGCTCACCGCCGTGATCGGCGTCGATGACGATCTCAAAAATATCCGAGCCGTGCACAAAAGCCCCGGTCCGACGGCTATTGTAGGTGTCGAGCGAGTCGATGTGGTCGGCGGGTTTTTCAAAGAGGTGGATATTGTCGGAAACCTCCGCCATAAAGTAGAGCCGGTTGAGCCGCTCGTTCCAACCCACCGCCACGCGCTTGATATGCAAATCGGCGGTATTGTGCTCGAGGCCCTTGCCTTATTTGACCTCGGTGTGGTACCGGAAATTAAAGGAATATTCGATCGGCACTTGATCCCAATCCCTCGCATCGCCGTCCATCTGCGGCACGCGGTCGTCGGTAAACTGATAGACCTTGTAGACGGTTCCCTCGGGCACGTGGGCTGCTGCGCTTACGACGCCGATGAAAAATACTGCACAAAAAACACGTATAGATCTTTCCTTCATCTCAGCCTCCTCCTATATACAGGAAACCTTCGGCAAAAGGGGCACGCGTCAAGACAAGTTTAGTGCCGTTGCAAAAAAGACTCGGACCAACTCGCAGGGTACGGTTTTCTTTGCGTGATGCGTTGAGATCTGCGACGACGACCCCCAATGAAAAAGGGCGACAGCTGCAATGCCATCGCCCCATCATCCAGCTAAAAGGATCGTGCCCCTCAATAGGCCACCGATACCATGCGCAACACTTCCGTCTTGCTGGTGCTGATCCCACCTTTGTCTACGGCTAGCCGCAACCGAGCGTAATAAATACCCGGCGGCACCAGTCCGCCGGACGCGTCTTTGCCGTCCCAGCCGATTGCGTACTCGCCCGTGCTGACGGCCCGCCGCTCCACCAGTCGCCGCACGACTCGGCCGCTCAAATCGTAGATCGTCACTTCTACTGGGCTGTCGTCGGACAGGCGCACCACTTTGAAGGCGAATACGGTCTCGTCGTTGATCCGATCACCATTGGGCGTAAAGACCCTAGGACGCACCGAGACTTCGGTCAGCAGGTCACCGCGTGTCGCATTGCCGACTAGTGTAATCGTATTGCCCTCGACCTCGGCGAGCGCGTCGCCCGGATCGACCCGCTGCCAGGCGTCCCCGCCATCAGCGCTGTTTTGCAATGCCGCCTGCAATACCGCCCCCATCCCGAAGAGCGTCGTCCTGAAATCAAGCCGCACCACTTCGATTCCGTCGCCGGGACGCACCGCCGTAAAAGCCAACTGCAAACTATCTGTGGCCGTAGCCACAACCTCGACATCGGCCACCGAAAGGGAGGCCATATCCGCCGCACCGGCAAAATCCTCGTCGGAACCCGCGTAGAGCCCCATAAATTCGAGCGGCATGTCCGACGGTGTCACCAGCAGCATTTGATCAAAACCCGGATCGCGGTTGCCAAACTCGGGCCGCACATAGAGCGAAAAGACCCGCTCAACCCCGAGTGAATCCACCCGAAATGGCGTCACCTCGCCCATCAGGCCCTGAGCCACCGGCTCGGCGAAGTTGAGCTTTAGCGATTTCAGCGTGGCGCTGATCGCCGGATCTTCGGACAGCATCGTTGCCTGGACTTTGAGGAATGCGCGCGGGCTCGGCGAGGTGATCGAGCTACCCGCCATGTCCTCATAGGGCGCACTCCAACCACTCCAATCGTCGCCCTCGACCTCCTCGGGGACGATATCCCCCTTGAAGATGTCCAGTAGCGTCGGGTTATTGTATTCCGTTTTGCTTATTTCGGTGCCATCGCTTTTGAAAAAGTGTAGCACCTCGCCCAACTCGTTGCCGGTGCGCGTCTGTATCAGCACGTTTGTGCCCGGCGGCGTATCGGCGTCCCACTCGATCGACAATAGGTTGCGACGGCCATCCAAACCGATCAAATCGGATTCCAACTGAACCTCTGGCTGGAAACCTTGCCCATAGAGTTGCACCGAGGCGGGAAAACCACGGTGTCCGCCGACCGGCACGATAAGATGCTCAAAGACCATGCGAAAAAAACGCGTCTTGATCAGCTCGAAGTCGTGTCCTTCGAATGCCTTGCGCGAACTCGACTGCTCGCGGCTGGCGACGGTGGTCCACTTGAGCGTCCCGTCAGCGTTGATCGCGCCATTGGATGCGTCAAGGCGGTAGGACGGAAACGAGAAGCGGTCGCGGAGCGTCTGGCCGCCATAGGCGATACGGAAGGTGTCCAGCCAGTAGGCCGAACCCAGATCGTAGGTTATATGTCCTTCGGGACTGCGGATGGTCTGCCGGTCAAAGGAGTAAATCAGGTCGACATAGGTCTGCACATTGCCGTCTACAGTGCGACCGACAGGCAGCCCCTGTGACGCGGAGACATCGCCGCCGCGCGCCAACGTCGCGAGAATCGCATCATCGCCCTCGTGCCAGACTTCGAGTTCGGCCAAGCGCGGTCGTTCTCGCTGATAATAGACCACATCGCCCTGCTGATCGGCCGGTAATGTGTCGTAATCTTCTGCGGCAACCTCGGTCAGGCGACCGTCGCGCTGCAACTTGTGGAAAACGATATCGCCCTGTTCGGTCGCCGACAATGCGCCGTATGCATCCTGGCTCACCACCCGACCGCGAGCAAAATCGCTGGCCCGCACTACCACCTGCACCAAACGCACTCCCGTGCCGGCGAACTCCTGTTGCACCACGGCAACCGAAGAAGTCGGCGGGGCGTTGAGCGGCTGGGAACTAAGCTCCTCCGCCTCGGCTTCCTGTGTCCCACCCAAGGAGATTTCCAACAAACGTTCGGTCTTATTCGGCTTCAATGTCCGCCATATCGCGTTAAACGCCGGTTCATCAGAAGAGACGAACTTTTCTGGCACTTCGCCGTCGGAAATAAGCACGTCGTATTGCAAAAAAGGATCGCCCGCGTCTTCTTCGACAAATTTGAGTACGATGCGTTTAGCGATGACCAGTCGGCCCAAATCGACGGTAAACCACCATTGCGTGCCCAGTTCGACTTCGCTTTCGGGTGGATCCGGCTGCCAATAGGTGCTCATATCGCCATCTAATACACTGAGCACACCCAGCGCATTGGAACCGGCTCGAATGGCATCGGTCAGTGTGATATCCTCAGGTTCTTTGTCCAGTTTATTCGGTGGATGCAACCGCAAGAAGTCGATGATATCTTCTGTGGCATTGGTATTGCGCCTGAGGAAGAAAGGCGTGATCGTACCGGTCTCGTCAATCTCGAGCGTCCCCACCGGGAAATTCCAGTTGCGCCAGTGTTGCGGCCCATCGACGACGATCTGGTTGGAGGTAAGTCGATAGCCGGTCCCCTGAGCTTGCAATGCCCCGACGACAACCAGTCCGATCCCGAGCACAAATAAGATTCGCTGCATAGCGCGCTGCTCCTCAATACGCCAGGGAAACGATGCGTTCCCTGGCCTGAATACCGCGATCGGTATCGACTTCGACGCGCAGAATATAAATGCCGGGATCGAGCAAGGTCCCCGCCTGGTCGCGCCCGTCCCACTCCATTTGAAACTGGCCGCTTGTGGCCGGACCGCGAAATACCTCGCCGATACGCCCCCCGCGCAAATCGTAGAGCACCACCGCCACCTCGGCGCTACCGGCCACATTCACCAAATCGTACTCGACGCGTACGTGGTCGTTGACGCCGTCGCCATTGGGCGTAAAGGCCGGCGGCACCAGCTCCAGTGCCCCGACGATATCGGCGTTGACATTGCTCAGCCCGACACTCAGCGTATTGCCCTCGACCAATTCGTCGACCTCCCCCGCGGTCACCACCTGGCGCACCTCCAAAGGTCGCTCGCTGTCATAGACCCGGCCCGAGAACAGCGTGCCGAACTTGAATATCGGACTGCTGAACACCACCTCGATCAGCTCGCCGTCGCGCGCCTGGTCCACCCGTGGGATCGCAATGGCAAAGCCGCGCTCGTCGCTGCGCACAATCTCAAAGTTCACTTCCTCACCACTGAACCGCACCGCTTCTACGCCCTCGACCACTGTCGGCGTATCGATCTCAATGGTGTCGAAACCCAGGTCTCCGGTTTGCAACTGCGGCATTAACAAATAGGTGAACTGCGTGATCACACCACTGGGTGCCAGCGTCGGCGTGATTTCAGCGGCCACCAGTGTGGCCACCGGCGGCTGCGACACAGCGAATTGCACATAACCCAGGCGCCCGCCCGCTTCCACCGACGAGAGAAAATTCGCGCGAAACTGCACAAATTGGCGAGGCTGGTCGCCCTGCATCGCCGTGCTGACCGCTTGCAGGTCGTAGGGCGTGCTCCAGCCCTCCCATTTTTCGGTGTCCGGCGTAATGCCGGCCTTTTGGGCCGTTTCTAGCCGGTTGTAGCTGCGCAAAGTCATCATCCGACCCCGAGTGTCCAAACGGGTTCTTTCATCGCCCCTAAAAGTATTGCGCCAATAGGTATTGGGATCGTCGTCATCGCCGGCGCGCATGCTCAGTTCGATGCGCGCTCCCGGGTCGACCTCCGCCCCCCAACTCAACTCGCCCAGCGCGGCATTCCCTCCCAGATCGATCACATTCGACACATAGCTGGCCATCGGCGTGAACCCCTTGCCGTAGATTTCAAATTCGGCAATTTCCCAGATACCCTGGGTGTTTTCCGGGGCGTCGAAGAGCATCCGGCGGACCGGCATCGACGGCAGGTCGAGTTCGACGAAGGAAGCCGTATTTTCGCTCGCCCGATGTACGATATCGAAGTCGAATATATCGCCCTGATGACCGATGCTGTATTCCCGCGTGCCTTCTTTGAGTGGATCACCGTCGCTGACACCGATGACGAAGCGCTGCACGAATCGATCATCCGCAAAGCGATCGCGCGGAAAGAAGCGGATGCGTTCGATGGTAAAATTGCCACCGAAATCAAAGATCAAACTCTTGTTGCGCACCCCGATACCTGAAGTGGTCCAACTGCCATCGCCCAAGAACACGGTTTCGGGATCTTCGTCCCAGAGCACCCTGTCTTCCTTGGTGCTCGGCTCCCAACCGGTCCAACGCAGAGTCCGTACCCGGCCACCGCGCTCTTTGAGACGCGGAGTCAGATTGACCGACGGATCGAGCTGTTCAGGCTCTATGAGATCTGGCGTGACCGACAGTTGCTCGGCCTGGCCGTGCTGGGCGCTTTCGATATCTTCCCATTGCAATTGCACGAATTCGGTTCCTGCAGGCAGATCGGGCGGCGGCAGCGCCGCGCCGCCGATGCGATAGACCGTCAGCGCGTCCGATGGCGAGCAGGACGACAAGGCGAGGATTAGAGCGAGAAAACAGTATTTATTTTTCATAGCAGGTCACTTCCGCTGCAGCTCTTTGTCAAGACGCGATCTCCTTGAGCGATAACCCGCTCAAAGACTGGCGAAAATCGTGAGGAATGCCAGCCCCGCGGTGCGAGTTTCACGGTCTCGGTCTACGACTTCCAAGGATCTGCGATCGAAACGCAAACCCAATTGCGTTATTAGTTGATAACCTAGGTACGAGCGCTTGTTGGTCAATTGAGCCGCGTATACCGTGCCGCGAAAATCCCCTGTCGGCACATTGCCCGCCAATTCGCCCTCGTCCTCGGTCAACTCTTGGAATAGCCGCTGTTCGAAACCCAGCTCAATCTGCGAGTCGCGCATAAACGGCAACCGGGCGACTATCGATAAAATTCCGTCCCACGAGCGGCTCTTCTCGACTGTCAGGCTAAAGGGCACCTCGCGCAAAAACTCGCTTTTAAAGCGGGGGGCAAGCACCACCCGCCCCCAATCAAAAGTATAATCGACCTTGTTGATCATCCCCGTGAAGCCGGAGGTCCGACGGCCGTTGCGCCCCTGCGAACCGAGCGGGTCGAACTCCACTAATGGCAAAGCCTCCGCGTCGAGGATCCGCGCACCGCTATCATCCAACGCGAATACTTTATCGGCGGCGCGCTGGTTCCAGCGCTCCCATTTGAAACGGTGCTTACTCGACCAAAGCCGCGGGCTATTGTAGCTCCAATCGGCGTAGAATGTATTGATCCACGTATCCTCGGCCGCCAAAAAATCGGGTACCGGCACATTGCGACCGCTGGTCTGGCCGGCGGCGCCGAAAGCCAAACTGGGCATCAGCCACTGCGAGAGCGGGTCGACAATGGTATCCTCGGCCTTTTTTAACATATTGAACACCTGCACCCGGCCCCGGCCGGGGAAATCCTCGGTGTAGGCGAAGATCCCGTAGGCGGTGTGGTTATGCCGGTCGGCCTTGTGTTTGTCCTGGCGCAGATAGCCCAAGGTTATTTTCGCCTCGGGTTTGATCTGCGCGCTGCCATAGGCGTTATAACCCCAATGGTCCTTCTTGTAAGGATAATCCGGCAGGTCATCGTTTTCAAAACGCTCGGCCCAACCATTGTTGTTGAGGTCGATGCCGAAGAGAAATTCGGGCCGATCGGAATTGTGCCGCAAAAAAGGCTCTTCGTAATCGGGGAAGAAATTCTCGCGGTCGCCATTGCTGTTTTGATTGAAGTCGGAGATAAAATCGCCGTTTTCGTCGTAGCCGGGAAAGACCGCCGGGTCGGGCACACCGTCCGAGCGAACCTGAAAATTGCCCACCGAGGTCGACTGCGGCGGCACCAATCCGCCCTGGAACAGGCGCCGCTGATCCGGATGTCGGTCGTGGTCGTCGTTGTCGTCGATAAAATCGTAGAGCCGTTCGGTCGCCTCGGGCGCGTAGTCGACGAGTCCGCGGCTGTCGACCGGCTTATGGGTCGTCAGATAGTCGTCGTCCATGCCGAAACCCTCCAAGAACAAATGCCAGGGCCCGGTGCGTTTTGACAGGTTGAACATAAAACCCAACGCGTGCAGGTCGCCGTCGATACCCGAAACGGAGCGGTGCTGGTCGCGCACCGTCGACGGGAATTGCCGGTAGCGAGTGCTGAGATTGACCTCGCCATAAAAATCAAAACCTCGCACGTCACGCAATTCGGCGGTAATACCGAAAAGCTGTGTCGCCGTCGGCAAGCCATAGTCGAAGACCACCTCGCGCGGGTTAAGCTGATTTTGTACATTGCCGTCGGCTCTGGCCATAACGGCAAATTGCGGCGTGCCGATCTTGTCGTTATGGCGGTCCGAGGCCACTTCAACGCGATAGTCGTTGGCCAGCGTCAAACTGAAGCGCGCATTTTTAACTCGGGTAATCGCCTCGTCAGCCTCGTCGAGCGGCATATTCAATTGGCGCTGCAGCAATAGCCGCAACGTGCCCTCCTCGCTCTCGCCCTCTTCGGCCGCCAGGGTGTATCTCAGCAGAATGCTCTCGCCGCCGTCGGCGCGCAGGAAACCGGCGCCCTCCGCGCCCCCTTCAATCACCGGCAGAAAACCGATGCTGCTGCCGCTGATCGTCGTGTCCTTGGCCACCATCCGCATTCCGCCTGCCACCGGCACTTCGCGCAATAGGCTCGTCGTAATCGCTATATCAGCACCAAAGAGCACCGCGCCGCCTTGACCGTCTTCGGGCGAATCATCGCTTAGCCGCACGATCAACTTGTTGAGCCGCCGGCCCAACTGCCCCGAGGTAAGCTTGCCCTTGAGTGGGTTGCCCTGAAAACTCTCACGATTCCCGGCGCCATTGTGCGCATTGACCAAGGTCAGTCCCAAGGTCGCGAAGTCGGTTACATCCGCTTCGATTCGCCCGCCCATAAGATTGGTGAAATTGTCCTGCGACGCCGTCGGGATATCCGGATCTATCTCAACGATCGGCAGGCTGATACGCGAAAAAAAACCAGTCGCCCGCACCCGGCTGGAGGAAAAGCTGGTCACCACCCCGTTGAAACCCGCTTTGCGGAAGGTCATCGGCGTCAAACTCGCGAAGACCTCGTCGCCGACCATAATCGAATAACCATAATCGCCGCTCTGGTCGGAACTGACAATCAAGCGATTAAACCAACTAGCGTAGCGCCGCTCTTTCGTAAGTTGGCTGCTCTCAACCGTCCGCGCCTGGGTCTGGCGCCAGTCGTAAACCAGCCAACCGCGAGTAACCCGTTTGCCATAGGTATCGTAGAAATGCGAGCCTTCTTGGCTCGGCTCGATATAGCGCAGATAGGGATCGCGAGCGTAGTTGGTATAACTCCACTGGCTGTGCCGATACTCGCCGAAGAGTTCCTGCGGCAAATACCAACGCTTGACCGTTGGATCGAGCGCATCCATCAACACACCCGGACCGGTAGTCGTAAAATTAACCTCGCCACCCTGCCGCTGTCCCAGGCGGTAGCCATAATCGGTCTGGGCGCCGACAGTCGTCGCCACTAACACAACGAAGCCCCAAGCCCCGAGCCGGCTTATCCACTTGACTATGTTGAATCCGCGGTCCGTCATCAGATCTTCTGTAGGTTTTCCTCGATAATTTTAACCGGGTATTTTTGCCGTAAATCGCGCACGAATTTCACATAACCCCGCTTGGACTTGTCAATATGCACATAGGCCCGCGCCCGGCGCTCGGCCTCATCGTTAAAGGGCGTCAACTCTTTAGTACGGTCGATCACCTTGAAAACGGAATAACCCGCGTCGATTTTTAGCGGCCCACCGACCTGTCCAGGCTGCATGCCCTGCACCACCCGGTAAATGTCCGGGAAAAAACTCTGCGTATAGAGATTGAGGGTGAGCGTGCCGCCGTGATGCAGGGCGCCTTCGCGCAAGGTATGGCGAATCGCCAATTCCCCGGGATCGGCACCGTCTTTCAATGCCTGCGCCAAACGCTGGGCCAGCGTGTCCGCCGCCACGAGGATTTCGATGGCGAGCGTGGTTTCCGGCATGGTGAATTTTTCCGGGTGCTCGTCGTAAAAACGGCGAATCTCCTCGTCAGAGACGCTCAGATGCCGGTCGACCTCCAGCCGCCGCAGCGTATCGAGCGCCAATTCCTCCCGCTTCGAATGCAAATCCGCGACAAAGAGGCTGTCCCGGCGAAGACCGGCGGCTTCAATCTCCGCGGCAAAAAACAGGCCGGGCAGGATCTGCTCGTGCAACAAAGCGGCGACCTGAGCGCCGTCAGCCACCCGCGCCTTGCGTTCGGTGGTGGCCTCGACCCTGTCGAGAAAACCCTGTAGCGTCAATTCGCGGTCAGCGTAAGTGCAGAGTAGCTGATCGCCATCGCCGGGTTTCAGCATGATCTCACCATAATCGGCGGCGCGCTCAACGAGCAATCCGATCGCCTCATCGCGCACCTTGGGCGCATAGGCCAAGCGCAGCGAATCACCCAAGGTCTCGAGACGCTCGGCGCGCTTGCGCAAAGTCAACTCTTCTACGACGGCCTTTTGTGACGCGCTTAATGGCGCCGGGATTTCATCGAGGACCTTATAGACGATATAATAATCCCCGTCGGGAAAAGTCTCGCGCACCGGTGCGGATATCTGCCCGACCTGCAACTCCAGCACCTGCTCCACCGTCGCCGGCGACATCTGATCGCGCACCTGGTAGGTACCGCTATCACCGCCATTGACGGCGGAAGATTCGTGCAGCGAGTGATCGCTGGCGAGCGCGAAAAAATCCTCACCCGCATTGAGCCGCTCGACAATCGCTTCGGCCTCCTGCAAGCTCTCTAGCATAATGCCGCCTAGGCGCAGAGCGCGATCGCGACCGCTTTCGCGGTAGAGTTGCTGCACTTCTTCGGGTGTGATCTGTATCTTGGCCACGACTTCCCGTTGCACATACAAACTCATCAGCCGCGAACGTTCATAACGGGCCAACTCTTTCTTAAACGACGAGTCCTGCTCGACCTCGGTCGCCGCCCCCTCCAGCACCAATAGCGTCTTATCGATCAGGCTTTCCAGTACGTTGCGTTTCACCGCCTCGTTCGACTCGCCTTGTTTCATCCCCTGGGGAATACGCGCGTTGAACGCCTTAAACTCGGCGATGGTGATCACCGCGTCCCCCACCTCGGCAACCACCGGTTCCCGCGGCTTCTGCAGTTCCTCACCGCAACCGCCCGAACCCAAAAAAGCCGCCAACACCGCCGCTGCCACTACCGATCTACCCCACACTACTGCACCTCTGCTTCGCATAAATATTCCCCAACCTTACTCAAGACCAGCGAAAACCGTAATAAACGTCGTCGTTTCATTTCTGCTCTTATTTCCCGTTTTAAAGACTCCGGGGCGATCATTATCCTCGATAACCCGTTCCGTTAGCGTGCGGCCAAAACGCAGGCCCACCTGCGTCGTCAGTTTATAGCCGAGGTAATCCGAGGTCGTAGACAACTGCACGGCGACATTCGTCGAACCCAAATCTCCCGTCTCCTGCAACCGGCCCGCAGCCTTGAGCTCGTCCTCGTCCTGCACCCGGTCGCTAAACCACAACTGCTCCAGCCCCGACTCGATAGTGGTGTGCTTCATCACCGGCAGCCGCCCGATCAATTGCAGGGTCATCGCCCACTCTTCGCGGCGGTCTTCTCCGGCGATAAAAGCGGTCTGGCGCAGGAACTCGCTCTTGAGCCGCGGCTGCAGATCCAAACTGCCCAGGCTGTAGGTATAGTCGACCTTGTTGATCAGCCCAAAAAAACTGGCGCTGTCGTTGAGCGGCAATCCGCTGCTGTCGCGCGGGTCTTTTTTGTTTTGGCTGAATATCTCCCACTTGAGCTTGTTGACAAAGCTGAGCCCCTCAACGCCTTTGTAGTCGAAACCGACAAAGGCCGTATGCACCCAGGTGTCCTGCGCCGGCAGGATATCCTGTACCAACGGCTGGATCAACGCCCCGACAAAGGGCGTCGGCTCGCGGCGCGCGTCTGGGATCGTATCCTTCGCCTGTTTGAGCATATCAAAGACCCGCAACCGCCCCAATCCAGCATAGTCCTTGTCGAAAGTGAACAAGGCGTAGTTGGTCTGGTTGAACGCGTCGGTCATCTGCGATTCTTCGTCGGTCCGCCCCAGTGTCAACCGGGCCTCCGGGCTCAGGTGCAGACCGCCAAAGAAATTATAACCGCGCCGGTCGGACTTATAGGGAAAATCGGGCAGATCATCGTCTTCGAAGCGATCGACCCAATTGTTGTTATTGAGGTCGATACCGAAGAGGAACTCAGGTCGGTCGACATTGTAGCGCAGGAAAGGCTCGTCGTAATCGGGAATCGTATTCGCCGCGGTCGCGTTGTCGTTTTGGTTAAAATCAGTGATAAAGTCGTTGTTCTGGTCCCAACCCGGATAGATCGCCCGATCCTGCGTCGAGCCGAAACGGATCCAGTCGGGGAAGCGGTCCTGGTCGTCGTTGTCGTCGACGAATTCGTAAAGATGCCGCTGCGAATTGTCATACTGGACCTCGCCGACGCCATTGGTCAAAAAGGCCGTCGTCGCATAGGCCGCCTCGATCGAATAGGCCTCGCCATAGACAAACCACGGGAAATCCTGGCGCTCGACATTAAAATGCCAGGCGTCGGATACTTCGGACGAGACCTTGTGTTTTTCACCCTCGTTAAAAAGCGCGGCATTGGGATACTGCAGATAACGCTTATTGCGGTCCCATTCACCGTAGAAGTCAAAACCCAGCACCCCGGTGCCCGCGAGAGTGAAACCGCCGACGAGATTGGCGGTCGGTAGCCCGTAGTCGAATTGCATCCGCTGTAGGTTGGTGATATCGGTGACATTGCCCTCGGCGCGGCGCAGGGTGATCAGCGCCGGCTGCGACGAGTCGATGACCTCGGCGGTGAGCGGCGCTGCCGGTTGCGCGCGCTGGCCGGTCTGGCGGTCGGACCACATCTCGATCTTGAAGTCGTTGGCGACAACATAGTCGAAATCGACGCTGACGATGCTGGTCGGGTTCGGTCCGACATAAGCCGGGTCGTTGAAGTCGTAGTTGACAATGATCCGCTCGGGGCCATCCGCCGCCAAAAAACCGGAACGGCGGAATCCACCAAAAATTATTGGCCAACGGGCGCCGGGGCGAACGACTTCCTGCAAGGTGAATACGGTCTCTTTTCCGGTCTCGAAATTGCGGCTGGTAATGTGCACATCATGCGAAAACAGCGCCGCGCCGCCGATCCCGTCTTCGGGTGAATCGTCGCTCAAAATTATGGCCACCGCCGTCAGCGGCGCCGTCGACTGCCCGGCGGTAAGACTACCGGCGATCAGGTCGCCATTGAACATGTCGAGCAGGGTATTGCCGTTGCTGGCGTCCATCAAGGTTGCACCCAACTCGATAAAATCGCCGACCTGGAAGGTCGCCCGGCCACCGAAGAGCGAGGTGATATTGCTCTGGGTTATCGGCTCGGTGATCCCACCCGAGGTCTGCGACGAACCGCGAATCGGCTCGCTGACTCTGGAAGCTAGGATCGTCGCCCGGTATTTGTCGGAGGAGAAGTCGATCTGCACTCCGTTGAAATCGGGTTTGGAAAAGGTCATCGGCGTCAACGTGGTGCGGATCCGGTCGCCGACAGTGATCGCGTATTTGTACTGGCCCTGGGAATCGCCGCTGATCGTCACCGCGTTAAACCAGCGGTTGAAGCGCGTGCTTTGGAAGATGCCGCTGCCCAAGGGCTGCGGCTGGAACTGGCGCCAGTCGTAGATCAGCCAGCCGCGGGTGGTAAAATTGCCGTAGACATCATAGAAGTAGTCGCCCTCGCGCGTTGTATTGACATAGCGCTCATAAGGATCTTGCGCGTAATTCGAATACTCCCGCTGGCTCCAGCCATAGTCGGTGTAGAGCTCCTGCGGCACGTACCACTTCTTGACCGCCGGATCGAGCGCACCAAAGAGCACACCCGGCCCCTGGGGCTCGAAACTAACGGCCCCGCCGCGCTGCACGCCCAGCCGATTGCCGTAGTCCTGCCCCGACGCGGCCCCTGCGAAAAGGACGAACGCCGCCAGAGCGATTATAGTATGCGCGAGCTTCAACCTGATCCCTCCTGTGTGCTGTCTTGTGCCATCTTGTCGCTTCAATACGCCACGCCCACCGCAGCCAACACCTTGCGCTGCCCGATCTTGGCCGCCAACGTCACGCTGAATACATAATTGCCCGGCGGCACGACTTGACCCGTGTCATCCCGCCCATCCCAAACTCGGGCGAAACGACCACTGTTATCGAGATCGTCATACAGCCGTCTGACCGGCCGACCAGCCAAATCGTAAATCGCGATGGCCAACCCGGTCGGGCTGCCGACATTGGTCAGATCGTACTGGATCATGGTTAGATCATTGACGCCGTCGCCATTCGGGGTGAAGACCCGAGGCGCAACCGCCACGTTGACCAACAAGTCACCCGAGATCGGCACCTCTACCGACAAGTTGCCCTCGAAGGGAGTGCCCAATGGCTGCACATCGGAATCGCCGTCACCCAAGTCCGCTGCATTGCCGGCCACAACGCCCTGACCTAATAGTTGACCGTTCTCTGTATTGAAGACCTGACCGCTAAAAGTCGTGCCAAAACGCAAAACGCTATTGTCGAAAACCACCTGCAGCTCGGTTCCGTCCTCATCGACGAGGGGAAATTCGAAGACCACGCTCTGCTCTTGAAGCTCGACAATGGAAAAATCGCCCTGTTGCACTGGCAATCGATCCAGAGCCACCCCGGTGAAATCCGCCTCGAGCACTGTGCCGTCGGGTCGCTGGATGCGCATCGTGCCCACGGTCCCGACCTTGAGCGGCGTATCGACTTGCAGCCGATTAAAACCCCGGTCTTGTCCGGGGCGCAACTTGGCCAGCACCGCATAAGTGAAATCCGTCCGCTCACCCACCGATGCCCGCCGCGGCACGATCTCGGCCATCAACTGCTCTGCAAAAGGCGAAGCCAGCACGTCGAAGGCCAGCCCGCCGACGCCGGTCGCCGATTCGAACTCGTCGCTAAAAAATTCGATCATAAATTGCAAATAGCGCCTTGGACTGGGCGAGACGATCTCTACGCCGGAACCCTCTTGTGCCAGTAGGGCCATTTCGTCCAGTGCATAGGGCGGCGACCACTCGCTCCAATTGTCGACATCGTTGCGAATTGCACCCCGATCACCGCTGCTTAATTTTTTATAATCCGCCTCACTTAGCGCCAGCAGGTTCTGGTCTTCCGGCGAAAGCGCGTTGAAAATCTGAATCGCGTCGCGCAAAGTTACCGTCTCGTTATCCAGCAGCCCCTCGACCAACGCCTTCAATTCCTCATCCTCGATATCACGGGCGAATTTCCACGGCACCTCGTCATTGGCGCTACCCAAACCCCCGCCCAAGCCCCTGCCGCTGCTGACTCCAGCCCCATCCGATATCAGACCTGCATTGCCGCCACCGACGCGAAATATTCTCTCGCCGGGCCGCACTTTGTTGAATTGCACCGTGCCCGGATCCTCGCCCGTGCGCGTGCGCACCGTGATGCGCGACAGTTGCCCATCGCCGACCTGCTGCTGCACCCAGCGCAGCTTGCCCAACAGAGCCAGATCGCCAAAATCGAAAATATTAGAAACGTAAACCGCCTCGGGCACAAAACCGGTGCCGAAGACCTGAAACTCAGCCATATCGAAACCAGTGGCCGTCAGCGACTTGAGCCGCACGAAGCGCACGTATTGCGGCGGAATGTGGATATCCACCACCTGGTCTTCATTCTGGCCCACCAGCGCCACGCTCTCGCGGATCGGCACGCCTTCGAGCTTTGTTTCTGGTGTGCCGTCGTTGATAAAGATCTCGAAGCTGCGCATAAAGTCGTTCTGGAAGGGAAACTCGGGGGCGGGAAATTCAGCTGCGGCATTGCGCGGAAAAAAACGAAAGCGATCGAGCCCGAAACGGGCACCAAGATCGAGATCTATAATCAGCCCGAGGACCCGAGCGCTGGTCGCCCCGGCACTGAGGCGCAGGTCCATGCCGGTGCTGCCGTCGTCATCGATGATCTTGGGCAGTTCACCGCGGATGCTCTGGATATTGGGCGAAGTAATCGAACCGCCTCTAGCCACAGAATTGGCGCCAAGGGCGATATTGAGTGTGGTATCGGCGCGCTGCGGAAAGATCCAGTTGTCAAAGCCCTCCGGCGAGAAGGCAATGACACCGCCGGGCGAGTTAGTGATTTCGATACTTTGGTCGCTGCGAATGACCTGAGCTGCAATATCCCCACCGCCGCTCTGCCAATCCCGCCCGCTCTCGCCCCCAACAATAATAACTTCGGCTGCGACCGGAGGACCACAAAAGACCCAAATGAAGCTAATGCAAAAACTGACCCGTCTCATACCTACCCCACCGCTATGGTTTCGCGCCGTTGAAGACGATGGCTCGATTCGATAAATATTCGATACGCAAGAGTTGGCAATAGTTCATAATCATATAAGTTTGACATTTGTTAAGAAATAGAAATAAGATAAGATCGCAAATAGCTAAAAATACCAACAATATGTCTAATTATCCACTCAAAATCCACCTGTATTGTTATTTGCCCTACAGTTCAATACCTTATGCGCTAGCAAAAATTATTAGGCAAACAGATCCATCTTATATCAAACTACAATATTTCTAATAATTTACTTATGAGCCAGCGAATTCGTACAATAAAAACGCAGACAAAATGGCCAGCAGATAATATGAGACATTTGATTTATGTCTGTCGATGCCACTCAAGCCATCGTTCGAGTGGTCGCTCCATCTCTATATACCTGCTCGCGGTGCTCTTTGCCTTGCTGATCGCTACCCCGTCAGAGCCGCAAATAGCACCGGCCGACACGAGTATCGACGGCCAACGCTATACGTTGCGTCCGATCGAAACCCTGATTGCGCAACTCGGCCGAAATACTTCGATTCCGATCCGCTATCGCCACACCGCTTTTCAGGGCCGGATGTTCACCACACTCGACACCGTGCATGCCCCCCTCGATTTAGAGGATATCCATTTTCTCGACGAAGTCGCCCTCAACGATGTGGTCTTCGCGGCCCCCGTACGCATCCGCCAAACTGTCTTTGCCAACGGTTTGACGCTACAGCGCAGCCGCTTCCTCGCTCCCGTCGACTTCAACGCCAGCCGATTCCATAAACACGCGACCTTTAAAGCCGCCAAGTTTCGCGCCGGAGTAGATTTTTCCGCCAGCCGCTATACCGGCATCGCTTCCTTTATTGGCGCTGATTTCGCCGGCCGCGAAACAACCTTCACCCGCACCGCCTTTGGCAATGCCGCCTACTTCGCCAGTGCCCGCTTTACGAGCCGGACGAATTTTCAGGACGCTGCCTTTGCCGACTTGGCTTCTTTCAAAGAGACCCTCTGGCAACAGAATGTTTCCTTTGCCGGCGCCCGCTTTACCGGCCGGGCTCTGTTCTGGGACGCGCGCTTCGCCGCTGAAACCACCTTTGCCACCGCCCGCGCCGACGGCGAGATCGCCTTCAACCGCGCCGCCTTTAGCGGACCGGCTTCCTTCGCCGGTTTTATTTTCGGCCAATCAGCGCTCTTCAACCGCGCCACTTTTGCCGACGAGGCCACCTTCGCTGGTGCCTATTTCAGAAAAAAAGCCGATTTCACCGACGGCACTTTTCGCGGCGACCTCCGGCTCAACGCCATTTTCAACCATTCGCTGGATCTGCGCCGAGCCCGAATAACCCTGCTCGATTTGCAACGTCCGGTAAACTCCGACTCCCTCTTTGCAACCGGGGCACGCCTCTACCTGCAACAAGCCCACTACCAAAATATTTTGGCCCACTGGCATCCACTAGCAAACCACCTGGCCGCCAGCGACACGCTTTCACCTGACGATCTCGAACCCGTCTACGCGAATCTGCGCCGCCACCTGCAAGCTCAGGGGCTAAAAGGAGACGCCGACGCCTGCTTTGTCGAGGCACTCGAGCACCAACGTCGTCATACGGGCTGGACCGACCCCGGATTTTACGCGCTTTCCCTGCTGCACACGACCACCCTCTACGGCACCGACCCAATCCGCTTCGCCAGTACCGTTCTCTGCGCAGTGCTACTCTTCGGCCTGGCCTATCGCCTGGGCCGCTCCGCCATCGCAACACCGCACGACGATTCACCGCCATCGCTGGCCGCCTGTCTGCTTTTTAGCGTCCAGACCTTTATTCGCCACGGCGCTCCATCGTTGCGCCCTATCGGCCCGCTGCGCTGGCTGGTCTGCCTGCAAGCGCTCTTGGGCTGGCTCTGCCTTGGTCTGCTGATAGCGATCCTGCTTTCCCGGCTCGCTTAACGGCTCTTTGATGCGCACCCGTCGACATCCGCTGCGTTTATCCCACTTAGCCTTCGGCCTTTGGCTGGCGCTTCCCCTTTGTGCATGCAACGAAACGCCGCCCCCCCCAACAGCTCCGATTCAATTCTCGCAAGTCACGGCAGAAGCCGGCATTGACTTCGTACATTACAACGGTTTTTCGGGAGAGTATTATTATATTGAAACATTCGGCGGAGGCGCCGCCTTCTTCGACTACGACAACGATGGCTGGTTAGACCTCTATCTGGTCAACGGCACCTATATAAAAGGCTATCCGCCCGATCCCCTGCCCGTCAACAAACTCTATCGCAATATCGGCGATGGCCACTTCTCCGACATCACGGCAATTTCTAACCTCGCAGATTCGCAATACGGTTTTGGCGTCTCGGCCGCCGACTACGACGCCGACGGCGACCAGGACCTCTTTATTGCCAACTACGGTCCCAACACTTTTTACCGCAATGACGGCACCGCCTTCAGCGAGATCGGCGCGACCATCGGTGTCGACGATCCCCGCTGGGGCAGCAGCGCCGGCTTCCTCGACTACGACGCCGACGGCGACCTCGACCTCTTCGTCGCCAACTACGTGCACTTCTCTCTCACAGACAACACCGTCTGTAAGCAGGGCAAAGTGCGTTCCTATTGCCAACCCGACGTCTACGAGCCGACCAGCGACCTACTCTACCGCAATGACGGCACCGCCTTTAGCAATATCACCGCCGCCGCAGGCATCGCCCTCAAAGGACGGGGCTTGGGCGTGGCCTTTTCCGACTACGACCTTGACGGCGACACCGACATCTACGTGGCCAATGACGGCAATATGAATTTTCTCTACGACAACCGACAAGGTTATTTCAGCGAGGTCGGGCTCACCGCCGGCACCCGCTACAACGAATACGGGCACGCCGACGCCGGCATGGGGGTCGACTTCGGCGATTACGACTCGGACGGCGACCAAGATCTCTTCGTCACCAACTTCACCAAAGAGACCAATAACCTCTACCGCAACGAGGGCCAGGGCGACTTCCCCCTCGCCACATCCGCCACCGGCTTGGCCGGTCCCAGCCTTAAACCTCTGGGCTTCGGCACCCGTTTTTTCGACTACGACCTCGACGCTGATCTCGACCTCTTTGTCGCCAACGGCCATGTGGTAGACCAGATCGCCGCGGCCGACCCCGAGCAAACATATTACCAGTCGAATCAAATGTTCCGCAACGAAGACGGCACCCGCTTTGCCGATATATCATCTGAGCTCGGCACCGACTTCACCGCCGCCAATGTCGGCCGGGCCACCGCCGTAGCCGACTACGACAACGACGGCGACCCGGACCTGCTGGTGACCACCGTCGCCAACGCGCCGCGCCTGTTGCGCAACGACGGCTCCAACCACCGCCACTGGCTGCTCGTCGAACTGGTCGGAGCGCGGCATCCGGACGCCCTGGGGGCCCGCGTCACCGTCATCACCGGCGATCGACGCCAAGTCCGCGAACGCCAATCTGGCGGTAGCTATCTCGCCAGTCACGACCCCAGACTGCACTTCGGGCTAGACACCGCGACGCGAGCCGATATCGAGATCCGCTGGCCCGACGGCATGAGACAACGCCTCGACGACATAGCGGCTGACCAAATCCTGCGTGTCGTCCAGCCGTCGCCTTGAATTTGTGCCAGATGCCCTCTTATATATAAATTCACAACGACCGAACAACCCCCCAATGGCCCGCTCCTCCATTCCGGTAGGCCCCTATGAAATCCGCATTCACTTATAAAGGTTTGGCCGTCGGCGCGTTGTTGTCGCTGGTCTGCGGGGCCGGCGGCGTCTACGGCATGCTGCTGGTGCGCGGCTCGTGGTGGGGCCTCAATGCCTCCGCACCCGGGGCGATCCTGCTCTTTTTTGTCCTCACTTTCTTCGTCAATACGCTGCTCAGGCTCATTCATCGCCCCCTCGCCCTGGGGCGCGGCGACCTGGTGATGATCTACACGATGATGTTAATGGCGCTGACCTTGCCGACGCAAAACTTCCTGGTCCACATCATCCCTACAATGTGCATCCCCTTCTATTCCGCTAGCCCCGAAAACGATTGGCGCGCCGTCCTGCACCCGCTCATTCCCGATTGGATCGCGCCGCAGGACTATAGCGCCATCAAACATCTTTACGAGGGGCTGCCCGCAGGGCAAGCCATCCCCTGGGATGCTTGGGTCGTGCCCTTAGGTGCTTGGTTCGCACTCTTTCTCGCCCTGAGCCTGATGATGATCTGCCTATCGGTGATCCTGCACCGCCAGTGGTCCACCGCCGAACACTTGACCTATCCCATGGTGCATCTGCCGCGCTTGATGATCGAGGAGGGCAGCGACCCCACCGCCCGACTGGGGCCGTTCTTTAAAAACCCGCTGGTGTGGCTGGGTTTCGCCCTGCCGCTGGTCTTTTTTAGCTTTGACGGTCTCAACCACTATATCCCAGAGGTGCCGACCTTCAGTCAATTCTCGCCCAGCCTCTGGTGGTTCGAGAACAACGTGCGGGTAATTATCGGCTTTAGTTTCGCCTGGATCGGGTTCTTCTATCTGGTTAGCCTCGATATAATCTTCAGCATCTGGTTCTTTTATCTCTTCAGCAAGCTGCAAGAGGGTGCCTTTAGCATCGTCGGCATCGCCAGCACCGAAAAACTGAGCCGCTACGAGGCCTTCCAGTCTGCCGACCTAGTCCACCAGGGCCTAGGTGCTTTTGTGGTCTTCGCCATCTTCGGCCTGTGGATGGCGCGCCGCCATTTGCTCGCCGTCTGGCGCAAAGCCTGGAACCCCACCGACCCGCTCGACGATTCCGATGAAATGCTGTCCTACCGCACCTGCCTCATCGGCCTGGCCGCCAGCTTGCTCTTTATCTCCGGCTGGCTGTGGTTATCCGGCATGCCCTTGGTGGTATTGCCGCTCTTCTTGGGGATCGTGCTGATCTACTATATCGTCATCACCCGCGTCGTCACCGCCGGCGGCATCCCCACCACTCGACCGCCCATCGTCCCGCCCTTCTTTATCATCTCGGGCTTAGGGGCTTCGATACTCGGAGATCGCGGCCTGGTCGCCATGGGTTTCGCCATGGGTTGGGCAGCCGAAATGCGGCTTTTTGCAATGATCGCCTGCGCCAATAGTCTCAAATTGGCCGAGATGATTCCCGGCCCGAAACGGCGGTTGTTCTGGGGCATGGTTTTGGCTTTGCTCTGCGGACTCGCCGGCTCGACCTACGTGCTGATGCACGTCGCCTACACACACGGCGGCATCAACCTGACAGGGCATTTCATCGGCGACGGCGGTCAGTGGAACCGCCTCGTCCCCCTGCTCAACTCCAAGCCCGAAGCGGATATGCGCGGCTGGCTCTTCACCGGCATCGGCGGTCTGGTCGAAGGCTTGTTGATGTGGGCCAATCACCGCTTTGTTTGGTGGCCATTGCACCCGCTCGGCTATGTCATTGCCGCTGGTTTTATCACCGGCCAGATCTGGTTCTCGGCATTTGTTGCCTGGCTCTTGAAGGGGGTAGTGCTGCGCTATGGCGGCCCCGGTCTGTTCACCCGACTGCGGCCGTTCTTTCTCGGTATGATCCTCGGCGAAGCAACTACCGGGGGCCTATGGCTGGTGATCGATGCTTTGACGGGCAACTACGGCAATCGCATTACGGCGATGTGATCCTGGGTTGCGATGCATGATACTCCCTGAATCTCCTCTGAAAAGTGGACACTCCGAAGAGTCCATATATTTACTCAAGGAGGTGTACCCATGACCGGGAAGTATGATGGTGAATTTAAACTGGAAGCGATTCGCTTGGCCGCCGAAGAAGGTGCTCGGGCGACTGAAGTTGAAAGGCGTTTGGGGCTAAGCCAAGGGATAATTTCTCGCTGGAACCGCCAACTGCACAGCGAGGGATCGGAAGCCTTTCCCGGCAAGGGCCACTTGTCGGCGAGTGACGAGCAAGTCCGCGCTTTACAGCGCGAAAACGATCGACTTCGTCGGGAGCGAGATATCTTAAAAAAAGCGCTGGCCATCTTTTCGGAGGGGCGGTAGTGGATCGCTATCGCTTTGTTTTCGAGCACCGCACGCTGTGGCGTGTTGGAGAGATGTGCCGGGTGTTGGAGGTGTCTCGTAGTGGGTTTTACGCCTGGCAAAAACGCCGTCCTAGTCGAAGCCAGCAAGAAACCGAGCGATTGGATCGGGCGATTAAACGACTCTACCAGGTTAGCCGCGGTCGATCGGGTAGCCCCAAAATCACGCGGGCGCTTTGGGCGGAAGACTGGAAAGTCAGCGAGAATCGAGTCGCTAAACGGATGAAGACGATGGGGCTGCGCTCGATTGTGCGCCGCCGTTTTCGGGTGACCACTCAATCGAAGCATGCTTTTCCTGTGGCACCGAATCGACTCGGTCGCTGCTTCCAAGTCGATGCCCCCAATCGCGTATGGGTTGAGCGATATTGCCTATATCCGTTTGCAGCAAGGGTGGGTGTATCTGGCGGTCTTCATCGATCTGTTTTCGCGTCAGGTCGTCGGCTGGGCTCTTTCGAAGTCGCTGGATCATGGGCTGGTCCTTAAGGCGCGTCGAGCGCGCTCGACGCAACAGAAAACCACAACGGGGTTTGATGATCCATTCGGATCGAGGCATCCAATATGCTTGCACCGGCTTTCGGCAGTACCTCAAGCAGTATGGCTGGATACAAAGCATGAGTCGGAAAGCTAATTGTTGGGACAATGCGGTGGTCGAATCGTTTTTCCATATACTCAAAACCGAGTTGATTTATCACACTACTTGGTATGGATACGCCGATGTACATGCCGCCTTATTTGAATATATTGAGCTGTTTTATAATCGAGAAAGAATGCATTCCACATTGGGCTATATGACCCCCGTCGATTTCGAACTACAGGACCGAAAAATAGCCGCTTAGACGTGTCCATTTTTCGGGGGGAGTATCACTATACATCCGCGCCCCGTGTGTAAATCTACGTCTTCGCCCTACTGTGCCAACAGCCCCACGCGCACCAGGTGCAGCACGGGCTCACCTCGCTCTCGACACTGCGGCAAGTACACTTCGAACTCGGCCACCCAGTCGTTGTATGCCTCGGGATCAACAAGCATCTGCTGCACGTTCCAGCTCTGGCCGTCCTCTGTGGGCCGCACATACGTGTGGCGGATATTGCGGGCTTCGGGATCAAAACAGAGTTGCTCGTGTTCCTCCAGATAGGCCGGCATAATGGCTGCCAGACGCTCAGGGGACCATTCTGTTGCTCCCGTATCATCGATCTTGACTGCCGTTGCATCTGACGTGGGTCCGCTATCAGATCCGTCAGCGAGGCCCAGGGCATCCAGCGCCAACTGACTATCCCCATCGGCCACGGCGCGCAGGAAGGCAAAGATCCGAGTACGGATGGCGGCCGTGAATGTAGTAGGATTCTGCGTAATATCCGGCGGTGTAAGAGGTGCATCGGGAAGGGAGTCGCCGGGGGCCTCCGTAGTTGCGAAGGCCGGATCGCGCATCTTCTCCCACTCGTCCAGCAAGCTCGAGTCAGCCAAACGGATGGTCTCGCTCAGGTAGACCTCGATCTCACGCAGAGTCTCATCCTTGGCGTTGTCCGGCACGGTCTGCAACAGGACCTTGTACACACTGTGTATATGTCTCAGCAGCAGCCCCTCGCTGCGCTGGAGATCGTACGAGCGGACATAGTCTGTGAACGAGGAGAACGTCTCGAACATCTCCCGAGCAATCGACTTGGGCCGAATATTCTCCTGTTCCACCCAGGGGTTTCGGTCGGCGAATTCATTGAATGTCGTGTAGATGAACTCGCGGTGTGGCTTGGGATACTCCAGTTCCTCCAGAGCCTCCATGCGATCTTCGTAGTCCATCCCCTGCATCTTCATCTCGGCGATGGCACGGCCTTTGATGCGGTCCAGTTGCTTGCGCAGGATGATCTCCGGGTTCTCCAGGATCGACTCCGTCAGCGTCAACACCACTAGAGCATAATCCTCCTGCTCCGGGTCCACCAAGAGGATGGTCTCCAGCAGATAGAGCGAAAGCGTCTGGTCCATGGAGAAGTCCTCCTGCAATTCCATGTTGACTCGAAGCTTACGCCCATCCGGACTGTCTTTTGGATCCAGAATCTCGACGATACCGCGTTCCACCAGCGAGCGAAATAGCTGCCACGTCCGCCGTCGGTGCATCTTCTTGCGCACGGGCGTTTCGTGGCAGACGCGGATCAGGTCGCGCATGGCACGACAGCCGTTATCCGCGCGCCCCAGCACGTTGAGCAGCATGCCGTGGGATACCTGAAACTGCGAGGTGAGACGCTCTGGCGAGGCCGCCACCAGGCGCTGGAACGTCTTCTCGTCCCAGCGGACGAAGTTGCGGTCGGGGGCGCGCTTCCTGCTAACCTTCTTGCGGCCCTGGGCCACCTTCTTCTCCTGCTTGAGGTTCTCGATGATGTGCTCGGGGGCCTGCGCCACGACCCATCCCTGCTCGTCGAACCCCTTGCGTCCGGCCCGGCCGCTGATCTGGTGGAAGTCCCTGGCGCTCAAGATAGCCGTTTGCTCCCCGTCGTACTTGCACAGGCGGGTGAACAGCACGGTGCGGATGGGTACATTGATGCCCACACCCAAAGTATCCGTACCGCAGATGATCTTCAGCAGCCCCTTCTGCGCCAGCTTTTCCACCAGCACCCGGTATTTAGGCAACAACCCCGCATGATGCAAACCGATGCCATGCCGCAACCACCGGCGGATGTCCTTGCCATAGGGGCTCGTGAAGCGGAAGCCGGCCAGCTCGTCGGCCAGGGCAGCCTTCTCCGCACGCGAGCAGACGTTGATGCTGGTGAAGGCCTGGGCGTTCTCCGCCGCCTCCCGCTGAGTGAAATGGACCACATACACGGGTGCCCGGCCACTCGTGACTAGCTCCTGCAAAGTGTGCACCAGCGGATTCAGCGAATAGGCGAACTCCAACGGCACTGGACGCTCGTCGGACTTCACCGTCACGCTGGTACGGCCCGTGCGCTCCTCCAGCTCCTGCTCGAAGTAGCGCGTGTCACCCAACGTGGCCGACATGAGCAGAAAGCGCGTCTGCGGCAGCGTCAGCAGCGGTATCTGCCAGGCCACACCCCGGTCCCGATCGGCATACCAGTGGAACTCGTCTAGCACTACGTCATCTACTTCCGCCGCCCCCCCCTGGCGCAATGCAATGTTGGCCAGCACCTCGGCCGTACAGCATAGGATCGGCGCATGTCGATTGACCGTGGCATCGCCCGTGCACAAACCCACGTTGTCCGGTCCAAAATCCCGGCACAGCGCCATCCACTTCTCGTTGACCAGCGCCTTGATAGGTGAGGTGTACACAGAGCGCCGCCCGTTGGCCAGTGACTGGAAGTGCAACCCCGTGGCCACCAGTGATTTGCCCGATCCCGTGGGTGTATTGAGGATGACGTTCCGACCTGTGTATAGCTCGAGGATGGCCTGCTCCTGTGCAGGATAGAGCGTCAGTTTGCGACTTTCGACGAAATCGAGGAAGTGCTCCAGCAGAGTCTCGTCGTCCAGGACCTCATCCTGTGGGAGAAGTTCTACCAAGTTCAGCGCCATGGGCCGTGCCAATTGCCTGGGAGACACGGGTCCACGGTGATCGCACAGGCCGGGCTATATATGCGGAGATCTCTGCTCAAAAGGGATTTTCCTGTTCTGGATTATTCCGGTTATCGACAAGGCATTCCTCTGCGTGCTGCTGAGTCGATGGCAACTTGCAGGGCGCACTGGACAGGGTGTTAGATCAGTAAAGAAAATAACCTCTGATGTAATGACAGGGTATTCATTTAGGAGATTTTCCCCAATTTAGGGCATACTAGTGGCAGCAACACGGTAACCTATAATATAAACAGCCGTAATTTTTAAAGAAACAAAAGTCACGCTACACGTGACTAGCTCCTATCAATTCGATTCCGATCATTCCACCATTTTATAACCTCTTATTTCTCAAGAGGTTATTTTTCCTGTCGTAAGTCTACGTAAAAACAAACCCCATTTCCCCTGACATATATATCAAACACGTTTTTATGGTCTTAGGAGTGCCAGCAAAGCAGGCGTCGATATGCCGATTACGTTGATTCCTACATTTCTTGCCCATCGGTCCTGTTCACAGCTTCTTTCGTCCATCGTGATGCACCGAGTCGGGAACGGACGGGCAGCCAAGGGCGGCATCCACCACGACCTCGAGTACGTATCGCACGCCAGACTGCTCCAATTACCCTCGAACCGCTTGACCTGACCCTCTAAAAAGTTCTTTATAGATCTTATGTATCGAGCCCATGAAACCGGTCGTCCTCAGGTGTTTGATGTCGGAATAAACTTCATCGCATTCATTCCGAGACAGGCCGGGTACACCGATTCTGTCGAGGCGGTGTCAGATCTCGGCTTGTTGAGGCGAGAATGCATAAAGAACTACTCTATCGTGCCCAACTAAGCCTAACACAATGCGCTTGGATTCGGAGCAACTCTGCAGGGACACTACGATTTTGCGTAACCGTTAGTAAATAGCTCGCCGAAAGTCGGCGAGCTTATTTGCTACAAGTCGAGTATTTTCGATTCCGAAATGGTCAAACCAATTCCGGATGTAGAGCTGTGGGTATAGAACGAGGCTTTTGAACTGGAGCGGCCCCCAACGCGTGTTTTAAAACCAGCGCCTTTAGCGCCCGCTTAGTTCAGGTCAGCATTCGCTGTTAAAATACTAGGGGTTGCTCAATAAATGGAGATACACCAATGCCAGAAAACACCACGTTCAGTCCATTCAAAACGCCAGGTAGCACAAACGTTTCCATGACAAGAAGAGTCAGGCATTCGCTCTCGCAAAAATTCCAAAGCATGACCAGGGGTGAGAGCGCGTTAGAAGCAGCAGATAAAGTGGCTTTAGTTGGCGGGACGATTAGCGCTTCTTGCACCATCGCGTGTGCTGTAGGTGCAGCGGGTGCGTTTGCTGTGACGGCTTCCGGCCCAATCGCGGCTGGTGCACTAGGCGCCGTAGGCTTGTTTCTTGCGGCTGAAAGCACCTATTCAAACAGGGAATCTGCCCATAATGCCTTGCAGCCTCATGTCTGGAGCTATATCGATGATGAGGCTCCAAAATCGATCAACGACGGTAACGCTAAAGACGTTGGTGCGGCTGCGATATCCCTTATCTCCGATGGGAAACCACAGATAAAATTGATGGATGGTAAATTCCAAACGGCGGAAAATGCATTCAATGTTTTCTGGAAAAGCTATCAAGAGAATAGCAGCGCACTATCTGCGCTCGGCAAGAGGGATAGAGCGCACGTCGAAATATCCCTACCACTCTGCAGAATCGCGTGTCAGGAGGATGAAATGAGAAGTAAAATACTTGAGAATGCATTTAACCCGGAGGGTGCCGCATACAATTTCATACGGAGACTAATTCATTTTGGAAATTATATGCAAGCACCTATTGTTGCTGGTAAGGTGATGCAAAAAGATGACACACCTCTCATCGACTTGGCCACAACGGTTCCAGCCGTCAATGACGTAAGAAATAAACTCGCTATTATTTCAAAACGCATAGAAAAAGATGAAGCGACATACAAGATGGTCGAAGAGATTATAGCGGCGGGCGACATATATAGCGGCGGAATACATGTATAGAGGATTGTTCGACTAACGCCTTAAGCTGTCATAGACTGACAGAAAATTCCAGATGGTGGGAAATGGATTCAATATGTCTACGAGGCACTAGTGACAAATAGTAGATCACTATAGACTAACTAAGAGCGTTCAAACAACAGATGGAGAGTATGGCACGAATTCTTATTGCCAGCAAACAAAATGGCGTATTGAGAAAGAAATGGCTCGGTAAGTTATGCACCCCGAATGGCAAGTGGTGTGATACCCATTCATTTGAAACAATCCGATTTCGCGACAACTCTAATGTAGAAAAAGAATGATATGAACCCAGAGCGAAAAAAGCTCAGGTCTGTGCTTTCTTATATGTCGGGCTTCGGCTTGCTCGTCAGCACCGGTATCCATATTGCGACGTTACGCGATATCAACTTAGAAAAAGACTATCCATTTATTTTTATTTTACACCTACTGGCTATCGCTTCAGGATTCCTTTTGATCGTCGTGTTCAGACTCGAAAAAATAAATACGACGGAAATTAATCAGATCATGTTGAAGTCAGTATGGCCGCTTGGGCTATTGGTACTATTGGGATTCTATACCGGATATTGTTTTATCGACGCGCTTCCCCACCTGGGAACGTTCGCCGAGTCGAACAGCGAGTTTGTGATGATGAATCGTTCGACGGTGGTCGAGACCTTTTCAGACCGTGAGAGCTTTGAGCAAGCAGAGAGAATATCGGGTGTGATGCACACGCGATACTTCTCTGGTATCTGGCTTACCATTTTCGGAACCGTGTTCATGATCTTGAGAGAGAGTCGAAAAAACGCGATCCCAAAACCGAAGGATCAGAGCAAAATCCCCCACGATAACCTGAGAGCCAAAATCGAAAACCGGGAGGTTATCGAAATGCCGTTAGATGAGCTCCTGAGCTATGAAGAGCGGATGAAACAAACTTCCTGGCGCATGATCAAGCTTCTTTTATTACCTCAGGTCGGGGCATTATGGGTCCTGGGCATTGTATTTCAAAATGGGTTGTTACTTTTTGCCGGTACATTCATATCGCTGGGTTTCGTGAATTATTTCTACTATCGCAAACAGGTGCGAGACTACCTCACCAGGTTGCAATTTGAGGAAGATTCATGCCATATATCGGTGTTGCGTGGGGATATACTTGAGGAACTTCGCGTGCCCTTAACCAATCTGACGGTGGCAGTGGAGGAGCGGAGGCTCAAGTCAAGCATCCTATATTTTCTCTGTTTTAGACACAATAATCAGCTGATTTTGCAGCAATTTTCCGGGATTGGGTTTTGGAATAAAAAGCGGATTCAGGCGGTAGAAGCCGGTTTTAAAAATATGACCGCTGTCCATTAGAGCCCTTGGCGTGACCTTCGATAGTTGCCCCATTTATAGTGTGAGTATTTCTTAGACCTAGGCTGCTCCCCATTTTGGTACCATTCAGCGTGAGAGTTGGGCTCTATTTTTGAGGCGTATTAGCATGTGTTTTTGCAAAGGCGTTCGGCGTTAAATAACCTAACGCGCTGTGAGGATGTTCCTCGTTATATTGCTGTTGCCACGTCCTGATTTTACCTCGTGCCTCCTCGATGGATTCAAACCAATGGGCATTAAGGCACTCCTGCCGCAAACGCGCATTAAAGGACTCGATGTGGGCGTTATCCGTTGGGGTAGCCGGTCTCGAAAAGACCAACTGGACTTCGTTCCAATAGGCCCATTGGTCCAGGGCAACGGATGTAAATTCTGGACCATTATCGACTCTAATTTTCTTCGGTGCCGATCGCTGCCGGGCCACGCTGGCCAAGGTCTGCGCTACTTGGATACCCCGAAAATGAGACCCAACCCCGATGTATACACTCTCACGACTAAAGTCATCGACTATTGTTAACACTCGGATTCGACGACCATCCACGAGCGCATCACTCATAAAATCCATACTCCACTGCTCATTGAGTTGATGCGGCGTGGACTGTAACACCCGAGCTTGATGGCTGACGCGCCGCCGCCGTTTTTTGGGACGTAGAAGGAGGTTTTCCTCCCGATAGAGCCGATAGACTAACTTCCGCCCCACCGACCAGCCCTCGCGTTGTAGCACCGTGGTCAATCGTCGATAGCCCCAGCCGACTCGACTCAGCGCCAGATCGCGGATGCGTTGACGTAACGCCGTATGCTGAGGGGCTCTACTTTGATACTTGTAGGTCGAGCGAGCTAGAGGAAGGACCCGACATGCGCGTCGGACACTCAGGCCATAGCTTGCGGTAAGATACTCGACCATCGGTCGTTGTATCGCTGGTTTTACCATTTTTTTTTCAGTACATCCTGGAGCATGTGCTTGTCCAGCGACAGATCGGCCACTAATTGTTTGAGCTTGCGGTTTTCTTCTTCTAACTGTTTTAGGCGGCGCAATTCGGCGACGCCCATACCAGCGAATTTCTTCTTCCATCGGTAAAACGTGGCTTCGCTGATCTCCATTTTACGGCAGATCTCGACCACCGGCACGCCGCTTTCTGCTTGCCGCAAGGCAAAGGCGATTTGCTCTTCAGTGAAGCGTTTTCCTTTCATGATCGGACTCCTTCCGACCTCAAAATAGCGCGTTTTTACTCGCAATCCAACTGGTACAGCTTGGGGGGGAGAGACCAGATCGAACCGACAGCGGTGGCACCTTGAAAATGTTGACGTTGCTGGATGAGTATAGTCGCTAGTGCTTGGCCATCCAGGTCGAACGGCAGATTACGGCGCCGCAGGTTTTAGGCGTGTTGGAACAAGCGATGATCCAGTTTGGCGTGCCCGGCCATATTCGCAGTGACAATGGCCCTGAATTTATCGCCGTCACAGTGCAACAATGGCTAAGAGACAACCGCATCAAGACGATCTATATTGATATGGGTAGTCCGTGGCAAAATGGATATATCGAAAGTTTTCATTCTCGTTTCCGCGACGAATGTCTAAGTCGGGAAATGCTACTGAATCTGCGCGAAGCCCGAGTGGTCATCGCAGATTGGCGTCAACATTACAATCAAGAAAGGCCCCATAGTCAATTAGGCTATCTAAGCCCAGAAGACTTTATACATACCAAAATACTCACCACCCTAAATGGGCCAATTATTGGGGCCCGCCCAATGGTGCTTCGCTTCTTGTCAGCAAGCCGGAGAGCAACTGCTCGCCGTCGTCTTCGCCTATTTCGACTAACTTTGGTTCCAACTCTTTAAGCCGTTTGGCATCCGCTATATCCATGTCGCCGTATTTGCGTTTCCAGCGGTGGAATGTCGCTTTGGAAACATTATGTTCACGGCAAACTGAGTCGATCGTTGCATCGGTTTCGGCCTGACGCAAAATACGGATAATCTCTTCAGTGCTGTGCTGCTTTTGTTTCATGAGCCTACTCTTTATCGATGAAGAAATAGTCTCGCCGTCAGTGGGGCAAATCAGGGAAGTCATGCCAGAGCCACAGGGGAACCACATGTCAAAGCTCTTTTGCGGTTTTACGCTGTGCCCCAAGTGCCACTTGCCGCTCAGCCCGCAGACATAGCCGTTTTCCGCGAGATAATCGGTATAGCCTTTTATGCCCTCCAGATATTCAATCGGCTCATTGCCGTCACTTGGGTCTTGGCTGAGGGCAGGATCTATTCGTTTTTGTTTCTGGTCGCCCTTCATGGCGCCGCCGCGCAGCCAGTCGAGCACGCCGTGGTTTGAAGGTATACGACCGGTGAGGATGGAAGCCCGCGCGGCCTCAGCGAAAATATCAACGGCTTATTGAGACAGTATTTTCCAAAGGGCACCAATTTTAAAATCATCCGTCAAGCCAAACTCGATCAGATTCAAAAGCGACTTAATCAAAGACCAAGAAAAGGATTGAAATTTTTAACTCCACAACAGATCTTTCAACCGGAAAGATCCTGAAACATCATTGTGCACTTCAAAGTTGAAACCACCTTCCTCCATGGGTGTCCTGTCACCGGTAAGGAATGAGTGAGGTCGTTCCTCGTTGTAGTACCGCAACCACGCGTCGATGGCCTGTCGGGCTTGAAGCCCGTCCTGGAAAGCGTGTAGGTAAACGCACTCGTATTTGAGAGAGCGCCAGAGACGTTCGATGAAGACGTTGTCCATCCACCGCCCCTTGCCATCCATTGAGATTTGCACCCCAGCTTGTTTCAGCACTGCGGTGACATCGGTGTCGGCGTCGTTCTCGTACTCGACTTCATCTACTCACCGGCGTCGTTCTCAGACTCGTCGTCGTCGTCGTACCCAACCTCTTCGCCGTACTCAACGGCGTCGTTCTCGTGCCCATTGCAATCGATTTCTATATTGGATTCGTCGTAACACGTTTCCTCAACCTCTTCTCCGTGCGGGGCGCCGGGCTGAGCATGTCCCCCTGATACGCCATCGTTCGCATGACCATCTCCCTTGCCATGTATACGACATGTCTCAAATTCTGCGGTTCCTT
>JABHFS010000089.1 GCA_018672475.1 Gemmatimonadota bacterium | reverse complement strand
TCTCAACCCCCCCCCCCGCCAACACCCGAGAACGCCCCCCACCTCCGCCCGGCCGTTCCCAATCATCCTCGCGAAAATTTCCCCCGTCTTCCGCTACCAAGCTCGCACAAATCCGATCCTGCAACCCCAACAAATACTCCTTGACCCCCTCCTTATCCACCATTCCAATTCCCTGTTGATCCACTTCTACCATATAAATACGCGGCGCAAAAATCATCGCCCAATACCAGGACTGCGCCACTCTCCTTTCTCTATTGATTATTTCGTTATTACAGATCTACCTGAGGGCTGGGCAAGGGAAAAGCCTCGACCCGCCCGTATGCACCACACTAGCATATGACAAAAATCAACCTTGCGCATTTTCCACGACACCCCTTTTTTCCCTCCATGACCGACCTCCATTCCCCCGAAGCGACCGCCGCCGCCTCCACCCACCGCCAAGTCCGCTACCGCGACCGCCAAACCGGCGATATCGTCGCGGAACGCGTCCCGGGCGAATCCCTGCTGCGCTGGCTCTACGGTACTACCGCCGGCTCGCTCTTTTTTCGCGCCGCCCTCAACCGCCCTCTGTGCTCCCGCCTTTGCGGCTGGTGGCAACAAAGCAGCTGGACCCGCCGACAAATCCGCCCCTTCACCGAACGCTATCGCATCAACCTCGAAGAATTAGAACATCCATTAGACGAATATACCTCCTTCAATGATTTTTTCATCCGCCGGCTCAAACCCGACACCCGTCCCTGCGACCCCGACCCCGAGCGCCTGCTGAGTCCGGCCGACGGCAAGGTCCTGGTCTATCCGCAACTGGAACCGGGGGCCAAATTACCGGTCAAAAGCGGCACGCTCACCGCCGATGCGCTATTGGCCTGGGCAATTGACCCGATCTCCTACCGAAACGGCGCGGCGCTAGTCGTGCGCTTAGCGCCCTACGATTACCACCGCTTCCATTTTCCCGCCGACGGCCAGGCCGGGGAAACGCGGATGATCGAAGGCGATTTCCATTCGGTCAACCCGCTCGCCCTCGCCCGCGAACCCAATATATTTTGCTATAACCGTCGCAACGTCTGCGAATTGCAAACCTCTACTTTCGGCAAGATCGCCTATATCGAAGTCGGCGCCCTCAATGTCGCCAGCATCGTACAGACCTATGCACCAGGCCCTTGCGAACGCGGCGTGGAAAAAGGCTTTTTCCAGTTCGGCGGCTCGACCATCGTGCTGCTTTTTGAACCGGGCGCGATCACCTTTGACGACGACCTGGTCAACGATTCGGCCAACGGCCTCGAAGTCCACGTCCGCACCGCTTCAGGCCTCGGTCGCCGCGCTTGACGCGCGCACGCCGATTCGGCAGATTTCCCCATCCTGTTCGAGAAGCACTACCCGATCCCGGAGACTAATTATGTCACTGCAAATGCGCGTGGGCCTGGGCCAGTTCAACGAGCTCACCGACGAAAAACTCATTTTTATCAAACAAATGGGCTGTGACGATTTCCTGATGAACACCCCTAAGCTGCCCGGTGACAAGCAGTGGGAATACGAGGACCTGGCCGGGTACAAAGCGCGCGCCGACGCTGCCGAGCTACGGTTGATGGCCTTAGAAAACGTGCCGACCACCTTCTATGACAAAATAATGCTCGGGCAAGAAGGCCGCGAAGAGCAGCTGCAACACATGATCAACACCGTGCGCAATATGGGCAAGGCCGGCATCCCGATCCTCGGCTACCACTGGATCCCCAATAGCGTCTGGCGCACGCCCGAACCGGCGACCTTGCGCGGCGGCGCGCGCGGTACTCGCTTCACCCTGGCCGAACACGATCCCAAAGAATTGACACACGGCCGCGTCTTCACGCACGAGGAGATGTGGGACAACTACAGTTGGTACCTCGAACGCATCCTGCCAGTGGCCGAAGAGGCCAATGTGCGATTGGCGCTGCACCCAGACGACCCGCCCACCGGCACCACGCTCGGCGGCATCGCCCGGATCTGTAGCTCCTTCGACGATTTTAAACGCAATATGGACACCTTCGACAGCCCCCACCACGGCCTCGACTTCTGCATGGGCTGCTGGTCGGAGATGGGCGGCCACGACAATGTCATCCGCGCCGTCCGTCACTTCGGCAGCCAGGGCAAGATCATCTACATTCACTTTCGCGATGTCATCGGCCCGGTAGACGACTTCTACGAAACCTTTATCGACTGCGGTCAGGTCGACACCTTCAAGGTCGTGCAGGTCCTCAAAGAAGTTGGTTTCGACGGCTTTATGATCACCGACCACGTACCGCATGTCGTCGAGGACTCACCCTGGGGCCACCGAGGCCGCGCACATTGCGTGGGTTTTATGCAGGCGTTGATCCAAGTCGCCAACAAGCTCAACGGATGACGCGTATTATCCTCATCCGCCACGGCGAGACCGAGTGGAACGCCAAGGGCCTCTACCAGGGACAGATGGACAGCCCACTGACCGCCGAGGGCCTGGCCCAGGCCAAGGCCTTGGCCCAACGCATGCGCCAGCACTCGCCCATTAGTGCCCTCTACACCAGCGATCTACCGCGCACGCACGCCACCGCCGCCCCCACTGTCGAGGCCCTCGGGCTAACGACTATACCCGAGCCGGCCCTAGGCGAGCGCAACTACGGCATCTTCCAGGGCGAAGACAAAACCACTATCTCCGAGCGCTTCCCGGAAGAATACGCCGCCCATACTTCCGGAGACACCGACTACACCATTCCCAAAGGCGAGAGCAACCGCCAATTCCACGACCGGGTCGTTACCGCCCTGGATGCGCTCGGCGCGCGCCACAACGGGGAGCAGATCGCCGTCGTTACGCACGGCGGCGTTCTGACCGTGATTTTCAAGCATGTGCTCGGACTGCCGATCGCTGCGCCGCGCTATTTCTCCGTCCCCAATACCAGCTACAACCTCGTCTTCCACGTAGGCAAGCGCTGGCGTGTCGAGACCATGGGCGATACCAGCCACCTCGGCAACGGGGCCTTGGATAACGTAGAGTAATTGGCATAGGACCCGCCGCTAGCACATCCCCTTACAAGCAGCGCATTCTGTCGACCGGAACAGACCCCGGCCGTACTCGGCCACCACCTAGCGTCGTTTCGCGCAGGCCATGTAGACTAAAGGTTAGACGCCAACTGAAACACAAAAATTCCCCGCTGGCACGAAGCTGGCAGGGGATTTCTCTTTGCCTAGAGATCAAGCAAGGGCTCCGGCAAAACACCGACTAGTCGATGGAATTCCGCCAACGTCTCTAAGGACTAATACCACACCCGACGCCGCGATTCACGGCTCCTCGTCAGCGATGCGCCAATCCTGGCCGATATAAAGGCTGACCGGATACCCCCAAACCGGGTCGAAGTCGACATCGATCTGCACCGCACCGCTGACGACGGCCTCTTCCAATAACGCAAAAAACTCGTCGACCGTGTCGTAGCGATCATTGAGATCTGCATCCACCACCGCACCATCGTCAGCATAGGTCGCCGCGACGATCGCCCCTTCCGCACAACGCGAGTCCTGCACTTCGAGCCAGGGAATCTGCAGCCCGCCCACTTGCAATGGCACATCAAATTGCAAGCGCGGCCGCTCCCGCATTTTTCTGGTCCACAATTATTTGCCGCCGCCAGCCAGAGCAGAGTCCGTAACACCCGTCGAAACCGGATCCTCGCCGGAACAACCAACGACAAACGCCGCCAATAATAATCCGCACTTAATGACCAAATACTTTCTTCAAATTTATCAAATAAAATGCGCTAAAAACACCGCGACACCCCGTTGAGAAACCCTAAGCCAAATTAGTTCTCCATATTCTCTAACGCCTGCGCACTAGGAGGGTTTCCCGCCAAATAAAGTTTGACATCGCCACGCCCCCAAAACCCTTAATTCACCTTGACGCAGCCTACCCCACACCCTTTCTTGAGCATATATAACACTGGGATTTTCCAGCCGGAGTTTCGAGGCGCTGCCGTAGGGCAAAGCCTCCCACAGGCTTTACCGTTGAACTATACCCCTCCCGCTGCCCGTCAAGGTGGCCTCTGCCACGCCGCTTACCCGGCCTCTCGCAAGCCTATAGGCCACCTTCACTTTGTCCAAAGGCAGCCCCCCGAACCCCAGGACCTCGGTGCCACCACGGTCAACCGCGCCGACCACACCACGAGGATGCCGCAAAATGATGATTGGCCAACAGCTAATACGCACACTACTGCTCATCGCGCTCCTATGCGCCCCAGCCCTCGCGCAAGAAGACCGGCCGACCCTATCGATCCCCGAGCCCACGCGCCAACGCTCGACCCCACCGCCCACATCAGACGCTTCCTTTACCGTCATCCAGGTCGACTACAACGACGCGCGCAAAGAGCGCGACTACCTTTCGTTGGCCGCCCACGAGCTGGTGCAATTTACCAAGATCGCCGCCAAACTCGAAGTCAAGCTAAACTGGCGCGAAGAGTCTCTGGACAACCGGCGCATCATGGATGCGCTAATGCTCTATATGACTGGTTATGACGGCGTGATGCGAATGAACGGTATGGAGAAGAAAAATCTCGCCGAATATCTGAAAAAGGGCGGTCTGCTTTTCGCCGAAGACATTCTGCCACTCGAATCGGACCCGCAACTGAGAGCCGGCATAATAGGCACGCCCTTCGACCGCCAATTCAAGGCGCTGATCAAGGACCCATTGGTCTTAGGTAGAGAGGGAGCCCGCTGGCGCAAGCTGCCCAAGACTCACCCGCTCTATTCGGCCTATTTCGATTTTCCCGACGGCCCACCTTTGAGCGGCGCGCGCCAGGGCAATGTCTTCTCCTTGGAGGGTATAGAGCTAAGGGGCCGGTTGGCCGTCATTTTCAGCGATCTCAATATCAGCCATTTCTGGGGCGATCTCGACGCCGACGGCCGCGACCGCAGCCTACAATTCGGTTCCAACCTCATCGTCTTCGCGCTAACACAAAAATACGCCGGCCGCCCCTTGCCTATCGGGCGTTAACATGGGCCTATGGGACCTCGCGCTATTAGGGGTCGTCACACTCCAGGTCGCATCCATCGCCTATCTGCCCCGCCCGCGCTGGAAAGCCCTGGCGCTGAGCCTGCCCTTCCCCTTCACCACCATCGCCCTCAGCCAAGGCAGCCTCATCAACACCACGCACGTTCTGGCCCTGCCGGTTCTGCTGATCTACTATCACAGTATTCGATTAATACACAAACGCTTGCCAATTATACCGTCTATCGCCCTCGGCTTGCTGCTCTACATCGGCACTAGCAAATTGCTCTTATACGCCATACCGATCACGCCGATCTCCTTCTGGTTCGCAATAGGCGGCATCGGCGCCATCGCCACCTTGCTCTTTTTCTTACAACCGCCGCGTCGCGAGCCCGATCATCGCACCCCGCTGCCGATCTATCTCAAACTACCCGCCGTCATCGCCATCGTCGCCTTGTTGTTAGTGCTGAAAGAATCGCTGCAGGGTTTTGCGACTTTTTTCCCGCTGGTCGGCGTAGCGGGTCTATACGAAGCGCGCAAAGCGTTGTGGGGCGTCTGCCGACAAGCGCCGGTCTTCGTCGGCGGTATGTGCGCGATGCTGGCGACGGTCTTCCTCGTGCAAGAATTGCTCGGTCTGGCATCAGCACTTTTTATCGGCTGGCTCGTATATCTCGCGGTGCTGTGGCCGGTGACTTGGCGGCTATGGACGCGGGAGAATTCGTTTAACGCACAGGCTGTACCCGTGAAAAGATAGAGCGCCACAAAGACATCCTCGGCGATAATCTTAGCATTTTCACAGGATGTCGATCAGCCTATTCACACAACGTATTTGCGTCGTAATCTCATTCTACCGCCCGCCCTCTCAATTGCGCCGCCCGCGCCACCTCCCCCACCTTCTCCGCCTCCACCGCCAGCGCCGCGTAGTCCTGCGCCTTCTGCTCCGCGCTGAGCTTGGGATCCAATTCCACCGCCCGCATCAACAGATGCAGCGCTTTGCTGTAGTGTTCGAGATTGTAGGCCATTTGCCCGGCCAAGCGCAAGGTATGTACCTGGCCGGTGTTCAACTTCAGCGAAGTCTCCCACCAACTCAGCGCCTTCGCCCACTGCTCATTCTCATAGGCCAGCCTCGCCAACAGATTGTACGTGGCGTAATGCGGTTCGATCAACGCGGCCATCTCATACACCTCCGCCCCCAAGGCTCGCTCCCCTTGGTCAACGAGTCCGCGAGCAATTAACGTATAGGACTTGGCTAAGATCTTTCGATCCCTGGGCCGCATAAAAGACCGCTTATTCGCCCCATCGACCAAGGCCGCACGCGCCAATTCCAACAAACCCAAATCGACCAAACTCGCCCCGGCCGCCCAAGGCAGCAATTGTGCCGCGTGCGACTTGTCCTCATACCCCCAGACATAACGAGCCAACGCCAACTGTTCTTTTTCTTTTTCGCCGAGCTTGCCGTACAGGCCTGCCGCGACCAACGCCGCCAGCCGCATATCCGGATAATCTGTTTCAATCTCCTGCATGAGCACTCTTGCACGATCTAAATCCTCGCGTTGCAACACGGATGCTAGACCGCCCAATGCCCCATCCGCACAGCGCGGATCTTCCAGCAACGCTGCCCTCCATTCCTCCCAGGCCACATCAAACCCACCGGTGCGCTCAAAGAAATGCACCGCAGGGTGGTCATAGCCATAAAAGGACGGTTCGGCTGAGTCGTCACCAAAACGCAAGCCCCAAAATGTCGGGTAAACCTTAAAACGCGCGGACGGTGCGAAGCCCAACTCTCCGGCAACAAGTTTCCTATAAAAATCGTGCAGCACCGGAAAGAGTACCGGCACTGCCGTGTATTGGCGATAGCGGTTTACATCGGTGATCGCCACATAGTGCACGTCGGACAATTGCCCGTGCAAATAATCGACCGCCGCCGCGCACGTCAGATAACCGCGCGTACTAAACAACCGGCTCGAATTGATAAAGTGCTTGCCGTAGCGCTGGCCGTCGATCAAGCCCTGCACCGAAAACCCGCCGGGCTCCACACCGATATTCTGCCCGCTTGGCACCTCGGCGAAAATCCAGCGCGCCGCCTGAATACGGCTGTCTTCGACGCGATAAATGCCAGCGAAAGCAAGGCCGTAGACCACCGTGTACAAGGCAACGCCGCCAGCAAGCAACCCGCCCTTCCACGACCAACGCCGATACAGCTCGACCCCCAACACCGCCGCCAACAAACTCAGCCCGGGCAACATCGGCAGGAGGTAACGCACATGCTTGGTATGCAAGCCGCCGATGGTGAGAAAGTAGCTCGCGCACCAACAGGCCAGCACCAGCCCAGCCCATTCGCGACGCCACAGCGCATAGGCAAAACCACCAGCAAAAAAAATAGTCAGCGGCCAGCCTACCGCCTGCGGCCACAAATCGGTCCAATAGTGTATAAAGGGCACGGTATGCACATCGACCATCGACCAGGGCCGTAGCACTTCGCCACGCGCCACTTGCAGAGAATAGCCAAAATCGTTTGATAAATCCGTGCGTTGCAAAATCCCCGGCTGGGTCGCCAAATAAGGTTGCAACAAGAGCAAGGTCACTAGCGCCGCCAAACCAGCAAGCCACAAATCGGGCCGCTTGAACCGCGCCAAGGCACCGCGCCAATCGAGGTCGCGCCCCAAGAGAAAAGCCAACGCCACCATCGCACCCAACAGCAAACCGTTTAACCGGGTTGCCCCTGCTAGGCCCACCAACGCACCCGCCGCCACCAATAACCCGCGTCGCTCGGTGGCCACCGCCTGCAACCCAAGGCCCAGCACCGCTAAGGACAATAGCGTGAACAGGCTGTCTACCGTGAAAAAATGCGCCTGCTGTAGTGCGATGGGTGCCAAGCCGACAAACAACGCGGCCAAGGCGCCGACCCCAATACCCCAAAATCGGCGACCGATGCCAAAGACCAATATCACCGTCGCCAACGAGCATAGCGCCGAGAAGAACCGCACCGTCTGCAAAACCAACGCACGACTTTCACCACCGACTTCGAGCGGCCCATCGTAGAACAGCCCAACTACTTCCAACACCCCGCGCCCCAAAAGCATCGGCAAGGTCCCGTAGGCGGTCAGCGGCGGGTCAAAAAGACTCTCTAATCGCAGCGCCGCCCGCACCAGCGTTTCTTCGTCGGGGTGGAAATGATAATAGGCCTCAACCCCCGACGCACCCGAAGGCACGAAGTCGCTCTCGCCCTGGCCCAGGTCGCCCAAGCGCAGCACAGCGGCCAACGCGAATATCGCTATAAATATGATAGATTCGTTGCGCATAATATCCCGGGCCCTAATATAGGGCCATTTGTATTTTACAGATCCGTTTGCTACTCTTTATCCCGATCCCGGAGACAATCTTAGAAAGCGTTCTTGGCTCCCACACCCCATACCCACTTCTTAACCCAAACATGATCCAGCGAAGAGAGCCGCCACGGCCGGTATTTTATCATTCCAAACCTGTCGGAATACTATGATATTTTGGATCTGGATCCTCTACATCGCGCCACTATTTGCCGAAGAAGAAACCCGACCCGACCTCGCCGAACCCGTACGAGCAACACGCAACGAAACCTATGTCGTCGCCTCCCTGCTCTACAGAAACGCCGAAGACATCCGGCCGCGTGACCACGCGCTCTATTCGAGCTTCTTCGCCCTTCCCGACGGTCCGCCGCCCGGCGCCAGTCGGGCCAGCACCATAACCGATTTAGAAATGCTCGAAAAACGCGGCCGGGGCACCGTAATTTTCAGCGATATGAACTTCACCTACTACTGGAGCGCCCCCCAGGCGCAAAACCGCGAGCCGAGCCTGCAATTCGGCGTCAACCTAATCGTTTGCGCTATGGCCCGGCAACAAGCTGGCCCCGCGCTGCTCTGAGCAAGACCGTGCACTCCACCAAGCTCCGCGCCGACCTGCTGCTGCTGCTCACCGCCCTGATCTGGGGTTTTGCCTTTGTCGCCCAGCGCGTCGGTATGGAGTACGTCGGCCCCTATTCTTTCAATGCCGCGCGCTTTGCCCTCGGCTGCCTGCCGCTGATCCCCTTTGTACTGAGAAACGCCTCCGGATCACTCACAACCCACCTGTGGCGTGCCGCACCTAGCAGCCTGCTCGCCGGGCTTTTGCTCTTTGCCGGCTCCTCCTTGCAACAGGTCGGTCTGGTCTACACCACGGCAGGCAAGGCAGGCTTTATCACCGGGCTCTATGTAATCTTAGTCCCGATAATCGGGCTTTTGCTCAGACGGCACAGTGGCCGCAATACTTGGATCGGGGCCTTAACCGCAACGTTGGGCCTCTATCTGCTCAGCGTCAAGCCACCTTTTTCCATCGCCTACGGCGATGGCCTAGTGCTGGTCAGCGCGCTCTTTTGGGCCGGCCATGTATTGATTATCGGCCGCCTCGCGCGTCGGATTGATTGGGCGGCGCTGGCCTTCCTGCAATTTCTGACCTGCTCGCTGCTGAGCACCACTTTGGCCTTTTTTACTGAGCCGATCGCTCTGCAACCACTATTGGACGCGGCCCTGCCAATTTTTTACGGAGGGGTACTTTCGGTGGGCGTGGCCTATACCTTACAAGTAGTCGCCCAACGCCAGGCGCCCGCCAGCCACGCGGCGATCATCCTCAGCCTGGAAACGGTCTTCGCCGCGTTCGGCGGATGGCTCTTGCTGGACGAAAAGATGCCTTTTCGCGGGTTAGTGGGGTGCGGGCTGATGCTGGTGGGCATGCTCGTTTCGCAATTAGGAAGCAAGAAGCAAGGCGGATAAAACCGGTGCCGCAAACCCGGCACCAACGAGCATCACCCAACACTCAAGCGGTGCCGTCGGGCGATACGGCGATTGACCATACGCCTAAAAGGTTGTTCGCTGCCATGGCAGTGCAATCACACACGGCGATAGGGCCGCTCGCCATTTTCGTTGAGGACTTCCCACCAATCGGCGAATCGCCCGCAACCGGTCTCTCGGCTCGAAACCGTCACCGAGAAACTATAACGGCCCTCACTGCCGCTAACTTCCATCACAACTCCCGGTTCGATCTGCAAGTCAACCTCGGGCGTCTAGTCTGCTATTTCGCCTTCATTGGCGATGGGGCCGTCGCTACCGCCGCGACAGGCAACCCATAGACAGCGGGTCAGGATATAGCGCGTCAGAATAACCCCTATGGGCTTGATAAGGGATTGCACCGGCACAGTGCTCGCGCGCAAAAGCAAAAAGTTCAAGGCCCGCCCCGCAGATCTTTGTTATAATATACAGCCACCGCGCAATCGTGATTACTGTGATTGTATCATCCGCGCGCCATATAACCGAAGAAAGGACCGCTGTAATACAGCATATGAAACACATCTGGTTAATCCGCCACGGCCAAAGCATGTCCCAAATCGACAGTACCGTCTCAGGCCTCAACCCCCCCCTGAGCCCGCTTGGCGAAGAACAAGCCCGCGCCCTAGTCCCCCGCGTAAAAGACCTGCATCCCGATGTTATTTTCGTCAGCCCCCTGACCCGCGCCTGCCATACCTACCAACTTTCTCAAATACGCGGCAAAAAGGTCATGTTCAACAAATGCGCCATGGAGTCAAACTGGGGCCGCGAAGACATCTATGCCGAACTCGATTTCACTGCCCTGGCCGACATCGCCGAACTCGACCAAAGCGATAACCACCTGCTCGACACCCGGGTCCGCGCAGAGCTGCTTATCGAACAAATTACCACATCCGAACACGAGTCTTTTGTCGTCTTCGCGCACTGGGGTATCTACAGCCAATTATTCAAAAGCTTCTTCAACGCATCAGGCGATATAGAGATACGCGCCCTACACGAAAACACCGCCGTCTCTAAACTGATTATAACCGACGAAGGCATTCGCCAATTGCAATACTGGAACGACCACGGGCACGTGCCGGGGTTGGAGAATGCCCCCTAGGTCATGATATTGCCTGGCAGGTCGTAGTGGACTTTAAATTTAAAATCCTTTCAGAAAAAAATGTGGCAGAGATCGATAAGATCACTAAAAAAGTGAAAAAAGATTACTATTATATTTCAGACAAACCGGTTTCCGTAACCGAGTTCGTTTTTTGCAAACGAGAATGCCCGTAGAGGAGTGTAGGTGGTGGAAAGATTATTGGGATTACTTCTGATTATCTCTAGCAATCCACAATACGTTGCGAAGGTTGCGTTCTTTGCCGTAGGAGCGCTGATCGTGACCCTTATCGTCACCTCAATGGTTCACCAAGACAGAAAGATCGCCGCCCTCAAAGCCCAGGCCAACCTTCCCATTACTGCAGTGGTGGTTAAAGCAGGAACGGGAATGAAAACCGGCCTCGAGTTTCGAGTCACCGACTCAAAGCAAATCGAGGCCTTTAAGATAGCCCTTCAGACCGTCAAAGACCCTTACACGAACCGGTCCGGATCCTATCCCATCGAACTCATCATCAAAGGACCCGACGGCTCTAAATTCGCGGTTACTGGATCCGGAGGGTATGTGAACTTTTCTATCGAAAGCACCGACCCCATGGCCTTCGGATGTTCCTTGGACAGTAAGCACCCAAGTGACCTTCGATGCACCTTTCAACTGTCGTTTGGATCCGCGGGACAATTTCGCACCAAGGGCCTTCACGCTTGGATCAGAAACTTGGGTCCTTAACAAACTGTAATAGATCCCCTGGCTGGGCACCGTCATGGTCTCCCATACTGTGAGTGGGGCTGCCAATCACCGAACAAACCCAATGTCCCGCTAACGTCTACGATTACTAAAGGTGTGACGCATAGTTGGTTTACCCAATAACCTGACCACCGGCCAGACTTTCGGTCGTCGTGTTATGTCTATTAGACCACCCGCTTGCAGTGCTTCAAGCTTACGTGTAATGTAGATTCTTATCCCCGCGCCGCGGACGTCACGGTATCCTTGATCACCGTACCACTACCCAGGTTTCCTGGAAAATAGGGCATCTGACCCTGCAAAAGACGGCGAATGACTGGAGTTATAATCCCCGGCGGAATGGCCCAACCGGATCGAATACGTGCCGGAGGCTAGCTATAGTCTTACTCGTAATAATGATTATCGTTTCTTAACAGTACGTGCAGCAGTATCGGAGCGCTCTTTGAGGGTATGCCCCTAGCGGCTGCAGTCCTCGGAGCCGACTAGGGACGGTCGGCGAGAATGAGCGTAGGGTATACGCTCAAAGAGCCCGTACACACTAACCCCAAAAGGATCACTCCATGTCAAACCACCCCACAGGCACCCTCACCAACCCCTTCGCTCTCACCGACGCCGAAGGCTACACCTGGCTCAAAGGCAATCTCCACTCGCACACCACCAACTCCGACGGCAAAGCCGCCCCGCAAGAACGCCTCGACGGCTACGTCAACCAGGGCTACGACTACCTCTGCCTCTCCGACCACCACAACATCACCTTTATCAATACGGTAAAAGCCCCCGATGACTTCGTGCTCATCCAAGGCGCTGAACTGCATCCCGACAATCCCTTCGGCGGTCAGATTCATCATTTTGTATGCCTCAACCTCAGCAAAGACATGGACGCGCAACACATGCCGCCGCAACATGTGATCAATGAGGTCAACCGCCAGGGCGGCGCCGTCTTCCTAGCGCACCCGCACTGGAGCTCGGTCAATATCCACCGCGACACCGCGCCTTTAACCGGCTTCGCCGGCATCGAGGTCTTCAACACCACCTGCCGCGTCGCCGGGCGCGGCGAGTCGAGCGTGCAGTGGGACGACTGGATGGAGCTGGAAGACCGCCTCTACCCCGCTTTGGCCGACGACGATTCGCACGCCATAGAAGCCGACCGCCGCGACACCTACCAAGGCTGGACCTGGGTCCGCGTCAAAGACCGCAGTGCCGACGCCATTGTCGAAGCGCTGGTCGCCGGCGCCTCTTATGCTAGCACTGGTCCCGAAATTCGCGATATCCAGCTTCGCCGTACAGACGAAGAAGGCGCCGAGCGCACCCAGGTCGAAGCCACCATCTCCTGCTCGTCGGCACAACGCATCGCCGCAGTCTGCGACAGCTATGGCACCGAGTACCACCAACACAGCGAGCTCTTCGAGACAGCGACTTTCGCGCTCAGACCCAACGCGCGCTGGGTGCGTTTCGAGATCGTCGGCGCAACCGGCCTGAAGGCGTGGTCTAATCCCTTTGACTTAACACGCCTCGAAAGAGCATGATTTTAACTAATAGCTAACACATATAACCATTCTGCACCCGGAGACATAGCACCATGTTCCTCAAGCAGTACTATCTCGGCTGCCTAGCCCACGCCTCGTACTTACTCGGCGACGAAGAAACCGGCACCGACATCATCGTAGACCCGCAACCCGATAGCGAGCAATATCTACACGACGCCATCGTCACCGCAGATAGGCCCGACGCGCCCGACTACGCTCTTTTCCCGCTCTTTTACTCTTTCCGTTATTTCAGGGTTAGATAACGCCCATGCTGCAAATCCGCATAGACCGCAACGTCGAAGTCGTCACCTGTCTGCTCAACCTCACCGAGCGCGGGTCGCTAGACTGGAACACCGGCATATCCTCGCAACCCTATCGCCGCGAGGTCATGCAGCACTTCTCCCACCTGAAAAAACACCCTGCTGTGCTGCTAACCAACCAGTTGCACGCGCAGGGTTTCTGGTGGGACGCAATGATCGAGTTGGCTGTCACCTGTACCGTCTTTCCCGAGGCGGCACTCACCGCCGACCTGCGCAATTCTCGCTACGTCAACGCCGGCGAAGGCGACCCGGCGAAGGGCAAGAAAACGCTCGACGAATTGCTCGATCTAATCGACGATTTCTACATCCAAGCCGAATTCGACGACTTCTACCGCGCACACCAGCCCCTCTACGACGGCATTATTCGCGAAGTCGAAGCGGGCTTACCCGACGCGGCCTGGCTGCAACTAGTCACCGACTACTACGGCGCCGGTAGCGACGAGGACATACAGGGATTCTATCTCATCCCCTCGCCGCTCAGCATCGGCGGCAACGGCTTCGGTCCCGAGGTGCACCGCGACGGCGAATTAGAAGTCTACAATGTCTTTGCCCCGTTCCGCTCCGTCGACGCCGAAGAGGCGAGCTGTGGTTTTGACAGGCCCGAACAGCTCGCCAAGCTCGCCATGCACGAGTTCGGCCACTCGTTCGTCAACCACGCGCTCGAACCGCCGCGACACAAAGGGCCCATCACGCGTTTCGCCGCGCTCTATGCCGCCGAACGGGCGACGGGCCAGATGGGCTACGAAGACTGGATCTGTGTCGCCGAGCACATCATCCGTGCCTGCGAGATCCGCATCGCCTTGGTCGCAGGGCAACCGGAAAGCGCGGCGCGCCTATTGCAGCACAATATCGAACAGCACGCGTTTCATTATTTGCCGGCGATCGTCGAGGCCCTCGACGACTACGAGCAGAATCGCTCGCGCTACCCTTCCCTGTCTGCATTCGTGCCCACACTGATGCAGACATTAGACGCGATCGCTGCGGACCAGTAGAATTAAAGCGTTGGTAATTCCCCAATGAACATATACTCCGCTCAACCGCCGAGCGCGCCCCCCATACAGAATGAATTTTAATCACGCCAAACCGCGGGCTACCGGATCGACTCCTGCTAACTCTCGCTGTCCATCGCGTATTATGAAGCGCAAAACACAATAAGCTATAAACATGCAAATCCGCGACATCACCCCGGCAGACCTATCGGCCATCCCGGATCTCAACGACCCCGAAGTGCCGCACGTCAATGCCATGACCGAGGCCATGCTCGAACGCTTTGTGCGCGAGGCCACCTACTTTCGCGTCGCAATCGACAACGAGGCCCTCGTCGGCTTCCTTATCGGCCTGACACCCGGTGCCGATTACGACAGCCCCAACTATCACTGGTTTACCCAGCGCTACGAGCGCTTTATATATATCGACCGCATCGTCGTCGCCGCACCGGCCCGCGGCCAGGGTCTCGGCCAGGCCTTTTACACGGACCTGGGGAATTTCTCCCGAGGGGCAGCGCGCTTACTTGCGTGCGAGGTCAATATCCGGCCCAGCAACGAAGAATCGCTGCGTTTCCATCGGCACTGCGGCTTTGAAGAGGTCGGCCGCCAGGAGACTGAAGGGGGCCGTAAGGAAGTGGCGTTGATGATTAAAACACTCGTGGAGGAATAAACTAATCGACGACCGGCCGTAGGCTATCGAAGCGCTATTCTCCGCCCGTCACCGCGAATACTAATTTTCTGGCGTCGGTCTTTTGCACACAGGCGACGAGACCCTCTTTTTCTGGTGCCTACGGCTACGCCCACCGCGGGTCCGCCATCCCGATAAATAGCGCTATCGGTTCATGGGCTACAATAGCGTTAAACCCATGATAGAATAGAAGATAGCATTGCCTACGAGGCCATCTTTTAAGGTTCGGTCCGCCATCCTTAAGTTCCTTATCGCTTAGTTTGACAAGAATGTTTATTTTTTACTTTAAAAACATATAATGATAACTATATTTTTAAAAAGTGAATTATGGGCAAAAAACGATCCTATCAGCAATATTGCTCCCTAGCGCGTGCTTTAGATATAATAGGAGAGCGTTGGACTCTGCTCATCGTGCGCGATCTGCTCGGTGGGCCGCGCCGCTACAAAGACCTGCAAGAAAGCCTAGACGGCATCGGCAGCAACCTGCTAGCCGCCCGCCTCAAAGACTTAGAATCTGCCGGACTCGTCGAAAACATCAAGCAACCCCCGCCTTCCTCGGTAAAGTCCTATCAACTCACCGCCCGCGGTCGCACCCTGGAACCGACCGTCGCTTCGCTCGCGCACTGGGGCCTCGACCTGCTGGCTGCGCCCCGACAAAACGATCATTGGCAGCCGCAGTGGAACCACGTCGCCCTCAAAGCCCGCTTTAACCCGCAAGAGGCTGCAGGCCTCAGCGCGACTTACGCCTTCGAAATCGGCGGCTATCCGCACTACGCCGTGGTCAAGGACGGCGCGCTTGCGACTTTCGAGGGCACCGCGCCAAACCCAGACCTCTTGCTCAAAGCATCCGATGAAGATTTCCTGCGCGTGGTCGAGGGTGAATTAAATCTCAAAGAGGCGATTCAGTCGGGGCTTATTTCAGTCGAGGGGTCAGGAGAATCCTTATTGCGCATGGCGAAAGTCTTTACACCCGAACAGTCGTAGCACCCACCGCACCTACCGCATTTGCCCCCCCGTTCCCCTTCTCCTATCTTAGCTGGCCAAACTCGAAACAACTGACCACGCCTCCGGGAACAAACCATGGCCGACCGCCCCAAAATCGCCGCGATCACCACCGTCTATCACAAATTCTCGCACACCCAGCATATCGTCGACCGCTTCTTGGAAGGCTATGGCTGGAACGGCCGCCACCACCGGCCCGAGATGGATCTCGTCTCGCTCTACGTCGACCAAGTCGATCCCGACCCCGAGGCCGACCGGCCCGACCTGAGCCGCGACCGGGAAGCGCGCTTCCCGCAAATGACGATCTACCCCACGGTCGCCGACGCACTGACCCTGGGCGGCTCAGACCTGGCCGTCGACGGCGTATTGCTCGTCGCTGAGCACGGCAGCTACAACCGCAACGAAAAAGGCCAGCACCTCTATCCGCGCTACGAGTTGTTCAAGCAAATCGCCTCGGTATACCGCACCACCGGCAAAACCGCACCCGTCTTCAACGATAAACACCTCTCGTGGAATTGGGACTGGTGCCAAGAGATGTACGATATCTCGCAGGAGCTCGACTTCGCCTTTATGGCCGGGTCCTCACTGCCGGTCACTTGGCGCACGCCCTCGGTAGAGTTTCCGTCTGGTGTCGAGGTCGAAGAGGCTGTCAGCGTCTGTTATGGCGGCGTCGACAGCTACGACTTCCACGGGCTGGAGACGCTGCAGTGCATGGTCGAGCGGCGCAAGAGCGGCGAGTCCGGGGTCAAATGGGTCCAGGCCTATCGCGACGAAAAATTTTGGCAGGCCCACGCCGATGGCGTCTGGTCGCGCGCGCTCTTTGAAGCGAATCTCTGCCGCAGCCACACGCTCAAACCGGCCCGTCCGGGTTTCAACAACCCCTTCCCGAGCATCGACGAAATGAAAGAGCTGGTCAAAAACCCCGTCGCCTATCAATACGAGCACGAAGACGGCCTGCTCTCGACGATGCTGATGATGAGCGGTCTGGTCGAGGACTTCAACTTCGCCGCCCGCATCAAGGGCCAGGACGAGCCCTTCTCGACCCAGATGTATTTACCCATGCCGCCGGCGCGTGCCACGCTCGCCAACTTCTTTAGCCCGTTGGTCAACAATGTCGAACAGATGTTCCTGACCGGCAAAGCGACCTATCCGATCGAGCGCACCTTGCTCACCTCCGGCTTGGTCATCGGCGGTGTCGACAGCCTGCACCAAGAGCAAGTTAAAGTCGAGACCCCACACCTGAAGATCGCCTACCAGTCCACCGAAGAACCCACGTTCTGGAGAACTTGATCTATGGCCACCAAACGCATCGCCGTCATCGCCACCATCTATCGCTACCTCTCGCACGCCCAGCACTTCGCCGACCGCTTCTTCGTCGGTTATCCCTACGGCGGCAAGTGGAACCGCCCCGACTGCCAGCTCGTCTCGATCTACGTCGACCAAAAACCCGAAGGCGACCAGAGTGAGGATCGCGCGCGCGAATTCGGCGGCAAGGTCTACCCCACCATCGCCGAAGCCCTGCGCTGTGGCGGCGACGAGTTGGCCTGCGACGCGGTGCTGATCATCGGCGAACACGGCGAATACCCCGACAACGAAAAGGGCCAGAAGCTCTATCCGCGCTACGAATTTTTCAAAGAGTGCGTCGAGGTCTTCGAAGCCGACGGCCGCACCGTGCCCGTCTACAACGACAAACACCTCTCTTATAGCTTCGACAAAGCCAAAGAAATGGTCGACGATGGCCACCGACTCGGCTTTCCGATCCTGGCCGGCAGCTCATTGCCGGTCACCTACCGCCTGCCCGATGTCGAATTGCCCTTGGGCAGTAAGATCGAAGAAGCGTTGATGGTCGGCTGCGGCGGCTCCGACCCGATGGACTATCACGCGCTTGAGGCCATGCAGTGCATGATCGAACGCCGCGCCGGCGGCGAGACCGGCGTCAAGTCGGTACAAATGATTGAAGGCGATGCGGTATGGAAAGCCGGCGAAGAGGGTCGCTACTCATTAGAATTGCTCGAATCCGCGCTCTCGCGCAGCGACTCCCCCTGTGGCAAAACCGACGAAGACGGCCGCACCCAGGATCTGTTGGGCAATGGCGAGTTGCCCGGCCTAGTCGAAAAACCGGCCGCCTATTTTATCGAGCACAACGACGGTCTCAAGACGACCCTCTTAATGCTCAACGGCGCGATCCGCGACTTCACCTTCGCCTGCAAACTCGAAGGCGAACCCGACCCAGTCTCGACGCAATTCTTTCTCACGCCGGTGCCCAATGTCACTTACTCGGCCTGTCTGGTGGCCAAGATCTGGGAAATGATCGAGACCGGCAAAGCGCCCTTCCCCGCCGAGCGCACGCTTATCGTCAGCGGCGCGCTCGAAAGCTGCCTGACCTCCAAGGTCGAAGATCACAAGCTACTCGAAACGCCACATCTCAACGTGGAGTACCAAGCCCCGGCCGAATCGCACCACGGCCGCTTTTAGCGGCCGGTAGATTTATTGTACAGTTTCTCTCCGCCCGAACTGGCGTCGTTATGCTGCGCCTTTTTGTGGGCGTTCAGCGGCATGATCCTGCGCAGCCAATCGCACCAGGTCACCCCGGCGGCGATGAACGTCATCCGCTGTGGTGTCGCCGGCGCGCTCTTTTGGTGCATCGTCCCTTTTCACCCGGCCCCCATTTCCGATTTGGTGCTGGTCCCCTGGCGGGACTGGGCCTTACTCGTTGCCTCCTTCACCATCGGCATCGCCGTCGGCGATACGCTCTACATGATATCGATCAAGGAGATCGGCATCTCGCGCACCATGGCATTGACCGGCGTTTTCCCGCTGACCACAATAGCCTGGGAGACCTTGCTGCTGGGCAATCCCCTGCAGACCATGCTCCTGCTAGGCAGTTTGCTGGTCGTCGGGGGGGTGTATTTTCTCTCGCTTAGGAATGAAAAAAATGACCCACAGGATTCGGCGCACCTGCGGCGCGGCATCTTAGTCGCGCTCTTCGCGGCCGTATTGTGGGGCCTATCCGCCACCTTGCTCAAACCCGCCACGGCCAACATGGATATCGTGCACGCCAATGCCACGCGCATGCCACTGATCGCATTGATAGTCTACTTGGCGCGCGTCCGGCCCAGCAGCAAGGAGACGCTGCGCGGCGTCAGCCTTAAGAGCTTCGCCGTCGTCGGCTTCGCCGGCGCGCTCGGCATGGGGTTGTCCGCCTATCTCTTCATCTACGCCATCGGCGAGATCGGTGTCGCCAAGGTCGTGACGCTGAGTTCGATCTCGCCGCTTTTTGGCATGGCGATGGCGGTGGTCTTTTTGAAGGAGAAGGTGACCTGGCAGGTCATGGTGGGGGTGGGTTTGTGTTTGGCGGGGGTGTGGACGGTGATTTAGACAAAACAGACAGCGCCCCACCGGAGTATCCAACTCCAACAGAGCACTTCTATCCCTAACCGTTATTTAAACAGCGACCTGCCGTACCGCCTCCACGATATCCTCCGGCTGCCTGCCCGCTTGCGTGCCCGCCACACCTTCGATGATCATACGGTGCGCTTTTTCCAAGCCACCGAGTCGCGTCACGACCATAGATTCCAACGCGTTCATCACCTCGTTCGGTTCAGCGCCGGCGAGCAATATTTCCAAGCCGCGCCGCAACACTTCAGAAGACATATCGCGCTTATCCTCTAGTGCCGCCGGCAATCCCTTAAACCCGACGATGCGCTCATTGCGTGCCAACAGCCCTAGGTCCGTCATCAAGTCAGCGACCTGGTCAAAGTTCATTTTGCCCACAGGCCTCTGCCGCAACTGCGCCGCGAGTTCGTCCGTCGTCGGCTCAACAGATCGGTCATTATCCTGCATCGCATCCGAGCTCGCCAGATAAAACGCCCCCACCTTCTGGCGAATTACACCCGGATTGTCCCCCGCCTGAATCGCCATCATCGCTTCAATGATCATCCGACAGCGCGTCTCCTGCTGCGGCAAAATCGCCCGCACCAGGCGCGTCTGCAGCATATCGCGCAACAGATCCGGCTCAGTGCCGTCGACGACCAGCTGCAACGCCTCGCGTAAAAAAGGATCAACCGCCTGCTGCTCAATCGGCTGCAACGACAGAATCCCCTGCTTGCGCGCCTGATGGGCGATACCGAGCCATAAGTCAGCCATGTCGTTGGCCGTGAGTTGGTCCAGCGGCCGAGCGATTAGTTCCGTCACATCTTCCGGCACCTCGTATTGCGCCCCTTGCGCTCCTTGCGCCTCCGGCATTGAAGCATTGCCTTTGGGCCACTGCAATAACCCCCGAGCCGCAAGACCTCCAGCCTGCACCAATATTCGCCGCCGCACCGACTTGCTATCATCCGGCTCGGCCTGCGACAATTCGATCTCCGACCCGATAAAACCGCGCACCCGCGCCGACATATTGCGCAAGAAACGATCGCAGACCGGTTCGGCCGCGCCCTTGAGCGCGGTGACCAGGTCCTTCTGGTCCACCATGCGCAACAGCGTCTGGGTGTCGCGATCATCTAGACCAGCCAACAGGTCGAAATCGACCCGCTCAATCGCCTTTTCAAACAAAGCGACATCCGCTGCAAATACAGCGAGATCCACTCCGCCCGCCCATTCGATCTGTCCCGCAGCAGCCATCTCTAGGGCCTTGCATAAAACCTTGTGGCGCGCGGCGATTCGCTCTGCTTCGGGCAGGCCGGGATTGACCTCGATTTCCTCGGTAATAATGGTCCGTACGCGCTGCGACATATTGCTCATCAGCCGCCAGCTAACAATCGACCCGGCACCGTTGAAAGCACGGGTACAATCTTGCTGATCTATTTGGCGCAACACATCCTGTATATGCGCATCGCTCAGACCCGCCAACATATTCAGATCGGCCGCGACCACACTGCACAGCATTTGCCAATGTTTGCAGCCGTATTCGCAAGCGATGACGTGTTGCGCTTCCTGCAACGAGAAATCGCCCTGTAAAATTTCATCTACAGAAGCTGCAGAAAGTCTGGGAAGATACACCTGGATCCACTCAGCAGCTTCAGTCGACGCGGACTGATGCCTTTTGCGCAGATCTTTGGCCTGCTTCTTGAGCTGTTCGAGGCTGGGATTGGGGGGTAGTGTCCTGGTCATAGGACAACTCCTTTCGCTAATGCGCCCGGGGTCCGCGCTCTATTCGGGCAGAAAGAAGTTGCTATATAGATTAGCAAAGTGAAGGTAGGCTCGGCCTTTCCCGCGGACTGGCGGCTCCCTTCTGGAGCACTATATGCAATCTACATCAGTGCGGGAGGAAGATCAACTCGCTTTTGTCCACACGACAACGAGCAAGAGACATCTACGGCAAACCCAGCGCCTGACGCATTATTTGTGCCCTGGGGTGGTCCAGCGCCAGGCTCAGGGCCTCTTTGAAACGATCCCGTTGCAGATAAACTGCCCTAGATGCCCATAGGCCATCCCGAGGTTTACAAGCGTCTCAACGGCCGCAGGCGCTAACACCCGAGCCGTTGGCAGGGCCGGCTGTCGCCCATTCATCCCCTTCGCCTAGTTCCCATCGGGGTTCGGGGAAAGGCCAGCGGACCATGAGCGCCACCAAGAGTATCGCCGCCTGCTACAGCACCTGACACTTCTCCGGCTCCACCGAACCCCTCCCCCACTATTTCCCATCCCCCATACTTATAACAAAACCTTAACCACGACCTTCTTCACCGGCTGCGGCTGATCGACGGCCATACCCGGCATGTGCGCATCCTGCGGAGCCAAGATGCAGAAAAAACCCTCGCGTAAAAGAAAGAACTCGCCGTCGCCCTCCAGCTTGATAAAGTCGTTTTCTTCCTGATAGGCCCCCGCCGCCAGGTTACTCGTCGGCGCATAGCCCATATGCTCGACGCCGGAAGCCACGTATTGCACGTCGAGATACTTGCGGTGCGATTCCCAAAAACCTTCCGCCTTGGGCTTGGAGTCGTACTCCTGCACCATGGCGTAGACCTGGTCACCGTCGATGGCATAGCGGTCCACCGCGGCACTCTGCAAGTCCGTCTCCTGCAAATAACGGAACGCCGCCTCTATCCTCGAGCCAAGGCCGTAATACTGGCTGGCATTTTCCAACTGGTCGATAATCATCTGCTGGTCCTTTCCTTATGGTCTGTTAGAGCATCTCTGAAATAAACGGCCGGTGAAAATTTTCCGTGCCGGCCTAATAGTTGAAACGCGCTTGTAAAAAAGTGCGGCTGACGCGCAAACTCTCGCCGGGTTCGCGATCGGTGGCGGTGCGGGCGTGCAAGCCAATCCTGGACGAGAAGGACTGAGTTATCGAAAAACAGACAGATAGAGCCTATTAAATAGACCTGCACCGACAATAGCCCCGGCGAAAGCACGACGCCTATCGGCGTATTTACCCTACGGTACGCTGCACAAATAGCTACTACAGATCGGAGTATTTACTGATCGGTGCCGAATGCACCTGCCGCTCTGCCGTCTGCTGCAAATTCGCGATCTCTCCTTGTGTCGCTGCCACGGAGGCGGCACCGTCGAGAACTTCGATCGCCAAGGTCGCGCGCCGCGTCTCACCTGGACCGATCTTCATCAACCGTCCCTGCTGACGTTCAAAGGCCTTGCTATTGGGATAGTCGGTAGCCGGCTCTAGGCCGGTGACATAACCGTCTGCGATAGAAGCCGTGTTCTTCCATTGCGTAAAGGCGGGCAATTCATCCTTGTCGAAACGCAGGACCACCCCTTTGTCGGCCGCGGCGTTGCGCAACATCGCCAAGGTCTTCCCGTCTTTTCCGGCCAATAAGTCATACCAATAGGCCTGCTCCACATAACCGACCGTCGGACCGGCATAAGTCTCATAGGCCTGCAGACCTTCTGCCGCCCGCGCATCCCGCGGCGCGACTTCCCTAGCCGCCACTTCCAAGCGCGCGCCTTCCTCCAAGAAGGGCGCGCCGAAGTTGCAGTGATAGAGCAATTCCATCTCGGCGTCGATGGCTTTCTCATTGCGCACTTCGTCTTCGATCAGCAATGAATTCGAGCCCACCTTGGTCGAGGCGCGCGCCAGCAGCCGATACTGCGGACAAAACAACCCGGCCTCGTGCACCTCGCCGATCACCACTAATTCCGTCGGATCACCGGGTATAACCTGTATCTCGACCCGACTGGCCGGCGTATTGGCGATCTTGCCGTGCAAGGTCAGCGCCACCTCACTCGGCACGCCCATATTGTTCGGCACCACATCCGTTCCCGGCGCGCCCATAGAATCGAGCCCGCAACGGACGACGACTTCGTTAAAACCGGCGAGCCAACCCAACCCCCCTCGATCCTGCAAGTCAATCAAACTCGGATGCACCGGCCCTTTGACCGGGGAGTTCCAGGCCAGGTCCAGGCCTTTATACGCGCCCTTCCATATACCCATTCCCCTCGTCGGCAAGACCGAAAAAGACAGCGCGCCATTGTCCACCTCGATAATATCCACCCCATCGCTCGGACCGCCGCGCAGGGTCGTCTTGCGAATCGACCAGCCTTCGTCGGCAAGACCCAAATCATCTGGCCCGATTTCGATGCTGTCCACCCAGACTCGCGTCGCCTGGTCCGTCAATACCCACGTCTTCGCTTCAGCCATTGAACCTTCTCTCCTCGCCATTCGGTTATAGCCGCCAATCGCCCATGACGGAATCTAATTTAAGCTTCTTTCGCGGTGCCGATTCAAACGATGCTCGCGGCCTCGACCAGTGCCCGCACACCCTCTAACGAGCGGTGAAAATCCCCGCCGACGCTTTTCATCGTCAAATAGCCTTCGTAGCCGCTTTCACGCAATACCTGCAAACAAGCGCCGTGGTCCACTGCCCCCTCGCCAAAGACCGCCGGCGCCCAAATCGCCAACTGCCCCTCACTGCGGAAAGCCTCTATCACTTCCCGATCGCCGCGCCGCACCCAATCGCCCAACCGCACATTGCAGACGGTCCCGGCGAGGCGTCTGGTCGCGCTAACCGGATCCTCGCACTCATAGTAGAGATAATTACCCGGGTCCAAACAGGTCCCGACCTCGGGCCGATCCGCCAACTTGACCACCCACTCCTGGTGCCAACTCGCCCCGACGAAAAAACAGTGGTTGAGCAAAGCCAGCCGCACATTATACCCCGCAGCAAACTCGGCTAGTTCCTGCACCTGCTCGATCAGCGGCCCCACCGCCTGCGCGAAGTGCAAACCACCGGCCTCGGCCGCACGGCCCTCCGGCACCGGCTGCGAGTCGATGGCCGGAAAAGTAACGACCTCGGCCCCCACCGCCGCCGCCGCACGAACCTGGTTTTTGAGCGTCGCCATAGCCTGTTCGCGCCGCGCATCACCATAGCCCAAACGCGTACCCGAACCCACCGCGAAAATCTCCACGCCCAACTCCGCAGCCAATTTCTTCAGCGCCGCCGCGCCGTCGACATCGCGCGGGTCAGCGCCCCAATGCGTCTCGTAAAACTCCACGCCATCAACGCCGACCTCGGCCGCCGCGCGCAATAACCGTTCACCCGTCGGCACCTCGCCCGCCAACAAGGGCTGCAAACAGATGCTCATCGCCCCGATTTTAACCATGCGCAACCTCCACTTTTTGCCCCGTGCGCCCCGATTCCTGCGCCGCGAACACCAGCGCCATCGTCGCGCGGATATCGCGAGCTGAGGCCTGGGCCAACGGGCGGCCCTCGGCGATCGCAGAGAGAAACTCATGTTGAATCGAATCCTCGCCCGGCAGCTCCACTCTTTCGGGCACCTCACTTACTTCGCCATTGAGCTTCAACACACCCTGTGTTCCCGACAACTGGATCGTGCCCTCGGTCCCCGCGACCGACCATTCGTAGCCCAGGGAATGATGAAAGGAAAAGGCCACGTTGATCAGCGCACCGCTCGGCGTCGTGGCCACCAACGAAACTTCATCTTCGATATCCACCTCGGGATGCGGATCGATATTCTGCACCATCGCATAAACCGACTCGGCCTGTTCACCCAACCACCACAAAATCGCATCCAGCGAGTGCGTGCCGATTCCGGGCAGGATCCCGCCCGACAGCGCCTGCCGGGCAAACCAGCTCTGCTCGTCGCCGCCGCGTCCAGGGCTCATCCGTCGGTGCACGATATGGCGCACCCGGCCTATCTCTCCGGCATCGATCAGTGTTTTGATATAGCGGATATGCGTAAAGAAGCGCAGACTCTGCCCCGCCATCAGTAATAGACCGCGCTGCCCGGCCTCGGCGATCATTCGGTCGACATCGGCCATATTCAACGCCAGCGGTTTCTCCACGAAGACATGGCGACCGGCCGCCAGCGCCTTGAGCGCATAGGTCGCATGCAGGTTGTTTGGCGAGCAGACGAAAACCGCCGGAGCCTCTTCTGCCGCCAACGCCTCGTCAAGATCGGCATAGGTTCGCTCAACGCCAAATTCGCGCTGCACATGCTCGCGCGCAGCCTCCGAGGGATCGACCCCGGCGACCACCTCGCCCAATCCCGGCAATGCACGTATGGCCTGTAAATGCCCGGTGCCCATGCGGCCGCAGCCGACGAGCAAAATCTCTACGGGATCGCTCATGCGCCCCTCCTCAAAGTGTCAGTGTATAGGTGTAAAGTTCTTGATACGGCACAAAACCCAGACGCTCGTAGAGCCGCACCGCCGCCATTCGCTCGCGCGAGGTGTTGAGCCAGACCTCCGCATAGCCACATGCCTTCAGCTTCTGCAATGCCCGCACGTTGAGCGCCGCGCCAAGCCCTTGGCCGCGGTGCGCCGGATCGACCCCGACCCAATGCAGCAACCCCAGCGGGCCTCCGCCATAGTCAATTTCCCAAGCGCTGGCCGTACCCACTAGTTGTTCTTCGCGTTCAGCGATGACGATCCGCTCATAAGCATTAAAAGACATCGGCGGAAATTCCCGAGGAAAATCCTCTTCGGTCCACGGGCTACTCTCGGGAAAGCAGGTGTTCTTCAAATGCACATACGCCGCTTCTTCGCCCTTGGCCAACGTCCGCAACGCATAGCCCGGCGCTATATCGCAAGCCGGCACAGGGGCGTCGAGCGATCGCCGCATCCGCAAAGACCCCATCGACAGCCCGACAAAACCCGTGGCCTGCAAAAGCTGTACCGCCGCCGCATTCGCGCTGCTAACATCGGAGACTGCCAGCCTTTGCACCCCTTGCTGCCGCAACTCCGCACAGACCTCTTCCACCAGCCCCGCACCAACCCCGCGACCCCGCCACGCTTCGCTGACCGCAACAAACAATTCCGGCGACTCCCCACCGGACACTAACGCCATCCCGACCGGCTTGCCATCGGCCATCGCCCAGGCGCCCGCCTCACGCATAAAAGCGCCCTGCTCTAATGCAGCATAAGCCCGATTGTATTGCCCCAGATACATCTCTTGCACCCTCGGTAAAACTTGTACAAGAAATTCCTGCGGCGCAGCCGGCTCATCGACGAAAGACCACATCAGAAATCGAGCTGCACGGCGACGGGTCGCCCGGCCTCAATCGACTCGGCCACTGCACAACACACCGCCACCGAACGCGCCCCGTCCAGCGCGTCAATCAACGGCTTATCCCCCGTTTGAATACAGGCCAGAAAATGCTCGAGCTGTTCGGCGCAAGTATGATCTTCGGTGCGGATCTCCACCGGCAACTGCATAAAACCATCAGCGTGGGGAATGCCGTCGATAAAAAGCCGGTCGTTGAGCACCGAGCCCTTGGTCCCGTAATAACCGAAGTTCATCGCATACGGTATCTTCGCCCCGCACGAGACTAGGCACTTACCTAGCGCGCCGGACGCAAACTTCAAACTGGCGATCACCGTATCGTACCAGGGCGCCGCCGGGAGATTGCGATTGGCGCCAAAGGCGCTCACCTCGACGATCTCCCCGGCGATCCAGCGCATCAAATCCAAGGGGTGGCAGGCCCCACCGATAATCGGCAATTGCCCTTCCTGCTCCGCGTCCAGCCACCAATCGTGCCCCGGTAAATCGAGAAAAGGTCCCAAGTCGTGCACATAATCCCCCTCGACAAAACAAGCCTCTCCCAGCGTACCGTCCTGCACCAGTTTGTGCAACGCGACAAAGATCTTGCTAAAGCGCGCCCCGTGCCCAACCATCACCTGCCTGCCCGAAACGCGCGCCGCGGCCACAATCCGTGCACAATCTGCCAACGTCACCGCCAACGGTTTTTCAACAAAGACATGCTTGCCCCCCTCCAGTGCCTGGACCGCCTGCTGCACATGCTTGGAGTTAGGTGTGCATAAATAAACGACATCCACTGCTTCATCCGCCACCACATCCATCAAATCCACACTCACCCGCCCAGCACCATACACTTCCTGCAATTCCACCGCCGATTCCTCACTGCGCGGCGTCGCACAAATAACCGCCAGCCGCGCCTGGGAATGCGCCGCGACCACCTTTATATGCTCCCGGCCAATATATCCCGTGCCCACCACCGCAACGCCAATCTCACGCATTAATTCCCTCCAATAATGAGGCCTACTCCACGACGGAGACCCCCGACAAAAGCGGGTTCGGCATGAGAAGATTCACCCATCTCTCGCCTCCAACAAGGAGATCCACTCCACGCGATAGAGGATACTCCATTGCCTCCCACACCAGAATATGAGGCTCGGGCATGACACGGAGGAAATTCACCCCCGCGCGATATTTCTGCGAGCGTCATCTGCCCGTGTACGTCTGGGTTACCAACCCGCCCTACTGTAGGCACAAGGGGGCCGTGCTGTGATTTTCAGTAGAACCGTGCCCGCCCCACCCCACTTGCAACTCCTCCCATCTAACAATACTATATCTCATGATCGCGTACAGCCTCTAAGGTATAAGCAAAAAACACCTGCCAAAGCAACTTACAAACGAAAGGCCAATCCCCATGTCGAGCATCCCAAAACGATCCCTGCGCACCGGTGTCGAACTCAGCACCTTGGGCTTCGGCGGCGCGCCCCTAGGCGAACTCTTCGACCCCGTCAGCGAAACCGAGGCGCAAGAAACCCTGCAAGCCGCCTGGGACGCCGGCATCCGCTACTACGACACCGCGCCCTTCTACGGCTACGGCAAGAGCGAACACCGCCTCGGCCACTTTTTGCGCCAGCAGGAGCGCAAAGACTTCATCCTATCAAGCAAGGTCGGCCGGGTGCTGACCGCCACCCGCGACCTCGACTCCTTCGACAAAGGCGGCTGGATAGGCGGCCTGCCCTTCGACTATCGCTTCGATTATAGCTACGACGGCATTATGCGCTCGTGGGAAGACAGCTTGCAACGACTAGGCCTCAGCTCGATCGACGTCTTGCTGATCCACGATCTCGACAGCTTCTTCCACGACAGCGAACAGCGCTTCTCCGCACACCTCAACCAACTGATCACCAGCGGTTGGCGCGCGCTCGACGAGCTGCGCTCGCAGGGGCTGATCAAAGCCGTCGGCACCGGCCTCAACCGCATGGGCGCGCTGCCACGGCTGATCGACGCGGTCGATCTCGACCTCAGCATTGTCGCCATGCCCTATACGCTATTGGACCAAGAGGTCCTCGAAGAGGAGTTCCCGCTCTGCGAAGAGCACGGCGTGCGCATCGTCATCGGCGCGGTCTTCGCCTCGGGCATCCTGGTCTCCGGCCCGACCGAAGGCGCCCGCTACGCCTACAATACAGCCTCGCCCGAAATCCTCGACAAAACCCGCCGCATCCAGGAAGTCTGCCAGCGCCACGACGTGCCCCTACCCGCGGCAGCGATGCAGTTTCCGCTCGGGCATCCGCTGGTTTCGGCGATCATCCCCGGCGCGATGGAGCCGAGCCATATCCAGACGAACGCCAAGTGGTTCCAACACGAGATTCCGGCGGATATGTGGGCAGAGCTGAAGACGGAAGGCTTGCTGCGCGAGGACGCGCCAACGCCCTAAGTGCAGCGACACGCGAGAGGCCGGTTTTAGTCAGCTCTACTATAAATAGAAATTGAAGGACATAAGGAATAAATTCGCAATATAAAATATCATTACCTTCTATAATTACATTATTATCAATGATTTACAATATTATCCTGCAGTCGCTGACACATCGGTGCCAGCCATCTCGCATTCGCGGGACCGGACAGAGAAACCATTAGATAAAGCTGTGATCAATCTCTACGGTACTGTTTAGATTGGTTTTCCCGGTAATATCAAATACAACTAGGACACAGAAATACTATGACCCCCTTAGATCAGGCCATAAACGAAATAGATGTCTACGGTTTTACGCTTGTCCCCGACGTGCTAACACCAGAACAGATCGGCACGCTCAAAAATGCACTGATCCAGAGCGCTGAACGCAAGGGCGAAGACGGCTTCGAGAATCGCGGCGGCGCCTCTATGCTCGTGCGCAATCTGCCAACGCTGGATCCAGCTTTTTTCCAGGTCATCGACCATCCGGTCATATTGCCGCTGCTCGAACATTTCTTGGCGCAATCGCTGATCCTCGGCAGCCTCAGCGCGCGCATCGTACGGCCAGGCGACGGTTTGCAGAACTTCCACAGCGATATCCCCGGACACATGCTCAACCCGCTCTCGCCGGTGATGATGAACACGGTCTGGCCGCTGGTCGATTTTAATCCCAAGATCGGCGGCACGCGCATCGTGCCCGGCTCGCACAAAAGCGGTCACGACGGGCCGCCCGAAGGCTTTGACGTTCAACACGTCTTTCAACCGACATGCAAAGCCGGCAGCGTGTTGATCTTCAACGGCCAGTGCTGGCACGCGGGCGGCGCGAACGATACGGCGGACAACCGCTACGCCATCTTCGCGCACTACCGAAAGTCGATGCTGATGTTCCAACTCGACCCGCACGACAATTTCCCCGACGAATGGTTCGAGCAACTCAATCCCCGCCAGCGCGAATTGCTGCGCATGCAACAAGGTCTGCGGGCCTTGCACGCGGCGGATGAGCATTTTGCACAACCTGCGAAACAAAGCAAATAATGGGTCGAGCCACGCCGTGAATATCTCGAGCGATATCCCCAAGTACAAAGGTTTCCGCAAGTTCAACCAAGCGCCGATCGGCGCGCTGGCCTCTTCGCGCTCCTCAATCAAACCACATATCGCCGAGCGCCACTTCAACTCAGACAGCTTGCCCGACCGTTTCGTGCACGAATTGGCAAAACAACATGCGCTGCCGACCAAAGAAATACTCGAGTCCTTCGAATTCTTCGTGCGCGTGCGCAAACATGTGCGCGCGCCGCAAATGGCCGACCTGTGCTGCGGCCACGGGCTGACTGGCATCCTCTTCGCCCTCTTCGAACGCTCCGTCGAACGCGTACTGCTCATCGATCGGACGCAACCCCCGAGCCACGCCAAAGCGCTGGACGCCGCCATCCGCGTCGGGCCGTGGGTCGCCGACAAGGTTCGCTATCAGACCACGCGCATGAAAGACGTCGGTGAGCATCTCGAAGCGCAGACCTCCGTCATCGGCATCCACGCTTGCGGTACCCTCACCGATCGCTGCATCGACACCGCGCTTGCGACCGGCGGCCACGTTGCGCTGATGCCCTGCTGTTATCCCGATCGCGGCTGCGAAGCCCCGGCCGCGCTGCAACGGTCGCTGGGCACGCGCCTGGCCTTCGATATCGACCGCACCTACCATTTGCAAAACGCGGGTTATCACGTGCGCTGGGATGCCATTCCCGCAGAGATCACGCCGATGAACCGGGTACTGATCGGCAGCAAAACTGCGACGTCAGAGTAAAAGAAAAAACGGCGCGAGTAAGCGAGCGCTGTCAGCCGCGCGCCCGTGACCGGACCAACCACACACGACTTCAGCTAATACTAGGTGTTAGAAAGGGTCTACTAATGCACTGGGAAAAACTACGCGACAACCTCTACCGCTTC
>JABHFS010000088.1 GCA_018672475.1 Gemmatimonadota bacterium | reverse complement strand
GTCCACAATCACCCCCACCGCGCCAAGACGCTGGTGCAATCGCGCCATGCCATCACCGAAACTAGCGCCGCGTCCGGGCCGCGAGTCCACATCCTTCATTACCGCGACCACCGGCCCTTGCATCGCATCGATCTGTTCGTAATAGTCTTCCCACGGCACCGCCACCGAATCCGCGTCGTTGCTCGTGACCTCTACTGTAACTGCATAGCCGATAACCGGTGCTAACTCTGGCAGCAAACAGCAGATCTGATGATCGGTATAATCTTCGTTGGGCAGGCCGAGCTTCAGGACCACGGCATTGAAAATCGTCGGCGAATCAAATTCCTTAAACGCTTCGAGTACTGTGGAAGAAAGCTGTGCCATAGATCCACTCCTTTATTTTTTAGTGAAAGTGGGAATAAAGTGCACTCGCGCCAAGACTGTCAAACCCTCTACCATACACCTTATATGACAACGAGCTATCTATTGGATCGAACCAGTAGTATTGCCTATACTTTCGCCTGAATGCGAACCTTTTACCTGCGAGGAAAAACAGGCCCTAAGTCACTATGCATATCACAATTTCAGCAGCAGAGCGCGCAGTGGAACGGCTAACGGACCAGCATATCCAGCAAGCCGCGCAAGCACTTGCCAAAGAGGGGTTCGTCGTTCTAAACCAGGCGGTTGCGCACAGCCATCTGGACATCTTGCACGAGCAGATGCTCACCGACACCCATACACTTGTAGCGGCCAGGGATCGGGGTGAGGAGATCAGCGGCTGGAAATACGGGCACCTTCAGCAAAAACCACCGCACCATAAGCCCTATATATTCCGCGATATCGTCGCCAATCCTTTCGCTGCACAGGTGACAAGAAGCGCCTTGGGCGAAGGCCTATTTAATGCTTTTTACAGCGGCAATACCAATCTGCCCGGCAGCGAAGACCAACCGCTACATCGCGACGCGCTACCCCTGTGGCCCAATTGGAACACCCCGCACCCAGTCACCACCTTGGTAGTCAACATCTCGCCGATAGATATTACCCCGCACAATGGCAGCACCGAAATCTGGCCTGGCTCGCACCAAGTCGTCGGAGCGTTGGATGAAGCATTGATCGAAAAACAACGCACCATCGCGCCGCCGATCCGCGTCGAGGCCAAAAAAGGTAGCATTTTGATCCGCGATATCCGCCTGTGGCACCGGGGCGTGCCCAATCAATCCGACCAGATCCGTCACATGATCGCCATGGTCCACCAGGTGCGTTGGTTTCGCAAAGCACAGACGCTGCAATTCCAAAGGGGCTGCGAAGCTGAGTTCGCCAACGACGACCTCGACCACAATGTCGAATTTATTGACGGGCCGGTGGAATATCTCTTCGGCCCCCACTTAAACCATTCATAAAAAATGCAAACTGCGTACCCTAATGGAAGGTGCTTCGATGCATAACAAACACCTGCAACCCGAAAACGACAACGAAACAATTATCGCCATCGATGGCCTCGCAGAAGAATTGACCTTGCTGCACATCACCGACAGCCATATGGCCACTGCCGACGACCGTGACCCCGATACGCTCGAAGACGCCGCACACTTCCAAGAACTTTTCGAGACGCGAACGCCGAACAATGTGCCAACACGACAACTATTCCAAAAGGCGCTCGCACACAGCAACACCATCGGCGCCGACGCGACCCTATTGACCGGCGACATCATACACTTCCCGTCCCATGCCGCACTCGAATGGATCGAACAAGATGTGCAATCGTTGCAAAGCCCCTACCTCTATACCCTAGGCAACCACGATTGGTATTTCCCCCACCTCGAATGGAACGACGACACTCGCCTAGCCCACTACCCCCGCTTTAACCACTTGACCAACAACACTCCCGCCGCACAAGCACTGGACCTAGCCGACATCCGACTAATCGCCATCGACAATAGCAACTACAATCTAACCCTGGAACAACTCGCCTTCCTGCGCCAACAGTTGGCTACCGACCGCCCCTGTTTACTCTTCATCCATATCCCAATCGCCATCCCCTCGCTGATACCGGCTGTGGTCGAGGTATGGAAGGAGCCGATCGTTATGGCGGCGGATGGTTGGTCGGAAGAAGGAAAGAAAAAATGGCGGGTAGACGAGCACTACGAAAGCACCTTAGCCTGTCACAAACTACTGACCGAAGAAGCACAGAGCCTAGTCGCTATCTTCTGCGGCCACGTACACTTCTCCCACGCCGGCGAGGTACACCCCGGCTGTATGCAGTATGTGACTAAGCCGTGCTTTGAAGGGGGCTATCGCGAAATTAGGCTCAAACCTATGGTCTGAGTCTAGGTGATTCTGCTTAAATAAATGAGCTTGTGGTATATATAGCACTCAGGCCGCTTAACGCACTGGCCATAAGCACTTATCCTTGAACACGGTCGTGCCCGAAAACTGGGTTAGGGTATGCCCGAGAACGGCTTTGTTGTCCTCAATTCCACAGGATAGTGGAATTGGGGACAACCCTCGCAATCCGCCAGGGATGGCGGGCGAGGATGAACGACCGAGTATATCCTATACCAAGCCCATCCGCACGAACTACACCCGCTCCGCTTGTGGCACCGCGCCCCCATGCGTATGATCCCACAAATGCCCCCTCCGCCCCTCCCCTTCCAACCCCGTCTCAAAATACACCGACTTCACCGCATCGTGCACAATCGGAAAATCGTGGTGAAAACCCATGCCCGTCGCCACGCAATCCCCCGGCCCCACCTCATACGATTTCCCCTCGCTCACCGCCACGCCACTGCCCTCGTATACAATCCAATACTCGTCACAATCGTGATAGTGGCAATCAAAGCTCGTCTCCTTGGCATAGTCGATCGCATCGCCCTTGTCCTCGCGCCCGTCGCTCTTGCCGACCTGAAATATCCCCGACGAAGTCTCCGTCTCCCAATCGCCGCACATCCACACCAAGGTCGCCGGATCATCGAGAGCGCGGACCGCGAAATGATCGCTATCGTTTTGTAAATCGACATTCGTTTTAAACTCTCCCGCCACCACCTCATCGCCAAAACGAATCTCGCACGTGCCCGTACCGACGATAATTTTCTCCCGCTTGCCGCGCCGCACAAAATCACGCGTCTCACCTTTCGCCAATGTCACGACCTCGAAATAACTCAACCCGCACCAGGCCGGTGCGTTATCCTCACCGCTCTTGGTAATCGGCATTATTACGCTCCTTTATGGTAAATAGTCCGCTATCCGTTTAACCTGCTGGTCTCGGCTCGAATCCACCGCGGCGAAGACCATCGCCAAGCTCTTTATATTTTCTGCACCCGCGCTCTCAGGCTCTCGCCCTTCGGCAATAGCCGCGGTAAACTCCCGCAATACCGCCGCCTGCCCCTCTTGCGGCGGCCTCACCGCCATCTCCTCTTCGCGCGGCGCGGCGCGGTCAGAATGATTGGCGCCCTTGCGAGCGATATAAAGCTCCGGGTAGACCATCGTCAGTGTCCCGGTCTCGCCGACAGCGCGAATCTCGCCGAACCAGTCGGTCATATCGCCCGATGAAATTGCGTCGGCGTGATAGCTCACCGGCAGGCCATTGTCCATCGTAAAGTGGGCGATGCCAGTGATATCGCCATTAAAAGTGCTATACGGCGTATTCCAGCTCTGCGCCCAGACGCTCGCCGGATCACACCCCAGCAAGGCGCGCAATAAATCAAAATGATGGATGCTCATTTCGATATAGAGCGGGTCGGCCATTTTATGACGAAACTCGCCCCACGAATAATACGGCGCGCGAAAATAATGCGTCACATGGCTCATCCGCCCCAACGCACCACCGGTGACGATCTCGCGAAATTTGTGCACCCACGGATGAAAACGCGCCTTCTGCGCGATCATGAATACCCGGTCGCTTTCTGCAACTGAGGCGAGAATACGCTGCGCCGATGCGACCGTGTCGGCGATCGGTTTTTCCGACAAGACGTGCAAGCCCGCACCGATTCCGGTGCCAATCACCGCCTCGTGGTGGGCCGGCGGCACGACGCACAGTAGGGCATCCGCCTCCACCGCCGCGATGGCCTTTTCCACATCACTAAAACAGAGCCCCTCAGCCAAGCCGATCGTCTTTCTAGCCCGGCTTAGATGCTCTGGGTTCATATCGACCAGAGCCACATGCTCAACGCCGTCATTTTCCATTATCGTCGGCAGCCAACTGCCCCCGTACCCCCCGACACCCACCTGAATAACTTTTAACATAGTGCTCCATTCACTTGAAAATTAACAGACCAAAATCGTCCGGCCTATGTCCCCCGTCATAGGTCCGTACCCACTGGCTATACTCGGCCCCGCGAAATACCCGCACAAAGTTAAAACCCCACTCTGCTCCACTCTGGGCTTGCGGCACCTCGGCATCGCCAAAATCCAAGCGATATTCCAACGACCAGAAGTCGCGCCCGACCATAGCCACAGCCCGAGCGTCGGCATTCCATTCCACCCCGCGGCCACTCAGACCACCGGTCAACCACGCGTCGTGCACCGTGCCGAGATGATTGATGCCGACATGCAGATAATTGCGGTGAGTAAATCCTGGGTCGATAAATAATTCGACAATATCCTCATGCCATAACTCGGCATCGAAATTGCGGCTCCGGCCGACCAAACTGTCGGGATGCGCGTCATGGCCGTAAAAACCAAAATACAACGCCTCATCGGTATAACCAAGTTGAATGCGAGTCCGCTGCGACGACGGAATAGCGGCGGTGTGCACAGTGCTGTGCTGGAAAAAAGAGTCGACTTGGGCGGCTTCCTTCCACACCGCATCGTCCAACTTGCCGTCGAGCGTCGGCGCACGGCTCAGGCGGACGACCTCCAGCACCATTCCGTGCGCCTGCAACAACGCCAGACCGCGCTCGCGCTGGCCATTGTCAAAATAAAAGCGCGCCAAACGATAGTTGCCGCGCTTGCTGCCCGGCGCATAATCCAACGCCCGTGTATAAAGCGATTCGGCCCTTGCCATGCGCGCGCCAAGCTCGGCCTGACGAGCGTCCGAGATCCAGCCGGAGACAAAATTCTCTACCCGGATCGTCGCCTCCAAACGCGCACCGAGATGTGCGTGTGAAGCCAGCCGCTGGGCTGCTTCCTGCAATCGTCGGGTCTGCGCCGGTTCAAGCTTATCTTCGACCTTACCCAGCGCTAATAGCGCCGCATGACACACCGCCCCGGAAGTATCGGCCAAAGCATCGAGAAAGGGGTCGATAAAGAACGCCGGGCGGTGTAAACCGAGCTGATGCGCCACCATCGCGCGCACCAAGTAATCCGGATCCTCGCGCAAACGGCTGAGCAAAGCCGCTTCGATCCGCTCGTCATCCACCCTCGTCGTTAGCCCAGCCAACACCTCAACCAAAAGAAGCCGACTCGCCGCACGCTCCGGATCTTCCAGCGCACTGAGCAAATCGTCGACCGCCCGGTCCTTAGCTAATAATAATTCCATCCGCCCGGCCGCCTGTTCTTCGGTGGTGCCCCCCAGTTTGTCGATGCTGTCTTGCAACGACGGGCCGCACCCCCAGCCAATAAATACCGCCGCAAAAAAACCGATCCAAGCTTTATCGATCATCTGATCTTCTTCTTTCGTGCCGTTCTCAACCAAACGGAATATAAAAAACAAATATCCCCATACCGCTGTTGAGCGGTTTGAGGATATTATCTACAGTTCATTTGAGTACTGCGCTTAGTCGGTCCGACTGGTGATCTCGATAAGATGATAACCGAACTGCGTCTGCACCGGACCGTGCACGACATTCAGCTCTTCACTAAAGATCACCGCGTCGAACTCCGGCACCATCTGTCCCTTGCCGAACGAGCCCAGATCACCGCCGCTTTTGCCCGAGGGGCAAGTCGAGTGCTCTTTGGCTACATCGGCGAAATCCGTGCCGCCTTCAATCTGGGTCTTGAGATCGTTGGCCGTATCTTCGCTGGGGACTAAGATATGGCGTGCTTGTGCTGTAGGCATTATATGCTCCTTTATTAAAGTTGACCTCAGAAGATAGGGTTTTATTTAGGAATAGGCGATAGTATTATAATGACGTAAGTTATCTAGATACTATCACTGAATTTATTCACATACGGAGACAACCCCCCATGCCCAACCCGCATTCGCTACTCGGTAAAAAGGCGTTTGTCACCGGCGGCAAACGCCGTATCGGCCGCGGCATAGCGCTCGCCTTTGCCGAAGCCGGTGCCGATGTCGGCATCAACGACCTGCACGACGACGACGATGCCCAACACACCCTGCAACTGATCCGCGACATGGGCCGGGAGGCCGAATTATTCACCGCCGACATCTCCGACAGTGCCCAGGTCGAAACAATGTTCAAAGCCTTTCGCGAACGCTTCGGCCGCATCGATATCCTCGCCAATAACCCCTTTGGCGGCACCGGTCAGCACTTCTTGGAACTGACGGAGAAAAACTGGGACCTGAATATCGACATCGGCCTCAAGGGCTTCTACCTCTGCTCGCAGCAAGCCGCTTTCGCGATGGTTGAACAAGGCGAAGGCGGCGCGATCGTCAGCACCTCCTCGGTGCACGGCAGCCGCGCCTGGAAGACCGACACCGCCTACGGCGTCGCCAAGGCCGGTGTGCTGCGCCTAACCGAGAGCATGGCCGTCGATCTCGGCGAGCACGGCATCCGCTGCAACGCCATCCTGCCCGGACATATGAACACCGACCACGAATACAATACCCCCCCCCCAGCGC
>JABHFS010000087.1 GCA_018672475.1 Gemmatimonadota bacterium | reverse complement strand
GTACTCGGGCCATACGCCACCGCGCAGAGCAATATCGCCATGGGGCTGTCGTACGGCTGGCACCACGAGCTCAAGGGCTTCTTTATGGTCGCCGCGGCCAATAGTGCCAAGCTCTCCGATCACATACAGCTCAGTCGCCGTTCCTTGACCTTCTACATCATGCTCTCAGCGCTGGTTGCCCTCGTCGTCTCGATGGCCTTTGCGCTCTATATGGGCTATTCGTTTGGTGCCTATAATTACGGCGGCTGGATCTTCGGCGCGGGCTCGCAAGTGCCCTTTAACGAGAGTTTGCGCAAAATCGCTCTCAAGACCCCCGACTGGACCCGGTTATGGCACCTAGTCGGCGGCGCCGGAGCGATGAGCGCGCTGACGTTTATGCGCTATCGCTTCCCCTGGTGGCCGCTGCACCCCATCGGCATGCCGGTCGGCATTTGCTCCTACCCGATGACCATTATCGTCTTCTCGGTTTTCGTCTCATGGCTGGCCAAATGGGCCATTATGCGTTCGGGCGGCATCGGCTTCTACCAGCGCGCACAACCTTTTTTCATCGGTCTGGTCTTCGGGTATTTCACCGGGATCGGTCTGTCCTTCTTTATCGATATGATCTGGTTCCCCGGACAGGGGCACCCCCTCTACGGGAATTAGGAGATGGCGGAAGACCCTAAAAAAGAGCCCGAGCGGCTACAACTGATCCCCGACGACCTCAACTTCGAGCCGGGTTTCAATATTAAGACCCTGTGGGCGGCGCTTTTCGTCGGTTTTATCATGCTGCCAGGCGCGATCTATCTGGGGCTGGTCACCGGCCAGAGCATGGCCGGCGGCGCCGAGTGGGTGACGCTGATTCTCTTTATAGAGATCGCCAAGCGCTCCTTTGTCCGACTGCGCCCACAAGAAGTAATTATACTCTATTGGGTCGCCGGCGGCTTGGTAATGATGGGCGGTAAGCTCGGCACCGGGGCCGAGCTTTTTGGCGGCCCTTTCGGTGGATTGATCTGGGACCAATATCTGATCCAATCGCCGCAGGCCGATGGATTACACCAGTATATTCCCGAGTGGGTCGTGCCGCCGCGTGGCTCACCCGCGCTAGATGGACGCTCCTTCCTACACCCCGACTGGATCAAGCCGATCGCCTTGCTGTTGACCGTCATCGTCATGATGAAAATCAACAGTCTGTCACTGGGCTATGTGCTCTTCCGCATCACCAACGATATCGAACGCCTGCCCTATCCGATGGCCGCGGTGCAGGCGGGCGGCGCCACCGCTCTGGCCGAAAGCTCCGGACCAAGGGAAGGCTGGCGTTGGGAGGTCTTCAGTGTCGGCGCCTTTATCGGCGTTATCTGGGGCCTGGTCTACGTCGTCATTCCCACGGTCTCGGGCATCTTCCTCACCGAGACCGTCACGATCTTGCCTATCCCGTTTATCGATCTGACCGTCTCGCTCAAAGAAATGCTGCCCGCCGGCATTATGGGCATCGGCACCGATATCGGCCACGTGATGGTCGGCTTCGTACTGCCCTTCTGGATCGTCGTCGGCTCGTTCGCTGCCGCTTTCCTGGTCAACATCGTCATTAACCCCGTGCTTTATTCTTTTGATATTTTGCACACCTGGGAACCGGGCATGTCGGCAATCCCGACGCAGATTGCCAACTCCTTCGACTTCTGGCTGAGCTTTTCTATCGGTGGCGCGATCCTCGTCGCGGTGATGGGTTTTGCGATGGTCGGCCAGACCATGTGGAGATTGCGCGGGGCCAAACGCGCGAGCGCGAAGGAGGAACTGCCCGAGGGGCGCGGTGATATCCCCATCCCCACCGCGCTCGGTATCTGGGCGGTGAGCACGATAGGCTTCATCTTATTGGTCTGGTGGTTAATCCCGTCGTTTCCCTGGTGGATCAGCGCCTTCTTCGGTTTCGTCTGGACACCGATCTACTCCTATATAGGCGCGCGCATGATCGGGCTGACCGGTTCGCCGCAGGGCGCCTCCTTCCCCTATCTGCGCGAAGGCTCCTTCTATCTGTCCGGCTACCAAGGCGCAGCGGTGTGGTTCGCGCCGATCCCGCTGTTCAACTGGGGCTTCGAGGCTGCAGTCTTCAAACAGCTCGAACTGACCCGTACACACTTCGGCAGCATCGTCAAACTCGCCGTCGTCGCCTTGCTGATCATGTTCGTCTGCTCGTTTATCTTCTGGTCCTTTATCTGGAAGCTCGGCCCGATCCCCTCCTCGGCCTACCCGTATGTGCAAAAGTTCTGGCCCTTCCACGCGACGATGCAGGCCTTCTGGGCCAAGTCTACACTAGCCGAGGGCGGCAACGAGTTGATCAAGACGATCATCCGTTGGGAGTATGTGCTCACCGGCGTCGTCGGCAGCGCCGGCATACTCGGCGTGCTCTCACTGCTGAAATGGCCGGTGGCGCTCTTCTACGGCTTTATCGGCGGCGTCGGCGCCTGGCCGCATTTCCTCTTGCCCAACTTCATCGGCGCGATGCTCGGTCGTTACCATTTCCAAAAGCGTTTCGGCGCAGAGCGCTGGCGCGCCTATACGCCGATCCTGCTAGCGGGTTATTCCTGCGGTATGGGTTTGGTCGGCATGTCGTCAATCGCGCTGGCGCTTATCTCTAAAGCGGTGTCGAGCATCGTCTTTTAAGCGACGAATGAAATTGCGATAGCTCAGGAATAGGTTTAAAAGTAGAGCGCTATTCTCAAGTATATGGCGGCGGCTCGGGGGGCGGCCATAGGGCCAAGCCTCCCAAAGGCCAGCGTTTGGATTATATCGCCACTCCCGCCGCAAGCTAGATAGGGCGGCCCTTAGCTTTGCCCGAAGGCCGCCCCCCGAGCCGCAGCGTGAGACGCACTCTATAAACGATTATCAAACCGCATAAAATTCATCTCAATCCCATAGTGCGGCATCTCTTCCTGCACCTCGGAAAAACGCCCCCCGGTATACGCCCCGATCGCCTTGCGCCAAAACGCCACCGCCGGCGTATTCTGCAACAACTGCCGCACCTCCCATAAACCGCGAAATTGATCAAAGGCCTCACAAGCGGCCGCCTGGCCCACACCCTGCCGTTGGTATTGCCGCAGGACAAAAAACTCGCTCATGTCATACGAAGGCTCCGCCCGCTCCCCGTATTGCTTGACCAGAACAAAACCCGCCGTCAGATGATCGGCGCGAATCACAAATGGATAGCCCCGCCATTTTGGCTCGGGCCACTGGTCTTCCAGCGGCGTCTCGGGATGGTTCGTCCGCCAGTATTCGGCCAGATCGTCGCACCCGCCGAATACCCCTTCCGCATTGCACTCCCAGCCCATCGGCCCGGATATCTCGTAGACATAATAACTGACGAGATTGCGCACGATCGGCAGATCGTCTTCGGTAGCCTGCAGCAAATCTATTTGCATTGTCTTCCCCCGATCAAACGTTACCGCAAAGAAACGCGGCCGTCTCCTTTATATGCAATATCAACCGACGGCGTCCAGCGCGCTAACAGCTTATCCCCAACGTTTACATACACTAAAGACAAATTCCCCATATTGGCACGACAGTTGCAAATACCGCTTCGACCTTTGGGCTTTTGCCATCTCGCAATACACAATAAATCGGAGCGCACCATGTGGTGGACGTCACAGGCCTTTAGCGAAATCCTCTTTTATCAGGGCACCGACGGCAGCGTGCCTTTCACCAATTGGCTCAATAGCCTACCGCCCGTCGTCCGCGACCAGTGTATATTCAAGCTCGATCAACTCGACGAAATCGGCCTCGTAGATTATCTGCCCGACGCGCATTATCTGCGCGACGGCATCCACTATCTGCGCATAGCACACGCCGGGGTGCTCTATCGGACGTTCTACTTCGAGCTCTCCCACCGCGTCTTCGTCGTCTCGCACGGTTGCGTCGGCGGCAATATCGAATGGGAAACCGAGCACGCCATCCTGCACCGCCGTAAGCTAATCCGTTCCCCCGGCCGCCATCTCTGCAAACCGGCGAGCTAAACCCATCGCCCCTAGCTAAACGACAACGATGCTATACACACCCTATATTTCACCGTTGATCCTGACCGCACTGCTCAACCGGCGCTTCGACCTGCGCTCGAACTATCCCAACCCTTTCAACGCCCAGACTACCATCTAATACGCGGCGCCCACCACTGCACAGATAACTGGCCATTTACGATATCCAGTGCCTGCAGATCCGCCTACTCGCCGAGGGGCTGCGCGCGGCGAGTGTCACCAAGTCGCCTGGGACGGCTGCGACCAACATGGACGATCGCTGGCCAGCGGCGTATACTTGTACCGACTGCACACAGCAGACCGCAGCGAAACGCGAAAATTATTATTTTAAAAATAGTACAGATGAAGAAAGGCCACTGCGGATGACCGACGCCCAACACCTACTTACCGACGAAGCAATCCAACACTTTATCACCGACGGCTATATGCTGGTCCACACCGACTTCAACGAGCCGGTACATCAACGGATCTACGACACGATCGAGGACGTCTTCGAAAAAGAAGGTAATGTTGGCAACAATATCCTGCCGCGCGTACCCGAAATCGCCCGCATCTTCGCGCACGCCAAAATGCGGGGCGCGCTAACGAGCCTGCTCGGCCCCGACTATCTGCTCAACCCCCACCGCCACTGTCATCTCAACCCACCCGGTTCCAAGGGCCAGACCTGGCACAAAGACTGTTATGTATTCGACCACAATATGCGCCAGCCCCGTTTCCACTGGCTGTTGGCCCTCTACTACCCGCAGGACACCAGCGAGGACATGGGCCCCACCGGCATCCTGCCCGGCGTGCAAAACTGGGAGACGATCTCCGATAACAACCCCGCCGAGTGCAACGAAACACCCCTGCCCCTGACCGGCCCGGCCGGCACCGTGGCGCTGGTCCATTTCGATGCCTGGCACCGAGCCATGCCCAATCTCAGCGACAAAAAGCGCTATATGCTTAAATTCCAATTTGCGCGCATGCAACGGCCGAGCGCGCCTACGTGGAATTGCCGGAGTACCGACTGGGCACCCGACGACGCGCACCGCGAGGTTTCGCTGGACGTGTGGAATTGGCTTTGCGGAAAAGAAACTACAACAGCCTCTGCAGTGGGCGATAAAACCCAACTGCTGGACCGTCTGGAAACAGGCAACGAAACTGAACGCCTGCGCGCCGCCTACACCCTCGGCTCGTCGGGTACGGAGACGGTTGAGGACCTGCTTGCCGCCCTCGGTCGAGAGGCCCTGGCCGTCGAAGACCGCGTCGAAGCCAAGACCCCCGACAACGCGCACGGCACCAATCCTACCGCTCTGCGCGCCGCGCAAGCGCTGGTCGCTGCCGGCCCGGGCGCGCTACCGCAACTGATCACCGCCCTGTCCGACGAGCACTGGCTGGTCCGCACCGCCATAGCCGACGTCCTCGCCACACTCGGTCCCATTGCGGCCGATGCCGTGCCCGCCCTCAGCCAATGCCTGTCCGACGAGCACTGGTGGGTGCGCCGTGGCGCGGCCGAAGCCCTCGGGCGTATCGGCGCAGCCGCGCACCCGGCACTGCCCGCACTGATAGAAACCGTGCACGACGAAGACCGCCGCGTGCGCCGTGCCACTACCCTAGCTCTCGCGCAACTCGGCACCTATGCCGACGGGCTCGAAACGGCCCTCTGCGCAATCCTCAACGACGAAGACCGCTACAATCGTTTCCATGCCGGCACAGCCCTGCGCCGCATCGACCACCCCAAAACCAGGGAAGCTGTCCTAGACGCTCTGTTCACCGCCCGTTGGTGCCCGATCACAACCCCCGAGAATACATTTTGACATTCACCGGATAGCCCCGCAGCAACTACTCCTCCCCGACCTCTGCACCGACCTGCTTTGCACTCGCCAAGATCTGCCCCCATGTCTCCTCCTCGACGAATATGCCATCGGCCATACGCTTCTTCTTCATCGCCGACTCGATCTCGCCCGGCATTAGAATTGAATCAAACCCCGGTGCTGGCGCCGATGATTTGACAAAGGCGATATAATCGTCCGCTTCCGCAAAATACGCGTCCAAACCCACCATCTGCTCTATATCGATCAACAGCAACAGCGCCCCGTTGCGAAATTGCCGCGGTTTGCCCAAACAACCTGCTCCCCCCAAAGCCCCGGCCAATAATTCAACCGCGATATTGAGCCCATAGCCCTTGTGGCCCAAACTGCCGCCCAAGGGCAGGATCGTACCGCCGGGCTCGGCATAGAGGGTATTGGGGTCATTGGTCGGATGGCCTTCCGCATCGAGCAGCCAGCCGTCGGGCACCGGCTCGCCCGTTCGGGATGGGAAGGCGATCGCCACCGGATTAGTGCCGTGACGCGCCTCGCGCCCACCCCAAGGGGCCATGCGACAGGTCGGCGAGCCATTGACGAAAAGCTGTGCGACGACATTTTCGCGAGCGATATGTTCGACATAGCTGCCCAACCGCCCCACATGGTTAGCGCGATGCACCGCAATAGTGGCCATGCCCGAAGCCTTGGCCTTGGCCAAACCTAACTCGACCCCGCGACTCATCGCCACCTGGCCAAAACCCCAATGCGCGTCGAGCACCGCTAGAATCGGCGTCTCGCGAACAATTTCGACCTCGGCGTCCGGCGCGATATCGCCCGCGGCTATCTGGTCCAGATACTGAGCGACGCGGATCACGCCATGCGAATCGTGACCAGCGCAATTGGCCTCGACCAACTCTTTGGCGACAATTCGCGCCTCGTCTTCGCGCATGCCCGCCGCACTGAAGATATCGGCTGTGATCCGGGTGAGGTATTTAGTAGAAAAAATAGGCATGTATACTCCTCGATAAGGGCAAATTGCACTGCAGATCAACAAGGACAATTGACGCGCACAATCAAAAAAGGCGATCCGAAATTACGGACCGCCCATCAATCTTTTTCGCTTTTTTATTGAATTTTACTCTATCGGCGCCCCACCCGCGATCCACTCGCGAATCATCTCAATCTGCTCGTCCGACAACACGCCACCCAACGGCATCTGACCACTCACAATATCCGAATCGCCGCGCACTTTTTTGAGCAGATAAGATCCTTCCGCGTTGCCCGGATCGACGCGTTTAAAATCCGCCAGCTGAGTGCTGGCCACGCCGATAATCTCTGCGGCGACAAACTCGGCCTCTAACGACATATTCGCCGCCGGTGTCCCACCACCATGGCAACCATTAAAAGCGCAGCTCTGCGAAAAAATCTGTTCGCTGATCTGCGCCAAGGTGATATCCGTCGGCGGCAATTCCACTTCGTCGCCATCCATACCGTCGACCACGTCATCGCTCGCCAGCGTGCCATCGGGCCCCAAGGTCGAGCCATCACCGGCACAGCCGGCATAGATGGCTAGCAATAACAACCATTTCATTTGTCGTATCATATGGTCTCCCTTCGACTCATACAAAAATAGGCAACGCAACTATCGTATCATATGGTCTCCCTTCGACTCATACAAAAATAGGTAACGCAACCCTTCTTTCCTCAGACTCAAGAATCTAAAGACCTTAGCCATTATAATAGATCATCTTTCTATCGTCAATAATCTATCAGGTGACAGCCATTCGCGAAAATATTATATTAGCAGCGCTTTATACACCACTGACGCAGGAGTCTATATGCATCTTAGCTGGATCGATTACGCCATAGTGCTTGTCTATGTCGGCGGCACCATCATCGCCGGCACCCTGGCGCGCGGTGCCATCAAGGGCATTTCCGATTTCCTCGTCGCCGGCCGCGGGCTCAAAACCCATATGGCCGTCGCCACCATGGTTTCGACCGGCCTCGGATTGGTCACCGTCATGTATATGGCCGAAGAGGGTTTTAAATACGGCTTCGTGCCCTTCGTCTTCGGCATCATGGCGCTAATCACTACATTGATCATTGGCCGCACCGGCTTTATCGTCAGCCGCCTGCGCTATCTCGAAGTGATGACCGTGCCCGAATTCTACGAAATGAAATACACGCGCGGCGTCCGCCTATTGGGCGGTATTATCCTCACGCTCGCCGGCACCCTCAACATGGGGCTCTTCCCCATCTTAGGCAGTAAATTCGTAGTTGGCTTCACCGGTCTCGACAAGGAATACGTCAACTACGTGATGGTCGCGATGCTGATCATCGTCGTGTTCTACACGCTGATGGGCGGCATGGTCTCGGTGGTACTCACCGACTTCGCGCAGTTCGTATTACTGGCGCTCGGTTTCTTCTTCGGCACCTATATCATCTTTAACCATCCGCAACTGGGTTGGGAGAATATGGTCCAGGCCGTGCAACTGCATAAAGGAGACATCGGCTTTGACCCGATCGCCAACCCCGCGTATGGCATATCAATGATATTATTTTTATTCTGCGTCGGACTCGTCGGCGTAGTCTGGCAACCCGAGATGATGCGGCCTTTGAGCGCCGAAAGCCCCAAGGTCGCCCGCCGCGTTTTCTGGATCTCCGCCGCCACCGTCATGGGCCGCGCGATGGTGCCGATGTTTTGGGGCATCGCGGCGCTGACCTATTTCGGCGATCCCGACCTCGATCCGCATTACGCGATGCCTGAGATGCTCGGGCAAATCCTGCCCATCGGCATCGCCGGCTTGATGATGGCCGGCATGTTCGCCGCCTTTATGTCGACGCACGACAGCTATCTATTGGCCTGGAGCGGCGTCATTGTCCGCGATGTCGTATCGCCGATCAAGGCCATGCTCGCTGGGTCGAGCGGCGAGCGCGAGGAGGACGGCACCTGGGGCGGGCTATCGAGCGAGCGCGAAATTTATTGGGTCAGGGCCATCGTCGTGATTCTCGCGGCCTTTCTGGCCATCTTCGGCGCACTCTACCAACTGCCCGAAACGGCCTTCCGCTTTATGTACGTCACTGGCAGCATCTATTTCTCCGGCGCCGTCGGCACGATAGTACTCGGGCTCTACTGGAAAAAGGCCAACACTCCGGGCGCCTACACCGCGCTGGTCTTGGGCGCACTGGTACCGCTCAACTTCCTGATCATGACCGAGAACCAGGAGTCAGTGCCCGCGTTCCTATTGCCCTTGGTCGAAAATTCCAACCTCGTTGGGCTCACCAGCTTTATCGTCGGCGGTCTCGCTATGCTGATCGTCGCCTCGCTCACGCAGCGCTCACACCCGCCGCGTTCCCTAGACTTTAACGATATGGATTAATTGCCATGGACGTCGAAACCTGGAAAGCCCTGTGGAAAATCATCTTTATCGTCGCCAGCGCGATGTTCTATGTCGTCGTCGCCGTCGTCGCCTTCAAAGGCTTTGGCGACGTGACCCAGATGATGCGCAATATGTCAGCCGGCCAAGGCGCCAGTGAATCGGCCGCCGAAGCCAAGCGCAGATAAAAGAGCCCGGCGCCATGGCCGCCGGTCATGGCGCCAGGCATCAAATTCATGCAAGAGCACTATTAGACCGCTCTCAGATGCTGGCGAAGCGGCGACCGGGATTGCGGGCTTTGAGCGCTAAAAGGAAACACCTTATTCCGTGAGAACGACGAAAGGCAGGGCGTCCGTTGGTTCCCGCTGTAGCCGGAGCGTCTTGGCCGCCGCGCTATGGCTGCTGCCCGCGCCGACAGCAGCCGAGGTCCAATTCGTCGATGCCACGGCGGCAGCCGGGATCGCGTTTCACCACCGGCACGGTGGTACGGGCGAGAAATATCCGATGGAGACGATGGGGTCCGGCGTAGTCTTCTTCGACTACGACGCCGACGGATGGCTCGACCTCTACTTCGTCAATAGCGCCGGGCCGGGCGCACTCTACCGCAATAAAGGCGACGGCACCTACGCCGACGCGACAGCTCTCGCCGGGGTCGCCGACTCAGGTTACGGGCTAGGTTGCGCCGCGGCCGACTACGACGGCGACGGCGACCTCGACCTCTACATTACCTGCTACGGCCCGAATATTCTCTACCGCAACGAAGGCGACGGCACCTTCACCGACGCGACGGCCGCGGCAAAGGTAGCCGGCCCACAAATGGCCAACCCCGGGATGAGCACCGGCGCCGCCTTTGCCGACCACGACGCCGACGGCGACCTCGATCTCTTCGTGGGCAATTACGCCGAGTTCCGCCCTTCGCTGCACAAACCCTGTATCCGGGGCGAAGGCATTGCGGTCTATTGCGGTCCGGAGGCCTTCGCGCCGCAAAGGGATGTTTTTTATCGCAACGATGGCAATGGCACATTCACCGACATCGCCGATGAAGTGGGCCTGTTGCCCGCCGCCGCTAAGGAATTGGGGGCCTTCTTTATCGATTACGACCAGGACCGCGACCCCGATCTCTACGTGGCCGGCGACCGCTCGCCCAACTTACTCTACCGCAATGATGGAGGTCACTTCGCAGAGGTCGGCGCCCTGGCCGGGGTCGCCTATAACGACATGGGGAAACCCCTAGCCGGCATGGGCGTCGACGTCGGCGACTACGATAACGACGGGCTCTTCGACTTCCTCGTCACCAACTACCAATGGGAGACCAATAGTCTCTATCGCAACTTGGGCAACGGATTTTTCGCCGATATCACCTTTCAATCAGGGCTGGGGGTGCCGAGTCTCCAATTTCTGGCCTGGGGCACGTTCTTTTTCGACTACGACAACGATGGTGATCGCGATATCTTCGTCGCCAATGGCCATCTCGACGACAATATACATCTCTTCGACGCGGTGACTTATGCGCAGCAAAATCAGGTTTTCCGCAATAATGGCCAAGGCCGCTTTGCCGATGTGAGCAATCAACTCGGCCCGGGTCTGCGGTTGAAGCAGGTAAGCCGGGGCGCAACGATGGGTGACTACGACAACGACGGTGACCTCGATGTCGCAGTCACCAACAACAACCAACCGGCCGTACTCTTGCGCAACGACGGCGGCAATGCAAAGCACTGGTTGAGCTTGCAATTGAACGGGGGCGGCGTCGGCGCCGAGGTAAAGGTCACAGCGGGCGATTTAGTGCAGATAGACGTAGTGCGAACTGGATCGAGCTATATGTGCCAGAACGCACTGCGCCCCTTTTTTGGGCTTGGAGACCGCACTGAGGTTGACGAGGTCGAAATCCGCTGGGCCAATGGTCAGATACAGCGCTTGCAAAATGTCGCAGCAGACCAACTCCTAGTCATCTACCCAGACTAATCTAAGGCCAGAGTTGGCAAGCCTGCCCACTCTGGTCACCAACTCTGCAAGCCCCCCCAATACGGGCAAAATACGAGTAATTCCTCTCTTATTTCCAAATTGACCACTCTCTCATCTGGAAACTGTTATGCAAACCATCTTGCAACCGGGTAGAAAAACAGTTTGCACTACAGCCCCCAAAGCTGTATTGTATCGCCCAAATCAGAAGTTATTTCGCATAGCGCATAACTAATGTTCAGATGGAGACCGTAAACATGTACACTCTTGATGCCTTTGATGACACCCATCATGAACAGTTTATGGACCAAGGTTATCTGCGGTTAGGTAAGGTATTGTCCGCCGGCGAACTGAGTGCGATACAACAACGCATCGACGATATTATGCTCGGCCATGTCAAATACGAACACATGCGAATGCAGCTTTTTGAAACCGACGGAACGACGCGCCAGACCATAGGCAACGAGGTCGCAACCCTAGCCTATCGACGCATCGACGACCTCGAACAAGACCCGCTCTTTTTGACCTACATTCAACACCCCCTCTTCCGCCAGATCGCACAACGCTATATCGGCGAACAAGTCTCGGTCTTCCGCTCGATGTTTATGAACAAACCGCCTGAAGTCAGCCAACCCCTACCCTGGCACCAAGATGTCGGCGTCGGTTGGGGTATCGACACCAACCCCATCGTTACCGTGTGGACCGCATTCGACGAGGCTACGATTGCCACCGGCTGTATGCAAATCGTACCCAGTAGTAATCAATACGGTATCATCAACAAAAATCACTACCTCCCCGAAGAAACCCAAGACCATTACGCACCGGTGGAAAAGGTGATCGAATTAGAAGCAGAGGCTGGAGAAGCCATCTTGCTACACAACTTTCTGCTGCATCGTTCGGGCACAAATTCCACCACGTCGCCCCGGCGCGCCTTCAGCGTAACCTATATGGATGCATCAACGCGCACTCTCGATACCGGCCAGAGCTTTCCTATCATCTTTGGCGAAATGGCTTTGGCCCCAGCGACCGTCAACGGCAAACCTGCCGCGCTAGTCAAGAAACTTTATGGATAATTCATCGCTATAGATCGCGACATATAATGGAACCGCGACAAGACTTGACACCGACTCAGGAAGCCAGTCCTACAAACGAGTTCATAGGACCGGCTTTTACCATAAAATCGGTGCTGGTAGGATGTATAGGCGCTTTCAGCGTATCGGCCGGAGCCGCTTACGGCACACTCTATCTGCACGGATCTTTTATGGCCCTGGGCACCAGTATGCCCGGCGCTGTATTCCTGCTCTTCTTGCTCGGTCTCTTTATAAACCCCTTGCTCAAATTTATCCACCCGCGCGCCGGGTTAAGCCGGCGCGAACTGCTAGTCGTCTATATCATGATGGTAATGGCCTCGCCGATTCCCACTCTCTTCGTCGGCAAGTTCCTCAGCGCCATCAGCTATCCCTTCTACTACGCCACCACCGAAAACGAATGGCGAGACCTGATCCACCCTCATATACCCGACTGGTTGATGGTCCACGACCTGCAAGTCGTACGTAAATTTTACGAGGGTAGCGGGCAGGGAGAGCTTATTCCCTGGGAGGTGTGGCGCGCGGTCATCTGGGTATGGACGCCCTTTATCTGCGCGCTCTTCTTGATGATGATCTCCCTGATGGCGATCATGCGCAAACAGTGGATCGAGCACGAACGACTGATCTACCCGCTAATGCAGGTGCCACTGGCGATGACCGAAGAAGGCGAAAAAGACGAAAAACTGAGCCCGTTCTTTAAAAACCCCATGATGTGGGCCGGTTTCGCCATTCCGGCACTCTGGGGCACCCTGCACGGGCTCTACAATTATTTTCCCGAGTTGATGCCCATCGCCCATGACGTCGACCCAATACGCATGGACGTGCCTATTTTCCATCGCACCGCTGACCTCTATGTGGCGCTGCGGTTCAATATCATCGGCTTCTTTTATTTCCTTAAGACCGATATCGCTTTCAGCCTGTGGTTTTTCAACCTGTTGTCCTTTTTTGTTCGCGGCATCTTCGGCGTTCTGGGCGTAGCCAGTACCGAGACCGGGGGCGCCGGCCATGCGGTGCACGACCCCTTTCTAGCCTATCAGTCGATGGGTGCAATCCTGGTACTCTTCCTCGGTGGCATTTGGACGGCACGCACCCATCTTCGCGGCGTGTGGCGCAAAGCCTTTAAAGGCGACGATAGTATCGACGACAGCGGTGAAATCCTCTCCTACCGCACAGCGGTGATCATGTTCTTTGCCTCCAGTGCAACGATAGTCGGCTGGCTGTGGCTAGCCGGATTGCCGGCCATCTTCGGGCTGGCGATTCTCTTTCTCGGGGTCGTGGTAATCTTCGGCTATTCGCGCGTGGTCGCCGAGGGCGGCCTTTCGGATGGCTCGCCCCCAATCATACCTGCCGGCATTCTGGTTTCGGCCGTCGGTTCGTCCGTCATCGGCGCCCAGGGACTGGTCGTGTTGGCAACGACTTTTCTCTGGACTACCGGACGCAATTTCGTCATGGTCTCCACCGCCAATAGCCTGCGATTAGGCGAGGAACTGGGCAAAAATCGCCGACCATTATTCTGGATTATTGTGCTGGCGCTAGTTGTGGCTATGGGTGGAGCGCTGTGGATGGTGATGATTTTGGGCCACAAATACGGGGCAATCAACCTGTGGCTCTGGAGCGATGGTAGCTACGGCTATGTGGAGAAGTTTATACGCACCCCAAGCGAGGTCTACGGTTGGGGATGGTTCAACATGGGCCTTGGTTCACTGATCATGACTGGGTTGATGGCCGCGCGTTGGTTTTATATCTGGTGGCCATTGCATCCATTAGGTTATGTAATCGGCCCGATCTGGATCATGGATCACCTGTGGGTCAATATGTTTATCGCCTGGCTGATCAAGGTCATCGTGCTCAAATACGGGGGAGTCCAACTTTATTTGAAGACGCGACCCTTTTTTATGGGGATGATTCTCGGCTATTTTACACCGGGCGGTTTTTATTTAATTATCGACCATTTTACGGGAATGACCTGGAATGTGATTTTTTGGGGTTGATTAAAAATCTTGACATATTTCTGCCTTTTTATGTTATATTGCATCACTAATAAAACTTGTCATTGATTATGCGGGTAAACATATTAATGCTTAGGTGGGATATTCCCACACATTCCACCTAATACAGCGCGTTTGATTGGTGAATTGGTAACTTTATTACCAATCACTTCCAAGCATTGTTGTACTATCACTCCCGAAATAATAATGGCTGTGAACCATCTCTTTTTTTGGAGAAGACCGGTATGAGATCCAGACTCTGTCTGATAGTGGCGTATATGGCCCTGGGGCAGATCTGCGCGGTTGGTGCACAAGTAACGCAGATCCGCCTCGGCGGTGCGGACGGTCTCGCTTGGGAAGAGCATACCCAAGTGAATCTGATGATTGACAACACCACCGCTCCGGGTGCGCTGCAACCGCTAGAGCTCAAGCCCGATGTCAACGTCGTAACGCAATTGCGCCACTGGACGCGCTATCGGCAGCCGATCGACATCGACTACCAGGAGGGCATGCCCCGCATCTGGCGGGCGATCGGCGATGTTTCCCGCCCCGGTCATGTCGCCAACCCGATGGAATTTATCGACGGCGATATCAACACCTATTACGAGGGGCGTGACTTTCAGGGCAACGGCGGTCTGGGCGGTATCTGGGGCGAGTTCTATACGCTAGATATGGGCATGCAGATCCCCGCCGACCGCTTCGTATTGGTCCCCCCAGAGGGAAACGATTCCTTCCTGCAGGAGCCCTATCGGCCCAACTACAAATTCGAGTCCTACGAACTCACTACCACCAATAACAAGGTCGCCGTCGAAACCCAGCTGCCCCCCGAATTTCGCTCGGGTGTATCAGGCACGCAGGAAACGAATTACTACCTGCCATTGGAACAGACGCTGACCAGTATCGAACAAAACTTCGAAGCCGTTATCGATATCGACTTCCCACTGCAGTATCTGCGCTTCTTCCGCATGCGGGTGATTCCCGACGACCCGCGCAAATTTACGCGCTATGCACTGGCGGAGCTAGAGGTCTACGGCCGCGGTTTCGTGCCCCAGGCGCGCTGGCTTTCACAGGTAATTGACCTGGGCGATCTGGCCAATATCGGCCGTGTAAACTACGGGCTGAGCACCTGGCGCCGCGAGGGCGAAGACCTGATCGAGGTCACCACTACCAGTGCGGGAGCTACGATCGAGATCAGGACCGGATTGGACGACAGTCCCGTCGCGTTCCACTCGTTTAACGATTTGGCGCAGCCGATCGAAGTGCCCAAGGATGTTTATACCCGCCTCAAACCGCGGGTCTGGCCGTGGGATCCGCCGGCGGTGGGCTGGCAGGGCATCATCGCCAACGATACCAATAGCTGGAGTTTCTGGTCGCCGCCGATCAGAAACTCAGGCCAGCGGCCGCGAGTGCCAAGAGGCCGCTATATCCAACTGCACATCCGACTCGAAACCGATACGCTATGGGACTTCGCTCGCTTGGATTGGTTGGAGATCCAAACTTCGCCGCTATTGGCCGACCGAGTCATAGGCGAAATCGCCACAGTCGACCAGTTGCAACCCGACAGCAAGGTAATCCAAGTAGCGGCCGGCGAGGTCACCGAGTTCCTCCTCGATTTACGCGCTGAGTTTTCCGGCACAGGGCAGACGGGTTTCGATGCGGTGCGCCTGGGGCTGCCCTCTGCGGGCAAGCTGCTGGGCTT
>JABHFS010000012.1 GCA_018672475.1 Gemmatimonadota bacterium | reverse complement strand
CTATTGTCATAGTAGGCCCCACCCAAGATCGATAACCGATCGAAGCCATCGCCATGGGGGTTGGTCGCCCATTCTTTGACGTTGCCCGCTATATTCATCAGGCCGTGGAAATTCATATCTGCGGGGTCATCTACTTCCCGTAAATACGCCGACTTGAGGTTACTGTTTTGTATATCAGGGAGAATGAAATTTTGGCCCAAACGAGCTGCCACAAGCCACTGATACACATTCGGGAGTTGCATGTTTCGAAAGCGTGCGTACGCTCGCGCCTCAAACCAGGAGATGCCCGTTACCGGAAAATCTCCCTGATCAACCGAGAAACTGCCATAAGACCAATTAGCAGGCCCCGGTTTGCCGAATTTTCCTGTAAATTTCGGTAGCGCCTGTTCAAAAGTGTGCTCAGTCCCGTTTATGGTCACCGGAAAATCCCAATACTTCGGGTTTGTGTAATCATCGTGATTTACGAATGCTTGATACTCTGTATTAGAGACCTCCGTTTTTGAGATCGCAAATGGTCCGTAGGAAATCCGCCCCAAATCAATGCCGGGAAACCACATGATTTTAGCATCACGGCCAGGCATAAAGGCGTAGCCCGTCGGTGTTTCTTCTATCCCAGTCAGATCAAATTTCCCTGAGTCACCCGGCGGTAAAAGAAGCGCGTTATCGGCTATTTCGAATCTTAGCTGGAATGGGTCCTTATCCCAACTAACCAGCGGAACGGCAATACTATCCAACGGCGTCGCGCCCAGATGAACCCATGTGGAGTCGCTGCCGTACTTCACATGAACCGCAACATCTGAGGGTACAGAAGTAACTTCAATGAAGCGTGTACTCTTCTCAAGATAGTGCTTCAGAATTTGATTTTCCGGGTGCACTTGTAGTAGCGATTTAATTTCTAGAAAGGCTTGCATATTATGCCCGTCGTCAATCGCGGCCGCGATACGGGGCAAACTCTCGGTTAATAGTAGATCGCTGCTTTTTTCTTTAGAGAAGTAATACAGAAATAGAACCAGTAGAACGCCGGTTAAAGCAATATATCCAACGGCAAATCGTTTGGATTTGCTTTTTTCCGAAGACTTTTGGGATTTCTTCTGGCCTCGGTTCCTGTATACGACAAACGCCGCACCTGCAATATAGGCGAAGAACAACAGCGCCAACACGCCGTTAAAGTACGAGTCCGGTACATCGTATTTCTTGAACGCCCAGTCGAGCCCTGGTAGGAACGTAAATAGGAAAGCAACTGTTCCTACCATGAATTGTAGGTATTTATTCGATGCGTTTAGCATTTCGCGAACCTAGTTTAAGGTGGGGCTCGTCAAATCTCTTTACTCTTATTTATTTCGAAGAGAAACAAGCGATAAGCCGATTCTAATGTGCATACATATATGTTTGGAGAACGCAAAAATCAGAGGGGCAAGAGGGACCGCAAAAGGCTCTATGCAAAATATTATGCAAAGGCACCTTGGTGCCGCGGTACCAGTAGTCGGCGTTGCGATCCTGCCGAATTTCGCTCATCAACGACACATACGCTTTGAGGGCTTCGAGGCCAGCGCCGACTCGCGCTCTTATCGTGAACCCACCTTCGACGTCATTCTCCTTCGTGACTACACGGAAGAAACCGATGGGGGTGAATATTCACATCACCGCTATCCTATCTCAATCTTCTGGCCCGTCCTATCCGACTCCAGTGCCGCATCGATGACCCTCTGCACATGCAGCCCATCGCGAAAACTGGGTTCAGACTTCGCTTCGTTCAGAATAGTATCAACAAACAATCGGGGACCAACCGACATCTTTGAAAAAAATTCCATGCCTTGATCGAATTTACCGATTGATCGATCTACGTCTCCCCAAAGTCTATCCGGCACGGCCAATTCCTCAACGTCATCCTGACCGCGCCGGCTTAAATATATTCGATCGGGATTAAACATATCCATAACGCCGGTTAGCGTTGCGTCACTACCGGCTATCTCCACGCGTTGCTCCTGGCCCCGGTTCCCCAAGTGAGTCGCCGCCGAAGCATGCAGCATACCGTGAACACCATTGGCATAATCCATGATCAATGCTGCAGAGGTATTCGCTGGATTGTCGGGCACAGCTTGGTCCGGCTGCGGTGCAGAATAAGGCCGTAGATTTGCTGAAACGGCCGCTACCTCACCTGCCAAGAGATTCGCCACGTGAATCACATGCGATCCAAGGTCGCCCAATACGCCGGCAGCCCTGTCAGCATCGAATCGCCAGCCTTGATGCTCGATACCGTGCGAGCTTTTATAAGCAATGTTTAAGTAGAACAGCTTGCCGATCGTCCCCTCGGCAATGAGTTCGCGGATATACGTGTAGAACGGCATCCAGCGCCAGGTGAAATTTATCATATTCACCACGCCAGCTTGCTCAGCTAACACAGTCATTTCCTCCGCTTCTGCTACGGTCGAGGCCATCGGCTTCTCACACAATATGTGCTTTCCAGCGCGGAGTGCATACAAGGTCATCTCATGGTGACAATCGTCTGGGGTCGCTACTATAACGGCGTCCAAGTCATCGCTGTCCACGAGTGTGCGGTAGTCCGTATAGACATTTTCGATCCCGTGCTGGGCAGCTATTTCATCGGCGTTGGTCTTATCCCTGCCGCAGATCGAAACCAGATCGACACCCTCGTGACTTTGCGTCAAAGGAATATGAAACATGCCGGCGAACCAACTAGTACTGATCAGGCCCACCCTTACATTCGAAGTCGTCAATGGTATATCTCCTTTTGATGAATCCAATTACTCACGTCTGCCGGTACTAGATACCTTCTGCAGACATAGACGCATGAACCCAATCGCAGTGGTCGCTAAGCTTAGACCAACGAGCCCATGATCAAATGAAGGCAAAGGCAAGCAGAGAAAAAAGAGCCCCTTCGACTCGCCTTTGCCTTATACACCGCTCTCTTTAGTCGCTCACTGCATTGCCTAAGTGTTTGAATTGGCTCTGGGGCACTCGGCAGTTTGCGGTGAGCCGTATTTCAATTAAAAGTCGCCATGAATACGCGCTGGAGCTAAAAGCTGCCCGGCGATAACGGTGACGTATGGAAATGAATACGGGTCCATTTACCATCGCGCTTCGCAAAGATGCACGTATCGCGCCAACTGAAGTTAGTGCGGTCACCGCCCACGACGAAATACCCTTCCAAATATCCGGTCATGAAGGCCATATCGCCCTCTACATGAACCTCGGGGTGCTTCCAATGCGAAAAGTGCCAAGCCGATGGTCTGTTGGAGTCTTTGTTGTCGCCAGGGCCTTCGTCGTCAGCCGGGTGCACCAAGAGTCCACCGTTGGCCCCAAACGCTGATATGATTTCCTGTCGCCCGGCACCCTCTATATTTCCACTATTTGACGCATCAATTATAGCCCTTGCGGCGTCGATGACTTCTTCTTCCGGTGTCATTGTATTGCTCCTCTGCATGACGATAGTTTCGGGTATGGGTTTCTTCACCGTTACAACTAAACGGCGGCCACTTTAACCTCTTTCAACCACTGTACCTCTGTCCGCTCGGCAAATTTCAGAAATCTTTCGTGATGCTCTTCCGTCGTTTCAATAGAACTTGGACAATCATTTTCGATCCAACTCTGAAAGACTGGATCAGAAGTTTCGCCTTCAAATTCAATACGAATTTTGTTCAGTTCTCCAAAAACGCTCACCATAACTCTTGGTTCTTTGTGACTCGGATGTGATTTTCTGTCAATCTCAAGTACCTCATTATACGCTCGCATAAAGGCTGTATAGTCCAGGCATTTGATGGTATGGGTAATTTCAAGACGCATGATTCATTTCCCTCTGCCAAAGGTTAGAATAGTGTGCCGACCTCGCAGAATACAAGACCGACTATCGGGGCACTTATTGTACAAAAACCGACATGACCACACAAGCGAAAACCCCCGGTCGCCTGCAAGTGGATGGCGGGGGTAGCACTACAGCCGTAGCGACGAGGCTTTTCGACATCATCGATCAGCCTCACTCCCCCGGCGCATCCCCCACGACCTGACATAGGACATACATCACCGAGGCGACCACCGGGGCGCAAAGGTTGTGTCGATATTCCAAATTTCCTAAAATCAAGGCGAGTATCACCCGCCTCGTATCCTGCGAGGTGGGCCCATTATAAACCTTTGGCAGGAGGTGTTCCTTGAAAAACTTTACTACTGTATTCTGCGCATTAGCTGTGATGGCTATGGCCGGTAGGCTATGTGCCGACGAACCAAACGCGGACGCGGCTCGATAAATTCGACGCGTCATGTATGACGTTTGGGAAGGTTGGGCCAAGGGAGTTCCGGAGCAAATCGACCAACATTTCTCTGACGACTTCGTAGGGGTACGAGCCAACGGCTGGGAAGCAACTCGGTGGACTGTTGCCGTAGTCGGGATCAAACAGGTTAAGGAATTGGACAAGAATGCAATAAACAGCGTAGAAAAATGGCGTAATAATCCATCTTGGCAGCAAGCCCAGGTTGAGTGATTAGGTTTTGCGCAAATTTATCGGGGGTTGGTAGCCCAAACGACTCACCCGATCCGACGCGCAGGAGCGCCGGTCAACCGGCCAGCAGTATTCGCGGGCACATCAAATTGTGCGATGAGACAAAGGCGTTGGCGCGCAAAGTGTGAAAATAAAAAGGCTACGACATCTCCCAGATGTGAAGGCACTCTTCCGGGCATGACGAACGAAAATCAACCGCGCTGTTGCTCGAAGGCCTGTCGAATCTGCTCGGGAGTCCACGCCTTTGATGCGACGACGACTCCCTCAATCTGGCCATCGAAGCGCGCGCCGCCGCCGCCGAGATGCCCGATCGTAACTGGAATATTTGGTGCAAGTAGGTCCCCTTTCGCCTCGCGTTGTGCCAATAGTCGGCCATCGACCCACAACTGCAGCGACGCACCGTCGTACACACCGACCAGATGGTGAACACCGGACGCCAAGGGTTGGTGTGTCGCCACACTGCGAACGCCACCATTCGTATTAACCAGAAAACTCGGTCCGGGCACCGCGGCGCACAGGCCACCATTGTGACCATAGTCACAGAATCGCAGACTGAAAGCCCCATCCCCACCAAGGGTGTCAACGCGCATCATCCGTCCATGAAAATTCTCCCCATCCGCCGCATAGAGCGGTGCTGCATAGAACGACCCACCATCGAAAGCCCCGGCGTTGTAGCCTAGTGACTCAAGCCCATCGGTCGCACTGGCGTCGTATCCCGACCACGCAGCTGAGTCAGCAAAGGATCGCGTCGTGTCGTAGCGCAGATAGTTGCAATGGTAACCTGCCTCACCTGGGGGCGGTGTGCGTGTCCACGGGCAGAAGGTGACGTAGCGCCCATCAAAGAACCCACCATCAAATCCCCCCGTGTCGACTCCATCCGTATGGGCTGCATCATACTGCTCCCAGCTACTCGGATCAGTGAAGGGCTTGCGCGTGTCGTAGCGCACCATGGACGAATGACCATAGGCGCAGAAGTACAGCCAGTATCCATCGAAGACGGCACCGACATTCATCCCTATACCCACTGCACGAGCGTCGAAGGCCTCCCAGCTGGTTGGATCGTCGAAAGGGCCCTGCGTGTCATGGCGCACGACGACGCCATGAAGCAATGGCACGAAGTAGACGAAGCGACCGTCGAAGGCGCCGCCATCGAAGCAGACCGCTTCGGGGCCCAATACGGTCGTGTCAAAAACGCGATAGCTGGTAGCGTCCTTGAAGTCGGCAGACGTATCCATGCGCATGACTTTACCACTGAGAAGGCCCTCAGTCATCGGTTCGCCTGGGACGCTCTCGTAGCCAGGGCAGAAGTAGACATGCCGGCCATCGTAGGCAGCGCCCTGCGCCGAATGTGGCAGATCGGCGTCGAAGGCCGACCACGCATCCGCATCCTTGAAAGGACCCTGTGTGTCATAGCGCAGGACCCGAGAGTGGTAGCCGTGACTGTCATCACGAGGTACGAAGATCACGTGACGTCCGTCGAAGGCGGCACCATAGTAGCACACCGTATTCAGTCCATCCGTGCCACCTGCGTCAAAGGCTTCCCACGTGGACGGATCGTGGAAGTCACCATGTGTATCGCAACGCAAAACATGTCCGTGGACGCTGTCCCGCTCTCTGTGCGAACGGATGGGACAGCCATAGACATGGCGACCGTCAAAGACGGCCCCATAGTAACCGGCGCAGATCAGCCCATCCGTCGCCGTCGCGTCGTAGGCGGCGAAATGAGGCGTCGACAAGGGTTGCCATTGAGACACGACGGGCTGCATGGCCTCGCATCGTGCCTCAGTGGCATGCACGGTGGCAGCGACGGTGATGGCACCCCCCACCTTGCGCTGCTGAATCTCGACCGGTTGAATATCGCTACCTTGAATTTTAGACTGAGGAGGCATCTTGATTCCCACTGAGAGGCCTAGCTATTTTGGCCCAGTTAAGGTGACATTTAGGGGTTCGCTAAAAAGCCTTCCAGGCTGAGATAGCCCTGTCGACTATGGGTCTTTCTCGATTGTAATGTTGCCACCAATCGGCGATTACTACTCGTGCTTCGCGCAGATTCAGTAGCATTTCTCGGCGCAGACATTCATTGCGGAAACGACTGTGAAAACTTTCGATGTATCCATTGTTCCACCGGCTACCCGGATCAATATAGATTGTCTTGATCTGGTTGTCACCCAACCATCACTTGCTTACGACGTAGCGTCCAACCTTCTCTTGCCAATAAGGCGCGGACGATGCCAAGATAAAGTGATAATTCGCTACTAGGGGTGAGTATTTCTTAGACGCAACCGTATTAACCACTCAAATGGATGTTAGATCCAAACGATAGCGGAGGCGTTGGCGTTGCTGGAGGAGGACTGGGCTGGACGGATTGGTATCGCTTAAATGAGGATTGCAAAGGGGCGTAATCTGAGAATTGAGGATGCTGGATCGGGTCGTTAATCAATCTCCACGACATTTATCTTCCGTGGGGTTCCCCATCCCGAGATACGACGCCCAGACCGGCACCTGGCAGCCGCAGAAGGTATCAGCCTCAGGCTAAGCTTCTGCGGCCGACGGGTAGTAGCCGGAGTGCGCGCTATCACCGAAGAATAGATGGATGAATACAACGAAGAGCGTCCTCATGATGCACTCGATGACCTCACGTCATTCGAATATAGGGACGTCTCCATGTAAAGCTGGCCGACTTGATGCATCCTTAGAAGAAGATTTAATAGATGATTAAATAATAGCCGGATTTCTATGACAGAAATCCGGCTATTACTTATTTATTGCGCTTCCAAAGATATTTTGACCGCTAAACTGTTCAGTAGTACGGTGGATACGCATTGTGTAGCGCTCACCCTCATCCATAGGTAGATCATAACTACATTTAACACCCGTACCGCCGGAGTGCAATGTAATAGAGCATTGACTCGTAGATCTTCATTCTTCACATTGACACCCCACACCACTGTTTCTTATCCACCAACCACAACCCCTTCTCCACCACCGCTTCCCCCGACAGCGCCTGCCATTTCTCCGCATAGGTGTTCACCTGCGGCGCATAATACGCCACCACCTCAGATATCTTTCCCTGCTTATACCCCGTCTTGTAATCGACGATCTTCCACCCTCCATCGACTCTGTACACCAGATCGATAATCCCCCGGATCACCCCGCTGTCCTCCGGCGCCACCGCAAACGGCACCTCCGTATGCACCGCCTCAGCAGCCAGCACTTCCCGCCAGATCTCCGACGCCTTAAACTCATCGATCGCCCGCTGGGCATCCGCCAACACCTCCTCCTCCAACCCGACGTGGATCAACTCCTGCCGTATATACTCCTCTTCCCCATCGGGCAAATTACCCAGTATCGCCATCTCAAACAGCCGGTGCACCAAGCTGCCATAGTCCCGGCCACGCCCCCACTTGCCTTCGGCCGGCTCCTTGTTCGACAACTCCTCCGCCACCGCCTGGAACGCATACGAAGGCATTTTCACCTTCGCCCAACGCTCCGCCCGTACTCGATCCAACCTATCAAAATCAGGCATCTCCTCTTGACCCCCACTCTCTTCAACCACCGCATACGCTGGCAACTCAGGTACATTTCCTAAATAGGGGTATAACCAGCTCCAGGAAAATCCCCCCTTATTTTCCCCGGTATAATTAGATACCACCAGCAGGTTTTCCGCCCGCGTCGCCGCAACATAGACCAGGCGCATCTTCTCGCCTTGGAGAAACTGCAACTCCTCCGCCTGATCCTCCTCCCATCCACAAGGTTCGGCCAGCAATTCCTTATGAAACTCCCCCAGCGGCCGAGTCACCGGCAACGCGAGATAGGGCTTATCCCCGGTCCGCGAAACATGGAACGACACATTCTCTTTCGCAATCCGCGTATCGCCGGCATCAGCCAAAAAAACCACCTTCGCCTGCAGGCCTTTGGCCTGGTGGATATTCATCAGCTTGACCACATTCTCCTGCCCCGACTCAAGCGTCATCTCCTCCACCTTGTACTCATCGTCAGTGACCAACTCGCGCAACTCCACCGTGATCTGCCCCCAATGCCACCCCTGACTCTCCCATTTGCGCACCAAGGCCAGGATCCGCAACAAACTCCCCGCTCGCGAAGAGCCCATCTCCCCACCGGCAGCAAAACACGGCAAGACCAGCTCTTCCATCATCTGCTCTATCGCCATGGCCGGCGTTTGTGTTTGCAACAGTTTTTCGCAAGCCCGCAGGCGATCGAACGCCACCTGAAAACGGATCCGCACCGCTTCGGGCACACTTTCGGGCACCGCCTCGCTGTGGGTGTAGTCGAACTGTCCGCCCTCTGTCTTAAAGACAAATAATTCATCATCGCCCATCCCCACCAACGGCCCTCTCAAATAGCCCAGCAAAGGCAATGCGTTATCCGGCTGGTAGACCGCCTCTAGCATGCCCACGAAGGCCCGCACCTCGGCGAGATCGCTCAACTGCCCCCCGCCCGACACATCGTAGGGAATCCCACACGCCTCCAAAGCACTGGCAAAGAACGGCAACATTTTTCGAGTCTGGGTCAGGATCATAAAATCTCCTGGCTCTGCCCGTTCACCCAGCAGCGCGTCGTCACCCTCCTGATTAAACGTTGTCTGCCCCTGCAAGGCCGCCGCGATAAAGCCGACGATGCGCTCGGCCTCAATCGGAACGATCTCCTTGCGCCGATGATGGCCAATATGACCAATCGTAATCTTTCGTACGCAACAATCGTCCTGACCATTGGGGCGAAAAGGCAGTAAGGGCGCATATTCCGCCTGGTACTGCGCATCGTACCCCGCAAACAGCGGCTCAAACGCCCCGTTAATCCAATCGCACAAGCCCCCCAACGAGCGAAAGCTAGTGTTCAACTGCTCTACGCTACCCCCCGTAGCCTGTAACCGCTTGCTGACCAGGCGAAAGATGTCCACATCCGCCCGGCGAAAGCGATAAATCGATTGCTTCTCATCCCCCACCAGAAACAAGCTCCCCGAAGCCGGCTTCAACTGCTGCCACTCCTTCCCCTTGAGATTCTTGCCCGTTAGATAAAACAGCATCTCCGCCTGGATCGGATCGGTATCCTGAAACTCGTCGACAAACAGGCTTTGGAAGCGCGCCTGAAAATAACCGCGGACTTCCGGATAGTCGCGGAGCAATTGCGTCGAGCGGCGCAATAAGTCCTGAAAGGTCATATGGCCGCCACGCTGCCGCTCTCGATCGTAAAACTCAACCGCATCATCAATAAAATCGACCACGTGCCCATAGACCCGTTGGCGCCACTGGACCAGAACCGGGTTGAGCCGATCGGCAAACTCCGGCGCGATCTCATCCTTTAAGCGCTTGGCAAAAACGCGATGATCCCCCCAGCGATTCAGTGTTACGCCCTTGATACTCGCTTCATGCACCAGCTTCAATAGCGTGATCTGCTGGCGATCCGTACTGAAGTCGCAGTGAGCAACAAAAAGCTGGGCCCGATCAAAGGCCTGCATAAACGAATCCGGGCCTTTTTCCAGCACGTCGGGGATATAGTCCTTCACCTCCTCCATAAAAGCCCGCGCTAATTCTACGCCCTTTTCAATATCCGGCCGATCTACAACATCTTTCCGCAACGGCAAATCGCTAAACTGGCACCGCTCATTAAAGAAAGAGTGCAAGTCCGCCAGCCCGACCCCCAGCGCCTCCAGCTCGCCGATCCGCGGATCGTCCGCCTTAAGCGGATCGTCCGGCTTAAAGCACGACTGTACGAAATCGTCCCAAGCCTTACGGCTCAACCGGGTCTCATCCCGCTGGTCGAGCTCCTTAAAATCAGGCCGAATACCCGCCTCCACCGGCCGCTCCCGCAACAACTGTCCGCAAAAGGAATGAATCGTGCCGATAAAACACTGGTCCACCCGATCTAAGGCCAATTGCAAACGCTCAGCCTCCTGCCCGCGCGCCTTGCCCAACTGCTCCTGCAACCGCAACAAAAACCGCCCGCGCATCTCACCCGCCGCCTTGCGCGTAAAGGTAATCGCCGCGATACGGTCAATCTCAGGACTCACCGTGCGGACATAGTTAACCATCCGCTCGACGAGCGCATGGGTCTTGCCCGCCCCCGCACCGGCCATCACCACCATATTGCTATCGAGCGCATCCTTTTGGATCCGATCGCGGGCTTGCTGGTCTTGCAGTTTTCGCTTAGCCATGTAGCCAGCCCCCTACCCGATCCTGCTCGTCGCCGCCTGGCATCACTTTCTCGATCTCCTTCCATTTTTTCGCATCAACCCGCTCCGACGCGCACACACTGTGGTAATCGCAGTATTTGCAGTGGTCTTCTTTTTGCAAGTGGAAAAACTGCCCCTGAGCCACCAGCTCAAAAAGCGGCCGCAGCAAATCGCCCAGCGCCAGACGCGGTGGCAAGATCGGCGCGACCCGCTTGCCATAGGTCCGCTCGCTGACGAAGAAATACCCCGACTGCACCACTTGCTCTTCGATCCCCTGCCGCTTGAGAATCTCGTTGAGCGCATAGGCGTAGAGCGCCCATTGCAAATAGGCGCCGGCATGCACCAGCGTTCCTTCTTTATACGGTCCCGCTGAGCCCGACTTATAATCCCAAATCACATAGCCCTCACCTACCTTGTCCACCCGATCAATCCATCCCCGCAACAACAGGTCAATGCCTTTCCCCAGATCCAACGACACCGGCTTCGGGCTGTGCAGTCCGCCGTCCTTGCCAAAACCAAAACTCACCTCAAAACCGGTAGGTTGCACATCCTGCTGTTGCGCTTCTACATTGAGGAAAATCTCCACCGCTTGTTCTAACCGCTCGACATCCGCCCGATACGCCGCCTCGTGGGTGACCGGCACACTCTTTTTCTGCTCTTCGATCTTTTCTTTCGCCCGCGCCTTCATCGCCGGAATATGCGCGCTCGTCGGCAACTCGTCGCGCGCTTTCAGCTCCTCCATAAAATCGCAGAGCAGGTCGTGTAACAAGCGCCCATAGGTGAGCGGATTAAGCCAACGAGTCGTGTCTTCTACATATTCCTCCACAGGCTGAATCGCGAGAATGTATTTCAAGAAATAGCGATACGGGCACTGCACCAGCGTCTCCAACCGCGACGCCGACAGAAGCACCTCACCATTGCCCGGATTTAGTTCGGGCGTCGCCCGCCCAAGGAAACCGTCAAATCGCGTTAGATCCAACCCCGCACGGGCCTGTCCCGCCTCCGCGCCAGCCACCAGCCAGGGCGCCATCTGCGCCACCGCCTCCCGAAAGCCTGCACTACGCCTGGCCACCAGCACCGCTTCTTGTCGATCCAGCGCCTCAGCCGGTTGCGCCGGAATAAATGATCGGGGCCGACCCGATCCCTCTTCGCCATAAACCCGTTGTTCTAGTTGCTGAAAAAAAGCAGACGGATAGTATTCCGCCCCGTCTTCCAGACTCCGCCTGCGAGCCAGCAACGTCGTCCGTCCCGGTGCCATTCCCAACACCCGCTCCGCCTGCCACACCCGCTCTCCGGGCCGCGTCCGGTGCAAAGGCAAAGCGCATTTCAATGCCACCCGTTCATCGTCGAGCAACACGGGGTCCTCAATACCCCGCCCCGGGAAAGACCCTTCGTCCAATCCTAAAACATAGAGATGCGGCCGATGCGTATACCCCGCACGCTCCAACGGCACGGCAAACATAAAACCCGGCCGAGCACTAGCCGCTTCGACCCGGTGCTGGGTCAATAACTCCAGCAAGTGCTCCGCCAATTGGGCCGGCGCCCCGCTCATCTCGACATGCTCGCCGACATTCCTCAGATGCACGGTCAGACCCAGGATCGCATCCTGGTCATAACTCCCCTCGACGATCGGAGCATAACCGGTCAGAAACGCATGGCAAGCGGTCGTCAGATCTTTTAGCTCAATCGATTTGCCCGATGGCAGAATGCCCAACAATTCTTGCATGATCGCCCGAGCCGCCTCGACCATATCGAGCTGTATCTGCACAGACCCCGTCGGCCGCCCATGCGCTTTGTCATCCTTCAACTGCCCAATTAACTCACGCTCTAAACGAGTTAAGCCCTCACAATAGCCATTGCGACCACGTCGCACCCGCCCCTGCCGCAAGAGGGCCGCCATCTCATAAGGCCACGGCACGCGCGAGCGCAGCCCCTTCACTTTCGCAAAGGAAATCAGCCGGGCCTGACACAGGCCGATAAACTCGTCAGCATCAAAGCCAGAAACGATCCACCGCACAAAACCCAACAGCGATTGCCCGGGCCGCGTCAGCTCAGGGGGCAAACCACTCGCATAGGTAATCGGCACTTCAAAGCGCGCCGCCAGATCGTGCAGCAAGGTCAGATACGGCCCATCCGTCGTATAGGCGATCTCAACTTCATCTAAGCGATACTCGTTGGCCAGTATATCCCGGAAGATAAACCGCACCTCTTCTTCAGCGCCCAACACCTGCACCATCTGCAGCTGATCCCGATCCACTTCCTCATCGAGATCGACCAGGATCCTCCCTGCAAGCCCCACCACCAACGGCTCGTCTGTTGCAAGGATCGACGCATCGGCAAATCGCCCCGCCGCGCATTGCTCCGGCACCGGCCGACTATAACTCGGCCGACCAATCCGCAAGAGCTGATCTCCGGCCAATCGCTCGACATAATGTTTCGCCAAACCACTCAACAAAGTCTCGTCGAATACCGCGTATAAGACCGGCGCCAGCAGGGTCTTGCCAGCCAGCTCGGCCAGCGCCCTTTCGAAGATGCGCGCCTCATCGTAATACCGTTGCTCATCGAGGTATTCTACATACGCCTTATAACAGATAGCCAGTTCGTGTAGTTTCGCATTCTTGCGCCCCGCCTTTTCCAGCACTTCCACACCTACTCCCGCCTGTCGCAACTCCAGAATCGTCTTCAACAAGGCCCGAGCCAGTTCGGGCCTAGCAGTCATGCGAGAGAAATAGCCGTCCTGTTCGTCCTTCAGCACGTTTTCTACCAGATTGCCGATAAAGAATAGATCGTAATTGGGCAGCAGCGACTTCCAGCCTTCTGCCTGTAGACGCGCTAACACACTTTGTCGCGCCCAATCCAACGGTGTGGTCAGATGGAGGTTGGCCCAGGATTGGCCCGAAGTGGCGAGTGCGGTTGAAATATGGTAGCCGACCTGGAGACTGGGGACGAAGACGACCTTTGTCCCTACGGGGTCTTTTCTGCACAGAGCGGCAAGTTGGTCGAGAGAGTAGATCATCAGTTAGCTATAGTTTTGGTTGTTGGTTTCGAGGAAAGAATACCCAAGGGATCATCTGGATCTGAATCAAAGTGATGGAACAACATGCCCGGTTCGCTTGCCTCCACGGCTTTATCTGCGGTCTCCGCGAGGTCTACGCACTGATCCACCATGCCCTCTTTTACTTGGATTCGAGCGATTAATACAAAAGAGGGTTCACCGGCCATTTTACTTTGGCTCCTTTTTGAAGAAACTGGAACGATAAAAGTGTAGTAAATCCATCAATTGGACTTTGCAGAGCGAACTTAAAACTATGCAAAAATATAGAGTGGATCGTTCCGTGACCGGCAAACGGCCACCGACGCAGTGAGGAAAATGAACAAAAAACCCGTAGCAGATTGGCGTCTGATACGGAGTCATAGCGTACCAACCGGCACCTACGGGCAGTTACATTGGAATCAACCGCTCTATGGCTCAGCGGTTGTGGTCTGCGAGGACCCCCTTGAGGAGTGCGGCCGCTTCCTCGTCGTCAAGCACCGGCGCGACTTCGATTTTCATGAACGCATTCCACTGGCCGAGATAGCGCTTGAGGGCTGCAAGGTCCGTCGTCTCCATTATAGCGACGCCGGTTTTTGAGTTCGTTTCGTGCCATCGCCGGATCATCTTTACGCTGTCACCAACATCTGCGCGCTGCTCCGGGGTCATGCTCGAAAACACTTCGATTATGGGCAACCACTACTCTTCATTACAGCTCCACTTCACCATGAATTTCATCACTGCCTCTTGATTGGGATAATTGACAGCCTAACCTCCGCCTCTTCTTCATCTAATCTATAACGGTTTGAAAACTACCCTTCAGCCGCCTAAAAGACTGAGGGTGCCGTGTTGCAAACCAGATCTAATTGTATGACTGCGGTCAGTTCAGACAACCTCCTGCCAAAGGTTAGAAGAGTATGTCGCCTGCGCGGATTGCGAGAGCGACGATGGAGTGCCCATTGTACGAAAATAGCAATCGCCGCACAAGCAAAAGCCCCGGTCGCATCCAAGCGGATGGCGGGGCGGTGGGGCGGTGCAGCGTTTTGGGTATATGCGGGTTCGGCGGCGTCAGCGGCGCAATGTAGGACTGACTCCCCTTTTTCTCATTCCTTCAATTGTGCGTCACCCGTCCAACCCCGCGGGAGCTACCAATGCTTTCAGCCTGTCTATTGGCAGTGAATCAGAATATTGCCAGTTGTCGGGAATAGATATTGGAGTCCAGTTATCTGGAAAGTAATCGCTGTGCATCTCGATAAGTCCACACATTCTCCAACCATCTACATCCTCGATGTGTTTTACGAGATAGGAAAACGCCTCCACAAATCGAGGTGTCTCGCCCGGCGTAGTATGCCACACATATTGCAGCGCAATTTGTATTGTAGAACTCGACAATGCCGTATAGGCGAGTTGATTTAGCCGGAAAAATTGAAATTCATTGGGTGCACAGATGGCGGGATAGACGGTATTACGAACCTTGTCGTAGAACGCTACGACATCGTCCAGATTCTGTAATGTCAGCGTATCATTGTTGATCGTAAATACAGTAAAAGGCGCATGGAACAACCGATCAAAGCTTTCTTTATCTATTTGATTCGCGTGAAATGTATCGATATAGCGGTAGAATGTATTGAAAGCATCGGATAAAATCATCGCACTCATCTTATCGAGTCCTTTTCTAAGCTACTTTGAGGCGTCGTCACTGCTATGCTGATTAGTCTGTCTCAGGTTGAGTGCCGTCCCGATTCTCTGAAAATATACGAGACCGACTCGTGGGGGTGATTCATTATTCTTTTTTGGAGTCTAAGTAGGGCCGATTGTTCCCGACTTGATCGACCATACGATAAGTGAGATCCAACCGATGATGACAACGAACCTATGCGCTATTTTATTAGAGATCAACATTGATCTCTTCGCCAGTAACGAAGTTACTGCCACTAATTCTCACAAGGTTACTTCCTTCAGCCGACATTTGTTGCCCCACCTCTCCAATCACCGCCTGGCACGGGATTTGTATAGGGTTGAACAAAAAGTCGATCTCGAAAGACTCCCTACCCCGCCAACGAGGAGCCTCCTGACCGATCTCAAGAATAGAAGAATCGCCTTACGCATCGATGACCCCGAGCTACGCCGCCAGTTGTCGGAGTTGCTTATGAAGAATGGGTTCGTTCGCGATTGTAAAACAGTTCAATATACGCGAATAGCGCGGCATGGACATCGCGATAACCATACTGATTTCAACCCCTGTGTTGAATACGGCTGTAACCGACCTATGGCGCCGCACCTCCCAACGCTGTGACCCCGAACACGTCGGCCACAGAAAAGCCCCCGTCGCATCCAAGCGGATGGCGGGGGCAGGGACGGGCGTATACGCTGCGATGCTCGTCAGGGGGGCTCAGCGGCAGCTGCACTCGACCCAGCGAACGTTCGATGCCACCGCCAGCGTTGCTCAATCTATCATGGCCCAGGCTTAATTATCTTGCCTTTGCCTTTGCGGTTATACGCGCCGACCACGCCGTTGCCATTTTCGTCGGCACTCATATTGGCGATCATTTCGCCTGTCTCCCTGTTGTCGGACACGCTAAGCTTCCGGAGTAGACTTTCGTGAACTGATCGCATAGCTGACCGCCGATGCCGCAATCAGAAAACCTGCAAGCGGCACCAGGACCGGCTTGGGCAGATCATAGTCCATGGCATATGTCAGGAGCAGAGCTGACATAACACACGTTGTCGCCTTCCCCCAGACATTTGACGACGGGACTTCCTTGATCCGTGAGGCCATCAGCACGCCTCCGATAACGATCAGGATATCGCGTCCAATCACTGCGGCGGCCACCCAAACGGGCAATCCCTTCAGAACGACGAGAAGCGCAGCGACCGTGTCGATCGCAAGCTTGTCAGCTATGGGGTCGATAATCTTCCCCCACTCGGTCACCTCATTCCGTGCCCTGGCCAGCGCGCCGTCCAGAATATCCGACAACACCATAACCATCACGAGCAAGAAGACATACCAACGGAATTCGGGTCCCAGCCAGATGTAGTAAAGCGTGGGCGCTACAACCACAACTCGCAAAGCACTGAACGCATTCGACACCGTCCAAAGCTTTGCTGGGTCGAGACCCTCGACTTCGTCTTCCTCAGATTGCACTTCGGGTAAGCTCACGGATCCATCCTCAATTATATGCGGGTTCGCCATCGTCGGCGCCGTCCTGGTCGGTTCGCCTTAACATCAGGGCCCAGGCTTAAGCGTTCGCCCTTTGCCTTTGCGGTTATACACACCGACCTTGCCGTTGCCGTATTCGTCGGCACTCATCTCAGCGATAAATATACTCGAAATAGCGCGGCATGGACATCGCGATAACCATACCAGATAGAGTGATGAATCAACTCGTTTTTGAGGCTATGGAAAAACGATTCGGCCACGGCGTTATCCCTACAATTGGCTTTTCGACTCATGCGCTGGACAAAAGCCGTAGCGCTGGAGGTATTGACGAAAACCGGGGCAGGCATATTGGATGCCTCGATCGGAATGGACGAGGACTTAGAGCATCCTGTAACCATCCCATCAAAAGACAGGCTCGGCGTAGCCGTCGGGGTGCAAGGGCTGGTTCGGAGGAATCGGTCGCGTGGGCGGCCCAAGTCTACCTCCTCGCGTGGGATGCTTGGCTAAAGAGGCGGCAAACGGCGCGTTGCAATACCGGGGCGCAGACTGGCTCCAGCCAGCGGCAAACCCGGGCCGTGGGCCTGCAGATAGCCCAGTTCACTCGGTGTGGGGGCGACCCACTGGCTCTCGACACCCTCGATATGTATGGAGCCGTCCGGTTCAACGCGCACAATGGCGTAAAGCGGGTCCCTGTAGGGAGCGGTGTATTTGATATAGGGAAAGGCGGCGTCTATCGCGGGACTGTAGCGCACCTGCATAAAGTCATCGCCCATCCAGTAATTGGACATGCTGTTGATCTGCACGTGCCAGATGTCGTCGATGCAGACGGCGTAATCCAGGTGGTGATGGCCACTGAACACGGCGACAATCTGGCGCCGACCAACGGCCTGGTTGTGGGCCACCAGCACGTCGAGCACTTCCCGGTCGCCGTCTACTTCGCCTCGGTCGAGGGATTGATGGATGAAGATGAGCACTGGCAGGTCGGTGCTCTGTAAATCGGCGGTGAGCCAAGCGCGCTGGTCGGCGGCGACGCCGCGCGCATAGCCCTCCAGGGGCGGCTCGGACGGATCGTTGCCGTCGAGAACGACACAGTGCCAACCCTTGCGATTGAAGGAGTAGTAGCGCCCGGGCATCGACATGTAGGCGACAGTATCCTGGCGCGTAAAGCCGCCGTCCATATCGTGGTTGCCCAGCACGTTGTAGCGCGGTAGGTCAAGGGCTTCCCACTGAGCAAGGAAAGATCGGTTGGCCGGGGTCGGCTGACAGAAATCGCCCAGCTGGACGGCCATATCTACCCCGGCTTGGCTAGCGCCGTCTTTGAAGGCCTGAAGACGCTGGGGGCCGTCGTGCATGATATCGTGGTGAATATCGGTAGCCACTGCAAAGAGTAGTGCTTGGGTTGTCATAATAACTCACAGGAAAGGGTAGACGCATTAGGGCTCGTCGTTGGGCATGAAAGGGTCTTGCTACCGGCAGCCATCAACCTTTTCGCCCCGACAAAGCCCTCTGGGCGATCGCGTAAAACACCGATAAGCTCATCGCCGCCGCCAGCTGGCCCCGATCATAACCGGAGCGGCGGTAGTCAGCAAGGGTGGCCGATCCTGTAGTGACTGCCCCGTCACGACGGAAGTCGTCGGTGCGACTGACGCTGACCTGTAGTTGCTCGGCGGTGATGCGGTAAAGGACCCCGGCCGCCTGCTCATGGGCCTCGCTGTATTGGAAGGTATACACCTTGTGGGCGATGACTGGCGAGTCTGGATATTTTTTTGATCCAGAAAAATATCTTATTTGAGTTCCCAGATAGCTATTGGGACATGTCGGGGAGCTCTCGTTTAGTCCACATCTCCTGCGTCCATTCCGGCTCTGTCCGCGCCATCCTCTGCTGCTCCTCATATAGTCCCACACTTATCGCCAGTTGTTCCTCCTCAGTACGTGATGGCGGTGGCGTGATATCTTCTCGTGGATAAGTCACGTAATCCTCTTCTGTCGCGAAGTCGAAACGCTTCAGTTGCCCAAGCTCTTTCAGCACAACGAGTTCACTAAGGCTGTAGTCACTCGGATCATCGCGCCCAAACTGCATCGGCTGTGAAAGTTTAATACTGGGGAATTGCGCGAAGCGAGGTCTGCCGCTGGGATTGCCCGCAACGCGGTGGACCATATACGGGTGCATAATGGCCAAGTCTCCCGCCTGCCCAGTGAGCTCCTCAAACTCACTGCACTCCTTGATCATGTGCGGCTGAATGTAGGACTGGACCGAATCCGGGTGGATGCCTTCCGGATACTGGGCGAGCAGGCGAGCAACGACGCCGATGGAGTCAACGCACATTTGGGTACCTCCGGAACCGGGGAGTATATCGGAGTAAAAGTAGCCCAGCAAGAGCCCCTGCTGCGGCGAGTCGAGGAAGTGACGGTATTGCCAGCCGTCCTTGTGCCAGCCTGGAGCACGCGCCGAGCGCCATCCGTCCTCGCCTAAGTTGCCGTCATCACGACACAGGTTCACCGCGAGGGAGTCAGGCAACTTGATTTGCTCCGGGTCTTTCACCCGGTCCCAGCCCCCCACGCAGTCAAGTTGCGCGCCGAGTGCGCGCGGTGAGACCTCCTGCAGCCGCGAGCTTTCCGGCGGCAAGCCGTAAAGCGTCCTGATCTCCAGCATCTGCGCCGCCGCTTCCTTGTCACCGCGCGAAGCCATAATGTTAATGTTGGGCGGGCAACCGGTCCGTATGTAGGGCTCCTGCTTCCATGTCTCCGGGTCGTCCTTCATGACACCCTGTTCCTCAAGCTCGCGCCAGGCACAGGCCACGATATCCGCCGTGACCTGCTTCGAGACCGCGCCCTCCACCACGACCCAGCCATGCTCAAGGAAGTGCCGCGCTTCCGTCCGCGACAGCGTCGTACACTTGGCAATCGACTGTTCGATCATCGCTTCAAAGTCTGCGTTCATCGTGCATCTTCCCATTCTAATGTTCATTTGTATTAAAATTTCCCGTATTTTACATTTCGATATTAGGCTGCTACCCCAGCTGTTTCCAGAACGCCGCTTCCACTGCTTCCCGGTTTTCAATTGTCGATGTGGTATAAGTATAGTAAAGTCAAAAGCCCTCTTCCAAACGCCGGCCAGGTGTCGGCGGTATAGCTCATTTCGTTGCGCCCTGTAACAACAAGTTCATTTTTGAGTCAACAAAAGATCCTCTACCCCCCTTGCATAAGTAGCTCAAGCAGACATATTCTGCGTGTACGTAGGCTGGCTCATCAGGACGGTTCACGTACACTCAGGCCGGTTCAAGAGAAGGGAACCATAATGTCCTTCTCAACCTCCTTTTGGTTCGCCCCGCGGCGCGCATCCGTGGGGCGTTTTTTATCTCTTCGGCTTCGACTTCTTCTTGCCCTTCTTCCGCGCCGCGGCGGCTGCCTTCTTACCAGCAGCGGTGCATCACCGCCGCGTACACCCCACTGCCCCCGCCATCCGCTTCGATGCGACGGGGGCTTTTCTCTGGCCGGTGTATCGGGATCACATAGTTTGAAGGCGCGGCACTGCAGCACTATAGATTATATTGCTAGGCTGCCGTCAAACTACGCGTACATGATCTAACGCCACCGAGTGTCTATCTTACCGTGGAAAGTCCAATATGGATCAGTTAGTGTCTATCAAGTCGAGGAAAGTCCACTTTGAGGAACTGCAAAAACTAAAGGCTGCATAACATCAATTAACCAAAATGCTGTGAACGGTGACGTTATTTTAATGAGCTCTTCCTGCAACGTTTTTTTCTACCTTCGGCTGGGATGGAAGCTGGCTAAAAAAACGCCCCGATACCAACAGCTGAGGAACTTTGGCCGAAGGCCGCTTAAAAAGCGTCCACAGTATTGCTAATTTGAATAGGGATAAAAAAATTCTAGCATTTCGTCGATTTGATGTCTCCAACTAGACCAACCAAATCCTGCATTAACCTCTCCCCCCGCTAGCAGCTGTCCGTCCTCCGCCAACAAAGTATAGAAGCGCTGATTACGTTCTCTAATACCCAGGACGTCCATATGATGGCGTTTGAAATCATATTTACCCCATTCTAGATAAATTTTAGCCGGTCTATTGCTCTTTTTTTTGATTAGATCAGCAACTAATTTCTCGCCGCCCCTATCCCAAAAAACGCTTGATTGACTAGCCAGATGAGCAAATTTATTCGGGTATTTTAATCCGGTGTACATAGCGACACAGCCTGAGAATCCCATACCTACATTTGTCCGGCCGATTGGATCTTGCACGGTACGGTAATTCTGATCAATAAATGGAACAATCTCTTTAACGAACATCTCGGCATATTTCTGCATTGATTCCGCATTCCAGAATATCTCATCGTAATACCCAGCAGCATTTTCTTGTATCAAAACAAGCAGAATCGGATCAATACGTCTTTGTCGAATCAGTTGATCAACCACTTGATCAACATGTCCTAAGCGACGCCCAAGCGTACCCAAGTGCAAATAGACTACAGGGTATCTTTTTTCGGTATTTTTATAATTTGGTGGTAGGTATATTTTTACTTCGCGTCGAGTACCCATGATCGCACTGTCAATTTGTCGACTTTCGAGAGTATCGCGTTGTACGTGTTCTTTTGTATCAAAGGATGTAGCAGACCAACCAGGAAGCGACAACCAAGAAAATGATTCAATAGCATCTCCTCCTAATGTATCTTCGACCCGAAGTGGATTAAGAGGATCCAACACTTTTTCTTCATAGTTTTTAATGAATCGATATTTAATCCTGCTAGCAGGCTTGAGGCGACTAGTGGAATAAAAAAAGTCGGTTCCTGTTATGCGCTGCATAGGTGCTTCATCCCAGAGCCCCACGTGGTCTCCACTAATTGCCAGGTCGGTTGCATCGCCCTGATAGACAAAGTGAACCACCCCTTCCGATTCAACAATTGGGAACGACAGCTGTTTTTTCATAAACTGACTAATCAGTGAAGCTCGTTGAGGAACAGGAACTCTTTCGACTCGTTTCAGCCAGCTGAGAAAATTTGACTCGGTTGCTACAGACACACTCTTCGCTGCTGCGCTTTCTTTTGACCGACTCACACCAATTCGAGCAATTTGCCCATAACTACGAGCGTATATCTTACCATTGCTGAAGCTGGGATGTGTCCATGCAAGATCATCAAAGACCTGCAGCGACGTTTTTTCGCGATACTCAAGGGAATCGATTTCGATTACATGCATTCGGCCTTTTTTCGTCAAGGCAACCAGATGCCGATCTACCGCGATGATAAAACCATCTCCAGGGTGGCGTGATTTCCAGGAAATTTCTCCACTCTGCATTGAAACACAGCTCAGAAATCGGCCACTATATACGTAGATATGGTCTTCGTATACTAGTGGCTGTCCGTATGATTTTTTTACTTTGTGATTTGCCCACACCGTTTCAATCTCAAATGGTGGCGTTTTGT
>JABHFS010000086.1 GCA_018672475.1 Gemmatimonadota bacterium | reverse complement strand
GGCACTATTGGCCGCGGCGACCATAAAGAAGCCCTTGAGCTCGTGGTGCCAGCCGTACGACAGCCCCATGGCGATATTGCTCTGCGCGGTGGCGTATGGGCCTAGTACGTTGCCGACGAAGGTTTGGCCGATCAAAGGCGCCCGGCTGAAGAGCAGACCGCCTTCCATGATGATCCGGGTGATGCCGGTATAGAGGATCAACGTTGCCAGTACAAAGAGCACGATGGTCGGGAGGTTCATGCCGGCGCGCCACATCCAGAAGGCGATGTAAAGCAGGGCGAGTCCGCCGCCGAAGACGATCATGCGATAGGACATCAATTCGTTGGAATCGTCTATGGTCGGGTCATCGTGGATGGCTTTGCGCCAAATGGTGCCGAGGTGCTCGCGCGCCATCCACAGCATACTGGAGACCAACACGATCATCGCACCGAAGGACTGCCAGCCGATGGCCGGATGACCGAGGGTATAGACGTCGCGGTTGGCGATGGCATAGCCGAAGCGATTAAACAGGCCTTCTTGCACCATAGTCAGCAGGGTGAAGAACCACAGGCTGAAGGAGACATCGAGGTTGACGAAATAGGTCAGCCCAACGATGGCCCAGTTGATATTGGTGTTGATCGCGGGAAACTCGCGACCGATGCGGATCGGATCGGATAGTTCGCGCGGGATCGGCGGGAAGGCCGGCGTGAAATAGGTGACAACATTCCACATGACGATAAAGAAGGGGATGCCGAAACCGATCCAGAAGGCGGATTTGCGCACAAAGCCGGGCCAGTTGGAGCCGGGCGGTGGTGAGATGAGTTGTTGCGGCAACTCCATCAGCGCGAAGGGCAGACGCTCGTATTCAACCCACTGTTTGCGCAGCGCCGAGACGATGCAATGACACAGGAAGAAAATCGCCATCACTAGGCTGGTCCACCAAAAGAGCGGCCCGACCCAGGCGCCCCAGGGGATCGCCTCACCGGCGGGTATGCCGTTGTAGAACCATTTGAGCGCGATCATATCGTTGGGCACGAGCCATTGCTGGATATGTTCGACGACTTTTGCCTGCCACTGGTTTTCAGGCGAGGCAAAATACTGCGGCGCGCCGATGACGGCGATCATATAGGTAGAGGTGCCCCAAGTGGGTACGGAGGCACCGACCAGTGACATGGTGAAGATCAGGCCGAGTTCGGTGGTGCTGAGGCCTTTTATTTTTAGAAAGGTTTTTAGGGCGGCGTTGAGAAAGACGAGTCCGGTGAAGATGAACATGACACTCAGGGGCAGGTAGCTAATGGCCCATTGCGATGATTGCAGGATGAACATGCTATAAGGGGCGCCGACGTTGATCAGAACTACTAGGCTTAGGCCTATTAGAAAGGCGCGCAGTGGAAATTTTTTGGTGGTAGGTTCAGTCACTTTTAGCTTTTAATTTTTGAATTTGAATTTTCTTTTTTTGAATGAACGACGGGTCCATTCCCCGCCGCTTGCGGCGCTAAGATTGCGAGAGAAACCTGATACCCCGCTGCTTGCGGCGGGGTCGTTCATTTTTGGTTTTCGTGCGATGTCTTTGCGGACGACCGAATCACTTTTCTTGTTCGCCCTCCTATCTTACACAGGCTCCATCCCGTACTCCGCTTCCACCCGCTCCTGGTACTCTCCGCGAATCCCCGCCGGCAATGTCCGCCAAACCAAGAACCGCTTGCGCAACACATTGAGAAAATTGCGGTTCATCCGTTGCCAAGAGACCATATCGCCGCTCAATCGTTCGATATTCGTCTCAATCTTATAGATCCGATGTTCCCCAGTGGGAATCGCCCGCAAACGGACTACCTGGCTAATGCCCAGATCATAGGGCGCTAGCCAAGTCCGCATCGCAATCTCGTAAGACGGCTCAGCACCGGTTTCGCTTTCGTTGATAGACAGTTCGACCTCGCGCGCGATAAAATCACCGACCGATCCCTCGCCATAGGCGACGAAGACCGTTTTTAGATAGACATACATGCTCGCTACTTCGGCACCGCCGATCGTAAAGGGGAAATCAAACGACCAATGATCCCCTTCTGGCGCGGGAAATTGCCATTGCCGGGTGACGTCGGGCACCGCCATGCTCGCGGCTAAACGCGCCGGATAGAGCGTCGAAAGATATACCGTGCCGATGACGACGACCGTGGCCCAGACGGCGGAAAGGGACGAGTAGTTGAGGGTCAGGCCGCCCATTAGGTCGTATTGCAGCATCAGCATATGCGAAATCTGGCCGATGATATAACCGGCTACCGCGCCGAAAGTGGCGAAGACCGTCGACTCGGCCAAAAAGAGCATGCCGATATGGCTCGGGGCTAGGCCGACGACGCTGTAGATGCCTATTTCGCGCGCGCGCTCGTAGACTGCGCCGGTCATGGTGTTGAGGACGATCAGCGCGGCGATCAGCACTGGAATAAAGAGTTGGCCGGCGCCGCTGATCTCGGTCGAGCCGATCGAACTGTAGGCGACGACTTTGTCGCCCTTGCTGACGAAGAGCGTCAGGGCGACCCGCGACATAAAGGATTCGACGCGCTGGGTGAAGTTTTTGTCGCCGGCATCAGCCGCGATGGCGATCGAGCGTAGGCGGCCGTCCATATTGATGACGCGCTGGTAGGGCAGAAAGATGGTGTTGGTCACCTCGAGGTGATTGAAGGTCTCGACGGTGGTCGAGGCCTGGGTGCGCGGGTCCTCGGTGTTTTCGCGGTTGATTAGTGCGGCGTCTTTGACGGTATCGACGGGAGTAAGCGCCTCGCCATCGAGGTCGGTGACCTCTTTTAGCGTGGCGCTGTTAAACATTCCGATGACCTGGTATTCCTCGCCGTAAAGTGAGATTTTTGCCGTGCCGACATCAACGGGCACGATGCCGACGAGCGCGGCCAAAGAGTCGGGCAGGATGACGGCGTTTAAATCGTCGGCGTTGAAGAAACGGCCGGCGGTCAGGTGTTGGTCGATGCCGGTGACCTGAGTTTCTTCGGGCTGCATGCCGACCAATCCGTGCGCGAAACTGGCCTGGCCGGATTCAGTCGAGGTGAAATTGATATAGGCCTTTTCGGATTCTACCGGGGACAAATACCAGGCGCGCGGCACGACGAGGGTGCGGTCGCTGAAGGCGCTCTTGACGTATTGGAGGGTGGACTCCTGCATGCCGCGCCAAGCTCGGTCGCGCACTAGCGCACCCTCGTAGATCGGCGTGGTGTCGCGTGGTAGACGATAGAAGTCGAGGCTCGATTTGACCGAGGTGAAGGAGTTGACGGTAAAGGTCAACAGGGTCAGGGTAGCGGCGGTGAGCGCGGTGCGCATTTTGCGTTTGCTGAGGTTGGAAATGCCCAACAATACGGCGGCGAAACTGGCGGATAAGCGGCCGACATCGGTTTCGTGCAGACCGGCGGCGGCGCCCCGGCGTTTGGCCAGCAGGCCCAGGAAGCGGCTAATGACGATGGAGACGACTAAGAGCCCCAGGGCCAGGATTACAAAGGCCAGGAAAATAATATAGGGCGAGGTGCTTAGCTTGAAGGCCGGGTGCACCCAACGCAAGATCAGAAAGACGCCAACGAAGAAACCGACAAACCCGATGAGCTGTCGACGGACATCGGGGAAACCGAAAAAGAAGCGCTCGCAGAAAAAGGAAAAGGGCAAGATCAGTGCGAAATAGAAGATGACCGCGCGCACGGTGTCGTTGGCGGTGGCTTTTATTTCCGGGTAGATGCGGGCCTCGAGGCCCAGTGCGCGGCGCACTGCGCTTTGATAGCCGGTGTAGTCATAGATAGCGAGTTTTTCGCCTGCTTCGACTAGGGCTTCACGGGCTTCACTATGCATCGCTTGTAGCTCGTCGAGCACGATGCCATGGCGAGCCATCTGCTTGATGCGCGCCTCGTCGAGAGTCCAGATATCGCGTGCGGCTTGTAGCGCCGGGTAGGGGATGAAGCCTTGGTCGACGGGGAAGCCTCGGCCCTGGGCGCGTTCGATGGTCTCAAGGTCCACCGTCGATGGGTCGGGCGGGTTGGCGAAGAGGTCGGCGTCGGCGTTGGTCAGCATATAGCGCACGCCGGACAGTGCGCTCTCGCCGCCAAACCCGGCTTCGCCGGCGAGGATCTTGACGCGGGTACCGGGTTCGGCGAAGACGACGCCGGCCTGCACGACCCGGTCCTGCGAGCCACTCTGATTTTCTATATAGCTGAGCGAGAAAGAGCGCGGCGGCGCGTCGTTGGCGCCGAGCACGTTGATCCGGTCCATCGCCGAGAGGTAGCGCGGGTCGACGACTTCGAGGAAACTCAGCGCCCGGCAGGGGAATAGCACCTGCAGCATGCGGTTTTCCCACCAGCCGTAGGGTTGCGTGCCGGGGTAGGTCTTGTCGCCTTCTTCGCCGAGGTCGGGGGCTGAGGTAATGCGGCCGTAGTCGTCCAACTGGAAAGCCTGGATCTTGTTGGCGAAACGGTTGCGCATGATGTCGAATTTGAAGTAGCCGGTCTCGTCCCCCTCGGCCTGCGCGTGGGTAGTGATCAGTGTGCGCACGCCGGCGACCGAATTGGGCCCGGGTTGTAAGTAGGTGACGAGGGCGCCGGGTACCGGGGCCTTGGGCACGGCGAAATTGACGTCGCGGTCGAACCAGTAGATGTTGCCTTCGAGGCTGTGCCCCCAATCGCGCAGGGACAGCTTGCTGTCGTTGAAAAAGTCGGGGTCGGAAGTGGCCTTGAGTATTAGTCCGGCGATGGTGCGGGTTTGCTCGGCGAGGTTGTCGAGTTCGACGAATTCGAGTTTGTCCAGTGGCGTGTCGACGCGTTGGCGCAGTTGGTTAGGCGTGACGAAGGACAGGGCTTCTTTGCCGACGAAAGCCGAGGCCTCGCTGTCGAGGGCCAGACGCGCGGGCATGAAATTCTTCCATACCCTTTTCTTGGGTGCGACCGCGTCCTGGTAACGAGTCGAGTCGGCGAAGATCTCGCGATTGTACTGCCCAAAGCGCGTGGAGTAATGCGCCATCAGGTTCTTTTGGTAGTCGTTATTGCCCCAAACGGAGTTATAGAAGGTACCCATGGTGAAGGTGCCGACTTGAGCGCTATGGCTCGAAAGATCCAGCCCGATGAAGAGGCGAAAGTCAATGTGGTCAGCGGTCGGAATTTTATCGCGAAAATATTCGCTGGTGCGTGCGTGCCGGTAGAGAAAGTCGTTGACACCGGCGAGGCCCTCGAAGTGGCCCGGTGTGGCGAGAAAAACTACGGTGTAACGGGTGCCTTCCTTGACGAGCAGGCGCGCGACCTCCAACAGGGCGGCGATACCGGTGGCGCTTTCGGCGCCGGGCGCCAGGGCCGGGACGACGGAGATGGCGTCGTAGTGGGCCTGGATGACTATGACTTGGTCTTTCCATTGCTGGGTCTTTTGCCGCTGGCCCAGCGGCATGTCTTCGGCTAGCCCGGGCAGGACGGCGAGCAGGTTGCGCGCTTCGACCTGTTGCCAATCCATGCGCGCTTCGAGGTGTACTTTGCTCTCGCCGGTCTTGGCGTGTTCGCGCAGAAGCTCCGCGTCGGCTGTTTCGAGCCAGAAACGAGGAATGTCGACGGGGACCTGGAGGAACTTCTCGGCGGCTTCGCTGCGGGTGACGCGTCCGTCGTCGTAGAAGAGTATGGCCGCTGCGCCCAGCGCGCGTGCTTCGACATAGGCGTTGCCCGAGCCGAAGCCCATCAGCGCGATACTACCTTCCAGTCGTTTGCCGTTCATCGCCTGCAAGCTGCCGCGTCCCAAGTCGACTAGGTGGCCGTTGAGACCGCCTGGAGGCAGGGAAGTCGTGCGCACGTGATTGGGCCAAAGGCCGTGGATCGGAACGGTGGTCCCGGAG
>JABHFS010000085.1 GCA_018672475.1 Gemmatimonadota bacterium | reverse complement strand
TCAATCAATACCCGCGGCTCATAGCCCAATTTTTCCTGCGCCCGATCGATTGCCGCTAGCGATTGCGGCACATCGCCGGCCCTCGCCGGCCCATAGGTAATATTGCCTTCGGCACCAATGATCTTGCGAATATGCCCCACTACCTCGTTAACACTAGTGCTCGCACCGCAACCAACATTGAACACCTCGCCGCTGACCCCTTCGGCTACTGCCGCTAACAAATTTGCTTCCACTACATTACTCACATAAGTAAAGTCCTTGGCTTGCAATCCATCCCCGTCAATCGTCAACGCTTGGCCCTCCATCATACCGACGACAAAGAGCGGGATAAAGGCCGAATACTGGGATTTAGGATCCTGACCGGGACCGAATATATTGAAATAGCGCAACGCTACCGTCTCCAGGCCATACACTTTTGAGAAGGCATGGCAATATTTCTCGCCCGTCAGCTTTGCTACCGCATAGGGCGAGACCGGGTTCGGATTCATACCCTCGCGAACGGGTAATTCCGGGTCTGGGCCGTAAACGGAAGAAGAAGAGGCATAGACGACCCGCTTGACGCCCGCGTCTTTGGCCGCGTCGAGCACATTGAGTGTGCCGGTAACATTGACCTCGTTAGTGGTGATCGGGTCGTTAATCGAGCGTGGCACCGACGGCAAAGCCCCTTGGTGCAACACAAAATCCACACCATCGACCGCCTCGCGCACAATATGATGGGATCGAATATCGCCTTCGATTAGTTCGATCCGCCCCGCGAAAGCATCGACATTCTCCCGTTTGCCGGTCGAGAAATTATCCAAGATCCGGACCTTTTCACCACGACGAAGAAGTTCTTCGACCAAGTGGGACCCGATAAAGCCCGCCCCACCGGTCACTAGATAATGCGCCATGTCATTCCTTTATTCAGACTTGAAAATGTCCACCTTATTGCTTAGTGTCCACTGTATAAGATAATGAGATTAAAGATACGTACAATCGATAAAAAGCACAGGACCTTTATGATGAAAACCCTATGGGCGTTGGCCGCCTTACTGCTTACTAATACGCTCTCAACAGCCGAAGTCCTTTCGCTGCAAGAATGCATAACCTTGGCCCAGCGCAACAACCTGCAACACCAGAGCGATTACCATACACTAGCCAATACCCACGCTCAATTGGAATCGGCGCGGGCGCCCTTTGGTTTCAATATGAGCGCCAATCTCACCGCCCCCAATTTCACCGAACTACGCGATACCCAGGAAAATATCGCCTTGGCAACACGGGTCCGCGAGGAAAACACGGATTTCCAGTACTCCGGTGACTTGCGCATGACCCAGCGCGTGCGCCATTTGGGCCAAGTCACGCTGAATACTACGGCTCTGCGGCGGAGTTTCTCGTCTAACCGCCGTTCCGACTTCCTCGACCTCTCCGGCGACATGCGGTTAAATTACCAGCACCAGATTCTCAACCGTCCGAGCGAAGAAATCTCGCTAAAACGTGCCGAACACAGCCTGACCAGCGCCCGTCTCAACTTTGATCGCCAAGACCTGCAACTCGAAGGCCAGGTCGTCGACGACTACTATAATTTGGTGCAGAACATCCGTCGGCTCGAAATCGAAAAACAACGCCTGGCGCAATCGCATGCCAATCTAGAGCTAGCCCAGCGAAAATTCGAGGTCGGCCTTATCGCCGAAGTCGAAGCCCTGCGTCTGCAGGTTGAAATGCTACAGGCCGAAGCCAGTTTCGCGCAAGCCGAGACCGCCATCGAACAACGCCGAGACATCCTGCGCGAGACCCTCGGGCTCGACACCGCCGCACCACTCGACGTCGCAACGGAAGTCAAATACGAATTGCACCCTGTCGACGCTAACCGCGCGCTGGAACTCGGCCTGGCGCGCCGCAGCGATATGCAACGGGCCGAGATCTTCGAAAAAATCCGCGCACTCGATCTTGAGGACACCCGTCGCCGCAATGGCATGACCGCCAATCTAAACGCCGATCTCAGCCTGCAGGGCCGGGGCGGCGATATTGGCGATATCAGCCGCAACTTCGAGCGCAACCGGTGGAGCGTCAATATTCAGGTGGCCCTGCCGCTGATCGACAGCGGCCAGCGTCGCGCCAGCCTCAACCAAGCGCGTATCGCCCTTGAGCAAAGCCGCATCTCCCGCGAGCAGCAGCGCCGGCAGATCATCCGCCAGGTCCGCGACGCCACGCGCAACCTCAACGAAGCCGAACGGCAAATAGACCTGCGCCAGGCCGCCCTGCGATTCGCCCAGCGCACCTACGACGTCGAACAGAGCCGTTTCGAGCTCGGCCTAGCCGACAGCCAACAGTTATTGCAAGCCCAAGGCGATCTGACCCGCGCACAAATCGACGAGCTTGAGGCGATCATCACCTACCAGCGAGAGCTGAAAAACGTGCGCGTCGCCACAATGGCACACCTCGAAGAGTTGCAACCATAACGCGTCTCTCAAGCCCAGATACAATTAAGAAACGGCCCAGGGTATAACCCCCGGGCCGTTTCTTAGTTGTATTCGCCTAAGCTATAAGCCGATAAACCTACTTATCGTCATCCGAATCCATCAGCGGATGGGAAAACTCCTCTATATCCTCGCCGAACATCCGCCGCGGGCGCAAACGAGTATAGGACGGAATCTGGTTCTGTTCCTCTGCCTCCTGACAACTCACACAGAGTCGAGCCGTCGGCAAGGCCTCCAGGCGCGGCTTAGGGATAAATGGACAGGTCGGACACAGGTTTAGCGGAGTATCTAGGCAAGCTTCGCACTTGCCATAGGTATCCGTATCCAACTTCTCAAGCGACAGCGTCACTTCTTCAAGCTCTCGGCGTTCAGTATCGCCTAGAGCCACCAAGAGTTCCATCGCCCCGGCTTCAACAGCACGATCGAGATCATCCGCCTTCGGGTCCTGCAATTCGTCAATCTCGTGTTCGGTGCCGTCCATATCGCTGAGCAATTCGGCACGCCGCGCCAAGAGCATTTTTCGAATCTTCTCTCTGTCCCGTTTGTTAAGCGCTACTTTTTTAGCCATAGTCCCCTCTTTCTTTAACGGCCCGAGGGCCGATGGACCACCTATGCAAATATTTAAATGCCGGCCTTTTCCAGCCGGTAAACCGCCATGCCAAGCGGCTCTAATTCCGCGACCAACCATCCCTTTTCAAGCACCGAATCAGCAAGTCCATAAAGCGTTCTAACTCGATTCACGGGCGGCAAATCCTCTATACGCATTTCAAAACGCCTTGGCTGCGTATCTACATTGACAGCAAATACGTATATGTCGTCCCCTTGCTTTTTGATGAGCGCTTCTACCCCCCGCCCCGCCGCCCGCGCCCCAGCATCGAATGCAGGCTGCATGAGCACTGGGGCCAGTTCAGCGAGTTCGGCCGCAAGGGTTTGCACTTCCTTCCATAGGGCAAGAGGCTGAATATGCCTCTCATCTTCTTGGCAATGGCGATAAAACAATACGCCGCCCGCCCCTTGGATCACACCTTGATACACCATATTGCGCAACTCGACCGCCGTCGGTGCACGCGGCCAGTGCTCCACACCGCCGAATGCCTGGGCTACCAGCCAGACCGGTTTCCGGCCCAACGAAGCCCAGCGCGCTTGCCGCATAGAATCGCGCACCCGGGTAATCGGATAACGCGGAATCGGATATACGTCTATGGCCAATATATCACTGGCCTCTGCATAGGCCGCATAAGTATGCGGCCTATTATTGACTAAATAGACGGGATGATAAGGGTCGAGTTCCCGAATCAGCTCGTATATCCGACGGGCAACCGCAGGATCCATCCCAGTTTCGTCCGGCTCGTCGACCAAGTACCAAGCCAAAAGCGCCGGATGGCGCCGATAGCGCTTGACCGCCGCTTCGATTGCCTCATAATCCGGCTCGGGCTGTTGCCGCGCGTGTTCGCTCAGCTCAAGCAGTATTTGCATACCCTGCTCGGCGGCCGCATCCATAAGCTCGGCGACTTCCTCCCCGCGGAGCTTGTAGAAATAGTCTCCGGAGTTAAAATTCAACCGCCGCATCTCACCGAGCATATCGGCTCGCAGCCAATAGAGCCCGACGGGGAAAAACGGAGCACCGTCGACGAGCAAGGCCCGGCTGAATTGGTCTATCTTTATTTCTCGCTCAGCCGGAGCTAGTTTTCTAATCTCAACTTCCAGCGAATCGACGGCACCCGCCGCATTGGACCAATGGGCGACGATCCGGTACTGGCCTTCTACCAGTGCATCGGCGGCAAAAGCTCCGCGCGCCTCCCGACCGACCAGGTTTAAATCCACCCGATCCAGCACCTCTGCACCATGGCGCAATGCCACAATTGCGTGAATCGGGGCGAAATCAGGCCGATTGCATTGAAGGCGAAAGCGTATCTGCCCTTCACGCGTATAATACGAGCGATCCGCTGTTAACTCCCAGGCGGGCCGGGCAAAGAGCAGCAAATCCTCAACGGCGTGAACCTGCGTGCCCAGTTCCAAATCGTAAAGCCGCAGGACCGCGCGATGCATTCCGGCCTCTTGCAAACGATAGGGCAAAGCATACCGCCCGGGAATCCCACCCGGAACTTGCAATCGATGCTCGACTTTATTCCGCCGCCCCGAGGGCGCTTCCCATTCCAACGAGACCAATAGCGGACGCGAGCCCGTGCCAGGCCTGAACAACCGCAAACCCAGGAAATTTTCGCCCTCTACGGGCGATTCCTCTTGTATCACCTCGACCGTCGGGGCCAAAGGCGCCTTCGAACCAATCTGCCCGCAAGCCCCCAACAGCGTTAATAAAATAAAGTAAAAGGGCCGAGAGGTTTGCCCACTCAGCCACCCCCACAACCAGTACCGCGCCCAGGTCGATCGGCGCCTCAAAGCTCCTGGCCGGACTGCTCGGTCTCCAACAAGTGCAACCGGTCGCGAAGCGAAGCGGCCAATTCGAATTGGTCTTCTTCAACCGCGGCCTGTAACTCGGCGACGAGGCGCTCGCGCGGCGAGCGTGGCCTACTGGTCTCTACTTCGCTTTGCCACTCGCGCAAAAAGAGCAGTTCTGGGCAATCGTCTAGCTGGCCCAACTGACCAATCTTCTCGAGAAAGGCTTCAATCTCAGCAATGCCCTGGCGAATTTCTTCGACAGCTTCCTTATGCCCGTCCTCATCCAAATAAGCCAATGCCCGAGCTTGGATCCGGTGCGCGGTAACGAAGACCCGGTACTGCTCGGCCAATTGGCGATCCTCGTCATTTTCTGCATAATCGTAACACATATCGAGGATCTTCAGATTGTGCTTTGCATCCTCTTCGGCTCGCTGATATTCCTTTAGCTCGAAAAAGCTAATTCGCCGCCAATAGTATTTCATGGCCTCTTGCGCCAAATTCCAGCAATCTTCGCGCGACAAACTGAAGGTACCTGGACCTTGATCGTCTTCGCGCTCCACCTTCTTCTCTTGGTAGTAATCCAAGAGGGAGGCATAACCATGCGGACGGATGGCGTCGGGACGGCCGCTCCATTCCAACTGCATCAAACCCAGATCCATGCGGATCTGTATTTTTTGCCCGCCGCGTCCCCCGTCAATCTTGCGCACACTCAACTCACCAGGTGCGTATTCCCACCCCCCAAGGAGCGGACCGATATCGCTTTTCATAATGGTTAAAAACCTTGAAAAATTCTATTATAGGTCTATTTTTCTCGGCTAAGATCGACCTATAATATACGATTCGTTTGTTTTTGTCAACACATTAGTAAACAGCGGTAGAATCACTCGTATCCGACGGAGGATCGCCTCTTATTTCCGTAATAATAGACAGCAGTTCTTTACGCATTGTCGGGTGCAAACGGTTGTTCCCCATATAATTCTCGATCTCAGAGATCGCCGGCTCGCCGACGCGCACCAGCGCATCGTGAGCCAGTGTCCTTTCTTCAGCCGTCGGATTGTATTGCATTTGATTGCGTTCGATCGGTGTGCCGAACATGCTGACACGGGGTTCGCCGCCCTGGCCAAAGGGGTCCATACCGACATTCGGATAACGCCGGGGGCCGCCCGTAGAATCAGCACCGGCCGGACCAAAAGGGTAACTCTGTTCTTCACCCGTGAATACGCCCTTTTGCGTGCGTTGCTCGCTGCGCAAGATCAGAATACTATAATAACTCAGCGCATTGACCAGGATCTCCGCCGATTTGGCACCGCCCATCGCTCCCAACGACTCCACCGCAGCCATTCGCAACTCGGCATCGGCGGTATTGAGCGAGCGATCGAGCAAACGGCCAATTTCAGGCGCGGCACTCTGATCGCCGATGGCACCCAGCGCACGAAGCGCGTCTTGCTTGAGGGTCGTTCGCTGTTCATAGGAGTGCAGTACACTCGACAACACCGGCACCGCCCGGCGGTCGCCGACCTCACCGAGTATTCGCGCCGCCTTGCGTCGTGTGGCATATGGATAATCCTGACGAGACACGATCTCCATGATCTTATACAGTTGATCGTCGTTGCCCTCAAGATAAAGCTTGTGCATCTGGTTGACGTTGGTGCATCCAGGCAGGGCCAAAAGCGCCGCCAAAAGCACTATTCTATGCATTATAATCTCCCGTATTCCTCCCCTTGCAAAAGGGGGGCATTTCCTCTATACTCAGACATTCATTTCCACAACGCCTTCTATGGCAGGAGTTTTAGTGAACGCCGCACAGACACACGACCGCCAGACAATCCCCGGCATTAAAGATACGCTCGCCGTTTCAAGCGGCAAGGGCGGAGTCGGCAAGTCCACGCTCACCGCCAACTTAGCCGTCGCTCTCGCCGGTAAGGGCCTGCGAATCGGGCTGCTCGATGCCGATATCTACGGACCCAACATCCCAGGCATGTTCGGCCTCAGCGGCCGCCCAGAAATGCACGAGTCGAGCGGACGCATCCAACCCCTGGCGGCCCATGGAATCACGGCCATTTCGATGGGGCTTCTACTCGACCCGGGCACGCCGGTCATTTGGCGCGGCCCAATGCTGGCCAAAATGATCCACCAATTCCTCTTTAACGTCAACTGGGGCGAACTTGATCTATTGCTCCTGGATTTACCCCCGGGCACCGGCGACGTACAAATCACATTGACCCAGATCGCCCCGCTCACAGGTGCCTTGATCGTGACCACCCCCTCGGCGATCGCCCTCGAAGACGTCCGGCGAGGCGTCGAAATGTTCCGCCAAACAGCGGTTCCCCTAATCGGCCTGGTCGAAAATATGAGTTATTTCTCATGCGACAAATGCGGCCACGACGAAGCGATTTTCGGCGAAGGCGGCGGCGAGGCCACCGCCCGCCACTTAGACATCCCCTACCTCGGCCAAGTTCCACTCGACCCGCTTGTCGGCCGCCAAGCCGATGCCGGCGAGCCGATCGTGCAAGCCCACCCCGATGCCGCGAGCAGCCAGGCGCTCCTGCGTCTGGCCGGTGACGTCAACAGCTATTTCCAATCCGCCTGATGCCGCCGATCAAAGCCTACCGTCCTATACGGCACCCAGTACTGGAACGAAGTCATCGACATTGAAGCCATGGCCCGCTGGGGCACCATCCGCGAAGAAGACCTCAAATTATCCCACCGCGCGGATACACCCGAAGCAGCGTTTAGCTACCTTCAGCAGAAACTCGAACCCATCGTGGCGGCAAAACAACAATGAATCGCGTGAATATAGCCTGTGTCGGCGCCGGTTATTGGGGCAAGAATCTGGTGCGCGTTTTCCACGACTTGCCCGAGGTCCATCTGAGCCAGGTCTGCGACGCCGACCCTAAAATCCGCGCCGCCATCCAACAGCAATACCCCGAAATCCAAACGGGCGCCGACTACGACCTCTTGTTGGCCGACGAGTCGATTGATGGTGTTGTTTTAGCCGTACCGGCCGTGCACCACTACGCATTGGCACGAAAAGCCCTCGAACAAGGCAAGCACGTCTATATCGAAAAGCCCATGACGCTCAATTCCACTGACGCCGAACACCTAATCGAACTGGCTGAGGAACACGACCGCGTCCTGATGGTCGGCCACCTGCTCGAATACCATCCCGCCGTGCAGATGCTCCGGCGCCTAATAGAGTCCGGCGAGCTTGGCGAGCTATACTACTTGTATGCCCAACGCGTCAACCTAGGCATCGTCCGCAAGGACGAAAACGCCTTGTGGAGCCTGGCACCGCACGATATCTCGGTGATCCTGCACCTGCTCGGCCAGAAGCCCGACGCCGTCAGCGCCCGTGGCGAGTGTTATCTACAACCGGGCATCGAAGACGTCGTTTTTGCCAATCTGCACTTTGCCGACGGCAAGATGGCGCAATTACAACTCTCTTGGCTCGATCCGCATCGGATCCGCCGCCTGACCGTGGTCGGCAGCCGAAAAATGGTGGTCTTTGACGATGTGGAGAGCACTGAGAAGGTGAGGATCTACGACAAGTCGGCCGAACGCCCCGAATACGATTCTTACGGTGACTCCATCAGTTTGCGCTTTGGCGACGTGGTCATCCCGCGCCTGGAAATGGCCGAGCCGCTCAAGTTGGAATGCCAGCATTTCGCCGAATGCGTGCGCAATGGCCAAACCCCTCTAAGCGACGGCCGCGACGGCTTGCGGGTCGTTCAGGTATTAGAAGCCGCCCAGGCATCGCTGCGCCAAAACGGCGCACCGGTGCAAATCAGCTAACGCACTTCGAATTCCGATCTAACCTCGGCCTGGTTTCCACTCATATCCCGCACCCTCACCAGCAGGTTGTGCTGCCCCGGTAGCAAATCCTCCGGCAAGTGCCCATGTACCAGCCCCGCGTCCGGATCGTACTCGGCAAGAATCGAACGGCCATCGAGGACTAACTCGATATCTTTTTCACGGCCAATGCCGGCTCCCATATCGCGAATCGCAGCACGGATAGTCGGGCGGGCTTCAACGACCTTGCCGGCGGCTGGCCGCAAAGCGTCAATCTCGGGCGGCACCAGGTCGGCCAAGAGCGCATAACGGCCAAAATGGCGCACCTTCGCGCCGACCTGCCCATGTGCCGCATCCCATTCGTTGCCCACCATCCCCCACTTCCCTTCGGCGACTTCTCGATAAATCCCCAGCTTTTCCGCAGGCCAATCCCCCCCTTCGTACCGCAGACGAATCTCCATCTTGCGGTCAAAGCTGAATTCAGGCCCCAATGAAAAAGCGGCACCAGCGACGAGTAATTCTTGGGGGGTTTGCGGTTCAAAAACCTCGACCTGGGGGAAAAAGGGGGTATAAACACTCGCCTCCGCAAAACGCAATGTTATCTGTCCGCCATAAAAGGATAGATCATGCGCTATGCCTGGACGGACCAACTGTCGGTCGAGCAACACTTGCTCAACCGGCAAGCCCTGTGCATATAGATCAACCGGTATTTGCGCCGAATCACCCGGTTTGATTGGCACCGCGACCCGGAATTCGCGCAAGCCGGTCTGCCGTGGATCGAGCCAGCTCGCCCCGACCCGCACCCGCGGCGCAGCACTGGGCACCTGGTCATGGCGCATGACAATTTCGACAAAATCCTGATGCGAACGGCGCTCTACGACAAAACCAGATACCGGAACCTCCCCAGCCTGCTCTTCGCCCGCCTCAACAGGCAAACGGCAAATGGCGAAAGCCCCCTCCCCAGCCGGATCCAACGCCCGAACCCGCCAGTAGGCGGCACCGCGGTGAATTCTCCATTTTAGCTCTCCCAACCGGCTCTGTCGCCGGTCGACTTCTTTCCACGTCTCACCGTCGAGAGAACTCGCTAGTTCGACCGCTACTAACGCATCGTCCGCGTCCGTCAATTGCGCTTCTATTGTATAAATACTATCCGCCGAAATAGAAATTCGCGCGTTGGTGATCTGCGGCGGCGCATCGACCAACAGGCGAAAACGCACCCGGCTTTCGTTGCCGTTGACATCCGTGACCATAATGACCGCTTCATGCATTCCCTTGCCCAACGCGCCCTTACCCGTATTTAGCAGCCCATTACCGCGTTCCTTATAAAATCCAAGCCGATTGCCGGGCAGGCGGCATAGATTGAAAAAATCCCCGGCGCCACCTGCAAACTTCACCAACGAGCGATCGAGAGCAATCTGGTGCATATCCGCGTAGGCAACTCGATCGTACTCGGCAGCAAAATAAGCACGACCATCCAACTCCAACGCGGCGCTATAGGGCGCAAGTTCATTGGACGCGCCATCGGCCCGATCGTACATCTGTATACTAACCCCCACCCAACCGTGTACCTGTATCGGCTTGGCGACCGTAAACTCGCCTCGCTCGGGCCTAAAACGCAAACCCAACACATAAGGGTCATGACCGCCCTCGACCTGGGCACCGCTGCCATAGGGCGTGATCGCGACGCGTTGTAACGTCGGCGCAATCGTATCGGCAATGGCAAAACCGTGCAAGAGCGGATTGACGGGGACATTATCCCCGTCGCGCAATTCCAAATGCAAATGTGGTGGCCCAGCGCCGCTTTGCCCGCTCCAGGCGATAAGCTCGCCGCCCTCAACGGGCAGATCGCCTTCGTTGAAATACAAATCCACGCTATAGCTTCCGCGCTTTACTTGCGCCTTGTGGACGCGCTCGGCAATCTGGGGAACGAATCGTTGGAGATGACCATAAACCACGGTCCGACCATCCGACAGTTTCAAATATACCGCGCGACCATACCCCCAAGGCGAAGTACGCACCCGCCAGATATAGCCATCCGCCAGGGCCTGTACCTCATACCCCGTCTTGCCCCAAGTTTTGACATCCATACCGACATGGAACGCCGTCGCACGCGTTTCTCCGAATGTCGAGGAGAGCGCCGGCTCGAGACGCAATGGCCAAAAGAGACGCTCCTCAGCACCGCCCGGTACAGCCAAAACAACGAGCGCCAGCAACACCGACTTAACCATTGCCATCCTCGTGTATCTGCAGGATAATATCATCGGGGGTAACTTCGAGAAAATGCAGAGGACTTTCGGTCCAGGACCCGGTATTGAAATAGCGCAAACCTTGGCGCTCAATATCCATAGGCGCGTGCGTATGTCCACAAACGACCGCGCCAAAACCCTGCTCGCGGGCGGAGCGCAGCGCATTATTGGCAACGTGCTCGCTGAGCATGCGGTAGAATAACGACCACTTCTTAGCGTATTCGGCGACGTGCATATTGCGAAAACCAAACATAACGCGGAGGCGGTGAAAACGGCGGAAGAGCCACTTGAATATTCCGTGGCGCGGCATCAATCGATCGAGTCGGTCGCCGTGCACGACGAGCAGTCGTCGCTCGATCGCCCAACTATCGGCAAATTGGATCTCCCCCTTTTCGGCCAACTCAAATTCGGCGTCGTGGTTGCCGTATACCCAGATAACGGGTCGAATCCGCGACTCGCTCACCAGGCGATCAAGCACGGCACCGTGTTCTTTAGGCAACGGAGCGCGGGGATCATCGATAATATCGCCATTGAGCACCAACTGCACTCCCCCAGGCAACGCATCCAACCATGAGATGAAAGTCTCGTGGTGAAAATAAGCCGATCCCAAATGCAAATCACTAACGATAAAACTGCGTTCGACGATCATGCTCCTTGCTATATCTATAAGGTATGTATAGAATTATTTAACATTTTATGAATAAAG
>JABHFS010000084.1 GCA_018672475.1 Gemmatimonadota bacterium | reverse complement strand
GAAAATAAAAAAGCGCGCCTTGGCGAGGATTCGATTGTGCCGAAGCGCGTGCATTATCGTCAATTGACGAGAGACTAATACGCCGCGCACTTCCGATCCATTGTGGTGCGACGGCCTGCGCAGTCTGCACCCGGACGAATTCCCCCAATACGGGAGCCGCGAAAGAAAGGTGAAGATGCGCACCCGTCGATGCTGGAGTTTGCCGGGGATCGGCACAGTATCGACGGGTGCATTGGGTGCGTTGGTCCAGCGCCCCCAATCAGGGAGCGGCGGTCGAGTTGATCTTCGGCACGACGGATGGCAGTGAAAAAGGCTTGCTTGCGGCGGGCGGCCAGGCGGGCGAAGCGCTGCGCGAAATCTTCCCCATCCCAGGTCTGTAGTACGGTCCTAACTACGTCTGAGCTATAGCGTTCCTAGGCGGGAGTTTTTCTTCAAGGGGAGTGGTCGTGACGGCGGCTCGGGGGCCTTTAAATTGTCGACAGCGATATGGAGGTGGCCGGCTCGGTGAGCCCACGCCCAATTCGCGGTCGGTACGGTGCAGAATATCGAGCGCTTCGTCGATTCTACCGGGTGTGCCTACTCCTTTTTCGGCTGCAATAACTGCGTTGTTTCCGCCTTTTCCTCTATCTCGTTCCAATCCCACAATTGCGGTATGAACTCCACATCGGCCCACAACTGTGCTTGGTCGGCGTAGTGCGGGCTGGCGGGGTGGCCGGAGGCACCGAGTGGCGAAATCCAGCGCGAGCGCTTCCAGTCGGAAGGGTCGTGGATATAGCGGTTGACGGAGAGGCCGGTGACGGTGAAGGTGTCGAAGGCGTGGCTGCCGGCAAGGGGCGTGTCGGCATCGCCGTGTACCGCAAGCGACGGCGGGTTTAATGCATCGGCGGCTTCGGGGAAGACGGCGGAGAGCGGGTGTTGCGGTTTGGTGCGGTGCAGGCGGCCCCATTGCCAACGGCTCATGTTATCGCCGAGTTCGGTTTTGAGATCGGCGAGGGCCTCGGTAAGGGCCTCGGTAAGGGCCTCATTCCAACTTTGGCCGGCCGGCAGTAGGGCGGTATCGTCGGCGGCGAGGGCGTTTACGATCTCGATGTGAAGCAGCCGCCAGTGGTGGTCGCCACCGGTTTGTGCGAGCAGGGTGGGGGCGTCATCGCCAAAGAGGTGTTGTGCGACGTGCAGGCCGAGCAGGGTGCGGGTTTTGCCGTAGATCGTGGGTTGCACCTGGTCGCGGTCTATTTGATGGTTCCATTGGCGCAGGAGATTAAGGGCTTGTGCGCAGTTGGGGTCGGGTGGCTCGATTTGCAGCAGGGCTTTGGTGAGAACCTGGGCGGGGAGGGAGATGCGTTCGGCGTGGATGGCGCCCATATCGTTGGGGGTGGCCGTGCCTTTTTTCAGTTCGAGAATACGGCTCTGGATGCGGCGGGCGCGGTAGTCTGGGCTAAAGGTCAGGCCGACATAATAAGGGTAGTCGGCGTTGGTGACGCGTTGGTTGCAGGTGATGGCGTAGCCGGCTTTGGGGTCAATGGCCTTGGGTAGGTCGGCGTGCGGAATATAACCTTGCCATTCGTGCTCGCCGGTCCAGCCCGGCACGGCGCGCCAGCCATTCGAGGATTGGCGGATGGGGATTTTGCCTTCGTGTAGATAGCCGTAATGGCCGTCGACATCGGCGACCGCGTAGTTGTTGACGCGATCGGTCCAATGGGCAAAAGCTTGGTGCAAGTCGTTGACGGAACGCGCATGCATGGCGTCGCGGGCGGAGTCGGGCCAGGGGGTGCCTTGGATCAGGCCGGGGTCTGAGATGGCGACGGCTTGGCCGCTGCGCGGATTGCCGGCGATGGTGGGTCCGTGGCGGGTGATGACGACTTCGAGGTCGACGGGGTCTGCGCCGCGGATATGGATTTTTTCTTGTAGCGTTTCTGCGGGGTGCCATTCGCCTTTGAATTCGTATTGCAATTCGCCGTCGCTCTCGCGGAAGTGTTCGATAAAGAGATCTTGCGTATCGGCGTTGCCATAGGTCATGCCCCAGGCGACGTGGGTATTGTGGCAGAAGTGCAGGAGGCCGGGCATACCGGGGACCGAGTAGCCGATGATTTCGAAGTCGGGGCAGGCGAGGTGGGCTTGGTAATAGACGGAGGGGGTGTCGAGTCCGCGGTGGGAGTCGCCGGCGACCAGCGGCAGGCCGGAGTCGGTGTAGTCGCCGGAGATCGACCAGGCGTTGGAGCCGGGGTCGGTTTCGTTGAGCCAGTTGGCTTCTTTGGCCGCTTGCGAGAGTTCGTCTAGGCCATCGAGGGTTTCGCCGGAATACACTTCGCCAGGCGGCACGGTGAGCAGCTGGCCTTCGGGGTAGCCTTTGATGATTTGTGCGAGATGTTCAGGGCCGATGGCTTGTGCCAAACGGGTGCGCCAGAGTTTGGGCTCGTAGGTGCCGAGCAGGCTATTGCGCATTTTGTAGACGGCGAGGCAATGCCAACTTTGCCAAGGTTCAGGGCGTTGTTCGAGCAAGGTGTATTCGACGGGGAGCGCCTGGGAGGTTTCTATGAAAGCGTTGACGCCGGCGGTGTAGGCATCGAGCATCGCGCGGGCTTCGAAGCTGGAGGCTTGGTAGTCTAATTGGGCGGTGCGGCCCATGCCGGCGGCGCGCAATAAACGGTCGCGCGCTAGGCCTGAGGGGCCGGCGAACTCGCTCCAGCGACCCAAGGCCTGGTGGCGGTCGAAGTCCATATGCCAGAGGCGGTCTTGCGCGGTGGCAAAACCCTGGGCGAAGAACAGATCGGCTTCGGATTGTGCTTTGATATGGGGGATGCCCCAGGGGTCGCGGTAGATGGTGACGGGGTGTTCGAGGGCTGGGAAATATTGGGTGGTTTTGACGTCGGGTAGGGCGGCTTGTAGGTCTTTTTGGTTGACGGGCATGGGGCCTCTATTGCGGGCGGTCGTGGATGGGGCCGGCGTGCTCGCGCAGTTTGCCGCCCTGGCGGCCGGTGAGCACGGCTTGGATTTCTGCTAAGATAGATAAGGCGATGGACTCGGCGGTTTCGGCGCCAATATCGAGGCCGACGGGGCTGAAAAGGCGTGCGCGCTGCGCGTCGTTGGGCGTGACGCCTTCTTTTTTTAGCTCATTGAGCAGGCGCTGCGTGCGCGCTTGCGGGCCGAGTACGCCGAGATAGGCGAGCGGCGTATTGATAAGCCCCTGTACTGACGCTAGGTCTTGCAGGTAATTGTGGCTCATAATGACGGCGACCGAGCGATTGTCGAAAGCGAGGCCGTCGGGTAAGTGCCCGGGTTGCGCGAGCAGGACTTCGCGGGCCGTTGGAAAGCGCTCGTCGCGGGCGTAGGGGATACGGTGGTCGGTGACCGTAACGCGCCAGCCGAGTTCACCGGCGAAATGCGCGAGCGGGACGGCATCGTATCCGGCGCCGAAGATGTAGAGGGCGATGGGCGGTAGCAGGGGTTCGATGAGCAGGGACGCTTTGCCTTGGTCGAGGTCGTGGTGGCGGGTGAGGCCGGTGGCTACGGGCAAGCGCGTGTCGTCGAGGGTGGTGAGGGCTTTGCGGGCGGCGGTGAGGGCGAGATCGCGCAATGGGGCGTCGGTGATATCGTCGCGGGCGTTGCCCGTAGCATCGAGTACTAGGTGTTGTCCGGGCAGCGCGCTGGTTTCACCTTCTACGGCAAAGACCGTAACGAGTATGCCGCGTTGCCCGGCGAAGGCGCAGTCGTGCAAAACATTCGGGTAGTGGAAATCGTTGTTTTGCGGCAGGCGTTCGAGCAGGATGTCGACGGTGCCGCTGCAGCTGAGGCCGGTGCCCCAGAGGATATCGTCTTCGGGGGTGGCATCGTAGTGCAGTAGGAGAGGGCGGCCGTCGGTGAAGACTTGCTTGGCGTTTTCGCGCACATCGCCTTCGAGGCAGCCGCCGTTTATTGAACCGTGGCTCTGTAGGTCTTCTTCGACCAACATGCGGGTGCCGGGGCCGCGATAGACCGAGCCGGAGGTCTGCACGACGGTGGCTAGCACATAAGGCGTATGCGTCTGGTCGAGTTGCCTTGCGCGTTCGACGATGGTTTGCAGGTCTTTCAAGAGCGGACTCCAAAACGTTGCAATTGCTCTTCTTTGTTGACTGTTGTCGGTCGCGGCTCGGTGGGTGTCGTTGGGCTCGCGCATCAAAGCCCTCTTGCTTGACGGAGGCTCCTTTAATATTGCCCGTAGGCCGCTTCGCAGCAAGGACGCGGTGGCTATATTGGGGCGATTTTGTATTCATTACATCCCCACAATATTATTTATAAATTGAACTACTACAGATTCTTGGTAGGTCAATCGAACCGAACCTACCGTAACATTATCAGCCGCTGCTATACCGTGACTACCTTGCCCTCAAGGCCTACAGCCCGACGATGATGCGCCGCCTCGCCAACGACGCCCCCGAACCGACTGTCCATCGATCCCACCCGCTTGGCCGACCGCCTCTGGTCACTCTGCCGCTAGCACAAAACGCCTGAGCAATTTCTCGTATAGACTAATAAAATCGCGCCGCCCATTATCGCGATTGTAAATCGAGCACATCGGATTGGGATTTAGTTCCAAGATCACCAAGCCGTCCACACCGTGGATCAGGTCGATCGCGTAAAAACCCAACGCATAGACCTCGGCCACCCGCCGCGTTAGTGTCCGCATATCCTGCAACAAGGATTCATCCTCTACCCGCACCGCCCGCCCCTCGGCCTGGTGCAAGGGATTCAGATCTCCGTCCACATCCGACGTTTCACCCTCTTTGCCATAGGCCAACAAGAGCTCGTTGTGACTGGCGATAACCCGATATTCTGGCCCAGTGATAAACTGCTGCACCAACACGATATTGTCGAGAAAGGCGCTATGGGTGAAAATATCCGTGAGCCGCTTTTCGAGCGCCGCCGCGTCGCGTTCCAAAAACACCCCCTGCGCCAACGAGCTGCGATACTTCTTAACCACTAGCGGAAAATCGAACCGGGCCTCAATATCCTCGACGATCTTCGTCACCGTCGCATGGCTCTTATAGCGGTCAAAACGCGGGTCGGCTAGCGGATTGAAATACTTAACCGTAAAGGGCGTCGGCAACCCGGCGGCAACAAAGTCCTCGTATTGATAGGCCTTGTCCTCGGCCAAGCGGGCTTCGACATAGTCGTTAAAGGGATGTTTGTTGCGCCAAAAGCGAAACGCGCGGCGTCCACCGGTGAGCTTGAGCCGGGTGCCGTCGTCCGATATCCACTCGCAGCGCAAGGCAAGACGCCTGCCCGCCTCGGCCAGGCACGCCAGACTTTCGAGCGCCATATCCTCGGTGATACCGTCGCGCTCGTAGGGCAGGTCAAAAAACTCGCGTGCACGCGCCACCAGGTGCAACGACCCGACGATGCACACCCGCCCCTCCGGCCCGGCCAATTGCAAAGCCCGCTTAAAAGCTTGCGCACTCGCCGGCAACGACTCGACCGCCAAACCCGCCGGTACTAAGGCCCGCAACTCGGCCGGATCCAAGGCCCGAGGGTGATCCGATGAAGTCAGCACGACCTGCGCCGCCATCGGTGCCAGCGCCGACAGAATGCCCGCGGCATCGTGCCCCGCCGCCGCCCCGACGACCAATACCCAGCCTCCACCCAGCCGCTGCAGGTCGCCTGCCAATGCCACGGCGCTCGCCGGGTTGTGCGCGCCATCGAGTAATACCAGCGGTGCCTCCCGCGCCGTCTCAAAACGCCCTGGCCAACGATGCGTCTCGACCACTCGACAGATCACCTCGTCCGCCAATTTTACGCCGAGCGTTTCAGCGGCCTGCAACGCCAAACACGCGTTCTGCCCGTAGTTAGCCGACCGACCGGCAAGTTCACCACGCCTCCACTCGGCCTCGGCGGTGTGCAACTCAACCTGCTGGTCCGCACAAGTCTGCCGCACTAGCTCTGCTACTGCCGGCACTTGCGCCTCGGTGGTAATCAGCTTCTTTCCTGGTCGAATGATATGCAGCTTGTCCGCGGCGATATCCTCGAGCGTCTCCCCCAACAACTCCATATGGTCCAAACCGACCGAGGTCAGCACCGCCAGTTCCGAATCCCAAGCGTTGGCCGCGTCATAACGCCCGCCCAAGCCCACCTCGAAAATCCCGAACTCCACACCCTCTTGCGCAAAAAACCAAGCGGCCAGACCCGTCAACGCCTCGAACTTGCTGAACGGCCCCAGCCCTTCGGCGGCAAAATCACGCGTGCCGTCGTCTAAACAAGCGACCGCCTCGGCCCAGCGATCTTTGCCCAACACTTCACCCGCGATACGTACCCGCTCGCGTTGAGTGTGCAAATGCGGTGAGGTATATAAACCCACCTTGTACCCATTGGCCTGCAATAACGCAGCGAGCAAACTAGACACCGTACCCTTGCCATTGGTACCGCCGACAATTAGCGAACGAAAACGTTGCTGAGGTTGCTGCAACCGAGCTAATAGCGTGCGCATCCTGGGCAGATAATGTTCGACCGGCCCGAAGGACGGACGACCGACCTCCCAGTCGGGCAACGCGTCTAAATAGCGCTGGGCGCGAAAATAATCCATATGTATTGGGAATTTGTTAAGGGGTGTTTCAACCGCCGCGCGTATGCATCTCGCGGTGCGGATCGGCTTGTAACTCTTCGACTTGGTAGAGTGCGCCGCGCTCGGGGTCACCAGCACGCTCTTCGGCGCTTCTGTCCTTCCGCCCCGTCCACCCCGCGCGAATCCGTTCGAGCAAGACCTGCGGGTCTCCTCCCTCGCACAACAAGGGTTTGAGATCGATGCCCTGTTGCGCGTAGAGGCACAAATACCACAAGCCGTCGGCTGTTAACCGGCTGCGGTCGCAGGCACCACAAAAAGGCTCGGTGACCGATGAGACGATCCCGAAGCGGGTGCCGTCTTCGAGACGAAAGCGCGCCGCCGGCGCCGCCCCCTGGCCGACTTCGCGCTCGATCGGCCCATAATGCGCCGCCAGTTGCGTCAAAATCTCATTCTGCGCTACGACCTCACTCTGCGACCAATGCGTAGCCCCGCCGACATCCATGTATTCGATAAAACGAACCTCCGCCCCGACCTCGCGACCAAATTCGAGCAAGTCCACCAGTTCATCGTCGTTGAAACCACGCATTATTACCGAATTGAGCTTGACCGCTTCAAAGCCTACCGTCGCCGCCTGGCGAATCCCCTGGAGCACCTTGGCATGCGTATCCCGCCTGGTCAACGCCTCGAAACGCTCGGCCTTGAGCGAATCCAAACTAATGGTGACCCTTTGCAGCCCCGCCCGCCTTAACTCATCAGCCCGGCGCGCCAACTGCGTGGCATTTGTCGTCATCGCCAAGTCTTCAACTAATGGCAAAGCGGCGATCCGCGCGACCAACTCGGGCAGGTCTCCACGCAATAGCGGCTCGCCCCCGGTAAGCCGCACGCTGCGCACCCCGAACTGGCAGAAAGCCCGCACGGCCCGTTCAATCTCGTCAAAGCTGAGAATACCCTCTTTCGGCAACCAATCGTAGTCTTCTTCGGGCATGCAGTACCGACAGCGCAAATCGCAGCGATCGATCACTGACACGCGCAGAGAGCCCAGGGGGCGACCTAAGAGGTCGCGGATGGCTGATTGCGCTGGTATTTCAGGGGGCATAAAAGGGTATCCGCAAAGTGCAATAACTCTATATGAGAAGCGATGTTAGAATATAGGCATTCCCTAGTCGTGGGCAATGGCGAGCCGCATTTCTCCTTGGCCTATACTTCCCTGGCCCGCAAACCCGCTTTCCCATACAACGTTAACGCCTATTGCGTGCACAATCGCCCTGAAGAAACCGTACATATTAAGATCCAATAAAGCGGTCTCTTGGGATTAGAGTTGTCGCGGTATAAAGAGCGCTCTATCTTTTAGCCCTCTTTTCCCGCGAAACGAATGAGTGTTGCTATGCTACGTGTCGAATATGCCCTGACGTCGGATCGGAAGATGAAAGCGCTGACCGGATTAACGCGCCCGGAATTTCGTGCACTGATCCCGGCTTTTGGCCAGGCTCTCTATGACAAGGCCCTTCATCGTGATCCACCTCGCCAGCGTCGCCCCGGTGGGGGCGGTCCCGCCACGCTGAAGGAGGTCGACGCCAAGCTGTTTTTTATTCTGATGTATGTCAAATGCTATCCAACCTTCGACGTGGCCGCGGTGCTGTATGGAGTGCATCGCTCCCGTGCCCATCGCTGGACGAAGGATCTGCTGCCGGTCTTGGAGCAAACGTTGGGCCACCAATGGGTCTTACCCGAACGACAGATCCACAACGTCGAGGCGTTTTTTCAGCGTTTTCCTACCGCCCAAACCCTCTTTGTTGATGGCAGCGAACGCCCGACGTATCGCCCCCAGGAAGCCACGGCCCAGAAAACGCATTACTCGGGTAAAAAAAAACGGCACACCGGTAAACACCTCTTCATTAGCGATGAAGACCGCCGTATACTGGCGCTGTCGCCACCCGCCGTCGACTCGCAACACGACTACGCGCTGTTTTAAGCCTGGCCGCCCCCCGACACCTTGCCCGAAGGGGTGGTCTATTGGACCGATGCCGGCTTTCAAGGCCAGCGCAAAGACGATCCGCATTGCCCCGTTATTCAACCACAGAAGAAACCACGGGGCAAGCCGCTCGATGCAATAGATCGATGGTGCAACTCGTTACGCGCTCGCATTCGCATCCGGGTCGAGCATGCCATTGGCGGCGTCAAACGATTTGACGCTGTCGCTCAAATCTATCGAAATCGAGGCGCCGATTTCGAGGATCGATTAACTATGGTCGCCTGTGGCTTGTGGAATGGGCACCTGGCACAGAATCGGTAAAACAAAAAACACCTGAAACAATCCGATCTCGCGACTATTCCGCGACAACTCTATTAGACCTGTCGCGCTATAAGTGAAAAAAATAGCTATTAAATACTGAAATAACAACAGTTTACAGTATCTATAATCTGAATTGTCGTAAATGTGTTATTTCAGCGAGTTATCCAGCTTATTTCTTTTAATACGCGATAACTGTATTGTCGATATTATGCATAACGTGATGTGTGACTTTTTTGAAAGCAGGCGATTCCTCTATTTGAACTGTCGTGGACAAAGTAAATAGATTAACTCGCACCAGTGTCTCGAATGGATGGTTAAAGAAGAAGATATAAATGCATATACAAACCCGTCTGATACACGCCGGCGAAGAGCAGAAAATCGCCGGCGCTGTCGTTACGCCGATCTTCCAAAGCGCGACCTTCACTTCAGAAGAAGGTCAGGGTTACGACGATATCCGCTATTTGCGGCTCAACAACACGCCGAATCACAATGTGTTGCACGCCAAGCTCGCCGATATCTGCGGCGGTGAAGCGGCGTTGGTGACCGGTTCGGGCATGGCGGCGATTGTGACCGCGCTGCTGGCTTTACTCAAGAGCGGCGATCATCTACTGATTCAGGATTGCCTCTACGGTGGCACGCATAGTTTTGTTAGCCAGGATGCACCGGATTTGGGGATAAACTGCGATTTTATTGCTGGTAATGCGCCGGAGACTTGGGCCGCCAAGCTCAAGCCCGAGACCAAGGCGATTTATGTCGAGACGATGACGAATCCCTTGTTGGAGGTGGCGGATTTAGAGGCGGTGGTGGCCTTCGCGCGCGCGCATGGTTTGCTATCGCTGATCGACAATACTTTTGCATCGCCGTGCAATTTTCGCCCATTAGAAATAGGTTTTGATATCGAGCTGCATAGCGCGACCAAATACCTCAACGGCCATTCAGATATTGTCGCGGGGGCCATTGTCGGGGCGGCGGAGCACGTCGGGGCGATTGCGCACAAGTTGAATCGTTTTGGCGGCACTTTGGATACGCACGCCTGTTTTCTATTGCATCGCGGGTTGAAGACGCTATCGTTGCGTATGCGGCAACACGATGAGAATGCTTTACAGTTGGCGCGTATGTTGGCCGAAGACCCACAAGTGGTGCAGGTGAACTATCCGGGTTTGCAAAGCCATCCGCAATACGAACGGGCCAAGCGGTTGTTTGCCGGGGCGGGTGGGGTATTGAGCCTGGAGTTGCGGGGAGGTGTGGCGGCGGCCGAGCGCTTGTTGGCCGCTCTGCAATTGCCGGCGTCGGCACCCAGCTTAGGCGGGGTTGAGACACTGATTACCCGGCCGGCGACGACTTCGCATTCGAGCATGAGTCCGGCGGAACGGGCGGCGATCGGGGTGGGGGACAGTCTAGTGCGTGTGGCGTGTGGGATTGAGGCGACGGAAGATTTATGCGCTGATTTTACGCAAGCGCTGGCAGAGGTATAGCGGGTAAAAGCGTATAAGCTGTGGTTAAATGCATCTATACTATGTGAAAATGATCTAAGAGCCGGTGTTTATTCGGGGGGCTGATGATCTAAATATGGGCTGGACCTGAAAGGGTCTCGAATTACCTCTTAGCCCTCCTTGGTGCGAGATCCCCCACCGAATCTATCATGATTCGGTGGGGGTATTTTGTGGCGCTGATATTTATAGAATGCCGTACTTATCGAAGACTTCGCGTGGTGACATACCGGCGGCTAGCTCGTCGCGTACGGTATTTTCGCCTTCTAATTTTTCCATCGACAATTTGAATACTTCGTCCTTGATGGCTGCCGGGATGACGGCGACGCCATCGAAGTCGGCCAAGATAAAGTCGCCGGGGTGGACCTGCACGCCGCCGCAGAGGATCGGCTCGTTAATTTTTTCGGTGATGATGCGCCCGGCCGAATCGAGCGGTGAAAAGCCGGTGCAAAAACAATTGAAGTTCATCTCGTTCATCTGGCGTACGTCGCGGGCGACGCCGTCGGTGACGATCGAATGGACGCCTTGTGCTTGTGCTGCTGTGGAGAGCAGTTCGCCCCAGAGGCCGGCGCGTTGCTCGCCATTGGTGGCGATGACGAATACATCACCGGCCTTTGTTTCGTCGTAGGCGGCGAAGATCTGTCCGTAGGGGTCGGGGTGCGGGTCGGTGTTGGGGTAGGCGTCGAGGGTGAGGGCGGGGCCGGCGATGTGCGCGTCGGGGCTGCATGGGCGGATGTCGGGGGTCATGGCTTGCTCGCGGTGGCCGAGGGCGTCCATGATGTCGGTGACTAGGGCAGAGTAGATGGGTTTCCATTCTTCGTGCATGGTGTGGCTCCTGTGTTGGTTGTTAAGTGTTAGAAGCTAGTTGTTAGATGTCGTCTCTTGTTTGGGGGTGCGTCTCACGCTGCGGTTCAGAGGGCTGCCTCCGGGCAATGCTAAGGCGGCCCCCATAAACTTGTGGAGGTGCGCAGCGGCGGCGTGGCAGAGCCACCTTAACGGGCGGCGGGAGTGGGGCGATAGATTTCAAGCGATGGCCTTTGGGAGGCATTGCCCTGCGGCAGCCCTCCGAACCTCCGCTGCGGCGGAGGGGTTCCATTTTCACTTCACTTTCTTTATAAAAATAGTCGTGATGCAAACTTAGTCGAGTGAGGGTATACCCTTTCCCCACCCCGTCCATTTCGCAGCATCACTCCTCCAGCCCTTTAGCTAACGCCGTCCCAATCATACAATCTCTCGTTACTATCTCAGCTAATTCCCCTTCGCTCAACTCTTCCGTGCCCTCCGGACGCATAGGTATGACGATATAGCGCAGATCGGCGGTGCTGTCGTGCACGCGGACCTCTGTTTCGTCGGAGATCTGCGTGCCGAATTCGGCGAGCACGACTCTGGGTTCGCTGACCACGCGGGAACGGTAGGCGCGGGATTTGTACCAGCCAGGAGATTCGCCCAGCAGACCGATCGGATAGCAAGAGCAGAGCGTGCAGACCAGGACATTGTGCAGGTCGGGGGTGTTGGTGATGGCGACTACGGGCGTCGTGCCGATGTCCATGTCGAGTTCGGCGGCGGCGGCGTTGACATTTTCGCCGACGCGTTGGGCGAAGGCGGGGTCGGTCCAGCAGCGTGCAACCAAACGCGCGCCGTCGGCTGGGGTCTTGGAGGCCCAATAGTCTAAGGCGCTGGACATATCGCCGGCGGCGATCAGGCCTTTATCGCTTAGCAGTTCTTCGAGGGCGGTGGCCATCACCTGCTCGTGGCTATAGGGCTCGTCTTCGCTGTCGGGTTGTTGCGGATGAGGGTGGCCGTGCGAATGCTGGTGCTCTTTGGCATGGTCTTTATGGGAATCTTCGTGGCTCATGAGCGGTCTCCGGGATTGAGCCAATGCTCGTAGAGGTCTGCGACCAGCGTGTCGTGTGGGCTGCCCTGGTAGCTAGGCCAGAGGGCCTGTTGGCGAAAGCGGACGCGATAGAGTGGCTCTTGTGCGCCCCGGCGGCCGTAGGCCAATTCTTCGGCGTTGGGGTAGGGGCCGGTGATCTGCTCGATATGGCCTTGGTGGCCACGGGTGAAATAGGGGGCGCGAGCATGGCCTTGCGGATAGTCGGTGCGAACGTGGACTGTATCGCCTTTTTTAAAGCGGCTCACTTAGGGCCTTGTTCCTGCCAGCGCTTTTCGACTTCGGCCATTTTAACGGTGAGTTCCTCGGCGGTGAAGAGGCCCTTTTCCGTTAAGATATCGGCGATCGAGCGGGTCCAGCGTTCGTAGTAGCCGAGGCGCTCGTAGTCTTCTGGAGCAAGGTCTTCGATGCCGCGGCGCAACTCGTCGACGTTCATCTGTGCCTTGTCGCCGCGGATCAGCAGCAGGGCCAGGGCTTTGACGCGTTTTTGCCAGGGGGCGTAGGCGGCTTCGGTCAGGTCTACGGGGCCGGCTTCGAGACCGCCCATGTCATGGTGCCGTCGCATTGTTATGGTATTAGATCTGGTGGACGCGCGGCATCAACAACTGTCCGTTGCGGGCAAGCGGCAAACCGGCGAAAGCGCAGGGGTTGCCCCATTGGTCGATGGCTTCGGCGGTTTTGTATTCGTTGATGATAGCGTTGCGACCGAGGGGTGTATAATTGTGGCCGGCGCGGTGCACGGTGAGTACGTGGATAATGGCGACATCACCCGGCTCGGCGGCGAGCACGATATGTTCGTTATCGGGCATATGTTCGTCGGGGATGGTATGGCTTTGTTCTATCGTGGGGTATTCGCCCTTGAGATGGCTGCCTGGCAAGGCTTCGGTGGCGCCGGCTTCGAAGTCGGTCGCGTCGAGATAGGTAATCGCCGCGGCTAGCTCGGGTTTGCTGTGGCGCTCGTAGGGCCAGTCTTGGTGCCAGGATTGGTCGCAGACGAAACCGGGTGGCTTGTTGCGAATCTTGCCATTGTGGAAGTCGAGGTTGCGGCCTAAGAGGTCGACCATCGCCGAGACGATACGCGGATCGGTGAATTGGTCGAACCAATAGTCGCCGGCCAACGTTTGGTCCATCATGCCGGCGACATTGCGCGGGTTGAACTCGTCGGGTGCGTAGCCTTCTGGTGCATCCATAAAGGAATACTTGACGTTTTTGGGCCGGCTATCGGTGTCCGTCACCAATTCGTGGAACTGGCGGCGCATTTCTTGCGTTTCTTCAGGGTTGTAGAACCCCTTGAGCAGCAGATAGCCATTGTCGTCGAAGAATTTTTTTTGCTCGCTTTGCAGAATTAACAGGCTCATACAGTATCCTTTGCGCTTGGGCGACTGGGCAAGAAAAAGGCCAATCCAGCGGTCAATATCGGTAAGAGCGCCAGGTATTTCAAGGTCTCGGCGATGCCGATTTGATCGCCGAAATAACCGATCACCGGCAGGGTGAGACTGGCCAGGCCCCAGCTGAAGCCCAGCGGCAGGCTGGAGGCCAAACCCGAGTTTTCCGGCGAGAGCTCTTGCGCGAGGGTGATCATGATCGAATTGGAAGACATCAGCAGGCCGCCGCCGACAAAGAGCAGCAGATTGCTGACGAGTGCTCCCTCGACAAAAATAAAGGCGTATAGCGGTGGCACAGATAAAAGCAGCGAACCCCAGACCAGGGGTTTGGGATCGACGCGGTCGGCCAGATAGCCGACCGCGAGGGCGCCGACTACGCCGGCAATATTGTAGATGCCGAGGGGGATGCCACCGTCGACGAGGTTGAGGCCGCGCTCCTGGGCCAGGAGCGCCAGAAAGACACCGAAGCCCAAGCCGGTGACTGAACGTAGGATGACGATGGCGGTGATCAGGGATAGCGGCCCGGCTTGGTCTCCGAGATTGCGCCATTGCGCGTTGCTTTTGCCGTCGGTGAAATTCGGATTGTCGAGGGGGATAAAGCGCACGAGCAGCAAGAGGAAGAGCAGACCGGGGATTGAAACATAGGGCAGGGCTTCGAGGCCGAAGTAGTTGGTGTACGTCGGTGCCCATAACGGGGCCAGGCCGAGGCCTAAGGTGCCGCCAAAAATAAAGAGCGCCAGCCCAAAGGAACGACGCGGAGCGCTCAATTCACCGGCCAGCGAAAAGACTTGCGGATGGAAGGCGGCGACGCCGATGCCGCCCATGGCCAGGACGCCTACGAGGCTCAGATAGTTGGGAGCGATACCCATTAACGGGGCGAAGATTGTCGCCATTGCCAGCCCGCCGACGACTAGCCAACGACGGCCCATGCGGTCGGCCCAGATACCCATGAGTGGTTGGCTGATATTGCAGATCGAGACGATGGTGCCCAAAAAACCCGTTTGCGCCAGGCTTAGTTCCAGGTTGGACCTGAGCAACGGCAGTAGAGGGGCCAGTAGTGTCGCGTAGCTGTCGACACAGAAATGGGAAAGGGTCACGAGGAGCAAGCGGAGTTTCTGCATCCGGCTAGATTAAACTCATTTGCCGGCGTTGTCCAGACTGCGGCAGAGGCTAATCGCACCTAGGGTGCCAAGACCGGCGAGTGCTGCACCGATATAGAAGGGCAGGGCCGAGTCCACGTCGATCAGATAGCCGCCGACCAGACTACCGGTGACCATCGAAGCGCTCCAGGCGAGATGCCCGAGGCCGACGAGGCGGTTCTTTTCTTCCGGGCCGGCGACATCGTTGATCAGGCGGGGGATCAGTGTTGAGACGGCCCAGGCTGTGCCGGTGAGGGCGGTGCCGAAGACGAAGAGGCTGACGACCGAATCGTGGAAGAGCGCGAGGCCGAGAGCACTGAGGCAAATGCCCATCGCTGAGACGATCAGTGGTTTAGCGCGGCCGAGGCGGTCGTTGAGATAGCCGACGCTGAGTTGGCAGCAGGCGGCGACGACCAGCGAGACGGCGGCGAAATAGGCGGGCAGCGACTCGTCTTGGCTGACGCGGTAGATCAATAGCGGCAAGGCCAATGTCGCCATGCCCCAGAAGGTGGTGATGGTCAGGCGTAGGCTGAGCAGCAGGTGCACGTCGCGGCGGCCTAAGAGCGGGCGATAGGCCGCCCAGGTGCTCAGCCGAGTCGCCGGTACAGAACGGGCGGCTGGTGCGTCACTGGGTAATGATACAAACGCCACGGCGATCACCGCGAGCATGCCGACGCTCATTGCCGTGCCGATTTGGGCGAAGGAATAGTCGGTTTTGACCAGGCCCGTGCAGAGGCTGCCAAGGGAGTTGCCGAGTGTATTGCTGAGAAAGTAGATGCCGCCGCCGAGCCCCAAGCGCGCGGGCGTGATCGCATGGATGAGAATACTTTGTCCGGCGGTCGACCAAGGGCCGTTGGCGGCGCCCATTGCAAAAAGCAATAAGGAAAGGCCCCAGGGATCGCCGGTGCGGAAGACTAGCCCGGTGAGGGTGCTGCCGATCAGGCCGATGATCAGCGTCGTTTTGCAGCCAAAACGGTCGCAGAGCCGGCCGGCAACGACGGCGAAGATGCCGCCTAGAAGTAACATTAGCGCGCGCAGATATCCTGTGAACCAGGGCGGGCGCTGCAAGTCGGCTTCGATATAAACGGGGAAAAGCGAGGAGAAGGGGGACGAGATAAAGCTATTGAGGAAGTAGACGAGACAGAGGGCGAGGAAGGCGCGGCTGTACAGCCCGCCGTCCCGCCCTGCTGTCCCGTCGGATGTTGATGAGTCCAAGAATTATTTCTTGCTGGCGGCGACGGAGTTTTTCAACACGCCGATCGAAGAGATCTCGATCTGGACCTTGTCGCCGGGTTTCATAAAGGTACCCGTAGTGGCGCCGACGCCGGAGATGGTGCCGGTGCTGATCAGGTCGCCGGGTTCGAGGGTGATAAACGCCGAGATATATTCGATGATCTTGTGGACCGGGTAGAGCATCTGGCCGGTGTTGTTGTGCTGTTTGCGCTCGCCGTTGATGTAGGTGCTGATATCGAGTTTCTGTGGATCGGGGATCTCGTCGCGGGTGACGATCCAGGGGCCTTGCGGACCAAAGGTGTCGAGCCATTTGCCGTTGAGCCAGTCGAACCACTCGTCCCTCGGGCGGCTGTCGGTGCGCTTCTTGATCTTGAGGTCGCGTTCGGAGACGTCGTTCATCACGGTGTAGCCGGCGACGTATTTGAGCGCATCCTTGGCCTTGACGCCCTTGGCCGTGCGGCCGATAACCACGGCCAGTTCGCCTTCCCAGTCGATTGAGCGGGCTATCGGCGGGATCAGGATCTTGTCGCCGGGGCCGATGACGGTGGTCGTCGGCGGCTTCATGAAGATGCGCGGGGTTTCTTTGTCCTGCAGCTCCATTTTGCCGCCGCCCTCTTCGATATGATCTTGGTAGTTGCCGGCTAGGCAGAGGACTTTGCGCGGGTTGGGCACGGGCGCGCGCAGGCGAACTTTGGACAGCGCGTGTATGGTTTTGCCATTAGGCTTTTTGTTCGCGGCGGCCGCGGCGGCTTTTTTAGCGGCGCTGATGCCTTTGGCGCCGGCGCCGAGCAGGCTCAGCATATCGCTGAAAAAGGCATGCGGTTTGCGCTTTTCTTTACGGGCCAACGCGCGATCGGCGGCGGTGAGGTCGACGACGATATTGTCATCGCCGATGACGGCACCGACGCTTTGTTCGCGATTGGCCGTATAAGTGATCAGTTTCATCGCTTCCTCCAAGGGAATAGGTTGAACTGGTTAAAGTGGCAGGGTCGATTTATATTCGGGCAACATTCAAAAGAAGAGATTTATGACAGAGCAAAAAGATTATTTCGCACACGAGAGCGCCTGTATTGACGAGCCGACCGCTATTGGCGCTGGCACGTATATCTGGCACTTTTGCCATATAATGGCTGGAGCCCGCATCGGGCAACACTGTAATTTGGGCCAAAATGTCTATATCGACGGCGCTGTGACGGTCGGCGACGGCTGCAAGATACAGAACAACGTTTCGATCTACAAGGGCGTCACGCTCGAAGAGGGCGTTTTTTGTGGCCCGTCGATGGTTTTTACCAATGTCGTCAATCCGCGCGCCTTTATCGAGCGCAAACACGAATTCCGCGAGACGCGTGTGGGCAAAGGGGCGACCCTGGGCGCCAATTCGACCATCGTCTGTGGGGTCGATATTGGTGCCTATGCGTTGATCGGGGCCGGGGCTGTGGTCACCCGTGAGGTGCCGGCTTATGCGCTGATAACCGGTGTGCCCGGGCGGCGGACCGGTTGGGTTTGTCGCTGCGGGGTTAAGTTGCCGGCCGGCGATAGTGAATTGGCTTGCCCAGAATGCGGTGACCGGTATCGTGAAGAGGCGGGGCAACTGGTTTCGATCGCATAAGTAGAAGTGCGTAAGACGCACTCACCGCGGTCAGCCCCGCAGCCCTCGCACCGACCGCCTCTAGCAGACGTGTTAAAGAAAGTTTCTAAGGCTATTAATCGGTCGGAAATGATAACGGGAACGTCGGCTCCTTGGCGTGGTGGCTGGTGCGTTCGGCTATTTCCATCCCATGGTATTCCTCGATAAATTCGGCCAAGTTCTTGCTGGCCTCCTCAAAGACGATTTTCCCCTTCTCCGCTGTGGCCTTCTCCGCTTCGCCCATTACGCCCGAGTCCGAGTATTGACTGGTCCATTCGATCAGGCCCATCGCGCTTTTGCCAAAGAGGTCGCCCCAGATGTATTTCGAGCCGCGTTTATTGGTCTTGGCGATCTCGCTTTTGATCTTGTCCTTACGCACGCTCTCGGGCGACAGGTGCAAGAGCATGGAGGTTTCCAACTCACCGGCGTGCGAACAGCCGCCGGGAAAGACGCTCTCGCGCCATTTTTCGTCGAAGCCAGGATGGACCTTGAGCAATTGCCACCAGGAGGTAAAGGTGCAACTGGCGTCGGTTTCGACGATGGTGCGGCGGGCGACCATGTCGACGAGGTTGTGGTTGGAGCCGTGGCCGTTGAGGATGATCATTTTTTTAAATCCGTGGTAGGCGAGGCTCTTGGTGATGCCGAGCACGTATTGGATAAAGTGCTCGTGGTGGATATTGATCGAGCCGGGGAAATCCATCACGTGGTGCACGTAGCCATAACTGACCGGCGGCAGGACTAGGGCGAATTCGGCTTTCAGGCGCGCGGCCTCGGTGGCGACGGCATTGGCGCAGAGGTGGTCGACTTTGAGCGGTAGGTGGTGGCCGTGTTGTTCGACGGCGCCGGTTGGAATGATGGGAATTTTGCCCATTTCGACGGCTTCGTTGACTTCGGGCCAGGTGAGTTCGTCAAATTGGTAGATTTCTTTTACGCTGGGCATGGGGGGGTCCTTTTGCTTGCGATCGTGGTCAAGTCGGTGCGGTGTCGTTGCCTCGATAATTTCTTTTACCGCGCACTAATATTCGCTTTGCGTCGTCGGTGTCGGCCAATTCATCGGCGCTGTGGTAACCTAGGGTCATGCTCATGCGGGTATCGGAGGTTTGGTTCGGGCCGATGCGGTGGAAGACTAGGCCATCGATAAGCAAGGCGCTGCCGGCGGGCATGGGCACGGGCACCGCCTGCGCGAGTAAATTGCCTTCTGCGACCCAGGCCTCACTTTCAACTCGGTGCAACACGTCGACGCCGGGTAATAAGTGTGATCCCGGGATGACTTGTGTGCAGCCGTTTTGCGTGGTCGTCTCTTCCAAATAAAGAATGACCGAGACTAGGCTGCGGCTCCATTGCACGGCGTCGCGGTGGAAGGAGTCGCCCATTGGCGTGGTGTAGTTGAGGGTGGCGTGGTTGTGGCGATTTTTGACGAGTTCGATTTGCGGACCGAGCAGGGATTCGAGCGTGTCGAGTAGGGGTGAGTGGCTGGCCGCTTTTAGGAATATGGGGTCGCGGTCGAGGACCTGCGAAATGCGGACGACGCGGTCGGTTTTATCGCGCACGGTGGGCTCGGCTTCTTCGGCGATGTCTTTGAGGATCGTCTCTTTTAATTCAGTGACGGTCTCGGCGGGCAGGAGATCGCGGCACTTGAGATAGCCGTTATGGCGGAAGTGGTGGATTGCTGCGTGCGGCAGGGCCATAGATCAGGCGATCCGGTATTGCGCGACTACGGCCTCGTCGAGTTCGACACCGAGCCCCGGTGCGTCGCTTAGGTGCAGTAGGCCGTCTTTGAATTGCATGCCGTGGTGGGCTAGGTTTTGCGCCAGGGGCGAGGGGGCGCGCGTGTATTCGGTGAGGGGCTGATCTAAGGCGGCGGCCCATTGCGCGGAAGCGGCCAGCAATACGCCGGTGCCAAAGGCATGCGGCACCGGGCGCACGTTGTTGGCTTGCGCATAGGCGGCGAGGCGTTGGCCCTGGGTGATGCCGCCGATGCGGCCTAAGTCGGGTTGCGCGATGTGGATGCCGCCGGGTTCGATCAGGCGCTCGTAGTCTTCGAGCAGGGCCATCGCCTCGCCGGCGGCGATCGGCACGGGCGATTGCGCGGCGAGTTGTGCGTAGCCTGCAAAGTCGAAGGGTTTGAGCGGCTCTTCGAGCCAGGCGATGTTGTAGGGTGCGAATAATTCGGCACGGGACAAGGCCGTTTCGACGTCCCAGACGCGGCCGGCGTCGACCATCAATTCGACTTCGGGGCCGAGTGCGTCGCGCGCGGCTTCGACGAGTGCGGCGTCGAGCGCGGGGTCGGGTCCCATCGGCGCCCAGCCGTATTTGACTGCGCGGTAGCCCTGTGCGAGGAATCGTCGCGCGGATTCGGCGACCTGTCCCGGGTCGTTCGGCCAGAGGACGCTGGCGTAACAGGGCAGTTGCTCGACGGCACTTTCGCTGAGCAATTGTCGCACGGGTTTGCCCGCAGCCTTGCCTTTGATATCCCAGAGTGCCATATCGATGCCGCTGATAGAGTGGCGGGCGATGCCGCCGGGGCCGTACCACGCCGTTCCGTCAATCATCGCCTCCAGCGCGGATTCGGTGTCGAGCGGGTCCATGCCGCGGACGATTTCTGCCAGGCCGTGGCGGAAGGGGGCCGAACGCGGAGCTTCGACGACGGCGCGCGCGACATAGGAGCAGGAGACGACTTCGCCGAGGCCGGTGAGGCCGGTATCGGTGTGAACGCGGACGATGAGCACGTCCTGGGTGCCGTCGGCGACTTCTTTGACTTCGGGCAGGCGCAGGTGCAGCGCTTCGACTTGGCTGATCTTCAAGGTGTTTTTCCTAGGGCAGACCGAGCGTTTTGTGGATGCGGCTGGAGAGCCGCCAGTGTGGGTGGCGGCTGAGGATCTCCAGGGCCTTTTGCACGTAGCGCGGCTCGGACGATTCGGGTTGCAGGTAGATATACTCCGCCAACTCTTCTTCGACGCGGTCTTCGCTAAAGGCCTTACCGACGACGTATTTGAGCTCGGTAATGTGATCAAATCCGTCGACTACCTGGCGGCGTTTGGGTGAGACGGTCCAATGATCGATCAGCGGAAAGAGCGCGGGGTCGGGGGCTACGACGCCATTGGTTTCGATGTGCAGCTTGTAGCCGGCTGTTTTGAGTTTATCGGCGAGGCTGGCCAGATTTTGGCCCAGGGGTTCACCACCGGTAAAACACACCCATTGCGCCGGGTGGTACGCGACTTCCGCGGCGATTTCATCGAGATCCATTTCGGTGAAGCGGTCGAATTCGGTATCGCAGAAATGGCAGCGTAGGTTGCAGCGGGCCAGGCGCACGAAGGTGGTGGGCTGGCCGACGCGCAGCCCCTCGCCTTCGATGGAATAGAAGATTTCGTTGACTTGCAGGACCTGCCCGTTGTCGCGCCAGACGGGCAGGTGGCCGCGGCGTTTTTCGTCGGGGTTGTCGTGGTGTTCTGGGTTGTTCATGGGGATAGAAGAACGGGTCCGGACCTAGGCGGCGTCAAGCGTTTTAAAAGCCGACGCCCTTGGCGTAGGGCAGGGGGTCGCGCGCGTCGTTGGCTTTGAAAGCAGCGATGCGTTCGCTGCAGGCGTTGCATTGGCCGCAGGCGGGGCGCAGACCTTCGTAACAGGTATGGGTGTCGGCGTAGGGTACGTTGAGTTCGAGTCCGAGCGCGATGACTTCACTTTTCCACTTGTCGACGAAGGGGGTGTGCAAGGTGAAGAGCGCGTCGCGGGTCGCGCCGAGGCGCAGGCTTTGTTCGAGGCTGTCGTAAAAGGGCCGGCGGCAGTCGCGGTAGGCCGGGTAGTCGTCTTTGACCGGGGCCAGGTAGAGGTCGAAAATGCCTTGCGTTTCGCAGTAGGCGGCGGCGAGTGTGACGAAGAGCATATTGCGGAAGGGCACGACGGTGTCGATTTGGCGTTGGTCTTCGGCCGTGGGTACAGCTAAGCGCGGGTCGGTGAGCGGGCTGCCGCCGATGGTGTTGAGGTCGAGCGTGATGGTCTTGTGGGCGGCGAGGTTTTGGGCGAGGGCGGCGGCGCAGCCGAGTTCGACGCGGTGGCGTTGGCCGTAGTCGATGCTGATGGTGTGGATCGGGCGGTCTGGGTGTTGGGACTTGAGCCACCATAGGAGAGTGGTGGAGTCCATGCCGCCGCTGAGGAGGATGGCTGTGGTCATAGGTTGATGATTCTGTGAGGATGGGCTATTGGAGCGCCCTTATAAATAGATGAGAAAGGTCGGCGATCTATCGCGGGTCGAATCCGATGCCGCGTTTGGCGTCGAAACGCCATTCGTCGGCGGATTCAAAGGTCCCGGTCGCACCATGGCGGGTGAAGGTCTTGACCGTGCCGGTGATGAAGGAGTCGTTGAGGTTGAGGGTGTAGACGTAGCGGGTCGTGCTCAAGCTATTGCCGTCGGTGTATTCGCCGGCGATGGTGTTGCCCGGCGGTTTGGCGATTTCGCCGATATAGAAGGAGCGGCGGCCGGCGGTCAGCATCACGTGGCCCAAAAGGCGTAGGCCGCCCTCTTCCTCGGGTTGAATGATCAGTGAAATCGGGCTGTCTTTCTGCCAACTCTCCAGCGCGTTACTGTAGAAGTCGACCTTGCCATTGTACGAGCCGACCCACTCGCCGCTGGTCATGGTGGGTGCGGGCGCGGTGAATTTGGCCGTTTGGGGTTCGAAGGCTTTTGCGGCCGGGGGCGCTTGCGGTGCCGAGGTGGTGGCGCAGCCGGCCGCAAGTAGGGGGGCCAGATAGTGCAGGCAGGCGCGCAGTGGGGATTTCATGGATGGGTCTCCGGTGATAAGGACGTGCAGATCTTAAAAATAATCTGCGAGGCTGTCCAATCGCCAGCGCACGGTATAGGGATCGACGCGCTCGCCGGCTTTGAGGCCGCGGCTTGCGGTTTGCGCGGCTTCGATGCGCTTGTAGCGGATTTCGAACGAGAGCGGTTCAATAAAACGGAAAGGCGCGAATTCATCTAAGCGCTCGGCGGCGGCTTTGGCTCCAGCGCGAATCTCAGCGACGGCGCGCTGGGGGTGCTTGCTGATGGCGGCGTTCCATCCGAGCGCATTTTTTGTGGTGACGGTCTCGACGTTTTGGAAGAAGGTTCTGGCTTCGGCGGTGCCCTTGTCGTCGCTGGCGACAAATACCACCGGCACGTCGTGTGAGCCGGCGACGGCCCCGTCGATGGCCATTTCACCGACTTCGACCCCGTTGATCTTCATGTATTGGTAGGATCCCGAACTAAAAGTATGGCACATGACGGCGTCTTCGGTATTGTCCATCGCGTGATAGCCGATAAAGGCGACCCCGGCGAAGCTGGAATCCAGCCCGGGGAAGCGGTGAGGGAAACCGACGCCGAGGGCGATATCGCAGCGCTCGTCGAGCAGGTCGTAGTGCAGGTTGAGGCTGCCGCCGTGGTTGTCCCAGACGATCACTTCTTCGGCCCCGGCGTCGAAAAGACCCTTGGCGCAGGCGTCGGCCTCGCGGGTGGCCTGTAGTTGGGCAAATGGCAAGTCGCGGGACTCATTGAGCGAAGCGCCGGGCGATCCGACGGCGCAGGCGACGCCTTCGCAGTCTACGGCGACGATGAATTTCATAGGGGTCTCCTTGGCGATGGCGATGAGCGTCTCGTTAGCAGCCTAGCGAGGTTGTTCTGCGCGTGATGATACGCAGTCGCGGGGGAGGGGGCAAGGTGCCGTCGGCGTGTTGACACTGATTTGCGGCGAGGGGATATTCAATGCCCTTGCAATATTACTTATGAACGATGGGCGGGCTGATGAACGAAGCGAGCGAACGAAAAAGACCGAATCGGTTACAGCGCCTGCGGCGCACGGTGATGGCCGGGCTGACGGTGATTGCACCCTTGTGGATCACCGGCGTGGTAATCAAGACGCTCTTCGGCTGGGCTGACGGCTTTTCGGCGCCGCTGATTCACAAGACCGCCGGGGGGCTGGGTTATCCCGACTTCCATATCCCGGGATTGGGGTTCGCGCTGACCTTCCTCATCCTCTGGGCCGTCGGCGGATTGGCCGCCAATGTGGTCGGCCGCCGGATGTTGCAGAATGCGCGCGAGGCGATCGAGGCGCTGCCGCTGGTGCGGACTATATACGCGCCGGTGCGGCAGTTGATGGAGGCGATGACTTCGCCCGACAAGGCCGGCTTTGAAAAGGTCGTGCTCGTCGAGTATCCGCGCACGGGGCTGTGGACGCTGGGTTTTCTGGCGGGTGATGTGCCGCGCACCGACTACGACACGCCTTCGCACAGCATCTTCGTGCCTACCGCGCCCAATCCTACAACCGGTTTTATGCTCATTGTGCCGCCCGAACAGTTGCACTCCACCGAATTGGGTGTCGAGGAGGCCTTGAAGATGATCGTTTCCGCGGGCGTGGTGGTCCCGCCCTCGCTCTGTTTGCCTACCGAAGACGGTCCTCCGGCGGGTGTTTGAGGCCTTGCGATAGTCCGGTTCTTGCGTATTATTCTTGGGAAACTTAGGGCGTCTGTATTGCGTCCAATAAGGGGGTAGAAACAAGGAGCAAAAAAATATCATTTTTATTTAGTCCGTTTTTCTTGATACCTATTATTCTCGTCGGTTGGGCGCAAATGAGGGTCCGCAGCGCCTTCAAAAAATACAGCCAGGTGCCTTCTATGGCGCGGCTTTCTGGTGCCGAGACGGCGCGGCGCATTCTCAGCGAGCAGGGCATTTACGATGTCGCGGTCGAGGAGACCGGCGGGTCGCTTTCGGACCACTATGATCCGAGCTCCAAAGTGGTACGCCTTTCTTCTGACAACTTTCACGGTCATCATTTGGCGGGGTTGGCGGTCGCTGCGCACGAGGTCGGCCACGCCATACAGCACGCCAACGGTTATTTGCCGCTCAACCTCAGACACGCCATCCTGCCGGTGGCCAATCTCGGTTCGTCGTTGGGTTTTCCGATGGTAATCGGCGGCATGCTCTTCGGTTTTACCGGTTTGATCGATATCGGCATTTTGTTTTTCGCCGGCGCGGTAATCTTCCAACTGGTCACTTTACCGGTCGAGTTCAACGCTAGTTCACGGGCGATGGCGATCCTTTCGCAGGGCTATTTGGCCGGCGATGAAGTGAGCTCGGCCAAGAAGGTGCTCAACGCCGCGGCGATGACTTATGTGGCGGCGGCGGCTACGGCGGTGATGCAGTTGGTGCATTTGCTGCTTATGCGCGGTTCGGATGATTAGCGGCTGAACGCATTTTACATCAGGCCCCCCATCCGAGTTGGGTGGGGGGCCTTTTGCGTATGGGCCGCTGTCGCCGGGTTTAGCTATATTATTACGTTGAAAGCGAACCCATATCCCAGGAGTTTACGAGCATGATCCAACTGCTCTGCATATTCTTTGTATCTGTAACCGCTGTCGGCGCCGATGTCTATTTTGTCGAAGAGGTCGTCAACCCGGGTTTCGGCAAAAAGAAGACCGGGGCTCGCAAGACGACCAACAAGGTCTATATAAAGGGCCGGAGCCAAATGGTCGAGAAGCAGATTGAGGCGAATAAAAAAACCGTGCGCGCGCTCAAAAAACAGGGCCAGTCGCTCAATACGAGTACCATTCTGCGGTTGGACCGGGCGCAAATTTACGAGATCGACCTGGCGGCGCGGACCTTTGTGCAGCAAAAGGCGCCGCCGGCGCGCAAGGCCGCAGCGAAAAAGGTGGCCAAGAAGGGGGCGCCCAAAGTAGATTTCGCCGTCAAGGTGCCGGGGGATACCTCGCGCGTTGCCGGCATCCACTGCCGCAGGGTGGTCGCGCAGTTGCGAGCCAAGTATTACGATGCTAAGGGCAAGAAGCTCAAGCGCGAAAATCGCTATACCTTCGACGCCTGCATCGCCACGTCATTCCCTGGTTATCGGGACATCGCGTCGTTTAAAACCCTGCAGGACACGACGACCTCGTATCCGCCGCTGACCGGCGGGGGCCTCGAAGGCTTAGATGACTACCAGGCGTTGAGTGAGCAGATCACAGGTAGCAAGGAACTCGCTGGTTTTGCGTTGCGCTCGACCTTGACGGCAACGGTGAAGAAGGCGGGCAAGAAGAGAGCCCGCGAGGTGTTCCGTCTGGAGCGTCAGGTCAAGGCGATGGCCTATGCGCCGCTGCCCGATTCGCTGTTTCGCGTATCTAAATCGCTGAAACGTCTGAAGGCCAAATGAAGAAAATGTGGCGCCGGGCGGTGGTTGTTTGCGCCGCGGCCCTCGGTCTCGCGCTGCTTACCCCGCTTGGCCCCGCCGCTCTCGCCGCTTTGCTCGAACGCGGTCTGGGGGACTGGCGGGTCGCTATCGGCGAGCAGTCGGGGGCATTTCTTTACCGCTTTTCTTTTGGCGGTATCCGTTGTCAAAATCCACTACTTGGGCTCGATATAGAGGTCGAGTCGCTGGCGGTCAGGCCCTGGTCTTGGGCCGTCGAGGTGCAGGCGCCTAAGGTCCGGGTTGTGCCGGTGGTCGAGGTGGGCGCGGTCGCAGAAGATACTCCGGCGGATATCGAGTTGCCGATTTCGCTCTTGCCGAATCTTTTGGTAAGCGCTGGGCAACTCGATTGGCACTCCGGTGAAATACGGCTTGCCGCCCGCGATTGGCAGCTTAGTTATCGGGCGGTGGACGATACGTCGGGGCTTTTGGCGGTGACTTTCCCCGAAGTGCAGGGGATCGGGTCGCTGCGCTCTGTAACACTCGATCTTATGCTCAGCGCGCAGCGGGTCGAAATCGGTGTGCTCGAAGCCGTCGGCGGCAACGATAGTTTGGTTTATAGTGCGCGCGCGTCGTTCGCGTTGGGGTTGGCGTTGCCGCGCCCTGTGCAACTCGCCGTCGAGGCGACGGTCAGCGGATGGGCCGATTCGTTGCGAGGGGCGTTAGATTTGGCGATCGATGGGGCTGTGCAGCCGTTGAGGGTGTCGGGCGAGGTTAAGGCCCGTGGGCGGTTGCCGACGGTCGATGGCGTGATGCTTGAGGGGAACGTGTATGCCGACGGTGATCGGCTGGCGCTCGACGATCTGCTCATTTCATTGCTCGACGGCGAGCTAACGGGGCAGGCGAGGTATTTCTTTGCGAGTGATAGTTTGCAGACGCAATTACAGGGCGCGGGGTTTGATTTGGCGGGGGTGTCGCCGGTGGCGGGGCGTGTGCGTTTCGATTTGGCTGCCGAGGCACAGTTGCAGGCCAAGCGCTACACCGCTGATTTTACCGCCGACTTCCGCGACCTCGAACTGACAGCCGACGAGCGTTTTGATGTGTCGTTGAAGGCCGAGCACCGGCTCGATGGCGCGACTCACTTCGAGTTGGATTCCCGATTGTTGGCGTTGGCGGCGACGGGTGATTCAGATCTGGAGGGGGATTACGATTTCGCATTGCGGGGTACGCTGTGGCCGGCGGCCTTATTGGCGGGGGCCGCGCCGGTGCGGATTGAGGGGCGGGCTTTGCCCGATACCTTGGCGGTGCAATTGGTGTCGGAGCATTTGCCTGGCGATGCCGGCAAGTTGTTTGGGCCGCTGACGGCAGAGCTGCATCTAGTCGACCATAGCTATCTCGACGTGGTGGTTCGCTTGGAGCGCGATCTGTTGGTGGCGCGCTCGGCGATCGATTTGACGCGCGCCCAGATCGATACGCTGGTCGTGGCCCTGGACGGGTTGGCATTGGTACGGGTTGCACCGGGCTTGGGTGGTCAGCTCGATATGGATATGGCCGGTAGCGGTGGGCTGGCCGTTGATGAATTGCGGTTAATGGGCTCGGCTATGACTACCGCGTTGCACTATGCGGATTGGCACAATAGCGGGTTGGCTTTGGATTTTGCTTGGGACCGGGGGGTGGCCAGGGGTGAGTTACGCGGTGGGGGAGTGCATGTACGGGCAGGATTGGATGCACAGAGGCGTATCGAGGCGCGAACGGAATTTAGCGGCGTCGTGCTGACGGGGCCGGATGGCGGTGCAGTGGTGTTGGACGGGGTGTCGGAATGGGGGGGGGCGCTGGACGATATGGATTCGCTACAGGGGCGCTTGGCGCTCGACTCGCTCTCCTTGTCGCAAGGCGAATGGATGTTGCGCGAGCATGGCCCGCTAAGAATTGATTATGGCGACGGTCGTTTTGATCTAACGGCGATGCGTTTGCAGACACCGGTCGGCCTGCTGGACCTCTCGGGTTGGGCTGGCTTTGACTCGTTGGCGATCAGCGCGGCATGGCCGAAACTGTCGCTCGATGGTTTGGCACCCGATCTCAGCGCCGAGGGCACGGGGCACTTGCAACTCGGCGGCACCATAGCGCGGCCGGAGGTCCAAGGTGCGCTGCATTTGGCGGCGGTGCGGTTGGACACCTTGTCGTTGGGGGGTGTTTCGCTGCACTTGGCCTTGCGCGATTCGTTGCTCGCCGAGGTCGACGCGGAGGCTGGCTTACATGTAGCGCTTAGTAGTGCGGTGGCGCCGCTATTGGGACAGGGCACTGGGCGTGCCCGTCTCGATATCGAGGCGACGGCGGCCGATGTGGGGCCGGCGCTCAGTTATGTGTTGGGGCATCCGCTGCGCGGCCGGCTCGATCTCAGTGGTTCGATAGAAACGGCATTGGGTGATTCGGCGTTGGGTTTGCATGGCCTGTCGGGGCGTATCGATTTGCACGGTTTGGCCGTTGAGACGGAAGTCGACGCCGATTCATTGCGGCTCGACCTGTTGACCGATAGTCGGTTTACGCTAGGCGAGGGACGGGTGGCGTTGGACTCGCTGATGATTGGGATGCAGCGCTATGATCGCGATCGCCTCGCGCTGCGACCGGCGGGGACGATACGGTTGGGCGGTGAGCTGGCGGTGGGGGCGCCTTCGCAGATCGGGCTCGCGTTGGAAGGTGTGGAGTTGGTCTTTTTTGGCGGCCCCGAAGGCGTCGCCGATGTGCAGGCTGAGTTGAGCGGCACGGCTGCTGAGCCGGAGCTGACCGCTGAGTTGGCGGTGGAGACTGAAGATTTTGGCGAATTGGCTGGTCGGTTACTCGGTGACGGATTGGGCGGTGACCTGCATTTGAACTGGACGACATTGATCGAAGACAGTTTGGTGGTGACGGGGCGGGTGCCCTGGGATCTGACGGCGGGTACGGTTGCTTTAGAAGAGGCTTGGATCGAAGTGCATTCTGAGGGCATCGGTCTCTTCGTTTTTGCCGATTTGCTCGCCGACCTCGACCATCTAGACGGTCGTATCGGTGCGAATCTGCGCGTAGACGGTTTGCATTCGGCGCTGGCGATCAGCGGTCAGGTCGTGGTTGAGGATTTGCAGCTCGCGTTGCTCGATATCGAACCGGTCTACACCTTGCCGGACGGAGAGCTGCGCTTTGACGGCCGCGAGATCGAACTGGTCGGTTTTTCCGCCAAGGGTGAAGCTGGGCGAGGCTACCAGAGTATGGAGTTGACCGGGCGGATTGACCTAGGTCGGCTCGATGACCCCGCTTTTGATGTGCGGCTCGTGGCCAAGCGTTTGGCATGTCGTTATGAGGATATTTTTCAGGCGGATAATATTCTGCTGGATCTGTCTTTCGCCGGTGCGGCTTCAGGCTCCGAGTTGGCGGGCAAGATCCGCCTGAGCAACCCGCGCTCCGAGCCGACGCTGGTTGTGTTCAACGCGCCGCCGGTACCGCCGCCACCACCGGCGTTACGCGACGAGTTTCTCGAGAATATGGCGCTTGCCGTCGAAGTCGACCTGCGGGCGCTGTCGCTCGACAGCGAGTTGGCCGAGGTTGAGGCGTCGGGGGCGGTCGAAGTCGGCGGTACGTTTTATAAACCTATCTTTCGCGGCGATGTGGGTATCGACGAGGGCCATATCCTCGTGCTCAACCAACAATTCGAATTTACAGAAGGGCGGGTGGTGTTCAATAGTCTGGAGCCGACGGGGGCGATTCTCGACGTGGCCTATGATCCATTGGAATTGGATCCGGAACTGGATTTGCGGGCGACGACAAAGGTGCAAGACAGTCAAGACCAGGAAGATTACGACGTGACCTTGACCTTGCAGGGGCGGGCGAAGACGGCGGCGCCGCAATTCGGCTCGGTACCCGCGCGGGATTTTAGCGATATCTTCAGACTGTTGGCCTTCGGATCGCTCCATACGCAAGACTATTCTGCCGCCTTGGGCACGGTAGCGGGGCAACTGCTGAGTAGTCGGGTCGAGAAGGTGGGGATCGACGAATTCGCGGTATTGCCTTCGAGTACGATCGTTGGCGCCAATCCGGGCACGGCCTTGCGGGTCGGCAAATACTTTTCTGAGTTACCCCTGCCGCTTTGGGTGCGCTACGAGGCCCTGTTGAACGAAATGTCCTCGGGCGAGGTGCGTATCGAACACAAGCTGAAGTCTTTCCTGACGCTGACCGGTTCGGCACAGAGCGAATACGACCGCTACGGGCTGGGCATCGGTTTGAAAAAGGAATTCTGATGCACGGGCTGATGGTCCTTTTTGCGTTGCTTTTGGTCGAAACCGCCTTGGCGCAAAGTGCTTTGCGCGAGGTGTCGGATCGCGAGGCCGATGAGCTCAAGGTCGCTAAGGTGCTCTTTGTGCATCGCGGCGAGCAGTTGGTCAAAAACGAGACTTTGCGCTCGGCGATGCGGATCCAACAGGGCGGACCGTTTCGCCGCCGTTTCTTCAAAAGCGACCTGGGTGCGGTGGTTAATCTCTACTGGGGTCGCGGTTACCGCGATGCGAAGATCGTGCGCAAGAGCCTCTCCTTGGACGCAAAAAACCGGGTGCATATCTACATCGAGATCGACAGCGGCGCGCTGTGGAGGGTGCGCACCGTGCAAATCGAAGGGGGAGCACCTTTTGCATCTGATATCCTGCGTGCCGAGTTGGGTTTAACACTTGGCGCCCCGCTTGATTATGGTAAGGCGCTTGCCGGTGAGCGCAGGTTGCAGATGTTTCTCAACCAACGAGGTTACCCGCACGCTACGGTGCGCAACGAGTGGGTCGGGGAAGACCGCGCGAGCCACAGCTCTACGGTCGTCTATTACGTCGAGCCGGGCCGCAAGATGTATTTCGGCGCGGTCGAGGTCGAGGATCAGGAGCGATTGCATACGCGTAGGGGGTTGATCGAACGTTATCTGGGTTTCGCGCGCGGGGATCTCTACGACCCGGAGAAGCTGGCGCGCAGCCGCGACCAACTGGCGCGCACCGACCTCTTTCGCTCGGTTTTCCTGGAGACACCCGAAACGAGCGATAGCCTGCAGCCGGTCGTCGTGCGTTTGCAGGAAAGAAAATATATCGCCCTGGGTGCGAACGCTTTTTTTAATAATACCGAGCCGCGGGTGTCGGGGAATATACAGCACAACAACTGGCTGGGGCGCGGTGCGCAATTGGGGCTCAATGCCAGTTGGGGGCTGCCGATCCAGGGGGCTACCGTGTTTTTTGCCGAGCGCAACTTGTTGCGCACTGGGGCCGATCTCGTGCTCTCGGCGGGGGTCACCGACGAGTGGAGCCGTACCGAAGAGTTGGGCGACCCGGACGATACGCGCCAGTTCGAGTTGTTGACCAACAATGATTCGGTGCTCGACGGCCTGCTGTTTTTCGCTGGAGAAGATGCCGCGCGCGAGTATATCAATACGGCCGTTTACGATTATCGTTCGATCGAGCGGCTGTGGGAGTTGGCGGCGGCGTTGACCAAGGGTTGGCGCGAGATCTATCAGGCCCAGTTGACCCTAACCTGGAAGAAGGCGCGCCACCGGCCCGATGCCAGTGAGCCGATAAAATACGCGCCGAATGTCGACGAAGGTATCGATCCCGGCGGCGATACGGCGAGTGGTGACGATTTATTTGGCGATGACGATTTTTTTGACGATGGGGCGGACGATTTATTTAGCGATGATGATTTTTTTGATGATGAGCCTGGAGGAGAGTTTGTGTCGGGCGATGGCATCGAGTTTTTGGATTATAGCGATGGCGAGATTCCAGTGGATGCGGCGTGGAAGGATATTCTGACTGAACGTTCGCGTTCGATTGATTTAAGCACTGAGTTTTTGCGCGACACGCGCGACAGCCGCTTTGCCCCGAGCAGGGGCATGCTATTGCGGTTGACCGGGCTCTATGCGATCAAGCTGGGGCGGCGCCAGACTTATGTGGTCGATGGCGAGGTCGAGCTGCGTCGCTATCAACCGCTGTCGCGTCGTCTGGTATTGGCTTTGGCGTTGCAAGGCACGCGCACGGCGTCGTTGCGCAGCGGGCGGGAGGTGCCGCCGGTCTACTGGAAAGACTACGGGGGCGAGGGTTCGCTGCGCGGTGTCGAGCGCAACGCGATACAGGCGGTAGGCGGTGGGCAGATCGGTTTGAATGTACGTGGCGAACTGCGTTATCAACGCGGTATTCTCGGGCTGGTCGGCTTTTGGGACCGGGCTCAAGTTTGGCACGAACGGCGAGAAGTGGGCTTGCGGCGGATGGTCGACGGTTATGGCGTGGGGTTGCGCTATACCTTGGGTTTCCCCTTCCGTTTCGATGTGGCCCTTAACGACGGATTTGACGAAGTGGATAAAATTCGGTTTTATTTTTCCATTGGACAGGCATTCTGAACTAGGAGTATTACATGAAATCGTTTCGCAGTAGCGCCACGACCCAGGGGCGCCGGATGGCCGGCGCGCGCGCCTTATGGCGGGCCACGGGGATGAAGACCGAAGATTTCCAGAAGCCCATTATTGCCATCGCCAATTCGTTTACCCAGTTCGTACCGGGGCACGTGCATTTGCACCCGATCGGGCAAAAGGTAAAAGAAGTGATTGACGCCAATGGCGGTTATGGGGTCGAGTTTAATACGATCGCTGTTGATGACGGCATTGCGATGGGCCACGACGGCATGCTCTACTCGTTGCCGAGCCGCGAGCTGATCGCTGACAGCGTCGAATATATGGTGCAGGCGCACAAGGCCGATGCGTTGGTCTGTATCTCTAATTGCGACAAGATCACGCCGGGCATGTTATTGGCCGCGCTCCGGCTCAATATCCCGGCGATCTTCGTCTCAGGCGGGCCGATGGAAGCGGGCAAGGCCCAGTTGTCGACTGGCAGCGCCAAACTCGATTTGATCGACGCGATGATCTCCGCCGCCGACCCCAATTTGAGCGATGAGGATGTCGAGAAGATGGAGGAGGAGGCCTGCCCGACCTGCGGTTCGTGCTCGGGTATGTTCACCGCCAATTCGATGAACTGTCTCAACGAGGCCATTGGCCTGGCGTTGCCGGGCAATGGCACGATCTTGGCGACGCACGCTTTGCGCTGGGAGCTTTTTGAGGCGGCCGGCAAACGCATCGTCGAGATGGCCAAGTCGTTTTATCTGGAGGGTGATGCTTCGGTCTTGCCGCGTGGCATTGCGACTTTCGAGGCCTTTGAAAACGCCATGACCTTGGATATCGCGATGGGCGGCTCGACCAATACCGTGTTGCACTTATTGGCGATGGCGCACGAGGCGGAGGTTAATTTCACCATGGCCGATATCGACCGGCTGTCGCGGCAAGTGCCCTGTGTCTGCAAGGTGGCACCGGCTTCGCAGGAATACCATGTCGAGGACGTGGCTCGGGCCGGGGGGATTATGAGCATTTTGGGTGAGCTAGAGCGCGGTGGTAAGATCCATTCGGCACCGAACACGGTGTCGGGCATGTCGATCGGCGCGTTGATCGCTGAGACCGATATTCGCGCCGGTGGCGAAGTGACGGATTTCGCCAAACAGCGGGGTCTTGTCGCACCGGGCAATGCGCGCACCAAGGAGGCTTTTTCGCAGAATAAGTTTTACGATGCGTCGGACATCGATGCCGAGAAGGGCTGCATACGCGCGGTCGAGCATGCCTATTCGCTGGACGGCGGTCTGGCGGTGCTCTTCGGCAATATCGCCGAGGAGGGCTGTATCGTGAAGACGGCCGGGGTTGACGAGTCGCTATTGGTTTTTGAGGGCCCGGCACGGGTCTTCGAATCCCAGGACGAAGCCTGTGAGGAGATTCTGGCCAAACGCGTCAAAGAAGGCGATGTGGTGGTGATTCGTTACGAGGGGCCGAAGGGCGGGCCGGGTATGCAGGAAATGCTCTATCCGACCTCGTATATCAAGTCGATGGGTTTGGGCAAAGCCTGCGCGTTGTTAACCGACGGGCGTTTTTCTGGCGGTACTTCCGGATTGTCGCTCGGCCACGTTTCACCCGAGGCGGCCGAGGGCGGGGCCATCGCGCTATTAGAAGAAGGCGATATGATTCGCATCGATATTCCCAACCGCAAGATCGATATGTTGGTGCCCGATGCCGAGTTGGCCGAGCGCCGCAAGAAGATGGAGGCGCTGGGCGTAGACGCGTATCGGCCAAAGAACCGACAGCGCTACGTCTCGCAGGCGCTGCAGGCTTATGCGGCGTTGACGACGAGCGCGGCGCATGGGGCGGTGCGCGACGTGGGGCAGTTGCGCAAGTAGAGCAAGCTACTCATCCTAAAAAAAGAGACGTGGGTTTGCCGCGTCTCTTTTTTTGATAGAAAGAGGAGTCTTATGAAAATCGTAGCGTTGGACGGCCATACCCTAAACCCCGGCGACAATCCCTGGGATCCGGTTGCGGCATTGGGCGATTTTTCGGTCTACGACAAAACGCCGGATGAGCTGGTGTTGGAACGCGCGGCCGGGGCGCAGGTGCTCTTGACCAACAAGGTACCGCTGACCCCGGCGGTTTTCGACGCGCTGCCCGATCTACAGTTCGTATCGGTGACGGCTACTGGCTTTAATGTCGTCGATACGGAAGCGGCCCGGGCACGCGATATCCCGGTGTCGAATATTCCAGTGTATGGCACCGACTCGGTGGCGCAATACGCGATGGCGCTGTTGTTGGAGCTGTGCCACCACGTCGGCCATCACGATAACGCAGTGCACCAGGGCGGCTGGAAGAATTCGGGCTATTGGTCGTTTTGGGAGACGCCGTTGATGGAGCTGGCGGGCAAGACGATTGGTCTGATTGGTTTCGGGCGCATCGGCCAACGGGTGGGCGAGTTGGCACACGCCTTTGGCATGGAGGTCTGGGCCTATGCGCCTTCGCCCAAAGATGCGCCGGCCTATGCGCCCTTCGCGCTGAAGAGCGTCGAGGAGATTTTTGCCGGCGCCGACGTGGTTAGCCTGCACTGCCCGCAGACGCCAGAGAATACAGGTTTTGTCAACGCGAATCTATTGGCGACGATGAAGGAGGGGGCACTATTCATTAATACCGGGCGCGGTGGGCTGGTCGATGAGCAGGCCTTGTTAGACGCCTTGCGGGCGGGGACACCGCGCGCGGCGGCGACGGATGTGGCGTCTACTGAGCCCATCGAAAACGGCAATCCGCTGTTGCAGGCACCTAACTTATTGATCACGCCGCATATGGCCTGGGCCACGGTTGAGGCGCGTAAACGGTTGATGGGCATGACGGCGGATAATATCAAGGCGTTTCAGGATGGCTCGCCGATAAACTTGGTTAATTGACATTGTGAAAAGGCCCGGCTATATTCACCACTGCTGCGAAAACCCCTGAAAATAAAGCATTTGGGGGCGACCTGGCTTCGACGGGGTTAGAAAAGCTCTGACTGCGTGCCGAGGGATCCTGCTTCCTCGTAAATCCGCGGGAAAACCATTAAGCGACGAAACTCAAACGTACGCGATGGCCGCTTAAGCAATTAAGTAGCCCGTTCGGCCCCGTTGAGCCTGCGCGGCGGGTCCGAATGACATCTTTTGCAGGCTGGCCCAAACTCATGCTCAGGGGGGGCGGGCGAGACTTTACTGAGCTGGTTCCGATGCGTGGCCCTGTCGATTGGCAGCGTAGCGGACGAGACTTTAAAGATCGACTACGCACGTAGACGTCTTGGTGGACTTGATCTCGGACGCGGGTTCGATTCCCGCCGCCTCCACCACATTTTATTATCGCAACCCTCTGTTCCTATGGGGGTTGCGATTTTTGTTTCGGCACCTACTGCTTGCTGGTACTCCACTGGTACTCTTTTCACCGGCAAAACAACCTCGGCCACCCTGGCGTGACCTTCGTTAGTTGACCCAGTTTCGTGGTGAGTATTTCTTAGACCCAACGGAGGCATACTCATGAAGGGCAAAACGCACAGTACGAAAGAGATTATCCGTATTCTTCGTCAAGCTGATGGGGGTAATACTGCTCAATCGGTTTGCCGTGAGCACAACATCTCAGAGCAGACGTATTATCGCTGGAAAAAGAAATACGGTGATATGGAGTTGGCCGATGCCAAGCGGCTGAAAGAGCTTGAAAAAGAAAACGCAGAGCTCAAGAAGATGCTGGCCGAATCGATGCTGGAAAATCGCGTGCTTAAAGAGGTCAATTCAAAAAAATGGTAAGCCCTTCGCAGAAAAAGACAGCGGTTGCGCATATAGTGCAGCAGCGGTTGTGCTCGGTGCGAAGGGCCTGCACTTTCCTTAGCTTGTCCCGCTCGACGTATCGCTAGGTCCCCAAGCCTGTGACCGATCATCAAGAGCAACTCTACCAGCGGATCATCGCTTTATCTTGGCATCATCCGCGCTACGGCTACCGCCGCATCCGCGCTTTGCTGGCAGGAGAGGGTTGGACCGTGAGTCGTAAGCAAGTCCAGCGTATTCGTCGACGAGAAGGGCTTAAAGTTCGATCGAAACCCTAGAAAATCCCTCGACGTGGCGTCTCCACTGGGCTACCGACTCAGGCCGCTCATCGTCATCACGTATGGACTTGGGATTTCATCTTTGATCGGACCGATAACGGCGGGTCATTGAAAATGATGACGCTGCTGGATGAATATAGCCGTCAATCTTTAGCCATCCAGGTCGAACGGCAGATCACCGCCGCTCAAGTCTTAGGCGTGTTGGAGCAGGCCATGATTCAGTATGGGGTGCCCGGCTATATCCGCAGTGACAAT
>JABHFS010000083.1 GCA_018672475.1 Gemmatimonadota bacterium | reverse complement strand
TATGTATCAGCAGATCCTCCTCCGAGCGTGGTCGACGATCAGCGCTTGGTATGGTCTATCGGCGAATTAGCAGCGGGCACTAGCGGTGTGATCAGCTTGACGACTGAGGTGGTCGAGGATGCGACTGGCGATGAGTCGGTCGCCAATCAGGTGTTGGCGCGGATGAGTAATCCTCCGTCACCTAGTGAACGACCCGTGATGGCCGTAGATAGCCTCTATATAATGGAGCCCATCTTCACGTGGGATGGAGTCTACACGCAGAGTGCAGAACTGATTGCCGGTGAATATATCCATATGCACGTACAAGATCTGGATCAAAATATTTCTGATGACGTGATCGATTCTGTACTAGTGACTATGGCGAATGAAACAGACAACGACATCGAGATCGTATACCTCAGAGAGACGGGATCTGCAACAGGCGAGTTTACGGGGTCAATTGCTACACGAGACGAAAGACCTACCAGTGAGAACGGGTTCACCGTAATAAGCTCGGCCAAGCGTATGGTAGGCTCGTCTATTACGAGTCGATTTGCTCCGTCGCAGGGCGATGGTCTGCTCTCGATGGATGAGGGAGATTTGGTGAAGGGCTCGTACTACGATGAGATTAATACAGGCCGGCTACCGCGTACTATAACTGCAGAGACAAGCGTTCGGCGCACCTTGATACGTATAGAGGCCACGCCATCTATAATTGTGGCAAATGGCAGCGATACATCGATTATCCAAGCGCAGGTAACAGACGATTTGGGTCGGGAGTTGGGCGATGGCTATCCGGTGGCCTTCACTGCGAACTTGGGTCAATTCGAAGATGGCTCTCAGCTGAGCATAGTTGAGACCAGCGGTGGGGAGGGGTACGCTCAAATCACCTATGTAGCACCAATATTAGCTGCGGAGCAGATTACACAGGTCTATGCTGAATTTGGAGGTAATAAGTCGAAGCCCATTCAGCTGCAGGTAATGCCGGGGGCGGCGGCTATTCGCGTTTACGATCAAGTACGCGACGTGGAGGTAACGTCTGGTGATCCTTCTCTGCATGTCAGTGTGCTTCTGATTGGCACGACGGTTGAAGGCGATCCGTATGAGGCCGAAGTAGAGATCGATGAAAACGGTCTGTATCTGATACCCAAAATCCCCCCGGGCAATTACGAACTGCTGTCAACGATAATTGAAAAAGAGACGGGACGCGTCATATTAGACGGCAAGTTGCAGGACATAGATGTTCAGTTGGATGGTTCGGTGACGCCGCCAGCCAATACCATTGTCGGCTCACTGCGCGGTAAAGATAACACGCCGGGATCGCGCTATGCCGGCACGCTGGTAGAGCTGATAGACGAGCTTGGAACCGTTGTAGCTTCGGTCGTCGCGAGTCCAGATGGGGACTATGAATTCAATGGGCTAACCCCTGGTCGATATACGCTGCGCGCGACGCTGCCCGATGGCAAAATAGCGACGGCCGAAGTGGCTTCGTTGAGTGAGGACAGCGGCTCGGTTGTTGTCAATGCACTGATCCTAATTGATCCATTTGGTATTGTCTACGAGGCAGATACAGGAGAGGCGGTACAAGGTGCTACGGTGGCACTGCGCTATTTGGATGGCACCGTGTTACCCATCCCTCTGCTCGATGGCATAGGTGCTTCGCCGAACATCAATAACATCAATCCATTTATATCGACAGATATTGGAGGTTATGCGTTTTTATTTGGCGGCGACCAAGTCGGAAGTATAGACCTAGCTGTTGAGTATACCATGACTGTGGAAATGCCAATTGGCAGCGAATATTTGGACCGCATTTTTCTCCTGCGCGTGCAACCCACGACGCCTGGACCGGTACAGGAAGCAATCATAGGCATGTGGGCCTACTCTCAAGATGGTATGCAGATGGCGGAGGCGAATGATGTAGCGCTCATTGATGAGCCCATATTCGTACCTGATATAGAGACTATTGCCTTCAATATCCCCGTCTTTGCCCAGCGACCAGATTTGCGCTTTGAGTTTGATATTGTGGATGATGAATTGGCAATCGGTGATGAAACATTACTGCGCTATACGGTGCGTAATGAGGGGGATGGTGTCGCCAAGCAAATATCAATTATAGATACACTCAGCAGCGCCTGGCAGGTAGTTGATACGGGTCTATTCCGCAGCGAAGCGGGAGTGCTGACCTATGAGCTAGATGGACTTGAGCCGGGCGCTGAAGTCTTGCTTGAGGTGAGTGTGCGCTTGGTGCGAAAACCGACCGAAGGTGATCAGGTGGCTGAGCGAGCATGGTTTGGAGGAGTGTCGCTGCCCTCGTCAGAAAATTTACAGACGGTGAAAGTGCTAGTACCGACCTGGCGTTTGGAAAATCGTGCCTCCGTCGAACTTGCAGCGCCGGGCCAAGAGTTCAACTACACGCTGACCTATTACAATGATGGCAATGCGGTCGGTCGAGGCGCCGCATTGATCGATACGTTTTCTGCTGATCTGGAGGTAATTGAAGCCGTCGGGGCAACAGTTGTAGGAGGTGTGGTGGTCTGGCAGTTACCTGATTTAGCACCGGGCAGCGCCGACAGTGTGCAGGTGCGAGTACGGTTGCGCGACGACATTGCTACAGGAGCTAGCGTTGCAAATATTGCCCACTTGACTCACGATAGTGGAGACGGAACGGGTGAGCTAGTGCGGTTTGCATCCATGGCAAACGAACTATTGACGCGTCCGCCCGATGTAGATTTACGGCTGACCGTTAGCCCAACTGTAATTTCTATCGGTGACCAGGCAACCATTTCGGTATACATCCGCGACAATGATAAACGTGAGGGGATGTGGACCGTGCGCGATACGTTATCGGGGGGACTGGTCTATGTAGAGGGAAGTAGTACGCGGCCGGTCAACTACGACCCCAGTTCGGGTATGATCGAATGGCAGATAGAAAGTAGTGAGGGAGCTGCAGAGTGGACTTACCAAATCGAGCCACGCGCTGATTTGTCTCCCGGCACCCATCCCATGCAAAGCAGAGTACAGGCGGTACTGGGCAATGTCGTGGTGCGCTCGGAGCTAGTGCAATTCACAGCAGTTGTCGCTTACTTTGAAATCTCTGTAGCAATTGATCAGCCCACGATTGAGTTAGGTGATTTCGTGCGCTACGATTTGAACCTGGCTAATATGAGTTCGCACGATAGCTTATCTGCAGTATTAGTGCGCATGCAGATTCCCGAAGGGTTTAAATACGTAAACGGCACTTCCATTTTTGAAAACGAAAAAGTTACTACGCTCGAAGAAAGTAATTACCGCATTGCGCCTAGCGCTAAGCGTTCAACAGCGGCCGTGCAGGTCGATTCGATGCAACTGCCCTCGTTGTTGAACGAAGGAATCAACATTGAACTAAATCCGCAAAAACAGCTATTAGAGTGGTTTTTACCGGGAATGGCGCCAGGAGATTCTCGTCAACTGAGCTTTAGTGCAGTAGCCGGTGCCGGTGCGGAAAATAGCTCGGGTAAGGCCCAGGCTGCCGGAGTGGCACTGACGACAACGAGTCTAATTTCACTGGCTTCCAATGTCACGCGGATAAACGTGCGGGTGAGCCCTTCGGCCACCTTTTCACTGGGTCAGTTGACCATCGGTCGCGCATGGGTCGACGAGGATGGAGATGGTGCAGTAGATGCTGGAGAGCCGCCTGTTCCGGGAATTGTGCTGACGATGGAAAACGGCACCCGCATTGTCGCGGATTCGGACGGACGTTTTTCCATTCCCGAAGTCGAGCGTGGCGATCATGTGCTGCACCTGTCGCCCGACCATATCCCAGCGCATCTAGAGCCGGTCGCGCTGAGCACGCGCGCTGCTGCCGATCCGTGGACGCGCTTTGTCCATTTTGGTCTTGCCGGTATGGCCAAAGTGAATGTGCCCTTTCGCCAGTTGGATCAGGGCTATCTCGACCAGAGACTCTACGCCATAGAGCACTGGTGGCTGGATCGCACAGTACGCCATATCCCAACCTGGCCTATTGCACCGCTTCATTTTGCTACCGGTTCTACAGACCTTGAAGGCGATCGCCTGATAGAGTTGGCCAATCTGGCGCAATTGCTTCGTGCTGCACCAGGGCTGCAATGGGAAGTGGGTGGTCATACGGATAATAGATCTATTTCAACCGAAGAATTTTCCAGTAATGAGAAACTATCACTGGAGCGGGCCCAGTCGGTTGCCGAATGGCTGGTTGCTGCCGGTGTTGATCAAGCACAGTTAAATGTGTTGAGCTACGGCGATCAGCATCCAGTAGCTGATCATAGCACAGCAACCGGACGTCAGCAAAATCGCCGTGTTGAACTCAAGCCGCTATGGCCACACGAACGCACGGTGCCTTTTTCCAGTGGTCGCACAAAGCTGCAAACTGAAAGTCCTAATATACTCAGTTCGCTGCAGGCTCTGTCGGCACAGTTGCAAGCGGTACCGTCATTGAACCTCGAATTGGAAGGTCATGCCGATACTCAGCGTTTGGTTAGTGATGCCTTTAGTGATAACGATGCGCTGGCGTTGGTGCGCGCCCAGGTAGTAGCCGATTGGCTTATTGCAGACGGGGTTGCTTCTCTACAGCTAAAAGTGACCAGTAAAGGTGCTTGGGATCCTGTTGCCGATAACAGGACAGAGAGCGGACGAAGTAAGAACCGTCGCGTAGAAGCAAAATTCATTCTTCCACAGCTGTATCAGATACAGCTGCAAAGTCGGTGGGATGGTGCCGAGGCAGTTGAAATTACTCAGGTTGTTCAGGGAGCCTATCCAGAGGCTGTTGCGCTGATGCTTGCGGGCAATGAGCAACAAGAAGCCTATGTAACCGCGCAAGGTCTCGGCATCGACAATATGGGTGCGCCACAAAGTCTACAAGTGCAATGGGAAACGCTTGGTGTCGCGTCTGCGATGGATGTTTGGGGCACAACCCGCCATTCGAGTATGGCCATCGCGCGTTCGCGCACGGATGTGCCGATTGAAGATCGCTGGGCACCGGCACCATATCGTGCACCATGGCACTGGTGGTTAGAACGCAGTGTCCAGACTATGCAAGTCTGGCCCACAGAACCGCTTTATTTTGCACCGGGATCTGCCGACATCAGACGCGAAGATACGCTGCGTCTTGATGAACTCGCCAACTATTTAGGAGCTGTTCCTGGGATGCGAGTACTCATTGAGGGCCATGCAGATGCCAAGCCAATTATCAACCAATCCTATCGCAACAACCAAGAGTTGAGTATAGAACGCGGAGCATCCGTAGCGCGTCGACTCATGCAGGATGGCATTGCTAAGGATCGTATCGAGATAGTGGCACATGCGGAGCGCTATCCGCTTGGTGACAACACTACGGAAACCGGCCGCAGTAAGAACCGCCGCGTTCAGATCAGTATGAAGTGGCCCGATGAGCAAACCGTCTATTTTGGTAGCGGAGTCGCTGTTTTGGACAGTGTCGCAAAGCAGGTACTGGATAATATCGCATCGACTTTGCTGTCGACGCCCGCATTGGGCTTAGTCATTGAAGGACACACCGATGCGCAGCGTCTAATCCGTAGCTCGTTCGATGATAATGCTACGCTGGCACTGGCTCGTGCCCAGATCGTGGCTGATAGACTAGTGGCCTCAGGTATCAATCGATCTCAGTTGAATTTGGTGAGCAAAGGCGATAGAGAACCGATTGCCGACAACACTACAGACCATGGACGTCGTCACAATCGTCGTGTCGAACTGGAATTTGTGTCGCCCCAGGTGCATAAGCTCCAATTCGAAACCTATACTCCAACCGACCTATCACCCATTTCATTAGTCCAGCGCATAAACGGAGTCTATCCGGCGATAATTGAGCGGACCATGGGTGTTGGTGATAGCAAACTAGCTCACGTTGCAGGAATAATGAGTGGTGTAGCCGACTTAGACCCTCCCAGCACACAGGAACTGCAGTGGCAGTTACTCGATAGAACGCAGGTTAGTGATCGCTGGGTAGCCGGCTACGTCGCAGCCGATACTTCAGCGTCGGGTCAAGGTGTCGTTGCCCGAGTAGGTTCGCGATGGGCCTGGGAATTGAAAGCACAAAATGTGCGTTCGTCGCAGGTGCAATGGAATGCAACGCTGGGCGTTGAAAGTGACCTGAGTCCTGCTCCGTGGCGGATTGATAAAGGAGATACGCTGCGACAGCACGCTATCGTGCATATTGCCGAACGTGTGGCAGGACAGGAAACGCTAATCGCGGCACTGCGTTCTGAATCGGCCCAGAGTCTACTGTTGGCTGATACGCTCACTGTGCCAGTAGACGCCGAGCCATGGTGGCAGCACAGTATCTCCGAACAAACAGACACTAGCGGTGTCACCACGCGCACAATAGAACTGGTATATCGCGGCCTGAAGTCGTTGCCGCTGGTGCATAGCAGTGAAGTGTGGAGTGAACAGATTGCAGTAGAGCGCGGTGATCCATCGCTGCTTTTTCGCGACGATCGCGTGGTAAAGATCTGGCGCGATATCGAGCCAGGGGCACGTCTGGTGTGGAGTTATCGCATACTCGAGGCTCCAAAGCAACCACCACAGCCATTTGTTCATTACGATACAGGAAGTATGTGGTGTGAAGAACCGCTTAGTGCACAGGTAGGGGGGGCTCGTCGATGAGGGCGATAGAAGTAGTTTTGACTAAGATTCACTGGGCTGTTGCAGTGCTAAGTGCATTATTGGTTGCCACAGTGGCTTGGGGTCAGTCGGTGGCTATAGAATCGCCGGCGCACGCTATGCTGAGTTTTGAAGAGCGTGTCAGTGTGCGGGCTGTGGGGTCTCCGAATACGCTCCTGCTGTTGCTGCGCGATGGCCACTCGTTAGCGAGCCAACAAGCCGATTCGCTGGGAAGAGTCCACTTTGTCGATGTGCTCCTACCGGTGGGACCATCGCTGTTGGTCATACAGCAAGCGCAGTCACCCGATATAGCCGATAGTGTACAGATACACGTATCGGGTCCAGTGGCTGAGGTAGAAATTGACCAGGGATTCCTCAGTATGCCGGCCGACTCGCTGATACAGCACCGGATCCAGGTCTACGTGCGCGATGCGTGGGGCATGCGGCCGTCTGATGGCGATATTGTAACGGTGCAACTGGAGCGGGGCCAGTTGACGAATGAAGACTTATTTCCAGAGCAGCCCGGTACCCAGGTACAGGTCCAAAGTGGGTCGGTGGAGTTGGTCATTCGCCCTGCTCAACAGGTAGGCTCATCGCGCTTAGTCGTCAGCGCTGGCGAGGTAGAAGACGCGCAGACTTTGTACTTTACGACACTTGACACAGCATGGCGGATCGTTGGCATGGCCAATGGAGAGGTCGGATGGAACGACAAAAAGGAATCATCTATCAGCCGGGCTTCAGATAAGCTGGAACAAGGCGTGTACTCCAACGGACGGCTGGCCTATTTTGCACGCGGAACACTGAGGGATCGCTGGTTGCTCACCTCGTCGTATGATTCCGATCGCTATTACGATAGCCAGGTATTTCGCTTTCTGCGTCCAGAGCAGGTCTATCCTATCTACGGCGATGCTAGCTCTATTTTTTATGAAGCACCGACGATGAGTAAATTTTACGCTCGTATAGAACGCGACAAAAATTATCTGCAATACGGGGATTTTGCCACGCGTTTGTCTCAGGCCGAGCTAACATCTTACCAGCGCGTATTTACAGGAGTCAGTGCACAGACGAGCGGGCAGAACCTGACCACGCGGGCTTTCGCTACACAGACACAGCAGACGACCCAGATAGACCAGATCCGTGGTGAAGGCATCTCTGGTTTATACGAAATGTCGGTTAAAAGACGTGGGTTGAATATAGTGGAGGGCAGCGAACAAATCGTGCTACAGGTCCACGATCGCCTGCACCCTGAAAAAGTGCTGCAGGAAAGCCGCCAATATCGATATACCGACTACGATATAGACTATCAAGCCGCGACGCTGCTGTTTAAGCGTCCAGTGGCCAGTTACGATACTAACGAGAATCCTCAATTTATCGTAGTTACGTATGAAACGACGCAAGCGTTTTCTGAACAATGGGTAAGCGGTGCTCATATATATTTCGACGGGAGCGACAACTGGGGCTTGGGCACTACGGTAGTAAGCGAGGAGCGTTCGGAGGGAGACTACCTTTTGGCTGGTTTGGAAGGAGATCTTCGCTTGTCTAAATTGCTTGCTATTTCATCGGAAATCGGTCGTTCACGAGTCCGCGATAAAGAGGATGCGTGGGCGTGGAAAGTAGAAGGAGAAGGGTCGATTGGCGACGATATAGGCTATGAGTTGTACTATCGTGATGCACAAAAAAAGTTTCTCAATACGAGTAGTCCGACCGCGCGCCCCGGAGAGCGCAAAATGCGCAGTCGCGTGCGCTGGCAAGCGGCAAGCCGACTCAAACTGGTAGGCGACGCGTACCAGACCAATAGTGAAAATACCGGCGAACAGCGGCGTAGTGGCACGTTGGGTAGTCATTTTGAGTGGGGTCCGATTACTCAAAAGCTGTCGGTAGAATCGACGCGCTTGAGTGGAGAAAATATCCCAACCGCTGAGAGCACAACACTCAACGGCGGTGTGGAGTGGGCGGCCAACGAGCGCTTGCGCCTAGGCTTTGAGCGCGATCAAACGCTAGGCGATGAGCAACTGAATTATCGCCCGACGCTCAATAGAGCCAACGCGCGATGGAAATTGCATAATGATGTAGAGTTCGTAATCGAACACTCATTTCGCGACGATAGCCTTTGGCGTTCTAGCTATACAAATTGGGGAATCGAGTCACAGGTTATCGAAGATCTGAATATGTATGCTCGCTACCAGCTTGACTCGGGTTTGCGGCGCGAGCAGAACCAGGCCATTGTAGGCTTACAACATCGCTATCGTGTCAACGAAGAGTGGACATTTGACACCACCTTTGAACGGATGCGCACGCTGCGCGGAGTTGGTTTGGGTGATTTTATGGCTTACAGCATTGCTACTCAGTATCTGCCGGCCGTTCCGCTCAAGGCCAGCGCGCGCTTTGAGCGCCGAGATGCAAGCAGTACAGACAAAATGGTCGTAACCAGTGCTGCGGATTGGTCTGTAGCGCGTGCGTGGTCTGTTTTATTCAAGCACACGCTTTTAAACGACGATCAGCTCAGCAGTGTGACGTCGCGGATGGAGTCGCTGCGCCATCAGCAAATATCGGTAGGATTAGCTCATCGCCCCTACCACAACGATGTGATTAATGCTATTCTCAAGTACGAGTTTAAAGGAACAAACGATGAGCGACAGCAGAGCATATCTAAAAAAACGTCACATATCGGTACAATCGAAACGATTGTCCAGCCGTGGCCTCAATGGGAGTGGTATGCGCGTTATACATTTAAATTGAATATCTTTCTCAGTGGTCAGGTCAAAGCGCATGCGTTGACCGATCTATGGTCTACACATCTGCGCTACGAATGGAGTAGGAAATGGGATGCGCTAGCCGAAGTGCGGTTGCTAAAACAGTATCAGCAAGATAACCTCAATTATGGTTCAGCACTGGAGTTGGGTTATATTGCGCTAAAGAATACGCGATTGGCTCTGGGCTTTAATATAGCCGGCTATCAAGACCGAGAGCTATCGGGCGCATCCTACTGGGCTCGTGGCCCGTATATGAAGGTCCAAATTAAATTTTCTGAACGCGACATTGCTGCTCCGCTCCAGGGTTTAGCCAATGTATTGCAGTAATTAAGTTGTTCATTAACCCGCCTATTGATCGACAGCCAGGTGTTCCTTTGGCGCAACGAGCGGCCTGGCTGTCGAGAATTCTCATATAACGACCGAACGGATTGAGAACAGTACGCAGAGTCGAATTAGACTGCCGCTAAAATGGGAATCGTTGCACTGATTTAATCGATTATTTTTCGTCGACTCCTCAATCAGTGCCATGGTATATGTTTCCCACTAACTATTTTTTTGATGCCTTCCGGTGAAGCCATTAATTTGAGCGCGGAGCGCAAAGACCTTATCTTGAAAGGCGTGAAACACACCCATATTCCCTTTAAGACAGGTTTTGTATGATCCGCTTCAAGAGCACGGCCATTCAAAAGCTATTAGAAGAACGCAAACCGCACATCACGCTCTCGACCTACCAACATATCAACAAAGCGATGGATAAGGGCGCCGAGGGAATGGACGCCTATGTGTTGTCCAATATCTGTCGTGACCTTAAGTGTCTACCCAACGATATCGTCGAGTACGTGTAGGCCTCGTTCAATCGTAGCCTTGACGGAGGTTAGCGCGTCGTCGGATAGGTTCCGTGCAACGCCCGCTGGCGATCCCGCCTCGCCCTAGTCAGATAATCATGCATTGGCTCGATCGCGAATTCCGCGATTAATTCGTCGGTACTTTTGTCCGGTAACTGTGAGCATAATATAAGCAGGCATTCGTCGCCGATATGTTCGGTGGTTGCGGCGGTTGGCCCGTATTTCTCGAATAACGCCTGTAAGCGATTGATATTGTAATCGTGGGGCACCACCCGCAGATCGAGGTCGAACGAAGCGTTCAGTAATGGTGCCCATGCCGGTCTGATCGCTGGTCGGGTGTGGTAGGCTTGAGAGCGGCCGCCCGGCTGGATCGATAAATGCCCCACCGCCGCTGAATACCCCCGCGATATAGAAACCAAACTCGATAGCCCAACGGCTCATCATGCGCACCCCCGTCCACATCGATGACCAGACGACTAAGTCCGGGCGATGGGTGCAGAGGGCGTGCCCGACTTCCCAATAATTGATGTCAAAACATATAGCGAGGCCGAGGCGACCGAAGTCGGTCTCGAATACCGGCGTCTCAGTGCCAGGAATAATCCCCATGTCCAATTCGCTGTGGGTCGGCACGTTCTTATGATAGATACCGACGACCGCGCCTGAACGGTCGAGCAGGATCGAGCTATTGCGGCGTTTGCCGTCCTCGATGATCGCCTGCGGGACAACGACGTAGACCGAATGGGCTTGGGCGGCGGCGGCCATAGCGGTGAGCGTTGGGCCGGTCGAGTGTTTCGAAAGTCCAGGCGTCGGGAGCATTGAGATAGGCGCAAATTTATGGAAAGACTACGAGGTCGGCGTTTTGCGCGGCGGCTTCGCTGACGTGTTGTGTCATTTTTGCCAGCGTCTTTGTTCGGCGGTCCGCATCATCTCCCGGCACGGGACTGTAACTGACAAGCGATACGGCGGTGTTGCGGCCGATATCAGCAGCAGCCTTTCACCTGTGTGTCCTCGCGTGGATGGCAGCGGATAAATTCGTAGAAGAAGGCACCGCATATTGCGCCAAGCACCGGGCCGGAGACATAGGCGGTGAAATGGCTCCACTCGCCAGCGATTAGTGCCGGCCCCAGGCTGCGCGCCGGATTCATCGAAGCGCCGCATAAAGGGCCGGCGAACATCGCCTCGAACCACACGGTGCCGCCAATCGCCAGCCCCGCCATTTGGCCGACGGCGCGGAAATCGGTGGCGACGGCCATGATGACCATCATCAAGAAGAAGGTCAGCAGGAACTCCCAGACGAAGCCGGTCAACCAGCGGTCGTCGAGCGGTAACGTCACGCCGAGGTTTAAGATGGCTCCGGGAAAACGTTGTTCGAGTACGGAACTCAAGCTGAGATAATGCACACCGCTGGCCGAGATCGCGCCTAGGCATTGGGCGGTAATATAGGGGATGATTTCGCGGCGCGGGAAATGGCGTGAGGCGGCGAAAGCCAGGGTGACGGCTGGGTTGAAATGCGCGCCGGAAATATGACCGGTGGCATAAACCATGGTCATGACGATTAGTCCGAAGGATGTAGCGACACCGACGTGGGAGACAGCCCCACCAGAGATCTGATCGATGGTCACGGCACCACAACCGCCAAAGACGATGGCGAAGGCTCCGGCGAACTCGGCGGAGCATTTTCTTAAAAGATGCAAATCCCCTCCTCTATATCATTTTTAGGCAGACTCGAAAGTAACGATATAGTACTGGCGATCAAGGTTTATCGTTTGTTGGAAGTTTCGGTGAATCCGGTGAGCGTAGCGGATGTGTCAAATAACCAGAAAGTCCCGTCGATTCATTCTGTCGACGGGGCTTTCTGGTTGTGGCTTATAAATTAAGAGGACTGCCGGCGCTCGTGCCGACCCCTTTCGCGCTCTTGTCGGCGTTGTTCGTTGCGCTCTTGTCGGCGGCCGCCGCGTCCTTTGGCGACCACTTTTTTTGTTGGATCACCTTGTGGCGCGGGGATCGGGTGGCGGGCGCTTTTTGCTGATGCGATCCAGTCTTCTATGGCTTCGTGTACGGCTGTAAGCGCTTCTTCGTGGGTGGCGCCTGAGGCGGTACATTCGACGAGTTCGGGGACGGTCGCGACAAAAATATTCTCCGCTTCGTCCCAATAGATGTGCACGCTGTATTCGTGCTGCATGGATTACTCCTCCTAATATGACCTTCAGCTTGCGCCGGCGAGGTTCGCATCGGCACCACGCGATAAAAGATAGCGTACTAACTCGTCATTGCCATAGCGGGTGGGCCAAGTAGGCGAATCCGCGCAACTTAGGTTGCCCTAGGTGAAATGCGCTGCCCGGGTATATCGACCGGCCTGATCCCATGCCATCTACGTTCTCTATCGCGGGTATTTTACCGACCTTCGCTTATTTATATCACGTCCTTATATCAGGCATGTACTGTTAAATTATTATGCTGTTTACGCCCATGTATCGGGCATTTTTACTTGCGAAACTTGGTCTAATATTTGGCGTTCATCTGCGGGTAGGCGCCACTGCACCACCTCGAAGGCCTCGTCGACCTGTTCGGGCAGGTCGGCGCCGAGGATTGGCGCGGTGATTTCCGGATGGTCCAGGATCCAGGCGATGGCGACCTGGGCAGGCGTGCGCTCGTGGCGGGTGCCGACGTCGACCAGGGTCTGCACGATCTGGTCGACACGTTCGGTCATCGCGGTTTCGAGATCGTATTTGTGAGCGCTAAAGCCGTGGCCTTCTTCTTTGTTCCAGGGGGTATTGCCCGGCGGTGGCGTCTGTCCGCGGCGAAATTTTCCGGTCAATAAACCGATGGCTAAGGGGCTATAGGTCATAATGCCGATGCCGTGTTCGCGGCATAAGGGCATCAGATCCGGTTCGATTTCCCAGCGCTTGAGCAAATTGTACTGGTTTTGGATACAGACGAAACGGGCGAGGTTGCGTTTGTCGCTTTGCCAGAGGGCTTCAATGATTTTCCAGGCGCTGAAATTGCTGCAGCCTATATAGCGGATCTTGCCGCTGCGCACCATGTCGTCGAGTGCACGCAGCGTTTCTTCGAGCGGTGTATTGGGGTCGAAGGAATGCAATAGGTAGAGGTCGATATGATCGGTTTGTAGTCGGGTTAAGCTGTCTTCGACGCCGCGGATCAGATTGAGCCGGGTCAGGCCGCTGTTGTTGGGAACTGGGTAGCGGGTACCGAATATCTTGGTGCAGAGGAAGACGTCTTCACGTTTATCTTTAATCGCCTTGCCGACGACGGTCTCTGAGCGTCCTTGGCCGTAAAAAGCGCTGTCTATAAAGTTGCAGCCCAAATCCAGGGCGCGGTCGATGACTCTGATGCAGGTTTGCTCGTCGTCTTGCCCGCGAAAAGCGGTACCCAGACAGAGCTCGGAGACCTTGACACCAGTATTTCCCAACGGGCGGTAATGCATTTTTTTGTCCTAGTTAAAAATAGATCTGGTTTTGCAGTTGCAAGACACTCTTGCTGTTTTTGTCGAAGCGGTGGTGGCTGATATTGGCCTGTGGTTTGAGGGCATGGGCTTTAATATACCAGTTGAGGCCTTCGGTGAAAAATGGCGGTCGGAGTCGCCGGTTTGCAGGCCATCGGTTAGCGTTAGATGATTGGCGAGTAGGCCGTCGGCGCGGAGATTTTGATGGCGATGTTGTCGGCGGTAGAAAGTTTGGATCCGTGCAAAAAGACCAACGCGAAGAGCAGGAAAATGGGCAAGCGGCGACTTTGGTGATGCCGTGTCTTGAACTGGACGACGGATACTGTACTGGTTAGCATAGTGTGTCGCATTTCTGTGGCATTGCGCTTGATGGTCGGCAATAGACCGAATGTGCGTTTTTTCCGGAGGAGCGAATGTGCATATAGTTTGGCTCGAACAACCCATCTGTCAAGAGGTGCAGCGGGTAGGCGGCAAAGTCGCCAATCTCAGCCGACTGGCCGCCGATTATCGCGTGCCGCCCGGTTTCTGCCTGACTACGGCGGCTTATGGCGCATGGGCTGAGGCGGGTAGCGGCGATTGGCCGGCCGAACTCGTGCGCGAGTTGAACGCGAGTTATGCAAAGATGGCCGAGCGGTGCGAGGCGGAGTCGTTGCAGGTTGCGGTGCGTTCTTCAGCGATCGACGAGGACGGGCAATCCGCTTCGTTCGCCGGACAGTATGAAACCTATCTCAATATGATCGGGGCAGAGGCCGTCATCGATGCGGTGACGCGTTGTTGGGCGTCAACGCGGTCGGAGCAGGTGCTTGAATACCGGCGTCAGAACGACCTGCCTGTCGACGACGTGCAGATCGCGGTATTGGTTCAGCAAATGGTGCCGGCCGATATCGCAGGCGTCGCCTTTAGCGCCAATCCGGTCAACAAGAATCGCGACGAGGTGGTGATCAATACCAGTTGGGGGCTCGGAGAGAGCGTTGTCAGCGGTACGGTAAGCCCGGATACCTATGTGGTTAGCAAGAGCGACCTAAAGGTGCTAGAGCGCGAGATCGCCGAGAAAGAGAAAATGACGGTCGCCCATCCCGATGGCACGCGCGAAGTCGGCGTGCCGCGTTTTATGCGCGGCGAGTCGACGCTTGACGACGCCAAGGCCATTGAGATCGCACAATTGGCGCGCGTGCTCGAACAACAGATGGGCTGGCCGGTCGATATTGAATGTGCCTATCACGAGGAAATATTGTATCTATTGCAATGTCGACCCATCACTACATTGGACTGAAATATTCAGCCAGCTTAATGCAAGGGAGTGAATAATGGCCGATCCTCATGCGGGTCGACTAGAGCCGAGAGTTATTCCTGTCACGCCCGAATTTCCTGTCCGTTGGGATGTTCCCGAAGACGAACATATGCCTTGGCAATTCGATCCGATGCACTTTCCCAACCCGTTGCCGCGATGGGAAAATGAGCTATGGTGCGAAATGGCCAATAAGGGCATGAGTCCAGCTTTTGCCGGCTATGAGATGCCGATCCGCGCCAGGGGCAAGATTTTCAACGACTATAATTATGCGGCGATGTTCCCGGTGGTGCCGCCGGAAGAAATGGAAGCACAAGGTAAAAAGGCCGAAGTGGCGTTAGGCGCGGCTATGGCTTCGATGCAGGAACGCTGGGAAGGTGAGTGGCTGCCTGAGATCAAAGAGCATCTGGCTTTTTGGGATGCTTGCGATTTGGCGGCTTTGTCACCGGAGCAGATGCTGGCTCAGTACGATGCGACATTGGAAAGGACAATGCGTCTGTGGCATCTGCATTTCGAGATTGTAGTCCCGGCCTATGCCGCGATGGGCCTTTTCGACGATTTATACAAGGATCTATTCGAGGATCAGGGCGCCTTTTCGGCCATTCAGCTATTGGGCGGTTTTGACAACAAGACGCTTGAGACCGACCGCGCGTTATGGGATCTGAGTCGCAAAGCTACAGATAAGGAAGTGCGCCAGATAGTGACGACAAAGGCCAGTAGTCAGGTCGTTGCGGCGCTGGCGGGCTCGGCGGCGGGCCAGGCGCTTCTCAGCGCATTGAATGCTTATTTGGCCGATTATGGTCAGCGTGGACCTTCTTTGAGCGTGTATGAGCCCAGCTTAATCGAAGATCCCTCGCCGATGATCAAGAACTTGCAGGATTATATCGGGCAGGAGGGGGGCGACCCCCGTGAGCGTTTGGCGGCCCAGGCCGAAGAACGCGAAACGGGGCTTGCTAAAGCCCGCGAGCAATTGGCCGGCTATCCCGAGAAGGTGCGCGGTCAGTTTGAGTTTTTGCTTCAGGCGGCGCAAGTGGGGGTCGTGCTCTCTGAAGATCACGGTTTCTGGATCGACTTTCAGTCGACGCACCGGGTGCGGATGGTAATGGTAGAAGTGGGGCGGCGATTGGCTGAGGCCGGGGTGGTCGCCGAAGCGTCGGATGCATTTCATCTGGGGATGGCCGAGGTGCGCGATGCGCTTGCCGCCTTGCCCGAGGGTGACTTGCAAGGGCTGGTCGCCGAGCGTAAAGCCGACATTGACCGCCATCGAGGGGTACAGCCGCCGATGCAGTTGGGCACCGACTACGGCCCCCCGCCGGAAGATCCACTCTCGCGAGCCTTTGGCAAGTTCTTCGGCACGCCGCCTGAACCGAGCAATGAAGAGGGCAACCTCAACGGCCACGCCGGTTCGCCGGGTAAGATCCAAGGTACGGCCAAGGTCGTGGGGGCGCTCGCCGAGGCGGAGAAACTGCAGCAGGGCGATATCCTGGTGACGGGCACGACCTCGCCGGCTTGGACACCGCTTTTCGCGACGGCCGGGGCGATTGTTACCGATACTGGTGGAATTCTCAGCCATTGCGCGGTGGTGGCCCGCGAGTATCGCATACCGGCGGTGGTCGGCACCGGCGCGGCGACGAAGCGGATCAGCGACGGGCAGGTGCTCGAAGTCGACGGGGACAACGGGACCGTGCGTATTGTCGGATAAAAACCCCGAGCCGGCGTTCCGCGTGGGCTGGATTCTTACGACAGTAGCGTTGACCACGATGCTGGCGCCGCTCAACTCGACGATGATTGGGGTGGCGCTGCCGTTAGTCACGGCGGAGTTCGAGGTGGGGTTAGGCGAAAGCGGTTGGCTGGTCATCGCCTATTTGATTGTGATGGCTTCACTACAGCCGGTCGCCGGCAAACTCGGCGACCGGCTGGGGCACCGTCGGATGATTTTGGGCGGCTTGCTCTATTTTGCATTTGCCTCAATCGGTGCGGCACTGGCCCCAAGTCTCTATTGGTTGTTGGCTTTTAGGATCCAACAGGCGATAGCCGGCGCGATCGCCCTGCCGAACGGGACGGCGATTATGCGCCAGGTCGTGCCTGCCGAGCAGCGTGGTAGGCGTTTTGGTTTGGTAGGGGCGGCAGTGACCCTGGCCGCCGCCGCTGGTCCTCCGTTGGGTGGTGTTCTAATCGAATGGGTGGGTTGGCGGGCGGTGTTTTTCGTCAATTTAGTTCTTATCCTGCCGACATTGGTGCTCGCTTGGCGTTTTTTACCGGTGTTGGAAAAGCGCGCTTCCGATCACGCATTCGATTGGCTGGGGGCGCTGATGCTTTTGCTCGTGCTGGCCGGCGGGGCGGGCATGTTGACCGGGCAAATGGCGGCGGGCACGGCTTTGCAAGCTGGTGGATTTTGCATTATCATCGTCCTGGCCGTCTTATTCCTGCGCCGCGAGTGGCATCACCCCGACCCAGTATTCCAACCGCGTTTTTTCCGTCGGCGGACCTTTGCCGCCGTCAATGTCTCGATCTCGCTCAGCAATTTGGCGATGTACACCACTTTTTTGGTTATCCCGCTATTGTTAGCGGATGCGCCTGGTTGGAGCAGTACAGAGGCTGGTTTGATATTGTCGGTAATGTGGGCGCCTACGGTTGTTTGCGCGCCTTTGGGCGGTAGACTGGCCGATCGTTTTGGGCGGCGTTGGCCGACGGTCGGAGGGCTGTCTATTTTTCTGTTGGGGCTTTGGGTGGTGTCGGGGATCGGTGCTGAAATTGCGTTGCCTGTTCTCGTTGGTGGGTTGAGTTTGGCCGGCGTCGGATTGGGTTTATCTTCGGCCGGGATGCAGACGGCAGCGGTCGAATCCGTGCCGAGCCGGGAAGCGGGCGTGGCGGCTGGGATCTTTTCGACCAGTCGTTATATCGGCAGCATCACCGGGTCTAGTGTTTTGCCCCTGCTTTATGGCGCCGGCATTGGTATCGACGGATTTGATCGCGTGTTATTTATGGTCTTGGTCGCAGCGTTTGTTGCGGTGCTGGCGAGCTTACTCATCGAAGATCGCCCTCGGACAGACTAGATTTGGAGGCGTAAGATGCAAATTGTATGGGAACTGGACAATCTACAGGCGTTGGCTGATTATCGGCTCGATGTGAGTGGCCAGCCCACTGTAATCGATGGGCCCTATGGTAAAGCCATCGAATTCGATGGCGTGCAGGACGCGTTGTTTATCGGGGCCAATCCAGTGGCGGGTTGGCAGGCGTTGACCGTCGAAGTGGTGTTTAGACCCGATGCCGGCGGGTTGCCCGAGCAGCGCTTCTTTCATTTGGGTGAAGTCAGCGGCGATCGCGTGCTTTTCGAGACGAGACTGACCGAGGATGATCACTGGTATCTCGATACATTTATCAGTTCGGGAGAATCGAACCGCCCTTTATTAAATGAAGGCCACTTGCATCCAGTCGGGCAGTGGTACCATCTGGCGATGACCTGTGATGGACGGGAAGAAGTCAACTATGTCAATGGCGTGAAAGAGGCCAGTGGGCCGATTGATTTTGCTCCATTAACAGAGGGTGAGACGTCGATTGCGGTGCGGTTGAACCGAGTCTGTTGGTTCAAAGGGGCGATTGGCCGGATCCGATATACGAATAGAGTCCTGTCTGTAGATGAATTTGTGCGCTAGTTAGGGATAGCTTGATTCGATCTTGTTTGTTGCATAAATAATTGTAATTAGGTATCTTACTCAATAGTGTAGGTCCCCTGAGTTTCAGGCTACGCTATGTTTTTTCCAACCTACCGATGGTTTCTGCGCTATTCTCGGCGTCCCCAATCCTGTTTTGAGTGTATCCCCGAGAGCATGCCGCTGTATATCTCGGATTATCAAGGCAGGAGTTTATGTCTTCTACTCAATTTGAAGCCCTTGAGCTAAGCGAGCCTTTGTTGCGCGCGCTAGCTAAAGAAGGGTATGAACAGCCGACGCCGATTCAGGAACAGGCTATTCCGCAGGTACTGGCCGGCAAAGATTTGCTGGCTACCGCCCAGACGGGCACCGGCAAGACGGCGGCTTTTTCGTTGCCTATGCTGCAAGTGCTCAGCGGTCAGAAGGGCCACGGTCAGATCCGCGCGCTGATCTTGACGCCGACGCGCGAACTTGCATTGCAGATCGATGAGAGTTTCCGCAACTATGGACACTACTTGTCGCTGACGAGCACGGTGGTCCTCGGCGGCGTGCCGGTCGGCGCGCAAGTACGCGCGCTGCGTAAAAACCCCGATATCCTGGTGGCGACGCCGGGCCGTCTGCTCGATCTGATGAACCAGCGCCATGTAAAACTAGATCAGGTCGAAATACTAGTGCTTGACGAGGCCGATCGCATGCTGGACATGGGTTTCGTGCACGATGTGCGAAAGATCGTCGCGGCTCTACCAAAGAAAAGGCAGACACTGCTTTTTTCGGCGACCCTGTCGAAGGAGATTACCTCGTTGGCTGCTGGTATGTTGCACGAGCCGGTTAAGACCGAGGTGACCGCCTCGGCCTCGGTCTCCGAACTTATCAATCAACAAGTGCTCTTTGTCGAACAGGACGGTAAACGCGAACTCTTGGCCGAGATCCTCAAAGGCAAAGAGGTGGGCCGCGCATTGGTCTTTACTCGGACCAAGCGCCGGGCCAATCGGGTGATGAAACAATTGACCGGTCAGGGGATCGCCGCCGACGCGATTCACGCCGACAAGAACCAAGGAGCCCGTCAGCGGGCTTTGGCGGCCTTTGACCGTGGGCGGATCAGGGTTCTAGTGGCTACCGACATTGTCGCCCGGGGTATCGACGTGGAGGGTATTTCTCACGTGATCAACTACGATTTACCCAATGACAAAGAAAGTTATGTGCATCGGATCGGCCGCACGGCCCGCGCTGGTAACGAAGGTATCGCACTGTCGTTTTGTTCGGCGGAGGAAGTGACGATTCTGCGGGCTATTGAGCGGCTGACAGGGGTGCCCTTGGCCGTGGTCGAGGACCACGCGTTCCGCTCGCGTGGCGCTGAGGCGGAATACCAAAAAGACAGCGGATCCAACAACAAACAGGGCGTGGCCAAGAAGCGGCGCGAGGGCGGCAAGCCAGCGAATTCGACGCAGCGGCGGCGCAGCGGCGGTGCCAGTGGAAGTGTCAGTGGAAGTGTTCGGGATAATGGCAATGGCAAGACCGGCGTTAATCGCAATGGCAAGACCGGGTCTAATGGCAATGGCAAGACCGGGTCTAATGGCAATACCATTAGCCGGAACGACGGTAACGCCCATGTCGACGACAATATCGGCAATCGACAAGGCGGGAGCCAGGGCACCTCGACGCTCGGTCCGCGCGCAAAAAGCCAGCATGATAATAATGGCTCGACGCTCGGCCCGGCCGCCAATGGGCGGCGCGGTGGCAAGGGCAATACGCAAAATCGAAAGCCGATACAGGGCGCTACGGGCGAAGGCGGCAACGGAAATTCAAAACGCCAGTTTGGTCGACGGAACCGCTCGGCACCGACGGCACGTTAGTACGCCCATAGAAAGAGTATGACTTGAAGATGCAGGGGCTCGAAGCCTCTGCATCTTTTTTTGTTCTGGTTAGCAATCGGTCATTGGAGCGTCGTTCGGCGATGCGTTATATTTGCATCCGCTGGAAGCGCAAAATGCAGGTCAAACTCAAGAGAAGGGTCTCATAAAGCATATGGCAGACTTAACGGGCAAAGTGGCGATTGTCGTTGGCGCGAGCAGCGGCATGGGAGAAGCGACGGCTAGAACCTATGCGGCGGCGGGGGCCAAGGTCGTGCTGGCTGCTCGCAGTGGTGATAAATTGGCAGCGCTGGCTGAGGAATTGGGCGAAAATGCCTTGGCGTGCACGACCGACGCGCGCGATGCAGAGGCGGCTAGGGCGCTGGTCGAACAAGCGATGGCGGTATTCGGCCGGGTTGACATCCTGGCCTATGTGACGGGGACCAATATCCCGGACCGGGCTTTGCAGGTGTTGACGGAAGAAACCTGGGAAATGATGCTCGGCACGAATCTGACGGGCGCGTTTCATTGCACCAAGGCTGCGTTGCCGGTGATGCGCGAGCAACGTGCGGGGCTGATCATTTATGTGTCGAGCGGTTGTGTGCAGAAGCCGGATGCCTCGGGGGTGTCCTATCAGGCGACGAAACACGGGATGGTCGGCTTGGCACACGGTACTTTCCAGGAGGAAAAAGAAAACGGCGTGCGCACCTGCGTGATATTCCCGGGGCTGACCGATACGCCTCTGGTGCTCAAGCGCCCGGTGCCCACCCCGCCAGAAGTCGTGGCCCAGGCGCTGATGCCGCAGGATGTGGCTGACGCCTGCCTCTTTGTCGCGGCGCTGCCCGCTCGGGCTTATGTGCCGGAGTTGGTGTTGTTGCCGGCGGGTCTTTCTTGAGGGAGTGTTTATAGAAGGCAATCTGGTGATTTACATTGTGGGCGGGATAAAATTCGCAGGGTGAACGCTAAAATGGAGAACAAAAAATGAGCGCAAGCTATCGAGTGCAAAATTGCTTCGGCCAACCGGCCGAAAATCACGGTCACCCCGGCAGTATTTCGCGGGTGATTCTCGGGCCCGGGGCGCGGCGGGAGGATCGGCCGACCGCCGTGAATACCGAGCGTCTGGTCATCCACACCAACGAATACGAGCCCGGCGGAACTTCGGGCGACGGCCATGCCCATCCCGACCAGGAGCAGGCTTTTTATATATTAGAGGGCGATATAGAGGTCGAAGTGGGAGATGAAATCTATGAACTCGGGGCAGGTGACTGCGTACTCTTGCCACGTGGTGTCTTTCATAAACACCGCAATATTGGCGACAAGCCACTCAAGTTTCTCTTTATCAGCGCGATGCTGGGCGAAGGGACTCCGCCGGGTGGCTGAGGCTTGATTAATCCTATAACAACTGATCAATAGTACATAACCGCGAGGATAAAGGATGGCACGAGAAATAAAAGACCTCTTGGATGAAGAGATCGCGGAATATGCAGCGGTCAACCCGCGTTCGCGCGAGATGTTTGCTCGTGCGCAGGAATCGCTGCCGGGCGGCAATACGCGCACCGGCGTTCATATCGACCCTTTTCCGATTTATGCCGACTATGGTGAGGGCACCTATTTTCACGACCTCGATGGCCACCGGCTGCTCGATTTCGTCAACAACAATACGGCCTTGCCTTTGGGCCACGCGCATCCCGAGATCGTCGCGGCGTTACAGGCGCAAGTAGCCCGCGGTACAGGTTTTTCCCGGCCGCTGGTGCTCGAAGTGGAAATGGCGGAATTGTTGAAGGAGCGGATGCCTTCGTTGGAAAAGGTGCGTTTCTGCTCGTCGGGGACCGAAGCGGTGCTCAATGCTTTGCGGGTGGCTCGGGCATTTACCGGCCGCAGCAAGATCGCAAAATTTGAAGGCGCTTACCACGGGGTCGACGATACGGCGTTGGTTAGTTATCTGCCGCCGTTGGGGCCGGAACTGGGCTCCGATCGCCAGCCACAGGGCGTGGCGTCGACGGCCGGTTTAATGGCCCATACTTTAGCGGAGACTGTGGTGTTGCCCTTTAACGATATTGATGCTTGTAGCGAGATAGTAGAGGCGCACGGGGCGCAACTGGCGGCGGTGATTATCGACCCATTGTCGACGGCGGTCGGCCTGACCCTGCCGGAGGACGATTTTCTGAGCAAGCTCAGGGAGTTGGCCGATCGAGTTGGAGCCTTGCTGATTTTTGACGAGATCGTCAGTTTTCGATTCGGGCCGGGCGGGACCCATACGGCCTATGGGGTGCGGCCCGACCTAATTTGTTTTGGCAAGGTGATTTCCGGCGGCACGCCCGGCGCGGTTTTCGGTGGTCGCGCCGATGCGATGGACCTTTACGATCCGGCGAGCGGGGCCAGGATACAGCAGTCGGGGACCTTTAACGCCAATCCGATCGCTATGGTCGCCGGCTATAAAACCTTGCAAATGTTGACGGCGGAGGCTTATGCGCAGATGGGGCGCTTGGCGGAGAAGGCCGCCGAGGGTTTGCGGGCGGCTTTTTCTGAGGCGGGCATTGCGGCCCAGGTCGTGGTCGCCGGATCGATGTTTCGGATATTCTTCTTGGATCGGGCGCCGCGCAATTTTCGCGAGGCGGCGAACGATGATGGGCAATTGCAGCGCTGGCTATTTTTTGCGCTGCTCAACCGGGGTATTTACACGCGGGTGGGCGGCAATGTATCACTGGTGACGGAAGAAGGGCATGTGGATACGTTGGTGCAAGGGGTGCGGGAGGTGTTGAAGGCGGTGGGATGATTTCGTTGCGGTAGAACTGACTCGCCTATTGTAGGCGGCGGGGTGTAACGAAACCTAATAGTAGAAAGAAGCTATACATGAGATATGGTTTGTCGGTGGTGTTATGTGCGTTTGTTATGGCAGAGTGCGCGGGCGCCCAGGAAATAGTCGAATCGCAGGAACACGATTTCCGCGTCGAAACCTTCGCCGAGGGTTTTGGCGTGCCGTGGGGTATGGCCTTTTTACCAGATGGACGGTTGCTGGTCACCGAGCGCGAAGGGGTGTTGCGCGTCGTCGGCAAGGACGGCAGGGTGTCGGCGCCGATCGAAGGGGTGCCCGAGGTACGGGCGGAGGGACAAGGGGGGTTGATGGACGTAGCCCTACATCCGCAATATGCGCAGAATGGCTGGATTTACTTGAGTTTTTCCGACCCGTTGCGAGGGCCGATCGGCGGCACCTTGGGCTATACGGCGATCGCGCGTGGCAAGCTGCGCGGCAAGCGTTTGGTCTCGGTTGAAGTGATTTATCGCGTGCCTGAACGGTTCTATTCACCGCACTCGCACCACTATGGGGCGCGCATCGCCTTCGACCGGGAAGGCTATTTGTATTTTGCGATTGGTGACCGCGGCCAACGGAGCCTAGCCCAGCATGTGGAATTGCCTAATGGTAAAGTGCATCGCTTGCACGACGACGGCCGCGTGCCCGAGGACAATCCTTTCGTCGGGCACAAGGACGCGATCGAGTCGATCTGGTCCTATGGCCACCGCAACCCGCAGGGCTTGGCATTGCACCCGGGCACCGGGCAGTTGTGGGGGGCCGAACACGGGCCGAAGGGCGGCGACGAGCTGAACCATGTGCGCAAGGGGCTCAATTACGGTTGGCCGGTGATTACCTATGGCATCAACTACGACGGTTCGCCGATTACCGATAAGACCGAGGCCGAGGGCATGGAGCAGCCGCAGACCTATTGGCTGCCGTCGATTGCGGTATGCGGTATCGACTTTTATACGGGGGAAGGTTTCGGCAAGTGGCAGCATGACTTGTTGGTAACCTCGCTGAAGTTTAATCGATTGCACAGAGTGCGGATGGAGGGGGTCGAGGTGGTACACGAGGAAATCGTTTACGAAGGAGAATCGCGGGTGCGCGATGTGCAGACCGGGCCGGATGGCGCGGTCTATTTGGCGGTTGAAGAGCCGGGGCGAATTTTGCGATTGGTGCCGGAGAAATAGGGGGGCTATGCTACTTGACGCGCAACAACTCGCGGAATATCGAGAACGCGGCTATGTCGTCGTGCCGTGTCCTTTTTCGGTGCAGCTTACAGAGGATTGTCTGCGCGCGGTCGAGCAGGTGTCGGTCGATCCGGAGGACAATACCGGCGATACGCGCAAGAACCACTTTCGCTTAGAGCCGCAGATCGAAGGCTCGTATTGGAGCGCACTCGACCATTCGTTGCCTTTTCTTAAAATCGAGTTGCACGCGGAGGTCGTCGAGATCGCACGGCAGATCATTGGCGCCGAGGATATTTATTATCGCAATGGTGGTATCAACGAACTGGCGCCGGGCCGCGGTTTTTTGTGGCACCGGGATTCGGGTTTTGCCACGCCGGAGTTTATGCACTACTTCTCCGGCGCAGATCGCGCGAGCGGTTGCCTGCGGGTGATTCCGCGCAGCCAGGACGAGGGCCCGGAGGCTTTGGTCGCCGAGGTTGAAAAAAGACGACGGGCGCGCGGTGACGAGGAGCCGGCGACGATGGAAGGGCCGGCGGATGTCGAGTTGGACGGGGAAGTGTCGTTGGAACTGGGGCCAAATGACTTGCTGGTGCGCAGCTCGCAGATTTTCCACGCGACCTGGAAAAACGACGCGTCGATTGGGCGGCTGATGCACCACTGGCTTTTCCGCGAACCGGAGAGTCTGAACCACCGCTTTCGCTTTGACGATTATCTGACGGACGAATTGCTTGCCGAGTTGACAGACGAGCAGCGGCGGGTGCTGTGGTTAGGGCGGGAGTTCGAGTTGGACCCGATCTGGGCTCAGGAACGGGAGCGCGAGTTGGGTAGGGTGCGCTGGTCGACGGTGATTTAGGCACCGCCTAAAAAAAGTCCAGATCGAGATCGCGCCTTTACATGCAGGGAGATTGGTCAGAGGCCCTATCCTGCGACATAAACCCCCGTCGACCGGAAAGGCGTGCCCGGAACAAAAGGAGCCGCGTCGGAACACAGCCAGACCACTGCTTCGGCCAATTCTTCGGGGCCGCCCCAAGCGCCCGATGGGCTGGGCCGAGAGGTGGAGCTCCTCGCGCGCTGGCAATTCTGCGATGACCTTTTCGACCCCTGGGGTACGGAAGACGCCTGGGCAGACGGCGTTGACGCGGATATTCTGCTGCGCGAATTCGAGCGCGGCGGTCTTGGTCAGGCCGACGACCGTTATAGGACATTGTTTCTGGTCTCCGAGTAGAGCGGCGTAGATGCCGCCGAGCCCGGCCGGGGCCGACGATGACGACTTCTTTGATCAGGCGTCTTCCTGTGCTTTTTGCATGTGTTGGGCGACCTGGGCCGAAAAACGGACGGCGCTATTGTCCTCGGGGGCGTAGCCGAGGACCTTGCGGGCGTTGACCAGGCTCCAGAAGGCGTGGTCGTTGCCGGAAATACCGTAGAAAATCTGGAAGGGCACGCCTTCTTTGTCGCGGATGTCGGCGGTTTCGATGCTTTTTATAATGAGCTGGCTGAGGTCGCGCTGGCTGATATAGGCGCCGAGTGCACGACGCACGCAGGTCAGGTCACCAGGCGCGCAGCGGTCAACATCGGTTTCGCGGGGGCCGCCGATGCGCACTTGGATGTTTTCGAGTGGGCGACCGTTGACTCTGCCGACGGCGAAGACAAAGCCGAGATGCTCGTAGCTTTCTTTGGCCCATCCGTAATAATTGTCGGAAAGAGCGCGTTCTTCGGGGTCGACGGTGTCGCGTTTCCTGGCGAGTATCAATGGCTCGTAATAATCGGCGGCGTGGTTCGAACTGGCGACGACGACGCGGCTGACGCTTTCTTCTAAGGCCGTTTGGTAAATATTGTAGGCCATGGCGACATTGGCCAATTCGGGCGCGAAACCCTGTTTGGGGTTGGGGCTGCCGACGAAGGCCATGTGCACGATGGCGTCGGCGCTTTGGAAGTGGTGGCGGTAGGCGTCGCGATTGTCATCGGTGAGATCGGCGATGTGGATGTCGGGTATTTCATTGCCCTGGCGGTCGGTGTTGCGCACGTCGAGCAGGGTGAGGTCGTATTGTGCGCGCAACGCCGGCAGTACGAGCCCGGCGATCGTGCCGGAGGCGCCGGTGAGCACTACTTTTTTGCGATTGGGCATCGGGGTGTATTCCTTGTTTTTTTTTAGTGAGTTCGGTATGCGTCCAGACCAAGTTCAACAGGTGTTTAGCGATGTTAGAGGTCGCTTGCCTAATATGGAGCAGATCGTCCGTCGCCGCTAACTATTTGTCGCACATAAGGCTGTAATATATGGCACGGCGATTGCCGGCGGCGCCCCTTTTCTTTTTGCGCTTAGGCCTTATTTTTTCTGGCCTCCCCCAGAGTTTCATCGATTGACACCCAATAAAATTATACCACTGAAGGATACCTGATGCACGAGCAACACGTTGCCCAGATTGCTGCCGAACTCGGATTGCGGGCCGAGCAAGTAGTCGCCACGATCGAGCTTATCGATGCCGGTGGAACAGTGCCTTTTATCGCCCGCTACCGCAAGGAGGCCACGGGGCTTCTGGACGAGGTGGCGATCACCGATATACGCGATCGCCTGCAGCAATTGCGCGAGCTGGATGGGCGCCGCGAAACCATTCTAAAATCCTTAGAAGAGCAACAGGTGCTTTCCGATGAGTTGCGCGATAAGGTTATGGCGGCGAAAACCTTGAGTGCGCTTGAAGATATTTATTTACCCTATCGGCCGAAAAGGCGGACCCGGGCGATGATCGCCCGCGAGAAGGGGTTGGAGCCATTGGCCGAACTGGTTTTTGTGCAAGCCGACGACAGCGACCCGCTCGCCGCCGCCGAAGCCTATATCGATGCCGAGTGCGATGTGGCGGACGGCGATACGGCCTTGGCTGGTGCGCGCGATATTATCGCCGAGTGGATCAACGAAAACCCGGAAGCTCGTGCTGCGATACGCGACCTTTACGGAAATTACAGTATTTTGCGCAGCCGGGTAATTGCGGGTAAAGAGCAGGAGGGCAACAAATATCGCGATTATTTCGAATGGGAAGAGCCCTTGGCTAAGGCGCCGTCGCATCGCGTGTTAGCAATACGGCGGGGCGAAAAGGAGGGATGTTTGAGCATGCGGGTCATTGGCCCGGAAGATCAATGTTTGGCGGTGCTCGACCGTCTCGCCGTCAAGGCAGAGAACGCCTGCGGCGAACAGGTGCGACAGGCGGCGCACGACGCCTATAAACGCATGCTTTCGCTGTCGATGGAAACCGAGATGCGCGTCGAGAGCAAGGTGCAAGCTGACCAAGAGGCCATTCGCGTATTTTCCGAGAATCTGCGGCAATTGTTGTTGGCGCCGCCGCTCGGCCAGAAGAGCGTGCTGGCGCTGGATCCGGGTTTTCGCACCGGCTGCAAACTCGTATGTCTCGACGCCCAGGGTAATCTGCTGCACGACGACGTGGTGTATCCGGATCGCCATCAGGCCGAAGCAGAAAAAAAGCTCAAGGCATTTTGTGCCAAATATGCGATTGAGGCGATTGCTATTGGCAATGGCACTGGCGGCCGTGAGACGGAGACCTTTATACGCAGTATTGGCCTGTCGGCGTCGATACGGATCGTGATGGTCAACGAAAGCGGGGCGTCGATCTATTCGGCGTCGGAAGTGGCGCGCGCAGAATTTTCTGATTACGATCTGACGGTGCGTGGCTCGGTGTCGATCGGCCGGCGCTTGATGGACCCCTTGGCCGAGTTGGTTAAGATCGACGCTAAGTCGATCGGCGTCGGCCAGTACCAGCACGATGTCGAACAACCTGCGCTCAAACGCAGCCTCGACGACGTGGTGGCGTCCTGCGTTAATAGCGTCGGTGTTGAGGTCAATACCGCCAGCGAGCAATTGCTCTCTTATGTGTCCGGCTTGGGGCCGCAATTGGCGCACAATATCGTCGAGCACCGCCGCGCGAATGGTCCATTTACCTCGCGCGAAGCGCTGAAGAAGGTCGACCGGCTCGGCCCGAAGGCCTTCGAGCTGGCGGCGGGTTTCTTGCGCGTTCGCGGCGGTGCGAATCCCTTGGATACCAGCGCGGTCCACCCCGAACGCTACAAGCTAGTTGCATCAATGGCGGGTGACTTGGGTGTTGGTGTTGAGGACTTGATACAGCGCGAGGATTTGCGCCGCAATCTCGACTTGCCGCGCTATGCTGGTGAAGGTGTCGGTCTGCCGACCTTGCAGGATATCGTTGAGGAGTTGAGCAAGCCCGGCCGCGACCCACGCGAGGAGTTCAGCGCCTTTTCTTTTGCCGATGGCGTGGAGAAGATGGAGGATCTGCGGGAGGGGATGAAACTGCCGGGCATCGTCACCAATATCACGGCCTTCGGCGCCTTCGTCGATATCGGCGTGCACCAGGACGGCCTCGTGCATATCAGCCAACTCGCCGATCGCTATGTCAAGGATCCCAACGAAATCGTCAAGGTGCAGGAGCAGATTGAGGTGCGGGTCGTCGAGATCGACCTCGAACGCAAGCGTATCGCACTATCAATGCGCAGCGAAGAGAGCGCGGAGGAAAAGACGGCGCGGGTCGAGCGGGCGAAAGAGGGTGGGGAAAATACCGCAAAGAAGGAAGGTGCGAAGGCGCGGCCTCAGAAAAAAAAGCCGCAGAAGCGCGAGCAGAAGGCCGCTCCACCGTCTAAGCCGGACACGGCTTTTGGCGATGTCTTGCGGCAAGCCGGATTGAAGAGGAAGTAGGTGCTGGCAGTCCATTGCAGCGGGTGAGACGGACGTTGCGGCCTACTTAAAATCTAAACGCCTCGTTGGTTTGTCGATTCCGCTTGTGGTATCGCGCTGTCTCGGGCAGATGAGACCATGTACTAGTGAATACGATACGGGTGGTTTATAGTATTCTACGGTGGTTTTTTACTCGGTGATAAACTCTGCCAACATAGAGAGATTCTGTTGTGCCTGCGGGTAGTTCGGATCGATAACCGCCACCCGGCGAAAGAGCTACTGGACAATTTGGCTGCGATCTCATAGGAGTCCGTCGCCTGTCGCCATTGTCGCCGGATATAAAAACTGTGCCCGGTAAATCTGTAGATGGTACCGGTCATTTCTCGGTAGCGTTCCTCCGCTGCCGGGCCCAACGCCGCATTGCGCTAGAATTCTCTGGCGATGGCTTGCCGTGCCCTTTGCGCGACTGCCGGATCCGAATCGAAGGAGTCGATGGCATATTCGAGGGTGAGCAGTCGATCGTCGTCGGGCAAGGCTGTGCGAGCTGCCGCAAGAGTCGAGTCTACTGGGTCGCCGATACTTAAGATCATATTGCACAGCCTAAAATATATACTGCCGATCGGCAGTATGTCTCCGCCTTGTCGTATGGCTCGTTCGACTTGGGCGATTCCAGCTTTTTTCTCGCCGTCTATCCATAAATAATACCCTGCCCGGTAGAGAAAGAACGGGTGCCGCCGCGGTTTTGCGCTAGGCCTTCCTGAAGGCGTCGACGGCTTATTGGTATGGTCCCGGGCGCCAGAGGCGCTTGATAAGGACGGAATATTTCTACGGGTGTTTAGATCGCCGGCGATTGAGCCCGGAGGAGGGTGGGGCGAGGATAAACAAGAGAAGGACTATAGTGTATTTACACATAGGGAGAACATGATTTAATCGGTAAATCTGATCAAGAAAGTTGATTGAGGGTGATGCTGGGCGTATTCTACTCCTGTGATATGTTCTGCCCGCAGCATAAATTTTGCTTGGCTAAAGTAATCAGCTACACAAATAAAAGGGTGGTATGAAATGCTCGATGATCTCTACGATGTAATTATAGAAAAAGATATTATGGTGGAGATGCGGGATGGGGTGCGGCTGGCGACGGATCTGTATTTCCCCGCGCGGGATGGGATAAAGGTGGAAGGGAAGTTCCCTGCTGTTTTTCACCGCACGCCCTATGATAAGAGCGATGTCGAGCGCAATGGGGGCTACGGGCGCTTTTTTGCTCGGCGGGGTTATGTGGCGGTTTATCAGGATTGCCGGGGGACCTATCGTTCGCAGGGCGACGTCAATTTCCTGGTGCCGGAGGCGGAGGATGGCTACGACGCACTCTCTTGGATTGACGCACAGCTCTGGAGCAATGGGAAAGTCGGTTCTTGGGGGACGTCTTGGTCGGGCTGGACCCAGACGGCGATGGCGGCGTTGGGGCCGAAGAATTTGGCGGCGATGGTGCCGAATATGAGCGGAGCCGACGCGCACGAGGCGTCCGTACGGCAGGGCGGGGCGCTGGAGTTGCGCTTCTTGGCGTGGGCGTTTTGGCATTCGGCGGCCAATACGCAAACCCGGCTCAAGGCTGATCCGGCTGTCGATGGGGCGTTGAACCTCGGCGCGCCGAGCTTCGCCGATTGGTTGCAGCGGATGCCGATCCGCAAAGGGCAAACGCAACTGAAGCTTGTTCCCGCCTACGAGAAATGGGCGTTGGACTTGTTGACCCGGGCTGATTACGACGAATACTGGCAGCACCCGAGTTATGCGCCGGCACTTTTCTGGCCCGCGTTCCCGGATGTGCCGATCTTGATCATCGGCGGTTGGTATGACTCTTATACGCGGTCGACCTGCCAGAATTACGTCGGACTCGCGGCGCAGAAAAAGGGACCGGTGCGCATGCTGATGGGGCCGTGGACGCACGGTTCGAATATGCTGGAACTGAGTTTCGCCGGCGATGTGGAATTCGGCGAGGAAGCGGCGCTCGACAATTTCCGCGAATTGCATCTTCGCTATTTTGACCGGGCGCTCAAGGGCGTCGACAACGACGAATCGTCGGTGCCGCCGGTGCGCATTTTCGTGATGGGCGGTGGTGGCGGATATCGCACGAGTGATGGACGGATCTTTCACGGTGGCCATTGGCGCGATGAGGCGGAGTGGCCGCTGACGCGGGCGCGGTATACGGAATATTATCTGCACGAAGGCGGGGATCTGTCGACGGGAAAACCGGTAGCCGACGGCGGCGATACGGTCTATCGTTTCGACCCTGCTAAGCCGGTGCCTTCGATTGGCGGTAATGTCTCGTCGCTCGCCGAGATGGGGCCTTTGCCGCCGGGCGTGCCCGATTCGACGCATGCGCCGTGGCGGGCGCGTATGGGCCAACTGTTGGAACCGGGCGGTTTTGACCAGGTAGAAGCCCCGCATTTTTTCGGCTGCGCGCCGCCCTATCTGCCGCTGGGCTCACGGTCCGACGTACTGGTTTTCGAGACGGCACCGCTTGCAGAGGATGTCGAGATCACCGGGCCGATCGAGGTTAAGTTATGGGTCTCGTCGACGGCGCCGGATACCGACTTCACCGCCAAGTTGATCGATCTCTACCCACCGAGTGAGTGGTATCCGCACGGCTATGCGCTCAACCTAAACGACAGCATCGCCCGGTTGCGCTATCGCAACGGGCGCGAAAAGGGCGAGTTATTGCCGCCAGGCGAGATTGCGTCATTGACAATAACACTTTATCCGACGAGTAATCTCTTCGCCGCTGGGCATCGGATTCGCCTCGATATCTCCAGTTCCAATTTCCCCCGTTTCGATGTCAACCCGAACACTGGGGATGCCATTGGCAAGGAGCGCCGGCGGGTGGGGGCGGACAATACGGTGTACCACAATGCGGCACGAGCGTCGCATATCGTGCTGCCGATCGTGCCGACAAAAAAACAAAAAAAGGAAATGCAGTTCGAATGATGAAGTTAAGCCTGATGGCGGCCTTTTTTGACACGGCGGACGACGAGGACCGTTATTCGCCGATAGCCAATGAAATCGCCGCGCGCTGGCTTGGGCCCGAAGCCGATGTCACGCATTTTCGCTCGAGCGCAAATTTCATTTTTTCGGTGGTGGCCGAAAAGAATTATTTCCTGCGGTTTAGCCACGAGAGCGAACGCAATCTTCCCGATATAGAGGCTGCACTGGACGCTATCGAGTATTTGGCGGAACGGGGCATTCGGGTCGCGCGGCCGGTCGCGGCCAAGTCGGGCGCGCGCGTCGAGCGCGTTGAGACGGCGTTAGGCGCGTTCCACGCCGTGCTTTTTGCAGGCTTGCCCGGCGCGCACCGCAACCTCGACGATTTGCACGAAGCGGATTTTAAACGTTGGGGTAAAGCGCTTGGAAAGCTGCACGTGGCCAGCTTGGACCTGGATGTGGACCGCCCGAGTTGGACCGAGCAGTTGGCGGATATTCGGCGGCTCATCCCGGCCGAAGAAGAAGGTGCCTTGAGCGAATTGGCCTATGTCGAAGAGCGACTCGACGGGTTCGATGGCGCACCGGACGAATTCGGACTTATTCATTTCGACTTCGAGATGGACAATTTGCTTTGGCAAGATGATGAGATCGGTATCGTGGATTTTGACGATTGCGCGTATTATCCCTTTGCGGCGGATATCGCTCTGGCGTTGAGGGGGCTCTGGGAGGACAAGGTGGCCCTGATAGACTTCGAGGACGAGCGTTTGCAGACTTTTGTCGCGGGCTACCGCGAGGCCAAAGCGCTCAGCGAGGAAGGGCTGCGGGATTTGCCGCTTTTTATGCGCTTGAGTAACCTCGTGTCTTTCGCGCGGACGTTTTGCTCGCTAGCGGAGGGGCCGTTGCGGCAAGAGCCGGTATGGACGGCGGAGTTGCGTCAAAAATGGCCCACAGGGCTTGAAGACGACCGCCGGGATTTTGTCGAGAGTCCAGTGCGCCTTTTCGTATGAAAACGGTAACGCGGACAGGTTGGCAGGCGGCGGCTAATAGTTGAATTAGGCCCGGAAACTTATTATGTAATTGTCGATAATTTGGCTTTTGGTGTGGCGGCACCTCCTGTAGATGCCGTTGATGATCGTGTTAGTTTTGCCGTCGAAGTAGAAATGCGGAGATAGGCTGTCGCGCTGCGGGCTTTGCGGCGCATCTGGGAGGAATTGCGGTGGAAGCGAGTATAGACTGGTCTGAATGGGAGCCGAAGCTGCGCGCTTTAATCGTCGATGATGAAGCTGGCGATGCGGCACACGACCTATTGCATATAGAGCGGGTGGTCGCCAATGCGCGGAGATTGGCCGAAGAAGAAGGGGCTCGGTTGGCAGTTGTCGTGCCGGCGGCCTATTTGCACGATTGTGTAGTGGTGCGCAAGGATTCGCCGCAACGCAGTCAGGCCTCGCGGTTCGCTGCGCAACGAGCGGGGGTGTTGCTGGCCGAGGCGGGTTATCCCGCCGGTTTTGTACCGGCTATTCGGCACGCGATCGAAGCGCACAGTTTTTCAGCGCAAATCGAAGCCCGCACTCTGGAAGCGAAGGTGGTCCAGGACGCCGATCGTTTGGAGGCGTTGGGGGCGGTGGGCATCGCGCGGTGCTTGCAGACCGGCGGGACATTGCAACGACCGCTATACGATGCCGCGGAACCTTTTCCGCAACAGCGTACCCCTGACGATTTTGAGAACTCGATCGACCACTTCTTTGTGAAATTGCTCAAGCTGCCCGCGACGATGCAGACGGCAAGCGGTAAGCGTGAGGCGGTGAGCCGAAAGGACTTTATGTTGCTTTACCTGCAACAGTTGGGGCGCGAGATCGGCGTGGTCGGGCCGCAGTCGTGCTTATTGGATGCGTAGCTTGGGGGGATGATGGATATAACACGAGAGAGTACGATCGGTGTTGACGATCGCGTATCACCTTCGGTGACGGTCCCGGCTCTATTGCTATTGCTCGCGCTATCATTGATTGTTTTCCAGTATAAGACACTGGCCAAGTTCGGCGTGTTGCCACCAGGGCGCAGTTTCGCCGGCCCGCTGCGCTATTATCAGGCGGTAGCTGAGCGAGTGGCGTTTGATTTTTTCGACGGCTTACTTTTGGCGTTGGTGCTCATCGCCGGAGTGGCGCTTGTCGGGTTTGAGGTCTATGGTCGCCGATTGAGCCATTTTCTCGCTGCGGTGTTTCGGCGAGAAGTGTGGACCCGCCTGCTGCTTTTACTCGCCAGCGCAGTCAGTGTCCGCTATTACTTCGCTGCAGGTGAGTTCAGTTGGGCCGGTGACGCGCCGCATCATCTTGCGCTGGCCTGGGTTACGGCCGAGTCGTTGTCGCATCTGGAAATTCCGATCTGGACGTATTATTTCGGAGCGGGATCTCCATATCTCCAGTTTTACGGCCCGCTGTTTTTTTTGCTGACGGGGGCGGTCGACCTGCTCTTTGGCGATATATACCGCTCGATCAAGCTGGTGCTCGGCACGGCGCATATGCTCTCGGGTTTTGGCCTGTATCTTTTGGCACGCCGGTTGGGGTGCCGTCGCGCAGCAGCTTTATTAGCCGGTTTGGCCTATGTGCTTTGTTTTTGGCATGTGCAACAGGTGTTGGTCATGGGGCGTTTCGCGCTGGGAATTTTTTATGCGTTATTGCCCTGGCCCTTTGTGTGTTTTGAACGCTTGCGGTCAAGCCAACGGCCATTGGCTTGGGCTTTTGCCGGTGGAGCGTCGTTGTCGGCGCTGGTCTACACGCATCCAGGCTATGGTTTTTTCGCGTTGGTTTTGTTCGGGCTTTATGCCGTATGTCGGTTAGCGAGCGTGCGGCCGACGCGTCGCAGACTCGGCCATTGCGTGTTGTTATTGGGTGTCGGGCTGGTCTTGAGCGCCTATTTGCTCTTGGGCATGTTGCTCGAACGCGGCGATACCGGGTTGGGAGGAATGGATTTTGGCTTGGTGCTGGGAGGCAAGGGGGCCGGCGCTGGTGTGCCGGACCCGACTTGGCAGCACTTGCTCGTTTGGTCGAATTATCGTTTCTGGCTCTTTGCAGCACCGAGCAATTGGTACGGGGGCTATTTGGGCATCAGCGTCGTTGCGTTGGCGGCGGTGGGCTTGTGTTGGGTGTTCAAGCGGCGGTCGTTGTGGGCGGTGGGCCTATGTTGTATTGCGGCGTTGGCATTGGTCTTTGCTCACGGGGCGCCGCCCTTGCGCTATATCGAAGTTGTGCAGGCAATGAACTCGGCGCGCTTCCTGCTCTTTGTCGCATTTTTCCTTGCGCTGTGCTGTGGGTTCGGTGTGCGCGCGTTGCAGCTTCGGTTCAGGGGGGTTTTTACTCTCTTATTGCTGGCGGTCTGCATCGACTTGGGGCCGACGACCTTGCAACAGCCCTATGTGCCGGCGGGCACTGACGATCTCGATAACCCCCAGACGATGTGGTATCGCTATCGGACAGAGGCGTCCACGTTTCGCTCGCGTGGCGAGTTGCCGCCTTATCGCATCAGTTGGTTGCGCGGTGCGGTGTCGCATTTTACGGCAGTGGGTTTTTTGCCCTTCGCGTCGCGGGTGCCCACGCCGGATATCCTGCTCAGCGCCGATTTGGCACCGGGGCGGCTCTTCAGCCAGCCATTACTTGATTTTACGAGTCATATCGTCGGGGCAGCAGATCGCTTCGAAGGCGTCGAGAAAAGCCCGCCCTTCACCCTGGCGAAGGCCGGTTTCGCGATGCTCAATGTCCGCCACTTGTTGCTGACCTGGAGCGATGGCAGCATTCGTCCCTTGCAACTGGCCGCCGACAGTCCGGTGCTCGTCGCGCCGCGTATCGAGGGGTATACTCTCGAGGAATTACAGCGCATACCCTATGCGGAAATGGCCGGGCGGACCCCGTTGTCCGCACAGGATCCGGATGAGCGGGCCGTGCTGCGGGCGCTGTGGACGATAGAGAAGACAGGCGTCGATATTGACAACAAGCGAGCGGCGCGGATCCTATTGCAAGGCGGCGATACGCGCGAATTGCGCGGGCGGCCGGAGGTCAAAGTGCTCGAACATCGGGTAGAAAACCAGCGCGTAGAACTGGTTGTAGAGACCTCGGCGCCCTGTTTCGCCCGGTTGGCTTATGCCTATTATCCTCATATGGACGTGCTGGTTAACGGCGTTAAGGTGGACCCTATGCAAACGGTCGGCGGTTTTATCGCACTGGAGTTGGGGCGAGGCCGGCAGCAGGTCGAATTGTTGCCGCGTCTTTCATTTTTGCGCAGGGGGTTGTTGTGGCTGAACGGATTGGTGCTGCTGGTGGGGATTGTTTTGATCGGTTCCGAGCATCGTCAAATAAAAAATAAAATAACAACAGGAGAGTGATATGCAGCGGTTGCAGTTGGCCTTGATTGGCTGTGGGGGTATGGCGGGAGCGCATGTGCGTGGTCTCGAAGAGTTGTGGAAGGCGGGGATTCGCGATATACAGGTGGTGGCTTGTTGTGATGTGGTCGAAGATAGTGCTGAGCAACGGGCGGCCGAAATCGCCAAGTTCCAGCGGCGCAAACCGGCGGTATACACCGACGTGGGTAAGATGCTGGCACGGGCCAAAAGCATCGAGGCGGTGGATATCTGCGCCTTGCATTCGCAGCATCATATCATCGCGGTCTCCTGTCTGGAAGCGGGTAAACACGTGATGATCGAAAAACCGCTGGCGATCACACTGCGCGCTGGTCGTAAGATCCTCGATGCGGCCCTTGACAACCGGCGTCTGCTGGCGGTAGCCGAAAACTATCGCCGTTCGCCGCAGGAAAGGGCGCGCGCCTGGGCGGTGGCCGATGGCCGCATCGGTCGGCCGCGGACCTTCTATTGGCAGGATGCGGGCGAGGGGTTGGGCAAATGGGGCTGGCGCAATTTTAAGCGCGACGCGGGTGCGGGGTGGATCCTCGACGGCGGCGTGCATTTTGCCGACCTGTTTCGTTTTCACCTGGCGGCGGAGGCCGAACAGGTCACGGCGCGGGTGCGCAGCTTTGAACCCTACCGCTATGACGAACCGGCCGAACGCAAGGGCGCCTGGCACGTGGATGTCGAGGACTGCTCAATGGCGCTGATCGATTTTCCCGGCGACGTGTTGGTACAATGGACCTGGCAGGGTTCGGCGCCGGGGCAGGGTTTTAACAAGAAGGTGATCTACGGCAGCGAGGGCTGCATCGATTGGGAGAGTGGAGCCTGGACGCGGGCCGGTAAGAATACCAAGACCGAAACGCTGGTCAAGGAATATTTGCGCAGCCTAAAGAAGGACGAGCGCGAAAAACTCTTCCCCGGTGGTTTAGAGAATTCGATCTCGGTGGAGTTGAAAGATTTTGCCGATGCGGTGCGCGGCGGCGGCACGCCTGAAGTCGACGGGCTCGACGGCTATCGCTCGCAGGCCATTTGCATGGCGGTCTTAGAGTCTTCGTGGCATAATCGACCGGTGAGTCTGGCAGAGATTGAACGCGGGGATCTCGAAGGGTATCAGGCGGAAATTGACCGGGCGTTGGGGATAGTGTAGGGAGAATGGAGATGGGAACGCGCGCTTCTCTTTTTTAGTGATGAATAGGGATAATGGTTTTGCGGTGCCCTGTAGATGTACTTGCCATAACTCGACCTAAAAGACAATGTAAGATGATCTCATAATCCAACCCTGATTTAACAGTCATCAGACTCCATTTTACCCTTGATAGGGGGGATTATCGCGGGTATGCCAGGGTGTTGGAAATTTTCGAAGGATGGACACACCCTCAAGTAACCAACTGGAAGCAGAACCAGAAATGAGTGATACGAACGCGAACGCGCCAAACACCTTCTTCATCGAAGTTTCCGGATCGGGCCTCCCCGAATGCGATGGACTCTACGTCCCCTCGACAGCCCTGCCCACTGAATCCGAATCTGGAACCTTATCCAGCCTTGGCTACTGGAACGGCAGGATGGCGTGGGACCGATCCGACGGAAAATCGGAGAGAAGCCCGGCACTCTCGTACTCCAACAGTTACTCATCCTGGAGGATCTGTCGTCTCGACGGGCATCTTGCCTACGACGCGACCTTCGACGTGGATATGCCGCCGACGGACCGGGAATGGCACGTCTATAAGAAGGGGGTCGCACCTGCACCCAAGGTCGTGATTCATCATTGCGATCCGAGGGAGCTTTGCCCTGCGCCGAACGTAATCTTCGTGCTGGGTGGCCCAGGGGCAGGAAAGGGCACGATGTGCGAACTGGCGGAGTCGCAGTTGGGTTGGACTCACCTGTCCATGGGAGATCTACTCAGAGCCGAGCAAGCCAAGGGCGGTGAGACGGCGGCTGTCATCGACCAGTTCATCACGGCCGGGCAGTTGGTGCCGAACGAGATCATGGTGAGATTGCTCAAGGACTCGATGGAGTGGATAACCCGGACAACGGGCAAGAACAATTTCCTGCTAGACGGATTCCCGCGCTCGTTGAACAACATGGAAGGCTGGAACGAGGTCTTCGGCCGGGAAGCTGAGTGCCCGAAGATGTTGTACTTCGAGTGCCCCTATCCGGTACTCGAACAGCGCATTCTGGGTCGGGCGAAGTACTCGGGTAGAAGCGACGACAATGTCGAAAGCATGAAATCGAGGTTCGACACCTTCAAGGCGCAGACGCTTCCTACCGTTGAGTTCTTCAAGAGTGAGGGCAAGTGCATCGAGGTAGATACCAGCCAGGACAGGCAGACGGTCTACGCTCTGGTTGTCGAGCAGCTCGCCGAGTTCACGGACGAGGAAGCGGCGGCTAGGCCGCTTACCGAACGCGCAGAGATTCTTCTTGGCCTGCGGCCCTGGCCGAAGAAAGATAAATAGCTTTGAGGCCGTCACCGCCAATCGTCAAGAGTGCCCAAGTCCTGCAGCACCCCTGCCCAGTCAAAGTCGGCCTTTAGCACCGCGCCTGCCTTCGCCAACCGGTATCGACCCGGGCGCATTTAAGTAAGAGGTGCGGTATGCCTCTTGGCGAATAAGTACCTTGAAACGGTTGACTGGGTGTCGCATCTTTAGTGCCGGAAACGGCCGACCAAGGTGCCGATGTCGAAGAGTAACGAGATCGCTGTGTAGACTCCGAAACCAGTTGCAATCCAAGAGTAACGAGATCGCTGGGGAGACTGAGTTGATTGGGAAGGGTACGAAAATCACCTGCGCCGTTGGACCGACTAATCGCACGCTATATCAGGAGATTCTAAGTGCACCATAGACGCATTCGAGCGGGCAATTCGAAAACCAGCTATCACGCGCCAGGCGTGTATTTCGACTCCAGTAAAGCGGTTGTTGCCGGTGATCAAGTCTTCGTCGTGGGGTGCACAGGCCTGAAACTTGACGGTAGCGGATTTGTCGGGCAAGGCGATCCAGCGGCCCAGGCCGAGGCGGCGATGGCCAGCCTGCGAACCCTGGTTGAAGAGGCCGGGGCGCGCCTGGAAGATGTCTGTCTGATCAATACCTTCACCACCCGCCATGAGTATAGAGCTCTGATCTATCCAGTCATCGGCCGGCATCTGCAGGGGGTGAATCCCGTATCCACGGGGGTCGTCGTAGCAGACCTCGCCGCCCCTTACCTTGATTTCGAGATCGATGCGTGGGTCGTGATTCCACGGGATCGCGAGGAAGGACACGAACGCTTCCGGCTAACCAATGCGCGGGGCGGCTTCCTCATGCCGAATATCGACTACCCCAATGCGCGCGTGATCAAGGCGAACGATCACCTCTTTCTACAGGGCCAGACGGGCATGAGCCTGGACGGTCGCCGCTTCGACGGTGCGGGCGATCCGGCCCGGCAGGCCGAGGTGGCCATGCAGAACGTCCACACGCTGCTGGCCGATGCGGGTGCTTCTATAAAGGATGTCTGCAAGATCACGACCTATCTGACCGACGCGGCCGACACGCCTCGCATCGATGCTGTTCTCGCTGAGCATCTGTCAGCGGTACGTCCTGTGGTGACCAGCACCATCGTCAAAGACCTGGCGCGCCCCGAGCTGAATTTCGAGATCGACATCCACGCGATTCGGCGCACCGGGGCTGATCACGAACGTCGCCCCCTTGCCGATGACTGCCTGCTGGCCGCGTGGCCACAGAGTCGCTCCGTTCGGGCCGGTAAGTTCCTTTTCATTCAGGGCCAGAGTGGTGTCGCCCTCGACGGCGGCGACTTCAGCGGCAAGGGGGATCCAGGCACGCAGACCGAGCAGGCGATGCAGAATGTCAGGGTGGTCGTCGAAGAAGCGGGTGGCCGCTTGGAGGACATCTGCAAGATCACGACGAACCTCACGGACGTGGCGCATCGATCTGCTGTCTATCCTGTTCTGGGAGAGCATCTGCGGGGCGTGCATCCCGTCTCGACGGGCCTGGTGATGAAGGCTCTGCCTCGTCCCGAGATGGACGTACTCGTCGACATCTTCGCCGTCATCGACTAGACCTCAATCGCGCCGACAGAGGTAAATACCCCTCAGATTCTCAGCGAAGTCCCCGCAGCGTCATACAAGCACTAATGCAAAGGAGTATTGGGGGCGTAGTACCTCGGAGGCCAATTATCCCCCGCAGTACACTCCTATACGCCGATGCCGAACTGCTCTTCAAAATCCGTCCATATATCCGCCGGGATCTCCTGCGTCGCCGCGTCATAGGCGTCCTGGAGTTGGTGCCGGTCGGCCGGGCCGCTCATGACGATGCCGTCGATCGGCGCGTCGAGGCAGAACTGCATGGCGAGGTGTTTGATGTCGACGTCTTGCTCTTGGCACCACTGCCACATCGCGTGCGCGCGCGGTTCATCGGCGCGGTTGGGCTCGATGCCGGTTAGCCGACCCATGCCGAAAACACTGGCGAGAATTAGCCCGGTGCCGTGTTTCTTGGCCAGGTGCATCGTCGTGCGACTGACGGATTGGTCGAGCAGGGTGTAGTCGAGGAAGGTCAGCACGATTTCGGCGTGGCCGGCTTCGATGGCGGCCTTGTGAAATTCGTGTTGGCGGACCCCGAGGCCGATATGGCGGATCAGGCCTTCTTCTTTCATCTTCTGCAACTCGTCGAAGGCACGGCCAGGGCCCAAGGGGTCGACGATATCGGGTGGATCGTGCACGAGTACCGAGTCCAAGTAGTCGACGCGCAGGGCTTGTAGGCTATGTTCGACGCTCCATCGCGTGCTAGCGGCCGAGAAGTCTTTGGGGCGTTCTGGATGGGGGCCGACCTTGGCCTGCATATAGTAGCTGGCGCGATCGACGCCGGAAAGCGCGCGGCCCCAGCGCTCTTCGTTTGCGCCTGCGTAGGTGTCGAAGAAGTCGATGCCCAATTCGAGCGCGCGTTCGACGGTGGCGATGGTTTCGGCTTCGTCGACGCGATTGACGAAGGCCGCGCCCATGCCGAGCGCCTTGGGCTGCATGCCCGTACGGCCCATCTTACGCCGCGGTAATTCGCTCATTGCTTAGCTCCCTTTGATGCCGAATAATTCGATTTCAAATATAAGTGTTGAACAAGGGGGGATACTGTCCGTTGAACCCTCTTTACCATAAGCTAAGTGCGGCGGGATCACCAGTCGAGCCTTGCCGCCGCCCTTGATCATCTGCAATCCTTCGGCCCAGCCGGGAATGGCCATTTCGAGCGAAAGCGTGCTGGTGTAGCCGCGTTCGTACGAGCTGTCGAAGACGGTCCCGTCGACGAACATGCCTTTGTAGTGCACGGTGACGCGGTCGGTGGCACCAGGATAGGGGCCGTAGCCCTCTGTCAATTCTTGGTAGATCAGGCCGGACTCGGTGCGCACAGCGCCCTCTTTGGCGGCTTCGCGGTCGAAGAAGGCTTGGTCGACGGATTCGGCGCAGGGGTCGGTGCAAGCGGCGAGCGCGCTGATCGCGCAAAGGGCTAAGAGGTGCAGCGTCTTCACAAGGTGCCCTCCGGTGGATTGAAAGCCCCAGTATCGTTGTGTAGCGGCGTTTGTGCGGCGGGCAGATCGTCGGCCTCGGCGTTGGTGCGGATGACGACGGTGCCGGCGAGCAGGTCGTGCAGGGCTCGGCGTTTTTTGTTGAGCAACATGCTGATAATCTCTAGTATAAACCAAGTCCCGGCCACTAGGGCTGCGGTGCCCGTCAGTTGGTTGGGGTCGAATTCTTCCCCTTTGAGTACGGAGGCGGCGTAAAGCAGCCCGACGAGTAGCCCCGAATCGCGGAGAAAGGCCTGGTTGAGGGAAATCTGTGTCGCGGTGAGGTGATCGACGATTTTTATTTTGCAGACCCATTTGCCGACGGTCTGGCCATAGCGCGCGTGTAATAAAATGCTATACGCGGTAGAGAGGGCGATTTCGAACAGGGCGATCAGGTAGAGCGGTAGCCAGGGGGTGGCAAGGGCAAGCAGCACCTTGCTGGGGAATAACACGGCTTGGTCGACTAACCCGGCCCAGAATCGCGGCATCGTGGTGCGATAGCGCATGGCGGCCGGATAGCGGCGGTTGCGGTAGTAGCGGCCGATAAAATAGGCCAAAATAAGATAGAATATCGCGCCGCCGAGGTCGAGGTTATTGCCGATGCTTATTTTTTCATTCATACTATCATATTAGCGCGCGGCGCGGTCTTGTTCAAGGTTGGTAGGGGCTCTATGCTCAGGATACCTAAAAAGGGAAGGGCGGCATGATGGAATGTATATACCGACAGGTTTGCATGCGGCAAAAGTCGCGTGTGGGCGTCTTGTTTAGATTGTCGGCATTTTTTTGCTGCGCCCTGCTATTGGCCTGCGGTGGAGAACCGACGGGTGGGCGGCTAAAAGAGGTACCGCGCAACCGCACGCTGATTACGGATTGCGCCGAGAACAATACCTGCGGCGGCCAAATCCAAGATTACAATACGTTCAATCCCTTCGTGCCGGGTGGTATTTCGCGCATCGGTTATCAGTTCCTCTACGAGCCACTCTACTTTTTCAACGGCTATCGCGCCGACGCCGTGCTGATGCCTTGGATCGCGACAGGGCACCGTTTTAACCAAGACTATAGCGAGGTCACGATCGATATTCGCCCCGGTGTCAAGTGGAGCGACGGCATGCCGTGGACGGCGCACGATTTGGTCTTTACGATCAATATGCTCAAGGAGCATGCGCCCGATCTCGTGTTCTCAACGGATATGGAGACTTGGGTCGAGACAGCGGTCGCACTCGATAGCTTGACGGCGAAGATCGTGCTTAAATCGCCCAATCCGCGTTTTATCTCCAGTTATTTCGCCCACGTGCACGGGAATGGCGTACCGATCGTGCCCGAGCATATTTGGCAGGGAGAGGACCCGACGACTTTTGCTAATTACGACTTGGCTAAGGGATGGCCGGTGGTTACGGGCCCCTATGAGATTGCCTTGTCTGAGCCGGGCCAGCGGGTTTGGGATCTGCGGGCAGATTGGTGGGCGGCTAAGAGCGGTTTCCATGCGTTACCCCAAGTCGAGCGGTTAATTTTTCTGCCCTATATGGAGGAGCATCAGCGTGTGCAGAATTTGCTCGCCAACAATCTCGATACCTGTTTGGAGCTTAGGCCGTCGAATATCATCACCTTGCTGGAGCAGCACGACAAGATGAGCACTTGGACGGGGCGCGAGCCGCCCTATAGTTATATGACGCCGTGGCCGATCGCATTGGGTTTTAACAATACGGAAGAACCCTTCGCCGACCGGGCGATCCGGCGGGCGATCAATTTTGCCATCGATCGCGAAGAGTTGGTGGAAATCGGCTGGCAGGGCTCTGGTAATTATGCGCTACTGCCACTGCCGGAAGTGCCGCAGATGCAACCCTATTTCGCGGCGGCAGAGGATTTGATCGCGAAATACGAAATTGGCGTGCACGACACCGCGCGCACCGCGGCGATTATGCGCGGCAAGGGCTGGGCGAGAGGGGCGGGCGATGGTTATTGGCAAAAGGAGGGCGAGGCCTTTTCTATTACCATCGATATTCTCGCGCATTTCCAGGATCTGACGCCGATTCTGGTGGCCCAACTCAAGGAGGCGGGTTTCGACGCCTCGTTTCGCAGAACCTCCGACTTTATCTCGCGTATGAACCAGGGTACGGCGCGCTCATTCCTGATGGGCAATCTGAACTCAATGAGTGATCCCTACCAGGGTTTGAGCCATTTTCACAGCCGTTATATGCGGCCGACGGGCGAGATGGCCGAATACGCTTGGCGCTGGGCCAACCCGGAATTCGACGCGTTGATCGACCAAATGGCCCGCACGCCTAACGATGCACCGGAGATGATGCGGATTTACCGCGAGGCGATGGCGATTTGGCTCGAGGAATTGCCGGCGATCCCGATCGTGCAGTGGCCGCACCGGATTCCCGTAAACGAGACCTATTGGACGGGGTGGCCTTCGGCGGAGGATCCGTATATCAATTCTTCGTATTGGGCACGGTCTTGGTTGTTGGTGTTGTTGAATTTGCAACCAGTGGGGTGATGGGCCGCTAATTGGGTGCGTGCGGGCTTGGGGCTATGCATCGCTTCGCGGTACGCGCCCTTCGGAGATCGCACCTTCGGTTGCTCCGAGGGCTATCCCCTACGCCACTTCCTGCGGCTCTAGGGGACAGCAAGCCGCTAAGATAATACGCGCCAGAAGCCCTCCGACACATTGGTCTTTTAGAAAATAAATGAAGAGAATTATGAGAATCGTAGATGCGCACGCACATATTTTTCCCCACATACAGGGCCAGGTCGGCTCGGGTCCGACCAAGGGATTGGGTTATGGGCGAATGCTGGTCGGTGCCGACGAAATTCAGTTGATGCCGGCGCACAATGAAGAGACGATTTATAGCGCCGAGATGCTGCTGGCCAATATGGATTGGGCTGGGGTGGAGCGGGCGGTGTTGTTGCAGGGCCCTTTTTATGGCGAGTGCAATGCGTATGCCCAGGATGCGGCCAGGCGCTATCCGGATCGCTTGCAGGCGGTGGCGTATTTGGACCCGTGGCGCGATGGTCTGCGGGCACAGTGGGCGGCGGTGGGATCTTTTTCTGCGGTCAAAATGGAGTGCTCGGTGAAGACGGGTTTGTGCGGGCTTTATTCGAGGGCCAGACTCGACGATCCGGGATTGAGGTGGTTGTGGGATGCGCTGGAGGAGAGTGGGAAAGTGCTGGTATTGGATCTGGGGCATATCGGCGGCGAGGCATATCAGACAGCGGCGGTGCGCGAGATTGCCGTTGGGCACGAGGGCTTGCGGGTGGTGATTGCGCATTTAGGGCAGCCGGCGCCGCAGATGGTGGCTGATGCTGAGTTGATGCGATTGTGGCGCGAGCAGATCGATTTGGGGCGTTTGGCCAATGTATATTTCGATACGGCGGCCTTGCCGGCCTACGTTGGCGAGGAGGCCTATCCCTATCCGACGACCCAGCGTTGGCTAGAGGAGGCGATAGATCGTATCGGTCCAGAAAAAGTGCTCTGGGGCACCGATCAGCCGGGGCTTTTGCGGCGGGCGAATCTGCCGCAGTTGGTACAGGCAGCCGAGGTGCAATTGGATTTCCTTGCCGAAGACGATCAAGCCCGGGTGATGGGGCTCAATGCGTTGGCGGTTTATAGTAGCTAACTATTTACGGCTGTAGTTTTGTTCATCGGCTTATTCGTTGAGTCTTATATCGATGGAATGCCCGCTGATCTTGCTGGGCGCATTAGCCCGAGACAATGCGCGGCATATTAATCTACGTATGCTGTGCGGTCGGAATTGAGTATGTCCTGTATCGTCGGGATATTGTCCAACCCCAACCGGACCTTGCGAGTGAGTTCCTCTTCGGCTTGGCGCACTTTGGGCAAAGTCTCCATGATGTGGTCGAACTGATCGTGCGGGATGACGACGACCCCGTCGCGGTCAGCGATGACGATCTCGCCCGCGTCGACACAGATCCCGCCCATAACCACTGGCATCCCAGCGCTGCCGGGGCCGTTGCAGGTGACCGAGTTGGGGGTTACGCCCATAGAGAAGGTGGGTAAGCCGATGGGCAGGATACCGTCGATATCGCGCACTAGGCCGTCGGTGACAAAGCCGGTGAGACCTCGGTTGCGGCCCATCGCGATCATGATATCGCCGGCGACCGCGGTCTTGGTGAAGGTGTCGGTGGCGATGAATATAGCGTCGCCGGGTTGGGCGATTTCGAGCGCGGCGAAGACGGCGAGGTTGTCGCCCGGGCCCGGATGGCTGGTGACGATGGGCGCGACGATCCGGCAATTGGTGTCGTCGAGCGGCTTGATGCGGTAGTCGAGCGCGCCGCGGCCGTTCATACAGTCGACGATAAAGCCGGTCGGGATGTTGCGGAGTTCGCGCAACATGGCGTCTGAAGGTCGGGGGAAGTTGCGGCGAATGGTTAACAGGGGGGGGTTTTTGATCATTGTATTCTCCAGTGTATTCGTCGGCGAAAAACCTACTAACATATGCTGTAGACAGGTGCGCGTATTGTATGGGAGTGGGCGCGTCCTGTCAAGTTGGGCCTCCTCGTTGTGGTGGTATTCGCTATGGAGTATCGATGCGATAAATCGATATTTTTGGTCCCGGTCGGCTCAAGCCACCAACGTCGGCCACCGGTAGGTAAAATGCCTCGATTCGGTCATAGACCGGGATCTCAGTACCTGTGAACGGATCAAACTTCTCGGCTTCGTAGGGGAGCAATTCGGCGGCAAGCGATAGGTCGGTCTGCGAGTACTTCAAATCGTGGTTTACCGATGACCACGCTGTCGGCGCGGCGATGAGCAGGGCTGTAATCAAGACGCGGCGAGTAGTGGATATGGCCGATTTCGATGCTGCCATTTGCGGGAACGATATTGAGATAGCTGGCCACGCCAACGGCCTTAGAGCTTTGCCCGTTTATAATGGCGAAGAATATTGGGTCGTCGCCGAGGCAAGTGGCTTCTATCCAAGCGCGGTAGTCTTCTATGCTGAGAAAAGGCCCATAGGCCAGATAGGTCCAGCTGCGGGCCTCTTCGTCTAATGAGATGGCGGTCTATAATTCTTCGACGTGGGTATGGGTATCGATGGGCTCGATGCGGAAAAAGTGGCCTTGCAGTACTGTTTTGGGCGGTGGAGGTGGTGGCTGCCCGTTCGGCAGCGGGGGAGCCGATGGGGTGTCGGTGCTCGTTGGTGCGATGGGCGATGGGATCTTAGTCTATATAGCGATCCAGGTCGCGCAGCGCGACCACGGTGAAATCATTATCGCGCAGATGGGTGACATAGCGCTCGAAGAGATCGGGCTTGGTGTCGACCCAGGGGTGGTCGAGATCGGGCACGCCGTGGAAAGTGAGCACGGCGATATGGCCGTCACGGGCCTGGTCCAGGGCCCAGAGGAAGTCGTCGAAGTCCCATTTGGGGCCGGAAGCGCCTGTGGTGGGAATGAGCAAGGGATCGTGGATCGCCGGGTCGTAGGCCGGACCGCGGCCACCCTCGTTGTCTAAGGGGAATTCGGGGTCGGTGCCGCGGCGGGCAAAACGAAAGCCGCGTTCTCTGAGTACCGCCACGGCTTCGGGGCCGTTGCTATAGCCTGGGTAGCAAAAGGTCGTGGGCTCGGTGATGCCATATTCTTGGCAACGCTTGTCTATATGGTCGATATCGGCGCGCAATTCCGTCGGGCTTTGTTGGGTGACGTTGTTGTGATGCTGGGTGTGGTTGCCGATTTCGAAGCCGTCGCGGTCGAGCGCGGCAACTTCTTCCCAGGTCATATAGCGGTCTTTGTCGACGAGGAAGCGCAGGCCTTCGGTGATATAGAAGGTCGCGTTGAAGCCGCATTCTTTGAGCAGGGGGGCGGCAAAGGTGTATTGGGATTTGGGACCGTCGTCGAAGGTCAGGGCTACTAGGCGATCGGGAATGGGTGTGGTCATTGTCATTGTCTCGGAGTAGGGTTGCGGGTATAATGCGGCAAGAGGTGCTACTGTGTCAATGCCGGTAGGGACGAGGGTGCTATTTAGGCTTGTGTCGTTCGTCGAGTTCGGTATGGGCGGCGATAAAGACGCCGCCCATGCCGTGTATGTCGCGGGCGATACGCTCCTTGAAACCGAGGTCGCGTTTCGTGGTCATGCTGACTGCTTCTATAAACCTCAGAAGATCGGGTGAATTTTTGTCGGGGATGTGGTCCAGCTTAGCGCGCGTTTATAATGGCTTGTGGCGAGAAACGCGCCAGAGTCAAACGTTCGTTTGCTCGTTCCTCGCCGCATTCGTAGAGACAGGCGGCTCGGCCGTCGGGCAAAGCCGCGAGACAGGAGTAGGCGGCGGGACCGGCATGCAGGGTGTGGGCGTGTGGCCAGGTCTGGCCTTCGTCCTGGCTGACTCGCACGGTCATCTTCTCGCGGGCGCTATTGCTGGCGGGGTTGGAAAATAACAGATAATCGCCGATTCGGCGGATGCTGGCCTGGCAGATAGGCTCAATGAGGACCGGGTCGCGCGTTAGGGGGGACCAGGTCTCGCCGCCGTTTTCGCTATATGAGATGGCGCGGGCGCGCACATCGGGATCGTAATTGCGCATATTGAGGAGTAGGCGCCCGTCTTGCAGTTCGACTACTTCGCACTCGTTGACCTGGTCTTCGGGGGTGGAGCCGCCGAGGCGCCAATGTTGGCCGCCGTCGTCGCTGAGCAGGACGTGCGAGTAATATTTATGGTTGTCCGCTTCGATGTGGTCGCAGGGCACGACGAGTCGCCCGTCGACTAATTGGATACCGGCGCCCGGGCCGGTGGCGTACCAGGTCCAGGTCGGGGCTTTGCACGTGGAGGTGATTTCGCGGGGGGGGCTCCACGTTCGACCCTCGTCCTCGCTGCGCGTCAGCCAGACGGTGCGAGTGCCCTCGCTGGTTCGGGCGATGATGTCACGTTCGACATCGTGGCCGAGGTTATGGGTTAGTAGCAATGAGATCGCACCGGTGCGCCGGTCGACGACGGGGCAGGGGTTGCCGCAGGTATGTGGCCCGTCGTCCCACACTAGTTGCATATCGTTCCAGGTCTGGCCCCCGTCTTCGCTGCGTCGCAGCAGTATGTCGATATCACCGCTGTCGCTGCTCGCGCTTTTGCGGCCTTCGCAAAAGGCGAGTACGGTGCCCGCCGGGGTTGTCGTCAGGGCCGGGATGCGGAAGGTGTGGTAGCCCTGGGTGCCGCTGATGAAAAGGTCGATGGAATCAATCACGGGTTTATGGCTCCTATAACAGATTGCCGAAATGGTCTTGCTCACTATACCTTATAGGCGTTGTGAATATACTCCGCCCAATCATCTCCGTCACGCTCTTTCCGCAGCTGGCTTTAATATTCGTCGGGATCGGAGTCTACGTTTGCCGTCGCAGGGGGGCACGTGGTGAATGTCGTGCTGCATATTGTTTGTGGGTTGGTCTTTTACGCGCTGATATTGCGCGGCTTCGGTGGGAGAGATGCCCCGGCGATTCGCTTAGCGGCTTTCTGCGGGCCCTTGTTGTGGTTGATGCACCCGCTCAACAGCCGGCCTCTAACCTGCTTTACTCTGGCACTCAATTACGCATTGCACGGATTGGCACACCGCCGTCGGGCATCTGATTTGGACCCGGGTTTGATCGGGACGGAGGAGGCTGGATTTTGAACGAAGAGGAGCGCGCGGTGGGCGGATGGTGGGCGCAATCGAATTACAGGCCGTTTTTGTTGTTACTGGTCTGCGGTGCGTTGGTGTACGGGAATGCTCTATCCGGGCCGTTTATCTACGATGACGAGACCTTCATCGAATTTAACGAGGATATCCGGCAGTTGTGGCCGCCGGAATGGGGGTGGCCATCCGGCGGGCGGTCTTTGCCGCTGCACAGTCGTCCGCTGACGAGTTTTACGCTGGCGCTAAATTACGCGTTCGGCGGTTTGCAGGTCGAGGGCTACCACCTTTTTAATATCGCGGTACACATTTTGTGCGGGCTAGCGTTTTACGGTGTCGTATCGCAGGCGACGGATCGCTATGGATACGGGCGAGGACCCGCGATGATGTGCGCGTCGCTGTGGTTGCTGCATCCGCTGCATACGGAGAGCGTCGATTATGTGTCGCAACGCAGCGGGTTGTTGATGGGGTTGTTTTACACGTTGTCGTTCTATTGCGCGCAAAGGGGAATGGCGGGGACCAAAAAGTGGTACGGCCTGGCGATGGTCTGTTGTATGTGCAGCGTATTGTGTAAAGAAGCAGCGGCGACCGTGCCGTTGATCGTTCTGCTCTACGATCGGACCTGTGTCACTTCTTCCTTAACGATGGCGTTGCGGCGCCGCTGGGCGCTTTACGGGGGGTTGGCTCTGGTCTGGCCATTGGTCGCTTATTTACTCTGGTTACGGCCGCACGGCGGTGCGATCGGATTCGACCTGGGGGTCAGTCCGTGGGACTACGCGTTGAATCAATGCGCAGTAGTCGGCGATTATCTGCTCAAAACCCTGTGGCCAAGTGTACTGAATTTCGATTATGGACAGGTGCGAAACTTGGCGCTGGGTGATGTGTGGCCCGAGGCTCTATTACTGGTGGCGTTGCTGGCGGCAAGCTTGTGGGCGTTATATCGTGGCATGGCATTGGGGGTCGCCGCGGCGTTTTTCTTTATCGCGCTGGCGCCGACATCGAGCTTTGTGCCGATTGTCACCGCAGTGGGCGCCGAAAGGCGAATGTATTTGCCTTTGATGGGCGCGGTGGTGGTCGTGGTCTTTGCCGTGCGATATGTTCTCGGGCGCTGGGCAGGACAACGGGCAGGACTATACGGTGTGGTGGTGGGGTGTCTCGCGGCAATGTCCTTGGGGGGGCTGACCATAGCCCGCAATGCTGAATACCGCGATCCCGTTGTCTTGTGGGCTTCGGCCATTAAAATCTTGCCCGACAATCTGCGGGCATGGGCGCAGTTGGGTGATGCCCTTGTCGATGCTGGGCGATTTACAGAGGCGGTCACCGCATACGACAGTGCTTTGCGGATTTTTCCAAGCCAACGGCTAATCCACATCAGTAGAGCGCGGGCATTGGGAGCCGCAGGGCGCGGTGCGGAGGAGGTGGCGGTATATCAGCATATCTTGGAGCAAAGTCCGAGATGGGCTGAAGTGCGCAATAGTTTGGGGATTGCCCTGGAAAAAATGGGCGACTCGCAGGGGGCGATAGCGGAATATCGCCGCGCAATCGAATTGCGCCCCGATTTTGTTGATGCCCGTTTTAATCTCGGTTTGGTCCTAGAGGCTATGGATGATTTCGAGGGGGCTATGGCCGAATACCGGATCGTAGTCGCGACGAAGCCCGAATGGAACGAAGGGCACAAGCGCTTGGCCCGTATGCTGCAAGAAAAGGGCGCGTTGGCCGAAGCAGTTCTCCACTACGAACGCGCTGCACAATTAGCGCCCGGCGACGTGTCCCTATGCAATACCCTTGGCGCCGTGCTAGGTACCTTGCGGCGGAATGAGGAGGCGGTCGTCTGGTTTCAACGAGCGCTTGATCTAGATCCGAACTACGATAAGGCGCGTGCCAATCTTGCTCAGATCCGTCGCCGGCAGTGAATAGCAGAAACCTTTTACGTTTTTCCGCGAGGCTTTAGTTATGTACAATGACGTTGGCAAGCGGTCTTTCTGTCTATGTTGGTTGCTGGGAACGTGGTTATGCGCTACAACCTTGGCTAATGCGGAGCTGCGTTGTGCCGCGAAGTTGATCGAATCCGTTGTCCAAACGACGCCTATTGGCTCGCGTGGGGCCGTGGTTATCTTTGCTCGTTTCGGTGACGAGAATCCGGGACAAAATAATGCGCCATCGTGGGCTACAGGGCTTTTTGACCCACAGCGGGAGGGCAGTATTAGTCATTTTTATGACGAGATGTCCTTTGCCCGCTTGCGTATCAGTGGTGAGGTGGCGCCGAGGCGTTATGCCTCGCTCGGTGCGAAGCGCGATTATTTGGCGGACGATTCTGACGAGTTCGGTGATTTCGCGCGCTTTAGCCGGGAGATCCTCAATCAGGCCGACAGCGATATCAATTTCGCGCGCTTTGACAACGACGGCCCAGATGGCGTGCCAAATTCGGGCGATGACGATGGGCTGGTCGACGGCGTTTTTATTGTCGTATCTTCGACACCGCAGAATTTTCTCCGGGGCAGGGCGACAGGTATCGCCAGTTTGGGCGAGGAACCCTATAGGACCGACGATCGGGGGGCCGACGGTCGGCCGATTGAAATCAGGGCGGGTACCATCCAGCAGGGGCGGACCTTTGCCGAAACCTCCGGCACGATCTGCCACGAGTACGGCCACCTACTCGGTTTGCCGGATCTTTTTGATGTCGGTTTCATCCGCAGCGGCTCAGAGGATCCAACGGACGATTCGGCCGGGATTGGCAATTGGGGTTTGATGGGGTGGGGCGCTTTGGGTTGGCAAGGAGACGATGGCCCGACGAGTCTTAGTGCTTGGAGCCGGATGCGTTTGGGGTGGGTGACTTTGCAGACCCCGGTCCAGCTCGAACAGGAATTGCGCATTGACCCGGTTGGTGAAAGCGGCAAGGTATATCAGGTACCGATGCCCAATGGCGAGTTTTTCCTGCTCGAATATCGGACGCGCTCGAGTAATTTCTACGATCGCAATATTCCGGCGGAAGGGTTGTTGGTTTGGCATGTCGGTTGGGTGAATACGCGGTGGAAAATCGATCTCGAATGCGCCGATGGTCGGTTTCTCGATGCGGGCTTCTCTCTCGGGGGCCAACGCGATCCGGTGGCTGGGGGTGACAACCTGGATTTCTGGTCTAGGGATGCGGTATACAATCGGACTTTTGCCGGCAATTTGGGTGACAAGACGGACCCTTTTGACGGCATAGTTTTCCGCGATTTCACGCCCGAAAGCAATCCCGCGGCTTTAAGCGAAGATCTCGAGTGGAGCGCGCGCATCGAGAATATCCGCCTCGATGGCGGTCAGATGGTGGCCGATATCGCGATCAGCCCGGTCGTGCGGGTCAGCCAAGTACAGGTGCTGGACGAGAATCGGGACGGGATTCTGGTCGTTGGCGAAACAGCCGAGCTAATATTCGACCTGGTAACGCCTGGCAATAACGGCACTTTGCGCACGGTCATCTCGGGGCCCGATTCGCTGGTTGAATTGGTCCGTGCCGAGGCGATCTATACGATTGATCCGATTTCACAACTCGACTCCGACGGGCCGACGCGCTATCGCCTCACAGGCACGGCCAATCAGTTGCGCCTGCGCGAAAAATTCGCTGGCAGCAACCGGACCAGTGTGCGGGTCGAAGTACAGGAGCAATTCGGCGAAGGTTGGGTGCTGTTGTGGGGCGAGGAGGTCGAGTTGGAAGCGGTCGCTGCCCGGCAGCAGGTCGCGGCGGTCACTGTCATCGACAGCATGGGCAATGGCGATGGGCAGGTCCAGGCCGGAGAGATATTTCATTTGCAATTGCTGTTGGACCTGGTCGCGCCCGCGCTATTGCAGGGGCTGGATTTTCGCCTGCGTCCGCTCGATGCGGACGTCGAGCGCTTGGGCGGGGGGCAGCTTTCTTTTCGCCGTCCGAACCGCTATGACCAGCGCAGCGTGGCTGGCCCCGAGTTCTTGGCTGGCGGCGAGCTCTTACCGGGGGCGGTACTCAATTTTGAACTCGAGGTCATTAGTGATTTCACTCTCTGGCGGGATACGCTGCAGGTAGAAGTGGCATCTGGGATTGACCGCACGCCACCGCGAGTTCTTGGGGTCAAAGCTCGTTCGCGCGAAGATGGGCTCTGGTTTTGGTTGCCGGGCGAACTCGTGCTTGAAGGTGGTGGGGTCAGTTCGGCGCACGTGCGCGTTTTTGCGGCCGACGGCTGGGCAGAGGCCATAGTGGAAATACCGCTGGTAGATATAGAGGGTGAGTTTGCGGGAAATTGGCCCGATGCCTGGCCGGGGACGGATTATCTGTTACAGACGGTGGTTGCTGATAGGGAGGGTAACGAGGGGCGCAGTCCCTTACAGCGCGTGGCGCTGCCCGTGCCGGGCGAACACCTTGCAGAGCAAATACCGGTAGGTCGTATTGAGCAACGTTTGGGAGCGGTGGCGATGTCCTCGGACAGTCGCTGGTTGGCGGTAGCTGACGGGGCTGAGGTTCGGATCTACGACGGCCGGGATCTGGTGTTATTGCATACTTTTGCAGCGGACTATGCGGAGGCTTTGGCCTTTGACGCAGGTGGAGATCTGTTGGCGGTCGGTGGGCGCGATGGTTCGGTGCAGGTGTGGGGGGTATCCGATGGCAAAGAACGAGCTTATTTTGCTGGGCACAAAGGACGGGTTACGGGGTTGGCTTTTAGTCAAGTTGGTGAATTGGCTTCGGTTGGTGCGGACGGTCGGTTGGTGATTTGGGATCTTTCGACCGGCGGCCGGGCCGAGGAACTGACGGCGCAAAGTGGAGTGGGCTTACAATCAGTGGCTTTTAGCAATAACGGTCGCCATCTCGCCGCGGCTACGGCCAATGCAGAGGTCGTATTGTGGACGGGCAGGCAGCGTATTGAATCGGTGTTATTGGGGCATGAGGGACTGGTCGAATCAGTCTCGTTCAGTGCCGATGGCGAATGGTTGGCCTCGGGCGGGCGCGATGGCCAGATTTGGGTGTGGAATTTGGGGCGTGGTGGGCAGGGGCGGGCGTTGGGCGAAGGCGGCGGGTGGGTGCAGTCGGTTTCGTTTAGTGCTGATGGTAAATGGTTGGCGGCCGGCGGGATGGACGGGAAGATTTGGGTGTGGGACCGGGTTGGTTTTCAACTCGAGCGCGAGGTGGACGCCGGCAGCGGGATCGAAGATTTGGGTTTTGGCGAGGGCGGTGTGGAGGCGCGGTTGTTGGTCGGGACCTGGCAAGGCGCTTTGTTGTTGACATTGGCCGAAGGGGCAGGTGTAAAGGACGAGACGGTTGCGCCGATACTGTTCCCGGCCTATCCAAATCCGTTTAACAACGCGGTGCAAATCCCCTATCGCTTGGCAGAGGGTGGTAGGGTGGCGTTAAGGATCTACGACGTTCTGGGGCAAGAGGTGCGCCGGGTCGACTTGGGCTTGCAGGCGGCGGGGTATTATTACGGACCGGGTCGGGCGGTCGTATGGGACGGCCGCGACGAGCGCGGACGGCGCGTAGGATCTGGGCTTTATATTTATGAAATACAGGCGGGTGGCCTAAAGGCCCATCGCAAAATAGCCTTAGTGCAATAAGTGGCGAGAATTATATAAACTCGATTTTGTTCAGCACATAATACGTCTATCTTCGAGCAACCTTTATCGCAGCCGGTGTTCCGCAATGGCCGCCGGTTTAACTCTATGATTGATATGGAAAAACAGACTCATTATACTCTTTTGCAGGTCGATCAGCCGCAAGCGGTTGAAGCCTACTTGCGCGAAAGAGCTTGGCTTGACCACGGCGAGTCGGTGCAGCAGCTTAGTCCCGCCGGCGAGGGCAATATGAACCTGACACTGCGCGTGACGACCGGCTCGCGCACCTTTGTCGTTAAGCAGTCTCGGCCCTGGGTTGAGAAATATCCTTCTATTGCCGCCCCTGAAGATCGGGTGCTAATGGAGGCGAAGTTTTACCAGTCCGTTTCCCATTTTGGCGAGATCGCCGAGCGCATGCCCCGTCTACTCGGTTGCGACGAGCAAAATTTCGTCGCGCTGCTCGAAGACTTGGGGGAAACGGCGGATTTCACGGACCTCTATAATGACGGTCTTGCGTCCTTCGCCCCTTTGCATGAGTTGTGCCAATGGTTGGCTGCATTGCACGGCGCCGAATTCGATTTGGAAACGCGGCAGTGTCTCGAAAATGTCGAGATGCGAAAACTTAACCACGAACACCTCTACTGCTATCCCTTGCGCCATGACAATGGCCTCGACCTTGACGCGATCACGCCGGGTCTCGCGGCTGCGGCGGCAGAGCTTAAGGGCGACGCGGCATATTTAAGCGCTGTCGCCGAGCTCGGTGCGCGCTATCTGGAGAATGGCCCGAGTTTGTTGCACGGAGATTTCTATCCGGGCAGCTGGGTGCGTCATACCGCGGCACAGGGCAAAGCGCCGTCCGACGATGTCTGGGTGATCGATCCGGAATTCTGTTTTTTCGGCCCGGCGGAGTTCGATCTCGGCATTCTAGTCGGGCATCTGCTGCTTGCTGGCCGATCGCCGAGACTGGTCGATGAGGTCTTCGCGGATTATCGCGGCGCGGCTTCGTTTGACCGCGAACTGGCCCTGCGCTTTGCTGGAATGGAGATTATGCGGAGGTTGATCGGCGTGGCTCAGCTGCCGCTTATTGCCGATCTGGCGCAGAAAAAGGCCCTGTTGGCCACTTCGCGTGAACTGGTGTTAAGGCCGGAGTAATTTATTCGCTAAGTAAGGTGCAAAAATGAAGGTACACTGCGGGGGGGCGCGATGCGTCCTCCCATTTTTCATTTAGAGTATGATAATACGCGGACAATGGACTTGGGGGGTGCTGCTGATGGTAGGGTGGCTCGTCTATGCGAATAGCATGGAGGGGGTATTCGTCTACGACGACCTGCCTTCGATCGTTGAGAATGACGATCTACGTCGCGTTTTTGACCGCTCGCAATGGGGAACTTGGTCCTCGGTCCCGCACTCGTCGATCGACGGCCGCCCACTGGTGAGGCTGACCCTGGCGCTCAATTATACTTTGGGGGGCTTGCACGTTTGGGGGTATCACGCGGTCAATATCGCTATACATCTGCTGTGTGGATTACTGTACATGGCTTTGTTGCGGTTGCTACTAGGGGATATCTGGCTGGCTTTCGTTTGCGCATTATTGTGGCTCGTGCATCCACTGCACAGCGAATGCGTCAATTATATCGTGGTGCGGACCGAGACGTTGATGGGCCTGTGTTATCTCGCTACGCTTTATTGTGCTTTGCGGCAGGGATGGGGTTGGGCGTTGGCGGCGATCTGTTGTTGTGTGGCGGGGATGAGTGCAAAGGAGAGCATGGTGACCGCACCGCTGGCGGCGTTAATACTCGATCGCGCGTTGGCGCAAAAGACATGCCTTGAGGTGATTCGGCGGCGATGGGCATTTTATGCGGGGCTTTGTGTCTCCTGGTCCGTGTTGGCGGCCTTGCTTTGGCACGGTCCGCGCGGTGACTCGGCGGGGCTGGAGCACGTCGGCGTCTGGGATTATCTACTCAATCAGTGTTGGGTGCTCGCAGATTATGGCTACAAGGTCTTCTGGCCGTATCCGCTAGCGCTCGACTATGGTTATGCCCGGCCCCTGTCGTTGCTCGTAGTTGCACCGGAGGCGTTGGTTTTGTTGGTGGTGGGTGCGTTGACACTGTGGGGCCTATGGCGGAATAGGCTGGCGGGCACGGCGATGGCTTTGGTTTTTTTGACCTTGGCACCGACGTCTAGTTTGCTGCCGATTGCGACTGAAGTTGGGGCCGAAAGGCGGATGTATCTGGCCTTGGCCGCTTTGTTGCCGTTGCTCGTTACAGGGCTGTTGTTTTTGTTGCAGCGAGTATTGGGGGCGGTGCAGGTGCGATGGGTCGGGATGGCGTTGGCGTCTATCGCGGTGTTGGTTTTTGCAGGGATAACTGCGCGGCGAAATCTCGATTATCGCAGCGAGAAGACCTTGTGGCAAAGTGCGGTGCAGGCGGTGCCGGATAACGCGCGCGCGCATAATAATCTGGCGTTGGCCCTACAGGCGGAGGGCAACCTCGAACAAGCGGTGTTGAGCTATCGCCGCGCGCTCGAATCGGATCCGAATCTGAGTCAGGCGTACAATAATCTCGGCGGTTCGCTATATCGGTTGCGGCGGCTACCCGAGGCGATCGCCGTGCTGCGTCAGGCGTTAGTGGGGCGGCCGCATTTTCTCGAAGCCCGATATAACCTGGGGCAGGCCTTGCTCGCTGCGGGGCAATACGAGCAGGCCGTAGTGCATCTGCGAAAAGTCCTCGTGGTGGAACCAGATATGTTCGCGGCTCGATTCAAGGCCGGTGAGGCGCTATTGGGGTTGGGGCGGGTGGATGAGGCGCTGGCGAATTTTGTCAGGGCGGCGCAACTGCGCCCTGGCGATGTCGAGACTCGGCTCTATCTGGGGCGCGCATATGAGCAGTTAGGGCGGGCTTCGGCGGCGGCGGGTACCTATCGGCGGGTACTGGAGTTGCAACCGAGTAATGCCGTCGCGTTAGAGCGGATTACCGCGATCGGGGCTGCCGTGGAGTAGTGCCGGTTATTTCGAATCGCCGCCCAGTTCCTTGTATAGCCAGAGCAAGGAGGAGGTTGGAGCGGCGATAAATTGGAAGCCAAAACGGCTGCGCCCGTTATCGAGTCGTTGCATCCACACCATATGAGCGCGATGCTGATGTAAATCCCCGTCGACCTCAAATTCCATGTCGAAGGGGATATCGTCTTCGAGTTCAAAACCAATCCCGCTGTCGGATAGGTCAAGCCCTTTCGCCTCAACCAAACCAAAATCACCGATAAGCTGAATTGCAGTTTTTATCTCGTTGCGGGTCGAGCGCGGGTGCGAATCCGTTGTTTCCGTTGTTTCCGTTGTTTCATCGGACGGTTCGCCTGTGAGTTCGGCCAGGCGATTTTTCAATTCGGCCAGTTCTTCAATGAGTTGTGCTTTGGTTTTTTTGCTGTCCTGCATGGCAATTCCCCGATGGCCCCTAGACAACTCGGGGCATTGTAGTATTCACACGATTCCATTTAATTGTATAATACTGCGAAAATTATAAGAAAACAACCACCTGTACACCCTTTACTTCAGCGCCGATCCGGCGCTGCGCTGTTGAAATATAATCTGGGCCTGAGCTAAGGTCCGGTCGGCGGTTTCGAGGTCGAAGGGTTTTGCAGGTGCAGGTCAAAAAAGTCGAGGTTGCCAGCGTTTTCTTCGATATTCCAACCGGTGGTGAGCAGGAGGACGCTGGCGGGTAGCCGCCGTGCGCTGGTGCTGGGTGAGGGCGATGGTCTTGCCCAATTCGTTTTTGCAGATCTGGGGGGTGGCTTCAATGCCGCTGATGGCACCGGCGAGTTGGATGTCCATCAGTACTAAATCCGGGCGGAGCGCGGCGACCTGCTCGAGGCCCTCTTCCCCGGAGTGGGCGAACTCCGGCAGGGGGTTTCTTGCAGGTTGAGGGCGATGAAGGCTTCGTCCTCAATAATTAAAATGCGTTAGTTGTCCATTGTAGATCCGCGGCGAAATTTTCTCGAAATTAGCGTAGTTTTGTGGTGGAGGAAAACGTCTGAGGCTATTGAGTCCCACGCTTGCGAGTCACTGGCACTCTGTATAATTTGTAGCGCTAACAATAAAGCATTGTTGATTTTTATCACTGTAAGTATGCAATAGATCATAACGTAATATTTAGTGTATTGATTCTAAGATATTGGAAATAATTTATATATGATAAGAAAAATTCCTGGTGTCATTCCCTTGGAACCTTATTGTCGCGAAATGGTGTGGGGGGGGCGTCGGCTCGCCGAACTCTACGATAAAAAATTGCCGGCTGATGTGTCGATCGGCGAGACCTTCGAACTCTCGGCCTATGAGGGGCGGGAGAGTCGGGCGGCGGTTGGCCCCTTGGCTGGTTGCTCGCTGCAAGATCTGGTGGCGGAATATCGCGCGGACCTAGTCGGGGCCGAGGTGTGGTCGCGCTACGGCGGGCGCTTTCCCCTGTTGATCAAGTTGCTCGACGCACAGCAGGATCTCTCAATACAAGTGCATCCCGATGATGCCTACGCGCAGCTTAAGGGCTTGCAGGACGCGGGCAAGATGGAGGCCTGGTACGTACTGCATTCGGACGGTGGGCGGGTGGCCTATGGACTTGAGGACGGAGTCGGGCGTGAGGATTTTGCCGCTGCCGTCACAAATGATCGCGTAGCCGAAGTCATTCGTTTTTATACGGTGCAACGCGGCGACCTAGTCTTCTCGCCGCCGGGCACGGTGCACGCCTTGTGCGAAGGAGTGGTGATCTACGAGGTGCAGCAGTCGAGTGACTTGACCTTCCGGATCTACGACTACGATCGACCGGGGCTCGACGGCAAACCGCGTGAGTTGCATATCGAACAGGCGCTCGAGGTGATTGATTTCTCCCAGCAACTGCCAGGCCCCGTGCCTTGCCCGGATCTGCGAGGGCAGGTCTTGGTGGAGTCGGAGCATTTTGTATTGCACGGCTGCGGTCTGGAAAGTGGTTCGGCGGAGCATGCCGCCGAAGGGTCGTTTATAGCGTTGACGCTCGTCGGTGGCCGGGCCGTAGTGCAAGACGGGGAAGGTGAATACGCGTTGGGTACGGGCGCGACGGCGTTAGTGCCTGCGGGGGGCGTTTGTGAGATCGCGCCGCTCGGGGATGAAAAACTAGAATATCTGGTCGCTGCAGTACCCACCTGAAAAGAGGAATTTTTCGATGAAATTTGTTATTCGTGCCGGGGGTATTGGCACCCGGCTCTGGCCCTATAGTCGCCAGAGTAAACCTAAGCAGTTCCACGCCATGGCCGGCGAGCAGACGATGCTGCAGGAGGCGGTTAGCCGCATAGAGCCGATCGCGGCGCCGGGGGATATTTTGGTTTCGACCGGAGTGCAGATGACGGGGTTGGTCGGCGAGCAGTTGCCGGCGTTGCCCGCTGAGCAGTTGATCGTTGAACCGGCGTTGCGCAATACGGGGCCGGCTGTCGGGTTGGAGTGCGCGCTATTGGAGGCGCGTTATCCGGGGTGTGTTGTCGCGAGTCTGGGGTCGGATCACTATATCGGCCGGGGCGAGGAATTCTGTCGGTTGCTGCAAGTCGCCGATGAGGCGTTAAAAGCCCATCCCGACTATCTGTTTACCCTGGGTGTGGTGCCGACGAGGGGGGAGACCGGCTATGGCTATATTCGCCGGGGCGAAGTCCTTGAAGAAGTCGCGGGACAACCGGTTTACAAGGTCGAGGCCTTCACCGAAAAACCCGACGCGGCAACGGCGGCCGAATATGTGGAAAACGGTCAATACCTGTGGAATAGCAATATGTTTGTCTGGAAGGCGGCCACGGTGTTAGAACTCTTTGCCCGTTTTGAGCCTGAAATGCACGAGGCATTGATGCGGATTCAGGCGGCGGTGGGCACGGCGGAGGAAGCGGCGGTGATCGCCCGTGAGTATCCAGCGCTAAAGGCTGTTGCCGTTGACAATGCGATTATCGAGCGTGCCGAGAAGGTGGCGACGATCGAGGCGGATATCGACTGGGGTGATATCGGCTCTTGGGCGGCGTTGACGGATGTCTTGCCAGTAGACGATATGGGCAATTTGCTGTCGGGCGAAGTGGTGACAGTGGATGTCGCGAATTCGACGGTCTACGGGCGGGCGGGCAAGGTGGTGGCGTTGATCGGGGTAGAGGATCTGGTGGTGGTCGATACGGAGGACGCGCTCTTGATCTGCAAGAAGGATGAGGCGCAGCGGGTCAAGGAGGTGTTGGAGCGTTTGCGGGGCGAAGACGAATATGGGAAGTATAGCTGAAGCTCAATCGACGTCGAGAATATAGCGGGCCAATGGCGAGAGGCGTTCGGCGGTTTCGGGGCGCAAATACTCGCGTTGGTTGGTTTGCTGGTCGAACTCGCGGGCGATAAAGGCGCAATGCAGCGTGCGACGGAACCGGCCCGAATGGTTAATGTAGGAACTGTGCCAGATACTGCCGTTGAAGACGGCGACCGAACCGGCCGAACCCTGGAGGTGGACTTGCTCGGGGTGGTCGGCCATGCGATCCTCGATATAGTCGTTGATATTGCCGAGCTTGCGGTGGCTACCGGGGATGATGCGGGTGGCACCGTTTTCTGTGGTGAAATCGTCGAGCATCCACATCGAGTTGACGACGCGGAAAGGCCCCTCGGCAGTTTCGGGTTGGCCGCCGTCGGCGTGTAGGCTTTGTAAGCCGTCGTTGACCAACGGGTCATGCCCGTTGAGCGAATGCAGTTTGAATGGTCGCTGAAAGATGTGAAGCGCCGCCGTCAACAGCGCCGGCTGCACATATACCGCGTCGAAGGCCTCGCCCTTGTTGACCAAATCGGCGAGCCGGCGCACGCCCTTCATCTGCGCGACCTCGACGCCGGCTTCTTCGCCTTCTTCTTCGACAAGTTCTTCAAAGGTCTGGCGCAATTGCTCTAGCCATTTTGGCCCGATGACATTTTCGATAACGGCAAAGCCGTTTTGATCAAGTTCGCGGTACAGTGCCGGCTTTAATGGTTCGGGTGTGAAACCTCGTTGCAATAGCTGTGCGTCCATAGAGATTCGGGCTCCTCGGTCGGGGCGGGTAGAAGGTGTTAACTAAGGGGAAAATATGAGCGAAAGAAAATCGGGACAAGGCATGGAGCAGATGTGGGGCGAGCAAATAGTCAAGCTCCGGCCCGAGGACGCCGTTCGCGGCCAACTCTTTAACGACGGCAACTACGCGATGTTTATCCACTGGGGCCCCTATTCGAACCTGGCCAACGAAGTGGACGGCAAAACTTATTACGGCATCGGCGAATGGATCATGCACCCACGCATGGCCGGGATTCCCGTCGACGACTATAAACAACGTGCGGCTTCGTTCAATCCCGTACGGTTTGATGCCGAAGAAATAGCCCAACTGGCCAAAGATGCGGGTATGAAATACATCGTGATCACCAGCAAGCACCACGACGGATTCGCCATGTATCGCTCTGAGGCCGACGATTTCAATATTGTCGACGCGACGCCTTTTGACCGCGACCCGATGCGAGAGTTGGCCGCGGCGTGCAAAAAAGTCGGCATCGGTTTCGGCTTTTATTATTCGCACAACCAGGATTGGACTTTCCCCGGTGGCGGTGGCGGGCCCGAGACCGACGCGGCGGGGCAAGCTGCGGATTTTGACGACTACTTCAAAAAGAAGTGTCTGCCGCAGGTCGAGGAGATCACTACCCAATACGGGGCCATTGAAATCGTATGGTTTGACACGCCTGGCAAGATGCCGAAAGAATATGTCGAGCAATTGGTCGCCGTGATCCGCAAAAATCAGCCCAACGCGCTGGTCTCGGGGCGGGCGGGGCACGATCTGGGCGACTATCAGACACTCGGAGATATGGACGTGCCAATGCGCAATGTGCACGGGATGTGGGAAAGCGTCGACACGAGCAATGATTCGTGGGCTTATGCCTGGTATGACGAGTATTGGAAATCGCCGCAAGAGATTCTGCGGCGACTCATCGCCTGTGTCGGGCGCGGCGGTACCTATATGCTAAACCTAGGGGTCCGCGGCGATGGTTCGGTGCCCTTGCGGGCGGCGCGTGCCTTGCGGGCGGCCGGCGCTTGGATCAGTCGCTATCCGCAAGTGGTCTATGCGGCGGACGCCTCGCCCTGGCAACACGCCCTGCCTTGGGGAGATGTCACGTGCAAGGGGAATACGCTCTATCTGTCGGTGCTGCAATGGCCCGCTTCGAGTACGCTTTATCTGCCTGGCTTCAAAGGCGATATTGTCGCGACGCGATTGCTCCGTGGCCAGGAGGGCGAGAGTGTCAGCTGGAAAAAAGAGCGGAGTTGGATTCGTTTCGAATTGCCGCCACAGGCGCCGGAAACATTGGTCTCGATCATCGAAGTCGAGCTTTCTAGTGTACCGCAAGCCGACCCGACTTGGGGGCTGGATCCGGAGTTTCGCACCGAGATACAGGCCGAATTTGCAGTGGTGAACGATGCGACAAAAGATTCTGTGCGGTGGATGGAGAAGTTCGGCGAATGGAAACACGTGACCAGGGTGCACGAATGGCAAGCGCAGGGCGAGGCCGTGTGGGAGGTCGACGTGCTGGTTCCCGGGGATTATCAGGTCGATCTGACCTATGCCGGTGAGGGGCGGTTGGTTTGGGGCGTGGGGATTAAAGGCGGCGAGCACATTCAGAACGAACAAAATTCATCGCACAACTACCAGACTTTCCCAATCGGTCTGATCGAATTTTCCTCTCCTGGGCGTTATGAGGTGGGCGTCCGCTGCATGGATGGGAATCTCGAGATGGGCAGCCTGCAATCGATTCACTTCACTCGAGCCCAGTGGTAGGGGGAATGATGCCTAATGTTGTTGTTATTGTAAGTGATCATCTGTCGACGCGCGCGGTCGGTGCCTATGGCGAGAGCGACTGGGCCGATACGCCCAATATCGACCGCCTCGCCGGGCGTGGAGCAGTCTTCGAGAATATGTACACCAGTTATCCGTTGTGTGGACCGTCGCGTGCTGCTTTTTGGACGGGGCGTTACCCGCACGATACCGGCGTGCTCTGCAATGGCTTAAAAGTGCAGGGGCCGGATATTTTGCCGAACGAGTCGGTGCCGGAAGATATGCCGACGATTGGCGAGAGTTTTAAGAACGCGGGCTACCATACCATCCATTTCGGCAAGTGCCACGACTCGGGTGGTTTACGCGGGTTTGAAATTGTAGCGGACGGCACGCGAGAATCGGAACATGTGCCGGTGGGATATCCGGAGAACAATGACACCTGGAAAGACAACTGGGCGATGGACCGCTTTGCCGAATGGGCCGAGGGCGGTTTCCCCGATCCGTTTTGTGCGGTTGTAGATTTGCAGAATCCGCACAATATCTGTGGTTGGATCGGTGAGCACAGCAGCCTGGACGGGCCGGTTGCGCATGCCATTTCGCCGGAGAACCTGCCAGAGCTTCCGAGCAATAATAAAGTAACCGATTGGGATAGTCTGCCGCTGCCGATCCGCTATCTCTGTTGCAGCCACAATCGAGCCGGTCAGACCTCGCATTATACCGACGAGGACTGGCGCTATTATATCGATGCTTTCCGGCACTATGCGAAGATGGCGGATGAGCACGTCGGAACAATATTGCGACTGTTGGAAGAAGGCGGCGTGCTGGACGATACGCTGGTCGTGCTGATGGCCGACCACGGCGACGCAATGGGCTCGCATCAGATGGCGACCAAACAGGTTTCGTTTTACGAAGAGACGGCGCGCGTACCCTTTGTTGTTGCCGGGCCGGGTGTGCCGAATGGCGGGCAGCGGGTTGCGACGTTGACCTCGTTATTGGATCTGTTTCCGGGCTTGTGCGAATACGCCGGAATCGAAGTTCCGGATGGTTTGTCCGGCGTGAGTTTCGCGCCGCTGCTCAAAAAGGAAGAAGTGCAACGGGAATTTGTCGCTGCCGAGTGGTATTCGGAGTGGGGGTGTACGGTAAGCCCTGGTCGCATGATCCGCAGTGCGCGTTTCAAGTATACGTGCTATCTCGAAGGCAGCGGTGGGGCCGCCGATCCGACCGGGGGGGAAGAGCTGTACGATCTGGAGACGGATCGCGGCGAGATGGTCAATTTGGCCGCCGACCCTGCGTATCGCGCGGTGCTGTTGGAGCACCGGGAGATGCTCAAACGGCATATTCGCGAGCAGGAGGATCCGTTTTATACGCAGAAAGTAGTGGTGGACAAAAGGTGGCGTTCACACGCGCTGGGCTATCAACACCACTCGGGGCCGACGGCGCCAATGGCAGCTCGCCCATAAGATGGTTGGCGGGCTATTATATGGCAGTGTGTAGTCGATGGCCGCCGGTGGTTGTAGCGGCTCTTGTGGAGCGGGTCAGCCGTCGCAGTTGAGCCGTTTGTTGATCAATAGAATCGGATAACACAGTCGAGGGGGTGAGCTTGCGTCGCGAGATCGATTTATGGGTCGACGACGGCGATATTATCCTCGTCCTGCAACACCTTGATATTGCGGGGGCTATTTTTTAGTTCGATATCGCTGATATCCACCACTATCGCGTCGGACTAGGCCTCTTTGATATTGTTAATGATCTTGCTCGGGGTGCGTCGTTGTGTGCGGACCAGCACGGGCTTCATTGGCCTTCCCGTACCAACTCGCAGATCGCAGTGACGCCCCGGCGAATATGCTCGTCGGAAGCGGCGATGGAGATGCGGATGTGGTCCTCGCACATTTTGCCGAAGGTTTTGCCGGGGGCGACCGCGACGCGCTTTTCGTTTAATAGTTTCATCGCGAAGTCGTGCGAATCCATGCCGGAGGCGGATATATCGATCATCAGGTAGATCGCGCCGCCGGGGGTATAGCGGTAGAGATCGTATGCGCGTAGGACCTCTACTGCTATATCGCGGCGGCGGTGGTAGGCCTCGCGCATTGCTGCGACGGGTTCCTGCGGTCCGTCGAGCGCCTCAGCCGAGGCCAGTTGTGAAAAGCCGGTGCCGCAGGAAACGAAGGGCTCCTGCAATTTAGCGGCTAGTTCGATATAGTCGGGGTTGGCGCGGGTGAAGCCGACGCGGTAGCCGGTCATCGCGTAGCTTTTGGACATGCCCGAGACGATCAGCGTGCGGCCATCCTCATCGTGCGGTAGTGCGCTGTGGTGTTTTTCGTCGAAGACGATATCGCCGTAGATCTCATCGGAAAGTACCCACAGGTCGTGGCGCTGGGCAAATTGCATCAAATCGCGCATCAGTGCTTCGTCGTAGACCTGGCCGGTGGGGTTGGAAGGCGTGCAGAGCAGGATGAGCTTGGTTTTGGCGCTGACCAAGCGTTCTATCTCGTCGAGGTCGGGCAGGAAGTGGTTTTCCGCGCGCAGATTGTAAAAGACGGATTTACCGTGCACGATGGAGACGGCCATGTGGTAGTTGGGCCAGCCCGGATCGGGCAGTAAGACCTCGTCGCCAGGTTCGAGTAGGGCTAGGAACGAAGTCGCTACGCTCATAACCGCGCCGGGGGTGACGAGGATATTATTGGCGCCGGTGGCGATGCCGGTGTTGCGCTCGAAATAACGGGCCGCCGCCTCGCGCAGCGGATCGACCCCGGCGTTGGGCACGTATTTGGTGTTACCGGCGTTCGCGTAACGGCAAGTGGCTTCGACGATATGCGATGGCGTGTCGAAATCGGGTTGGCCGACTTCCAAATGGATCACCTCACCCGTCTTTTCGACGGCCCAGGCTAGGTCCATGATCTCGCGGATGCCCGAGCGGGGAATTTGTGCGGGTATACTGGCAAATGCTTTCATCGTAAGTGTATACCCGGACCGGTCGAGCCGATCATTTGTACGGTGTTGTAGATTGAGGCGGGCGTCGACGCACCCGTGACCCCGGTGATGCTCTCGTTGCGCGCGACGGAAAGATTAATCCCCGGCCCCTTGGCGTAGATTTCGACGATGGCATCACTCCATTCGGGACTGACCTGTAATAGTGAGTGCGTGCGGTCGAAGCCGATGCCGGCGTAGGCGATGGCTGCGTGGGTATTGACATTGCGCGGAAAAAGCGGGCAGATGCCTCTGGTCGGGCCGTCGTACAGCGTCGTCTCTTCTTTGATATCGTTGGGGTCGATGCCGGCGGCGGCGCAGTCGACATTGTGCGGCGATTTCTTCATGACGATGTCGACTGATTCCCACACGTCACGATTTTCCAATAGCGCGTCCATTCCTACCACGCCGCCGTGGGGGACGAAGGCGCGGGTCCCGGCGCGACGGGTGGTCTCTTGAATGCTCGCCTCCAATTCGGCATCGGCTAGGGCGGTGACCGAGATAAACATATAATTGGTCTTTTCCAGGATCGTCGTGCCCCATTTGCGCGTTACATCCGGGTGGGCCATTTCGACGACTAGATCGGGTTGCCGCGACTCGAATTCGCCGAGATCGTCCAGGACGATGTCAGTGGACAGGTCTTGTACGGCGGTGGCGAATTGGTCGTGTACAAAGACGACCTCCATGCCATTGTCTTCGTTGTTGTCGATCATCTTATGTACCGCCTGACCAATTTGGCCGTAACCGATTAGGCCGATGCGCGTCTGTGCCTGGCTCATGACATATCTCCTGAAAGCGGGGTAAGGGCTTGTAATCAGCGTGGAAATATATGGATTAGCGGTGAAAAGAGCGAACGGCGGCGTGTTTGCTTAGGGATAGATCTTTTTCTTACTGTATAAAGTGGCCGCATCGTCGTGTATACTCTTGTTATACTAGATCTTGTGGGATGAAATTCGGGCAGCTACCAATGTCGCGGATAAAACATAAAGAATTCACCAACTTATCCGATATTAAGGAGGCGGGAGGTAAAGGTAGTGACCCTAAGAAAAAAGAATAGCGGCGGCCCACTCGTATATTTGCTCGGTTTCACTGGAGTGCTCTGTATGGGCATTGCGGTTGCGGGTTTACTGGGTGTGTTTGCGCCATCGGGTAAAGCGCCGGTAGCCAAGGTAGAAGCCGTCGACGAGCCGGTCGTAGTTGAGACTATACCGATAGTAGAGTCGGTTGCGGCCGAGCAGAAGGCGGTTGCAAACACGTCGTCTGCTGATAAGGTGGTCGATACGTATTATCCCCTCGAAGTTGGGCGCTATTGGGTTTATGTAAGCGAAGACGCCGAACGCGGCACGCGCACCGAGGTAGAGCGCCGCATCGTGCGTCGGGAAAGTCGGGCGGACCAGGAGCTATTTTATTTTTCCGACGGCACGGTCGCCTTCCGCGAAGACGATAAGATTTTTGAGATGGGCCCCGAAGGCGGGGTTAATGTAATCCCCACCGGCGCGGAGCCCTATGTATACCGCAGCGAGGGCTTGCATATCGAAAAACAGATCGGCAACCTCGACACGGTAATGATCCTCGGGCAGCAGCGCTATTCGCACTGCGTCCAGGTAGTCACCCGCTTTCGACCGGTCGACCAGCCCGAGCAGGAAATGCGCGCTTACGCTTCGTATTATGCGCGCGGGATCGGTCTGGTCGGCAGGGAATTATGGCCGCCGTCACCGGGCAGTGCACCGACGCAAACACTCAGGGACTACGGTCCACGTAAAATGTAAAATCCACGGAAGGAAAAGGAGCAGTCTCCCCATGCTCTACAAATACTGTATTTATATCGCCCTAGTGGCGATCATGTTCTCCGGCGCGCACGCCGAGAGGGTCCTGACGCGCGTTATTGACGTCGAGCAATCTGGCGCGCACGAGGTTGTGCTCGATGCAGGTCGTCTAGACGGTTTGCGCGAAGGCGCCCGAGTTACTCTGCTACGCGAAGGCGAGGCTATTGTACACCCGCTCACCGGTGAGATTCTGGGCATCCCCCAGGAACCAGTGGGGTTGGCCGAGGTGAAGGGCCTGCAGGACCGGCGCGCCCGGGCAATAATGGTTAAGTCGTATTCGATGCCGCAGGTAGGTGACTTAGCTGAATACGGCAAGGTCCCGATGGAGGCGGCCGCTACCCAGCCGGCACCGGCTGAAGTGGCCAAGGTCATCAAGCGGGTCAAGACCCTTGAAGCCGGCATGCAGCAATACAAAAAATCCCAGAAATCGCTTGCGGCCTATCCGGTCTTCGCGCAACAGGTCTGGGACGAGATGGGCACTATTAAGTCCTATCTCGTTGCCCTCGACGAAAGGCTGATCGAGTTAGAGACCCAGCAGCACGAGGACCGCAATCGCCTGACGGCGATGATCGGCGGCGAGTCGCAGGGGCAGAGGACGGGCAAGGAGCTGACGATCCGCTATAGCGAGGACACCGACCTCAAGCTGCGCGTGGCCGGCAAGACCCTGATGATCAGCGTCGAACCGGATTCGATCCGTCTCAAAGAAGCGGGCATGGGCGAGACGCAAGAGATGTCGTTCGCGGAAGATGATTTGTATCTCGACGGCGAAGAGGTCGCCGAGGAGGGAGAGGAGGGCTGGGATATATCGCTCGACGGGATGATGGCCGAGTCGCCTTATATCTTCGCCGGCAGCTTGCTCTTTATCGCGATTATCGCCGGTGGTTTGCTGGTCGTTATCAAGCGCCGTTACGATTCCGTGATGGGCGGGTTGGACGAATACGACCAGGATTTCCTCGCGGATGATGACGAAGATGTCGAGGACTTTGAAGACGAGTACGGGAAAAAATGAAAAAGCTAATAATACTTATGGCGATGATCCCGCTGTTTATGGCGGGTGCGGCGCGAGCCGAGGAACAGATGGCCTATGTCATCAAAGTGACTCCGACGCTGGCGTATCTGGATGTAGGTGAGGCGGTCGGTGCGATGGTCGGCGCGAATTATACCATCCTGCGCGAAGATGGCGATGACTGGGTGATGGTCGGCAAGGTGCAGCTGGTGCGCGTTGACGACCATTTCAGCATCGGCGAGATCGTCGAGATAGCCGAGGGCGAGACCATTGAAGTCCTGTATCGGGCGGTGGCCCGCTGGGAATGGGAGGGGATGGGGTCAATGTCGGAGCAGGGAGTTGCCCGTTCCCGGTCGATGGTCGGTCGCCGTTCGTTCCACTTGCTGGCCGGAGCCGATTGGGGCGGTAACGCGCAATTGTCCTATGACCCGTTCACCACGATCTTGACGGATACCAAGTCGGGTACTGCCTGGAGCCTGGGGTTAAGGCTGGGGCAGGCGGTAGCCGAGCGATGGCGGCTCAACCTGACTTATCGCATAGGCAAGGGTGAGGATGTAACGCAATTGGCGATTGAAGCCGATGTGCATTGGGTGCCGCGCGGTTGCGACCAGGCCGGGGTTTATTTTGGCGGCGGTGTCGGTGTCCAACAGTTGAGTTGGGATCCCCCGGGCAATAACACCGGTTCGGCGAATAAGTCGGGGTTCAATTTTACCTTTGGAGTCCAGGCGCCGGAAACGATGAACCTGGTGTTCGAGGTTGGTTACCAGAAAGTGATCAAATTTGACGATATGATCGATCTCAGTAATGTGCGGACTTATCTAGGTTTTGGCCGTCGTTTTTAAAAGAGGCGATTAAAAGAACGATCGAGCATCGAACCGGCCGTCTCCTTATGGAGGCGGCCGGTTCTTTATTTTCGTTGCGAAACCTTGCAAATCCAGATGCTGATTTCGTAGAGCCCCAGCAGGGGCAGGGCCATCAAAATCTGCGAGATGGGGTCGGGGGGGGTGAAAATCGCGCCGAGGATAAAGATGCCGACAACCGCATAGCGACGTATACTGCGCATGCGGTCGGCGGTCAGCAAGCCGATCTTGGCCAGGAAAAGCGCCATCACCGGCATTTCAAAGACGATCCCAAAGCCCATGATCAGCCGCAGTACGAAGCCGATGTATTCGTCGACAGCCCACTGTGAGGTCATGTCGGGCGGTTCGAGCGCGAGGAAGAAGCGCAAGCCGAGCGGTAGGACGATCCAGTAGGCGATCAGAGCGCCGATGGAAAAGCAGAACACGCTCAATGAAATAATGGGGATCATCAATCTCTTCTCGCGCGATAGAAGCCCCGGGGCGATAAAACGCCAGACTTGGTAGAAGACGGCGGGTAGAGCCAGGATGAGACCGCCGATAAAGGCGATCTGCAGACTGATGTAGAAGTAGGTCATCGGTTTCAGAGCTTGCAGTCTGCGCCCCGGCGGCAACTCCGTTAATTCTTGTACCGGTTCGAGTTCGGGGTTGGGTAGGTCGAACCATTTGCGCACTAGATTTTCGACCGCCTGCACTGCGTTGGAGGAGCGTTGGGCTTCCAGGCTGAAGACCGCTTCCTCATAGGGGCGGGTCAGAATTTTTACGATCGGGTCGGAAAAGACAAAGCAGAAAATCGCGCCGACGAAGACGGCGGCCAGGGCCTTGACTATCCTCCAGCGAAGTTCCTCGAGGTGGTCGAGGAAAGCCATATTGGCCGGGCTTGTTTTCCCTTGCAACTGGGTGTGGGATTCGGCGAGATGCATTTCCTGGTTATCGCCGGGTCCTTGTTGGTCGTCTGCGGCCATGGCCTAGTCTAGTTTGCGGTAAAGAGGGACGAGGGAGGCTAGGGTTAGGATCAAGCAGCCCTGGGCGAAGATATCGCCGTGCCGGGTGTAGAAAGTGTTGCCCAAGCCGACGGGCAGGTCGGCGACTGGAGCGGCGGCGGTGAAGAGTTCGGTTGCTGCGTAGGTCCGACCGAAAGGGTCGATGAATAGGGATATGCCGCTCGTTGCAGCCCGGGCGATGGCGGTGCGGTTTTCGACGGCGCGCATGACATTGATCAGGGCGTGTTGATGGGGGCCGGCGGTAAGCCCAAACCACGAGTCATTGGTGATATTGATGAGCAGGCCTGCTCCGTCGGCGACGTGGCGGCGCACCAAATCGGGAAAGATCGACTCGAAGCAGATCAGCACGGCGAAGGAGGGGGGAACCGCGTCGTTGGGCGATGCTGACAGGTCAAAGACGGTGCGTTGGGTGCCGCGAGCGAATTCAGCCGGCCCCAAATCGCCGGTCAGCTGCGTCCAATCGATATTGCGCAGGAACGGGATATCGTCGCGGTAGGGCGTGCGTTCCCCGAAGGGGACCAGGTGCATCTTGGCGTAGGCAGTCATCTCCCTGTGGCCAGGGCGTAGCAAGAAGGCGGCGTTATAGCGTTCGTTGCGTGCGAGGTCGTAGTCGGAAGCGCCGGTCAGTAGGGGGATGTGCAACTCCTCGACTAGGGCAAAGGCGCGGTCGCGGCAGTCGGGCCGCCGCGCGAGATAGCAGGGCAGAGCGGTCTCCGGCCAGACCAAGAGTTGTGGGGCCTCGGTGGCGGCCTGGCGTGAAAGCGCTTCGAGGGTGGTGAAACTATTGGCGAGGCCATTGGGCCCCCATTTTTGCGCTAAGGTCATATTGGGTTGGATCAGCCCGATGCGAATATGTTGTGTTATGGGGGTGGCAAAGGCGCTGGCGGCGTGTAGCCAAGGCAGTAGGTAGGCCAGGCCAATAGCGGCAACGACGCCTGGGCTTCGCGAGACAAGGCCCCAATAGAATAATAGGTTGAGCCCGACGACCCAACAGGAGACGCCAAAGACCCCGGTCCAAATCGCGTGTTGCACGAAATGCGGCATCGCCGCCTGGCCGTGTCCCAATAGCAGCCAAGGAAAACCTAATTCACCCAATGAAAGCAGATATTCCTGCGCTGTCCAAAGACAGGGGGTCAAGATCAGCGCTTTTGTGCCCCATCGTGCCCAGAGCGCGCTGAGTAACCCGGAGAACAAGCCGGGGAACAGGCCTAGGTAGATGGCCATCAATAGCGTGCCCGCGACGACAGCCGGTCCGCCGCCTTGCGTATGAGCGACCCAATACAGGCTAAGCAAGTTCCAGACGAACCCGCAGGTCCAACCCGCAGCGAAGCCATCTTTAAAGCCGCGTCCCGACAGTGCTAGCAGTAACGGCACGAGCGCGATGTGGGCCCATAGCGGATGGTAAAACCAACTCATCAGGGGGTGCGGGTGGCCGGGAAAGGCCAATGAGAGCAGGGCACCGCTCAGGACGGCGAGCAGTAGGCGCCGGCGGCGGAGCGCGGCGAGTGCGGTGGCGAGAGAATTGCGCAGGATGGGCATCGATGGTGGGAACGAAGAAAATGCGGTGGATTGTTTTGCCAAATATAGGTCCGGGGTACCGCTCAGGCAAGAGATTGGCATGGATTCTGCTTTCTTGAACCAGGTGGGATATCTCTTGCCGCTATGGTTGCAGTAGGGTGTCTCCTCGACGTTACAATCGCGTAGCGTTTGCCACACAGTTTTCATGTAGGAGGTATGCACTGTGCAATCGGTAAAGCAGCCGCTCGTTCACTCGCTCGTTGACGCCCCCCAGACAGTATGCGAAGGAGATCAGATTTTGGCGGCGATTTGCCCTGGTGAATTGCCTCGGGAGCGGCTCGCTCGCTTGGGGCCGCAGGCCTTAAAGGACCACGAGCTATTGGCCGTAGTGCTGGGTACGGGCTATCGGGGGTGTCATGTGGTGGATCTGGCGCAAAGCCTGTTGGCCGATTATCCAAGCGAATCCTTGGTGGGGATGGATATGGGGCAACTGGGGCGGATCAAGGGATTGGGTAAGGCCAAAGCGGGGATTTTAGTCGCCGCGTTTGAATTGGCCCGTCGCGGGTTGCACAAAGGGCTGGGTGTGCGGCCGGTGATCCGCTCTCCTCTCGACGTGCTGCCGCTGCTCGACGATATCAAGGACCAGCAACGCGAGCACTTCCTCTGTCTGTATCTCAATGCCCGCAATCAGGTAATTTACAAAGAAGTCGTGTCGATCGGCAGCTTGTCTTCTTCAATCGTGCATCCACGCGAGGTTTTCCAACCGGCGGTGTCGCATGCTGCGGCCAGTGTGGTGCTCGCGCACAACCACCCCTCCGGCGACGTGTCACCTAGCCAAGACGATATCGATTTGACCCGGCGTCTTGTGCAGGCTGGTGAGATTATGGGCATCGACGTGCTTGACCATTTGATAATCGGCGCCGACGATTTCCTCAGCTTACAAGAGCGCCGACTATTATGAGGCTGCTTTGCAAGGGGAGAGAATTATTGTTTTTACGCGGTAAACGCCTATATTATGGGTGGACGAAGTTATTGGGGCGACAGCCCCGTTTACCCAGGTGCACGGACGATGAAAGAAGAAGAAAATCGCCTGATTCCGATGCACATTTTCGATATCTACCCCTATCCCGACGCGCAGCAGGGTTTGGGGGCTCCGCAAAATTTTCTCGTTCTGCTCAAGGGCGACGAGAATCGGGTGGTACCGATTACGATTGGCCATTTTGAGGGACAGGCGCTGGCCATGGCTATTCGCAAGATCGCCCTGCCCCGGCCGCTGCCGCACGATCTGTTGCGCAGCTTGCTGGAAAAGGTTGACGCCACCGTCCACAAGTTGGTTATTCACACGCTCAAAAAAGACGTTTTCCACGCCTATTTAATGGTCCAGCCCCAGGGCGAGCCATTCTATCTCGACTGCCGTCCCAGCGACGGTATGATTCTGGCCACGCTATTGGCTACGCCAATCTTTATGAGCCCCGAGGTGATCGAGGCGGCCGGACGCGAACTCGAGATGACCGATCAACGCGGCGAGCTGGAGGGCGAACAATCGATTGACGGCGTCCTCGAAAGCCTGGAGTCACCCGATATTGACCCAGGTTTGGTGCACAGTGCGCTTGAGGAGCACGAGCTTATCGAGGAGACGCCCCATATGGAAATCACCGATGAGGGGATCGTGTTGGGCGTGGAAGACCTGATTGATCCCGAGACGGGCGATCCGTTGAGTGAATTGGACCAGCTCAAGGCCCACTTGGATTGGCTCATCACGCAAGAGGCTTACGAGCAGGCGGCCAAAATTCGCGATCAGATCATCAAATTGGAAAAAGACGACTGAGCCGGGCGGTCCGGTTTTTCTAATGCCCCTGCATAGTGCGGGGGTTTTTTTATTGCAATAACTGCCAACTGCGTCCTGGTCTTTCGACGCGGAAGCACTCTACATTGCCTGTTTGTTGGAGGGTGACATAGGCCGTGCAGCCGTCCGGTCCGCCGAAGGCAATATTGCTGGGGTTTGCATCGCCCAATTCGATTTCGCGCAGGATATCGCCGGCCGGCGAGAGTTTGGCGATGGTGCCCTTGCCGTGACGGGTGATATAGAGATTGCCGTCTATATCGCACCGCATACCGTCCATGCCAAAATCTGGAAACTGGATCAGCAGGCGTTTGGCGCTGACATCGCCGTCGGCGCTAAGGTCGTAGGCCCAGACATTGCACTGTGCAGATTCATTCACGTAGAGCGTCTTTTCGTCGGGGCTGACTTCGATGCCATTGGTGGTGCCCATGCCGGTTTCGAGCAAATCGACTTGACCCTGGGGACCGACCCGCCAGATTTGGCCGGCCTGCTCCGCCCAGTTGGGGTCGGAGGCGTAGACGATGTCGTTGGCGCCGATAGCGATGTCGTTGGGCTGGTTCATCGCGGGTTCGTGGGCATAGGCCGTGATTGCCAGGCTCTCCATATCGACGCGTAGGACGTTGTGATTGGTATAATCGGCAATCAGCATATCGCCTCCGCTGTGGAAGCGGATGCCGTTGCCGATGCTGCCGTCGGGCAACTCGATAAAGACGCTGGATTCGCCTTGCGGGGTGACCTTACCGATGGTGCCTTGGTGGTGGAAGTTCACGGCGTAGAGATTGCCTTGGAGGTCGCAGGCGGGGCCCTCGATCCCCGGGGTGAAACCGCCGGGTTCGGTGAAGATGCTGCTGGTGTAGAGTACGTCGGGCATGGTTCGGCTCCTGGTTTGGTTGCTAGTTCGCAGAAATCGCAATATAATCCCTGCACACGCCTATGGGCAATTTTTTAAACGGAGGTCATGATGAACGCACGAAATATGATAGCACTGCTCGCCCTTTATTTATTAGCTACCGCCGCGCCGGTTTTGGCGCACTGCGAAATTCCCTGTGGCATCTATGGCGACGACGCGCGTTTTTCGGCGATGGAAGAGGATCTGACGACGATCGAGAAGGCGATGGGGCAAATCGCCGAGCTGGCGGGCAAGGACGACGCCCAGAGCGCCAACCAACTGGCGCGTTGGGTCGGTGCCAAGGAAGAACACGCCAATAAAATCCAGCATGCGGTATCGCAGTACTTCATGACCCAACGGATCAAGGTGCCAGCAGCGGATGCGGGCGATACGGCGATGGTGGCATATACCAATAAGGTAGTTTTGCTGCACAAGATTCTGCGCGGCGCGATGAAGTGCAAACAGACCGTAGACGCGGAGAAGGTCGAAGCGGTACGCAAGTTGGTGCACGAGTTTAAGCACGCGTATGAGATGAAGTAGGCGCTAAGGCGTTAATTGGAGTGTCTTTTTAGAAGAGTCTTTAAAGGCGATAGTGGATCCCCGCTTCCAAATTGGAGGTGGGGATTCTTTTGTTTAACGCAAAAGCAGGAATTTGGCGTGGGCTTGTAGGGTCGGGGTGGTTAAGCGGGCGAAGTAGAGGCCCGTGGCGGCAGAGCGGCCATGTTGGTCTTGGCTGTGCCAAGTGATGTGATGGAAGCCGGTATCGAGTATCTCGTCGACAAGGGTGCAGACGCGCTGGCCTTGCAGATTATAAAGGGCGAGGTGCACGGGGCCGGCGTTTGTCTGTTGGAAGCGGATGCTGGTGTTCGCGTTAAAGGGGTTGGGCCAGATTTGTAGCGGGGCCTGCTGTCTGTCCGTGGGGCGTTTGGCGATCGCTGAGGATGCGTGGAGGACCCATTGGCGAATGATTTTTTCGAAGCCGCGGCGGATTTCGACGCGGATCGTATCGGCAAAATGGCCGGTGGAGGTATGAACGAATTGCGGGGACATGACAGGCTGGCGTTGGCCGTTGAGCGACCAGATATAGGCCTGTCTATTGGGGTGGTCGGAGCGGACGATGAAAGCGATGGCTTGGTTTGTGATAAAGGAATCGCGCCAGGTTGGGGTGAAGCGGACAGATGCTGGGAGTGATGGGCGGATTTGCACTATTATCGTGTCGGGATTGATGGCGAAGCTGTCGAGGCGGACAAAGAGCAGGCAGGCGCCGGTGTCGATGGCGGTTAGCACCAGCTTATTGGAGATGATGGCCAATGCGGTATCGCTGGAGGTCCATACGGCGGGGTTGCTTATGGGGTATTCGTAGCCATCGGTATATTGGCCGATTAGGCGGAGATGGCGTTTTTCGCCTTGCACTAGATTGAGTTTATGTTGCAGTGGACGCAGGGAATGCAGCAAGGGGCGGGCGGTGCCAGGGGAGAAAGGCATGCGGCCCGGCCAGGCGGTGTGTAGGGTTTGGCCGCGGTCTACGATCGACTGATCGGGGTCTCGCGGCAAGTCGTAGGTGAGTTGGGCTAGGGTGTCGAGGCCTTGTGGGTCGAGTAGATAGAGTTCGTCGCGACGGTTGCCGAGGCCGTCCCCGATGCGGCCACCGGCCGAGAAGGTGAATGCTCCGCTAGGGGTGCCGCCGCCGAATACGACGGCGCGAACACCGGGAGGTAGGAATGTCTCGGCGGGGAAGGCAAAGGTTTTGCCGTCGCCGTCGGAGAGGCCGCAGTCGCTGAGGTCCACGGGCGTCTGGCCGGTGTTAAGGAGTTCGACGAATTCGTCTTCGTAGGCATGTCGGTGGCCGTCGTTGTTGGCGTCGCCCGATATGCCGGCAGGTGGGTCGGAGAGCACTTCGTCGATATGGATCTGCGGTCGCGGTTGCAGATGAAGGTCATAGTGCTGGGCGGCGATCCCGCCACGGCCGTCGGCCGCTTCAAAAGCGACGGCGAAAGAGCCGGTGGTGTCGGGTGTGCGCCCCTGGATCAGGCCGCTTTGATAATCGAGTTTGAGCCAGGCGGGGGCTTGGGCAAAAGTGAAGACCAATGTGTTGTGGTCTGGATCGGTCGCGTCAACGTGGTAGCGATACCAGCCATTGGCAAAAGCGGTGGTATCGGGGGTTGAGGTAATGCTGGGTGGGGTGTTGTGCGGTTCGATCGGGGCGACGCGTATTTGGCGTTGCGCGAGGAAGAGGGTGTCGAGCCAGCATTCTATGCGCGTGTGCCCTGGGCGCAGGCCTTTGATGCGGGCGCGGGTGCGGATCTCGGCGATCGCTGGGGCGACCGAAAGCCATTGAAAATCACTTGTATCAAGAGTATCCATGCCGGTGGGATGGGTGCCGACAAGGACTAGGTTGCGGGTATGGCCTTCTTTTAGTTCTGGGTCGGCGATGGCGAAGGTGTTGTATTGTGTTTGTGCTCGGCCGGGGGAGAATAAACCTCTGCCCGGCAGAGCGGTGTGTGGGCGGTAGATCTGGTCGTGACGAACGAGCGATTGGTTAAGGTTGCTCTTGCTGGTAAACGTATAATCCAACACAGTGTCCGCCTTTGCATTTAATAGCAGTAGACGGTCGCCGGAATTGGTTAGGCCATTGCCGATACGGCCGTCATCGGTGAAAACCGCTACGGTAAAACCCGTGGGTTGGCCGCCGCCAAAAAGCACGATATACGAGTCAGGGGGTAAGAGGGCATCGGGGGGAAAATGAAAACCGGCGTCGGTTTTGACGTCGTCGTCAGAGAGGCGCCAGCCGGCCAAGGAAATCGGTACTGAGCCGCTGTTGTAGAGTTCTATAAATTCGTCTTCGTAGGTGTTGAGCCGGCCGTCTTGGTTGGCATCGCCGAATGGGCTTGAAGGCGGGTCGGCGAGGATTTCGCTGATGACGATGGGGTGGCTGGTTTTAGACCGGGGGGATTGCGAGGGCGGTTCGGGAGCGGTTGGTGGAGTAGCAGGGGTTGGCGATGTGCCGGATGTATCGGTTGGTGTTGTTGGGGCGGCGATCGCGTAGCCTGGGGAAAAGGCCGTGCCGTTGGGCGCTGCGGTTTTGTGCGGCATTAAGGCGCCGCTACCCGCAGGGACGCGTACTACGGACTGGTTATTGGGCCAAGAGGCTAACGATGCCGTATCGACGGTGTCGCCTGCGGCATTGAGCAGGAGCAGTACATCGCCGGAGTTGGTTAGGCCATTGCCGATGCGGCCGTCGTCGGCGAAGGCGGGCACGGAGAAACCTGTGGGGGTGCCGCCGCCGAAGAGCAGTAGCCGGTCGCCGGGAGGAAGCTTTGTTGAATCGGGGAAGGTGAAGAGGCTCGCGAGGGAAGTGTCGTCGTCGCCGAGGCGCCAACCCATCAAGGAGACGGTATCCGGACCGGTGTTATAGATTTCGATGAACTCGTCTTCGTATGTTTTACGCGTGCCGTCTTGGTTGGCGTCGCCGGTAATCCCCGGTGGCGGGTCGGCGAGGATCTCGTCGATGACGACGGCGGCCGGAGTTGCCGTTGGGAAACATAGTATCGACAACAAAACGGGCAGCAGATATTGTAGACGGGATTGGCGATTGCACATGCCTGAGTGCAGGCAAAAGGCGCGCCATCGTGACCGATTTGGGTTTACTCCAGTAGGAACAGGGTATTATGGGCGGCGGTGGAATGGTGCTACCCGAGGTCTGTGCATCTTTTGCGCGACACGGCTGTAGACCGGGGGTAACGCTTCTTAGCACCTGGTTAGCCGGCTGTTATATTGGGCCAGACTAGGACGATCTTAACACTCCTCTGGCCGTATGGTGGCAGGCTTCGGGCGTAGCGGTATTTCTCGGGATAGCTTTTGACGAAAGGTCAAAAGCCGATGCGCCGAATGCTCTCTATCTGCTTGCTAGTCTGTTGTTCCTCCGCTGTGATTTATGTGCAAATCCGCTTTACGGACCCGGCTCCTATCGCCGGTGTGGCTGCGGGGGCGAGGCTAATGGCACCGCCCCCGGCGACTATGGCGGTGACGGCCTGCCCGATTTGTTCGTCGCGCGCTTGGGCGAAGGCGTACAGCCCCTGCTCTACTTGAACCAGGGCAGTGGAGGACGCGCGGTGGGCAGTGGAGTGTGTTTTTATCGCTTGCAGAGTGGGGGTAGAGTGTTGATGCAGTCGATGGTACTATTGCGGTAGCGAGCGGTGGAGGTTCGAACGGTCATTGCGGGCGCCGCGGGCAATTTTTTATGCGCTCAGCACATTTTTTGTGCTCGTTGACACTAGCTCGGGATGAATAAAACCAGGTATGGCGCGGTTTAAAAAGCACCGATGACGGAGACCCGGTGTACGTCGCCGAGGTCGGAGAAGGAAGAGTAGGCGTAGTCGACGGTATAGCGCTCCATGGCCAAACCCGCTCCAGCCGTCACGCCCATAGGGTCCTCGCCGCTGACGCCGGTCTGCCGAGTGCTATAACCGGGGCGGATGTAGAGGCCGCCGGCGACCTTGATTTCGAGGCCGAAGGATAGATAGGGGTCGTTGTCGTTGGGCAGGTTGAAATCGGCCAATAACAACATGGGTACTGGCATGTGCGCGGGGCGGTGCGCTACCCCAAGGCGGATATGCACGGGCAATGAGTCTTTGAAGTCGCCGGCGAAACCTGCGCGGACAAAACCGATGTTGGTGAGCGAAGCGCCGAGACTCATGCCCTGGATCGGACCACGGGCGAGCAGGCCGAGATCGACGAGATAGGCGTCGGAGGAGAATGCATCGATGCTCGAATAGACGGCTTTGAGGTTGGCACCGACGGCCAACCAGTCCGGTCCGAGCCGCTGGGCTATCGAAACATAGGTAGCCAGGTCGGCTGCGCCGAAGGTGCCCAGGGCACGCCCCTCCTCGTCGGTGCGCTGCAGATCACCGTAGGAGACGTAATTGGCGCTGATGGCGATTACCCGTTGCTCCTTGGGAAAGGCGACGGAAACGAAACCGGCCTGAGAATCGACGAGGTAACTGTTGAGCGAGAGCACGGCAGTGCGCCGTTTGACTCCGAACAAGCCGGCGGGGTTCCAGGCCGTGGCCTCTACGTCGCCGGTGACGGCTGCATAGGCCCCGCCGAGGGCGGTGGAACGTGCACCGACGCCGACTTTAAGAAAATTGAAACCCGTGGTGCCGGCATTGGAGTTGATCGCAGTGGCAGGCTGCCATGCCGAGAGCAGCAGGCAGGCGGCGAGGGCGTAATATCTCATAGTGTAGTATCTCCGGTAGTCATTCCATTGCACGCGCTCATATAAGCCTTATACACGTTTCAAGCTGTGGTGCGTTCCAGGGCGTACGCCATACGCAGCAGTTTGGCTTCTTCGAGCGGTGGGGCCAAAAGCTGAATGCCAATGGGCAGGCCGTCCGCGCCATTGGCGTAGGGGACCGATATGCCCGGAATGCCGGCGAGGTTGACCGAAGCGGTGTAAATATCGTTGAGGTACATCTGCAGGGGATCGTCGGTTTGCTCTCCGAGGCGGAAGGCGGTGGTCGGCGCGACCGGCGAGAGAAGTATGTCGCAGGTCGTGAAGGCCTTTTCGAAATCCTGGCGGATGAGGGTGCGCACCTGCTGCGCCTTGCGATAATAGGCGTCGTAGTAACCGGCGCTTAATGCGTAGGTGCCAAGCATGATGCGGCGTTTGACTTCTTCGCCGAACCCCTCGCTACGGGTCCGCAGATACATTTCCTGTAGATTTAAATCGCCCTCGGCGCGGTGTCCGTATTTGACGCCGTCGTAACGTGTGAGGTTGGCCGAGGCTTCGCCCATGGCGATAAGGTAATAGGTGCCGATGCAGTATTCGGGATGACCGGCGACGGGCAGTTGCACATCGACGAGTTCAGCGCCGGCGTCTGCCAACGTGGCGGCGGCGCTTTGTGCGGCGGTCGCTACTTCAGCATCGAGCCCGGCGGGGAAATGCTCTTGTGCCAGGCCGACTTTCAATCCTTTGATACCGTCCTTGAGCCCGGCGAGATAATCGGGTACCGGTACGTCGATAGAAGTCGAGTCGCGCGGGTCGTGACCGGCGATCGCTTGTAGGAGTAGGGCGGTGTCTTCGACGTCCTTGCTTATCGGGCCGATCTGGTCGAGCGACGAGGCATAAGCGACCAAACCGTAGCGCGAGACACGGCCATAGGTCGGCTTGAGCCCCACTACGCCGCAGTATCCGGCCGGTTGGCGTACGGAACCGCCGGTATCGGTGCCAAGGGCGAGAATGGTCTCGTCGGCGGCGACGGCAGCGGCCGAACCACCGCTGGAACCGCCAGGTACGCGCTCGGGGTCACGGGGGTTCAGCGTGGGGCCGAAATAGGAGTTTTCGCACGACGAGCCCATGGCGAACTCGTCCATATTGGTTTTGCCGATGATTATGGCGTCGGCTGCACGTAGTTGCGCGACAGCGGTGGCGTCGTAGGGGGCGATATAGTGTTCGAGTATTTTCGAGCCGCAAGTAGTGCGGCCTCCCCGGACACAGAGCACGTCCTTGAGAGCAATGGGGATCCCGGCTAGAGGGCCTAAGGGCTCATTTTTCGCGCGGCGGCGGTCGATCTCGTCCGCGTGTGTTAGGGCGCCTTCGGCGTCAATGCTGATAAAGGCGTTGATCTGGCCATCGACGGCGTCGATGCGGTCGAGCGTGGCCTGCACCAGTTCGCGCGCAGTGACTTCCCTCTGTTGCAGCCGGGTTATGAGTTCGTGAGCAGTGGCTTCGTTTAGCGCCATAGTCAGGAAGCGGATTGCTCCTTGTTGTCGGACTGCGACACGGTCTGGGTCGGTGCCTGAGCCGGCGGGGCGGTCGGCGCAGGGGGATTGATGTCAATTTCTTCCTGCACGTCGCGCATAGCAGTGCGGAATTCGCGAATGCCCTTGCCTAGCCCCTGCGCCATCTCGGGGATGCGCTTGGCGCCGAAGATGAGCAGAATGACGACGAAGATGATGAGTATTTCCCAATGGCCCATACCGAACATGCTTCTATCTCCTGGAAAGGATCATCAATAACTGTAGCGGTAGTAATACCAGCCGACGAACATGCCCAATAGCGTGACGAGGTTGAAACGCAACGCCAGTTCAAACGAAAAAGACAGGATAATGAGGTTGAGCATGTGCGGGCCGATCGAATATGTCACGTACTGCAAGAGAGCCCGTTCGACGATCGTATCGGTACCGGCAACGAAAGTGAGAATTACACGCAGCACCTCGCCAATGATATTGGCGCCGAGCATGCTCGTGAACAGGATGAGGACCAGGTGGCCGACGGGTTTGTCGCGCAGCATCAAGGATCAGGCGTGCTGTGTGACTTCGTTGCTGAACATCCGGAAGATCCAGCGGTAGAACCCTGAGAAAATATAGATGAGGGCCATTGGGAAAAAGAAGATACTGTCGTATATGGTCAGCCCGACCGTAGTGACGGAATAGATTTGTTTGAAGCGGTCGCTGAACGAGGTGCCGCGAAAGTTGGGTATGGGGTCGTAGTCGAGGCGGCTGACCATCAGAAAACCGAGCAGCAGTACCAATAATACGGCCAACGGAGTGGCATGTGGACTCTGCCAGGCGTCGACGAAGACCACGTACTGAGTGAGGCATATCGCCGCAGTGGGGATCGATAAGCCCATATAGAATTCGCTGCGCTCGTCTTCGAGACTGAGTGTATTGAAACGGGCCAGGCGGATCGCGCCGCAGAGTAGAAAGACGAAGGCCAGTCCCATGCCCCAGTCGGTGTGCAAATGGGCTTGATAGATGAGTACGGTGGGTACGATACCGAAAGTGCAGACATCAACGATCGAGTCGAATTGGATTCCGAACTGCGAGTCATTGCCCATTCTGCGGGCTAACTTGCCGTCCATCTTGTCTAGTACCGCACCGAGGAAAATTAGCCAGGCCGCTGGTACGTAGTTACCCTGAAATACGTAGTGCAGTGCCAAGAAACCGCAAAAGAGGTTGCCGACTGTGAACGCATTGGGTATAAACCGCATCATATATTCGTATGACTCCAGCTCTTTAGCGCCGCATTCGATGTCGCGGCCGCTTCTCGATGAGTAAATCCAATGTGTAATGCTCGTTGTGACGCACGACATCGAGTGTTGCTACTTCGCCGACTCGAAGGCCGCGGAGTATGTCGATGACTTCGTCCGTGTCCTGAATCTTTTCGCCACCGATGGCGGTGATCACATCGCCGCTTTCTAAGCCTGCGACTTCAGCCGGGCTGCCCATGGCTATTTTGACGACTAAGGCCCCGTAGATCGAATCGAGTGCCAGATCTTCGGCTAAGGGACGAGTGATATCCTGCAGGGCGATGATACCCGTCCAAGACCGCCGCACCTGGCCGTGCAGGCGAATCTTATCGAGAAAGCTCCGGGCAGTATTGATCGTATAGTCGCCGCCGGTATAGATAAAACTGTTGATCCCGATGACTTCCCCGTCGGCGTTGGCTAAAGGCCCGCCACTATTGCCGGGGTTGATGGCGGCATCGGTTTGGATCATGTCGCGATAGTCGTACTCGCCCTGGGCTTCGGGAATATCGCGCCCTAGGGTACGGACTACGCTGATACTGACTGTGGGACCCCAATCGAAAGGGTTACCTACCGCAAGGGCCCATTCACCTACCAAAATATCGTCCGAATTTCCTAGCGGCGCAACCGGAAGATCGGCCTCGCCGACCTTGAGCACGGCCAGGTCGAAATTGATATCGGATGCCACATAGATAACTGAGATACGCGCTCGCGGTAACGCACGTGCAAATTGACGACCGAAGGTTGTATCCGTTTTGCGGCTTCAACCACGGCCGTTCGGTGTGAATTGTTCATAGAATCGGCATGGCGATTGGAGGCGGTGAATCGGCTTAATAGCGCGAGAATGTAGATCTTATGCAATGTGTACATTCCTGTATTTATTATTTCCTAACAATAAATAATTACAGGGATATATGCAAGAAAAAGCACGGCTATTTCTATGAGTCGTAGGCCACCCAGAGTAGGCTTAAGCCCAATGCAGGCGCGGTGGCTCCGGCGGCGGTGCGGTCTCCGCTGGCGAGCAGTTTGCGGATGGCTTCAGGCGGGAGATGGCTGCGGCCGATTTCAACCATAGTACCCACGAGAATTCGCACCATATGGCGTAAAAAGCGGTTGGCTTCGATTTCAAAAACGAGTTCGCTGTCCTGTTGGGACCAATTCGCCGCAAAAATCTGACAGTTAAAGCGTTCGGGCACGGGATCTTGTTTACAAAAGGCACCAAAATGGTGTTCGCCGGGCAGAAAAGCAGCGGCTTCGACCATTGGTGGCAGAGAAAGCCCTGGGTAGTACGTCCAGACTTGAGGGCGATTTAAAGCTGCTTTCCCCTGATGTATGCGATAGCGGTAGCGTTTGCGCTTGGCGTTATAGCGGGCATGGAAGTCGGGAGGGGCCTCTTCAATATGGCGTATGGCAATATCGGGTGGCAAAATACCGTTGAGTCCGCGCAATAGGCGTTCGATGGACAGGGCGGATTCCGTTTGAAAATGCGCGACTTGGCCGACGGCATGTGTGCCGGCATCAGTGCGTCCTGAGCCAATGGGGCGAATCGCCTCTTTGACCAGGATTTGCAAGGCGCGTTCGAGCTCACCTTGGATCGTGCGCCCATTTTCTTGGCTTTGCCAGCCGACAAAATGGCTGCCGTCGTATTCGATTAGAAGGCGGAGGGTGCGCATGGATTATCGCAGGTAGAGCATTAGCCCGATAAGGCCCAAGGCAGTCAAGGCCGCCAAGCCATCGGCGCGGCCTAGGCGCAACACGTGGTAGTGGGTGCGTTCGGCGCCGCCCTGATAGCAGCGGCTCTCCATAGCCAGGGCGAGTCGGTCGGCGCGGTCGAAAGCGGAGATAAAGAGTGGGGCGAGCAGGGGTATGAGGTTTTTGATCCGACGCAGGGGGTTGCCGCCAAAGTCCGCGCCTCGGGCCAATTGTGCCTTGCGCAGGCGTTCGGCCTCGTCGACGAGGACGGGAATAAAACGCAGGGCGATGGAGATCATCATCGCCAAGTCCCCCGCGGGGAAGCCGAAGCGTTGCAAGGGCCTAAAGAGACGCTCTAACCCGCCGGTCAATTGCATTGGCGAAGTGGTGAGAGTCAATAGCGAGGCGGCGACGATGACTGCGGCCAACCGCACAGCGAAGAAGGCGCCCAGGTGCAGGCCTTCGGCGGTGACGGCGTGTTCGGAGAGCGGCAGCAGGAAGACCGCGCGACCTGGTGTCAGCAGGGCGTGCAGGCCGAAGGTAAAGGTGAATAACCAGATAAAGGGTTTGAGATTGCCTAAGACCAGGCGATAGGACAGGCGTGTCAGGGCGATGGCGACGAGTTGGAAGACGGTAAAGGTTAACAGGGGGACGAAGCTGCGCGCCGACAGTGCTACGATCATCAGCGTGAGCGAGGCGATGAGCTTGGTGCGCGGATCGAGGCGGTGGACCGGTGAGTTGAGCGCGACGTAGCGGCCGAGCGTGATGTCCTGCAGAAAGGCCAAGTTTAGGGCAGGAAGCGGTCGGTAAAGGCGGCTATGGGATCGACGGCGTCCTTGGCGATCAGATCGGCGGAGACCATTTGCTGCAAAAGGTCTTGCCAGCGCGCGGCGGTCATGCTGCCGAGGCCGTTTTGTCGGGCGGTTTCGTCGAGGATCAGCGCTTTGGATTCTGTGGCGCCGTAGACGAGGATATCCATGCCCATATCGGGGTTGAGCGAGTTGATGTGGCGATTCGTTTCGGTTGGGTCGGTCAGGTATTGCGCCCAGCCTTTGACGCTGGCGCGGACGACGGCCTCGACGAGTTCGGTTTTGGTGGAGAGGGTCTCTTCAGTGGCGATCAGCACGCTGGCATAGGGATTGAAACCGATGTCGGCGACGAGTAACGATAGGGGGTCGCCGCCTTTGGATTTGGCGATGAAGGGTTCGCTGAAGATATAGCCTTGCTGGGCGAAGTTATCATCCATCAGGAACTGGGTGACATTGCCGGGATAGGGGACTATGTTGACGCCTGTCAGCGGATACTTCCACCGTAGATAGTGCGAGAAGGCCGGGCGTTGCGACATGGCTAGGGTAATATTTTCAATCTTGGCGATGTCCTTGATGCCGGAACTTTCATGCACCATGATGCAGCGCGGATTGATTTGGTAGGGAGCCATCAGGGCGACCACCGGGACTTGTTGCGCGCGTGCGTAGAGCACGTCGTCGGCATTGGTGACACCGAAGGTCACGGCGTCGGTGGCTACGCGTTGGATGATGGGGGCATTGGGGCCGCCACCGAGTATTTCGACTTCGACGCCGTGCTCTTTGTAATAACCATGGACCTGGGCGGCATAGAAGCCGCCGTGCTCGGCTTCGGGAAACCAGTTGAGGGCGAGTTGTACTTTGGGTAGGGCATTGGGATTCGTTTGCGGTTGTTCTTTTTCGGAGGCGCAAGCGATGAAGAGCAGCAGGCTCGCTAAGAGGGTAATTTTAATCGTCATGATTATGAGTTGTCCGTTTTGAAGGTGGTGCTGCTTTTCGGTGGTACTCGTTCGGGTTAAAGCTGGCTTCTGATGTTCCCGATGATCTCCTGCAAAACGTCTTTGGGGACGCTGATCGTCTCGTCATAGAGCTAGAACATACGGCCCCAATTCTCATCGACAAACTCAAAACCGTTGACCATCCTCGGGCAACGGTATCTCGGCAGTATATGCACATGCAGGTGGCTGGTCTTTGTTCTGCAAATTGGCATAGTTGAATCGGTTGACTTGGTATCGGTCGATTAAGGCCCTTTTAACGTTTGTCGCCACGTCAAAAAACTCGACTCGCTCCTCGTCCGTAGGTTCTAACAAATCTATATCGCCATCTCTTTTGGCCCAAAGGTAGACGCTGCCAAGATAATAGTGCGGGTTGTGCAGGCAGAGTTCCCAATGCGTGTAATCTGCAATCCTGAGTTGCTCGAAGTTTATTATGTCATAGAGCGTGAAGATTGATCGGAGATTGTGGCTCTCCACGATTTTCGTCGATCGCGCCAGCACCGCCTCACTCCGGCGTCCCCGTCCAGCGCTTGAGCATAAAGTTGCTCAATGTGCCCACCAATGTAAAGATGCCTAGGCCCAATAGCGTGCAAAACAGAATGCAGGCGAAGAGATAGTCGGTCTGGATCTTCTGCGAGGAGTTAATAATGATATAGCCCAGGCCGTAGTCTTCGGTGCCATAGCCGGCGAAAAATTCGCCGACGATCGCGCCGATCACCGATAGGCCGCTGGAAATCCGGGCGCCGGTCAACATATGCGGTACGGCACCGGGCACGCGGAGTTTGAACAATACCTGCCAGCGACTGGCATTATTGAGCGCAAAGAGGTCCAAGAGATTGGGGTCGACGCGGGTCAGGCCGGTGGTGGTATTGGCGATGACCGGAAAGAGCGAAATGATGAAGGAGACGGCGACCACGCCCTTCAGGCCATAACCGATCCACAGTACGATCAATGGTGCGACGGCGACGATGGGCACGGTCTGCAGAAAAATCGCGTAGGGGTAGAGGCTACGTTCTATTATGCGCGATTGCGAAAAAATCAGTGAAACGAGAAAACCAAAGGCGAAGCTGAGTGTGAAGCCCAATAGCGCGCCGGTGGCGGTGAGTGCCGTGGCCGACAACAGACGCGGCAAGTTCGCGCCGACGGCGCTGGCCACCTGCAGGGGGCTGGGCAGCATGAAGGGCTTGATCTCAAAGAGTACGACGGCTCCGTGCCAAGTGCAGAGTACGAGAGCAAAGAATAACAAGGGCGGCAGAGCGTTGATGGTGAGTTCGCGCAAATTCCCCATCAGGTGCCGGCCTCGCCGAGTTGGTGCGAGATCGTTTCAGCTAGCTGCACGAACTCGGGTGTTGAGCGCAGGTCGGGATCGCGCGGATGGTCGAAAGGGATCGTGATATCGGCGATCAGTTGGCCCGGTCGTGCGCTCATGACCAGGACCCGCTGGCTCAAGAAGACGGCCTCGTATACGTTGTGGGTGATAAAGAGACCGGTCCAACGGTCTTCCTGCCACAGCCGCAACAGCTCTTCGTTGAGCCGCTGGCGGGTGATCTCGTCGAGTGCACCGAAGGGTTCATCAAGCAGCAACAGCTCGGGATTGGTGGTTAGGGCGCGGGCAATCGAGGCGCGCATGCGCATACCGCCGGAAAGTTGCGCCGGGTAGGCGTCGGCGAAGTCGGCGAGGCCTACCATGTCGATGACTTGCCGAACTCGATCGGCGTCGGTTTGCCCGCGCAGTTCGAGCGGCAGGCCGACGTTGCGCGCGACTGAGCGCCAAGGCAGCAGGGTCGCGTCTTGGAAGATAAAGGCCAGATCGAGTTGCTCGCGCCGGGCATCCTTTGGTGTGCGCCCGTCGACGGTGAGGGTCCCGGCGGTGGGTTCGTCTAGGCCGGCGACCAAGCGCAGGAAAGTGGATTTGCCGCAACCCGAGGGACCGACGATGGAGACGAATTGACCGCGCTCGATACTCAAATCCACGCCGCGTAATGCTTCGACGCCGGAAGAGAAGCGCTTGTTGATCCCATGCGCGATAACTAAGCCCGCCATCATTTAGCCTCGTGGATGATAGGTCTTATGGACCTCTTTGAGGTGGCTGCGGTCGAGGTGGGTGTAGATCTGGGTGGTGGAAATGTCGGCGTGGCCCAGCAGCTCTTGCACTTCGCGCAGGTTGGCACCGCCTTCTAATAGATGTGTGGCGAAGGAATGGCGTAGCGTGTGTGGGCTGATTTCTTTTTCGCTGCTGGTTTTGTCGCCGGCGGATTTGATGATTTTCCAAATGCTCATCCTGGAGAGCGCGCCGCCCTGGATATTGAGGAAGACGTGATCGTCCGAATCGGGGCGCGCGAGATGGGGCCGGCCCTGTTTTAGATAGCGGATAAGCGCGCGAATGGCCTGGGGGCTGATGGGGACTAGGCGCTCGCTCGGCCCACGGCCGAGGACCCGGATTAATCCGTGATCAAGCAGCAGCGCAGCGCGTTGTAGGGCCGTCAGTTCCGAGACGCGAATACCCGTGGCATAGAGCACTTCGAGGATGGCGTGGTCGCGTTGCCCGAGCGGCTCGTCGGCGTCTGGGGCTGAGAAGAGGGCGGTGATTTCGTCGATCGTCAGCACGTCGGGCAGTTTTCGCTCTAATTTGGGCGCGTCGAGGTTTTCTGCCGGGTTGATCTCGGTCGTGCCTTGCAGCAGTAGATATTGGTGGAAGCGCTTGATTGAGGTGAGGTTGCGGGCCATGGTCGAAGGGCTCAAGCCGGCATCGCTGAGTGTGCGCAGCAGATGCGCGACGTGTTGCTGTTCAGCGGCTTGCAAGCGGTCGACGCCCTGCGCGGACAGGTGGCGCAGGTAGCGACCGAGGTCGCGGCGATAGGCATCGAGGGTGTTGGCCGACAGGCCTTTGTCGGTCATTGTGTTGAGGAAGTGTTCGAAGGGGGCGGCCAAGGTTTCGGGCAGCGGGAATTCGTCGATAGATTTGGGGCGGGCCATATTCAGCTCTCGTCGTTTTGCTCTTGGGCGTTGTTTTCTGCTTGGTTCGGCTTCTTGTTTTTGCTATTACCGGTTGAATCTTCTGGTTGCATCGCTGTCGTTTTACTTTGCTCTGTGCCCTCTTCGCCGGTGGGCTGCGGGGTCTTCGCCGTGAGATGAGCGATGAGGTCTGCGGCCTGCTGTGGGCCAAAACCGGGGATGGCGGCGATTTCTTCTACTGGTGTTTCGGCGATGCGTTTGACCGAGCCGAAAGCCACGAGCAGGGCGTTGCGCTTTTTGGGGCCGATGCCGGGGATATCGTCAAGCGCCGAAGTCAAGGTGCTTTTGGCGCGTTGCTCTCGGTGGTTTTTGAGTGCGAAGCGGTGCGCCTCGTCGCGCAAAACCTGTAAGAGACGCAAGCTTGCCGAAGTCTTGGGAAGGATCACGGGTTTGCTCTCGCCAGGCAGGAAGATCTCCTCGAAGCGTTTGGCGATGCCGAGCACGGGCTGATTTTCGATGCCCAATTCGCGCAAGGCTTCGACGGCGCTAGAGAGTTGGCCCTTGCCGCCGTCGATGAGCAATAGATCGGGAAAGGCCTCGCCGCGTTCGCGCAGGCCGCGAAAACGTCGGTGGACCACCTGGTGGATCGAAGCGTAGTCGTCGGGGCGCTCGAGATCCTTGATCTTAAAAAAGCGGTACTGGCTGCGTTTGGCTTTGCCGTCGATAAAACAGACCAGCGAGCCGACTGAATGGGTCCCTTGGATATTGGAGATATCGATGCCCTCGATGCGGCGGGGGAGGGTTGTGAGGTTGAGATCGCGTTGCAGGGCATAGACTGACTGCGGTACCTTGTCGCGGTTCATTTCGCGCTTGTGCTGACGTTCGCTGAGCATCTGGGCGGCGTTCTTTTCGGCCATTTCGAGCATCTGTGCTTTGGCACCGCGTTGCGGCGTCGCCAAGGTGACCCTGCCTTCGGCTTTTTGCGAGAGCCAGTCGGCTATCTCATCGGCGTCATCGGGTTGTATGGGTAAGTGTATCTCGGTTGGGACGAAGTCGTTTTGTAGGTAGAATTGTCGCGTGAAAGCCGAAAGAATCTCCTCGTCGGACGATTCCATGACCCCACCTAAAAAGTGGTGTTTCTTGCCGAGCAGGCGTCCTTCGCGAATCTCGAGCACGCTGCAGCAGGCCTCGTCGTCGCTGCGAGTAAGGCCGAGTACATCCCGGTCGATATTGTCGTCGAAGACGACTTTTTGCCGTGCGCGCATTGACTCCAGCGCTTTGAGTTGGTCGCGAAAGCGAGCGGCTTTCTCATAGCGCATATCGGCGGCGGCATCGGCCATTTGCTTTTGCAACTCTTTGATCACTTCGCTGTTCTGGCCGCGAATGAAACGCACGGCGCTATCGATCGTTTTTTTATATTCGGCTTCGTCGACCAATTTTTCACAAGGGCCTTCGCAGCGCTTGATATGATATTCGAGGCACAATCTCACTTTATCTGAAGGTAGTTTGAAATCGCAACTACGCACGGGGAAGACTTTGCGCAACATGTCGAGGGTGGTGTGCATCGCGCGCACATTACTATAGGGGCCTAGATAGCGTGAACCGTCGCGAACGATATCGCGGGTGGCATAGACGCGGGGGAAAGCTTCGTTGGTGATGCGAATATAGGGGTATTTTTTATCGTCTTTGAGCAGGATATTGTAGCGCGGTTTATGGGCCTTGATCTGCGTGGCTTCGAGAATCAAGGCCTCCTGCTCGGTGCTGGTGACGATATAGTCGAGATCGGCGATATTGCGGACTAATGCTTTGAATTGGCGGCGGCCATCGCCGCTGCCTTCTTGAAAATAGGAACGGACCCGGTTGCGGAGGTTTTTGGCCTTACCGATATAGATAATCTGCTCATCGCCCTTTTTCATAATATAGACACCGGGTTCAGTGGGCAGGGCTTCCAGTTTGAGCCGGAGGTCTTCCGAGAGCGTTTTTTTCATAAATATCGCCGATAAGTTGACATATTATCAGGACGATAAGCCTTTTATTTGGCAGTGTCAAGATGATAGCGATGAGTGGTAATTGAGGTTGCTAATGGCACTATGGCACAGTGCTGTTACAATTGATCGTGCTTTTGTCGCGTTTTAGTGTACAGAGCGTCTTTTTTCTCTAATTGACAAAATTCCCCGACTATTGTACTCTTGTACGGGAAGGAACAATCCCCTCGTTCCTGATTGTCTCCCAACAGATTACGTATCATATATTAGCATACTATATGAAGTATAGCCCGCGATCCGGACCACCTTATATGGTCCACTCCCAGGAACGCGGTCTTTCTGTCTCTCCTCCCCAGTCCTAAATCTACAATAGCTCTGCCTGAACCGCTCCTTGGTGGGCCGGATTGCGTGCGAGGAAGAATTATGAAAGCTAAGGTTGCCTTGATTTATGCGGCGCTGCTGATTTTGCTTAGTGCTGCCGTTGTTTCTGCTGCCCCCAATGCGCCGGGCGGTGTCGTTGCCAGCAATGGGCGCTACACCGATCGCATCGAAGTAAATTGGGACCCCGTGCCGAATGCCCGGTTTTATCGTATTTATCGCAGTAGCGAGGACAATCCCGATTTGCGGGTCATTCTCGGGGCATGGCAGGCCGAGACCCGTTTTGTCGATCGCGCGGCTGAGCATGGTCGGCGGCATTTTTATTGGATCAAGGTTTCCGACGGCAAGCAGACCAGCGAATTTGGCATACCCGGCAGTGGCTACTTAAAAGTCGCTACACTGGCCAGCGCCGCGGTTGAGGTGCGCGATCCGAGCGATGTGCGCGGGGTGCGGCTGGTTTGGGACCAGGTTTTAGGTGCCGCGTTTTACCGGGTCTATCGCGGGGCCCGGTCCGATACGGCTTCGGCAGTGCCGATTAGTGATTGGATAACGGCTGCGGAGTTTCGCGATATGAAGGCCTCGCCGGGTGTGGGGTATCACTATTGGGTCAAAACCGCTTTTGATGTGAGGGGCATTGGGGAGAGTAGTTTTGCTGCGGCGGTCAGTGGCAAGCGGGCGTTGGCCTCGCCGACCAGTCTGACCGTCGTCTTTGGGCAAGCTGAAGCGGTAGTGGTTAAATGGAACAGTGCCGTGGGTGCTCGCTTTTACCGGGTCTATCGCAGCACGCAGCCTTACGCCGCCACGGCGGCGCCGATCGGCGGTTGGATTAATGCCGCGGAGTTCGTGGATCAAACCGCGGTAGTGGGGACGCAATATTATTATTGGGTCAAGGCATCGGCCAGTGACAGCAATCGCGGAGCCAGTGCTTTTAGTTCGCCGACCAGCGGGGTGCGCGGTCTGAGTCAGCCGACCGCGATTGAATTAACTGTGGTAGAAGGAGGGTTGGGCCTTCGTTGGAACGAAGTCGAGGGAGCCGTGGCGTATCGGGTCTATCGCGGAACCAATCCCTATGCTGCAGAGTCGGTGCCGGTCGGCGATTGGCTCGCAGCTGTTTCGTTTACCGACGAGACGGCTGCACCGGGCGTGCGTTATCACTACTGGGTTAAGGCGGCGATCAGTCGCAGCGGACAGCGGGAAAGCGCTTTCAGTACTGCGGCAGAGGGTTTGCTATCGCTGGCTGCGCCGATAGCTCTTGAGGCGGTTTTTACTGCCGGGCGCGTATTGTTGCAGTGGGACGAAGTGGTGGGTGGAACTCATTACCAGGTTTATCGAAATAAGCGCCTGGACGCAGAAGGGGCCGAGGTTATTGCCCCATGGCAAACCGCTACGACCCTAGTCGACGATCGGACCGTGCCAGGGGTGCGTTATTATTATTGGGTCAAAGCGGCGAAAGGCACCCGTGGTCAATTGGCCGGTGAGTTCGGCGTCCGGGCCTCGTCGTTTCGCACCATGGCGGCTCCTGGGCAGTTGAATACTTCGCAGGGGCTTTTTGCCGACCGCGTCGAGTTATCGTGGGGGGCGGTGACGGGAGCGAGTTATTATCGCGTTTATCGCAGCACTAGCCCCGATCCGACCTTTCACATCCCATTGGGCGACTGGCAGCGTTCGACACAGTATATGGACCTCGGCACACAGCCGGGGGTTCGCTACTATTACTGGGTCAAAGCTGCACCGATGGTCGATGGCCAGGGGGCGAGCGCGTTCAGCGCGCTCAGCAGCGGTTTTCTTGGCGATACGGTCCTTCCCGCCCCGGCTCAGGTCGCGGCGACGGACGGAGATTTTTCCGACAAGGTTGAAATTGTCTGGCCGGAGGTGACCGGCGGCAGCCATTACCGGATTTATCGCAGCGCGCAAGCCGATTCGAGCACGGCCTTGCCCTTGGCCGGTTGGCAGCGGACGGCGGCCTTTGTCGATGAGCAAGTCGTGCCGGGTGCGGTATACTACTATTGGGTGAAGGTGGCGACCGACGGGGCGGGGGTGAATGCCAGCCGTTTGGGCGCGCTCAACAGCGGCTATCGGGCGCTGGTTTCGCCGAGCGCGGTGCAGGCGACGACGGGCCATTTACGGGAGATTGAGGTGGTTTGGGAGCCGACAGAAGGTGCTGGTTTCTTCCGCGTTTATCGCAGCACGACTCCCAGTCCCTCCAGGGCTAGGGTCTTGAGTGGATGGCAAGTGGATACCCGTTTTGTCGATCGTAGCGCGATGCCCGGTATCGTCTACTATTATTGGGTTAAGGCTTCGCCACAGGACAACGGATTGAATGTCAGCGTCTTTGGCGAGGAGGCTAGCGGTTATCGCGCCTTGGGCGCGCCTTCGGGGCTGGTATTGGCCGGTGAAGCCGCATTATTGCGTTTGCAATGGGAGCCGGTAACCGGCGCGGCCTACTATCAGGTGTTGCGGTCTGAGCAGACGGACGTGCGGCGGGCTGAGCAGTTGGGGGTGTGGCAGCGGTCGACCGAATTCGAGGACCGCACAGCGTTACCTGGTATAACGTATAACTACTGGGTTCAGGCGGCGGTTGACGCGGTCGGCGAGCGGGCGAGCACTTCGAGCGCGATGCTCGATGACTACCGGCGCGTGGCAGGACCGGTGTTGCACGAGGTCTCGCAGGGCGACAGGAATCGAGTTGCGTTGGCTTGGTCGCCGGTCGCGGGTGCTTCGCATTATCAGATTTGGCGCAGCACTTCGCCTTTTTCTGCGACGGCGCAGTTGCTGGGTGATTGGCAAATGACGACCGAATTCAGCGATGAAAACGCTGGGTTGGGGGTGACCTATCACTATTGGGTCAAAGCAGCGGTCGACTCAGAGGGTGCGCGCCCTAGCGGGTTTAGTGCAGCGGCTAGCGGTTATAAGGGCTTGGCTGAAATCACTCCATTGATCTTGGCCGAGAACGCCGCGCAACTCGATTTGAGTTGGGAGGAAGTGGCTGGCGCAGTCGCTTATCGGGTGTATCGCAGCGAGCGCCTGGACGTCCGTGAGTCGGCACCGCTGATGGATTGGCGCAGCGCCACCGAGTTTAGCGACGATACGGCGTTGCCGGGTGTGACGTACTACTATTGGGTACGGGCGGCGGCCGATAGCGAAGGATTGAACGCCACTCCGTTGGGCGTTGGGGTGAGCGGTTCTCGCGTTTTGCCGGATGCCGGGAGTTTGCGGGTCTCACGGGGCGATCTCGGCGGGGTGGATCTCGCCTGGGTAGAGGTGCCTGGCGCGACGCACTATATGGTCTATCGGGGTCTTGAGGAAAATACCTCTGAGGCTACGGCGGTGAGCAATTGGGTGTCGGCGATCGGTTTTAGCGACGATACGGCGTTGCCGGGCGTGACGTACTATTACTGGGTGCGTTCAGCTACCAGCGCCTTGGGGCATAAGGCCGGGTCTTTCGGGTCGGTGGTGCAGGGTTATCGCGGTATGGTGGTACCGGGCGGCATCCTTGGTTCGACCGGTGATCCGCAGACTATTAGTATCGGTTGGCACCGGGTTGAAGGCGCGACGCACTATCAGGTCTATAGGACGCACGATATGGACAATGTGTTGGCCGAGCCGGTCAGCGCTTGGCAGGAGGCACTCTTTTTCTTCGACACCGCGACCGAACCGGGTGTTAACTACCATTATTGGGTGCGGGCGGCCGTTGGTGTCGACGGTTTGAATGCCAGTCGTTTCAGCGAGGCCGTAACGGCCAATCGCGGATTGTTTGCGCCAGAGGTGCAGCAAATCGTCAGCGGTCGTCTCGATGGCGTTGCGCTCGAATGGCAATCGGTCGAGGGGGCGAGCCACTATAGGGTCTACCGCGGCTTGGGCGGTGATCTACAAGGCGCCGAGCTTTTGACGGATTGGCGGGAGATGCGGCAGTTGGTCGATGACTCCGCAGAACCGGGGGTGGTCTATACCTATTGGGTGCAGGCGGCTGTCGGCGTTGACGGCGACTATTCGAGCGCATCGGGGCCGGGTGTTGAAGGTTTTCGCGGGTTGGAAGCGCCGGGGCAACCCGATGCGACGACGGGTGAGGTTGGTCGGGTGCGTTTGGGCTGGAGCGCTGTGCCGGGCGCGCAGTATTATCGTGTGCTGCGTTCGACGACGGACGACCCGTCGGGCGCGACGCCCGGCGACTGGTTGGCGGAGCTTGCGCATAGCGATGAAGATGTGTTGTTGGGCGAGACCTACTATTATTGGATACAGGCGGCGACGAATAGTGCGGGTGCGATTGCCAGTGACCTGAGCGCGGCCATTCGCGGTTATGAGGCTTTGCCGGCGCCGAGCAATCTGCAGGTCAACCCCGATGGCAATGCGATTACGCTCAATTGGGACTCTAATTCGCAATTCGATATGCTGCGCTATCGAATCTATGCAGGCGTAGATTCGGCGTCGGTCAGTTTGATCGACTCGGTCGCCGCGACTGAGTTGTCCTTTCTGAGGGTTGATAGCGTATTGCCGCTGCCATCGCGTTTCAATCTCAGCGATATGGGATTGAGCGTATTGGACCGTCGTCCGGCGATCAGTGCGCGTTTTACCGAGTTGGTTGGGCGGGCGCCGACCGAAGCCGAGGTCGATGAATTATTTATGGGGCGCAAGTTGGAGCGCGCCACGGTCGCACCGCTCAACTCCGACAGTAGATATTACTTCGAGATCGGCTCGGTCAACGCGCAGGGACGCGAGGGGGCAAGGGGCAATGCGCGAGTGGTGTCCGTCAGCACGGTTTCCCTGGCGGTGACCGGGGGGGACGAGCGCATCGAGATCAATTGGTCGCCTGTATGGGGCGCGGGGGCGTATCGCCTCTATCGCCATAGCAGTGACGTGGTTGAGGGCGCCGCGCCATTGGGGGCTTGGCAGGAGGGCACCGTTTTTGCCGATACTAGTGCCAGGCGGGGGCAGGACTACTATTACTGGTTACAGACGGCGGTCTCGCTGACTGAAACCGCCCCCGGGTCTTTTAGTCCGGTGGCCAGTGGTTCGCGCAGCGTTGCAGCCCCGCCATTGGTCGCGGCGTCGAAGGACTTGGCCGATCGGATCAAACTCGAGTGGTACGCCGGCGAAGGGGCTGAGGTCTTTCGCGTCTATCACCATCGAGTCAACGACCCGACCGCGGCGACTCCTGTCAGTGAATGGTTGAATGAAAATACCTTTGAGCATTTGAGCGCAGCGCCTGGCGAGAATTATTATTGGATTCAAGCGGCTTCGGGTGTGAGCGGTGAGCATATAAGCGCCCTGAGCGCGGTGAGCACCGGCCGGCGAGGCCCCTTGACCACGCCAACCGACCTCGAGGCTACTTGGGGCGAGTTCAAGGATCGGGTAGTCGTGTCTTGGAAGCGCGACCCTGGGGTCTCGCACGTGCAGATTTATTGCCATACCAGCCCCGATTCGAGCCAGGCCGTGGCGAGAACCGATTGGGTCCCCTGGAACGGCTTTGAGGATCTCGAAGCTGCTCCGGACCAGATTCATTACTACTGGGTGCGCGGCGCTTCTAGCGCCACGGGTGAAGATGCGACCGGACTTAGCGCGTTGGCCCGTGGATTCCGCTCCGGCGATCTTTTTGCACCGAAGGGGTTGGCAACGACGACGACGCCTGGTAAGATTTTTCTGAGCTGGGAGCCTAACCCAGAGACGGTGGTGGCGCGCTATCGCATTTATGCCGGTACGCTCCCGGGGGAATTGACGCTGGTCGATTCAGTTCAGGCCGACGCGGATCCGCGGGTTATAATTCGCGATATTGTGCCCTTGCCCGAAAGCTTTAACGTGGTCGATTTGGGGCTTAATATACAGGACAAATCTGAGGCGGTGGCAAATCGTTTCGAGGAGTTTTTCGGCTACCGCCCCTCGTCGGTGCATCTCGACCAACTTTTTTCTGGTCAGTCGTTGGATAAGGATAAGCTGATTAGTCTCGAGGCGGGGAAGACCTATTATTTTAAGGTAGCGGCGGTTGACGCGCATGCGAACGCCAGCATGCCCTCGCAACCCGCCGAAATTACGGTGCTTGCGGATATCGCGGGTAAGGTCGTTACGACGGAAGGCGAGATTCCGGCGGCAACGGGGATTGAGTCGAACGCACCCAATCCTTTCAATGCCTCGACGCTGATCCGTTTCCAGTTGAGTACCGCAGGATCGGTGCGAGTCCGGATTTATAACGCGTTAGGGCAAGTGATGCGCGATCTGGTCGAAGGTGAATATGCGGCGGGGCATTATGCGGTGTCGTGGGATGGGCGTAATCGCAATGGAGGAGAGGCCGCCAGCGGGATGTATTTTTATGTCCTGGAGACTGAACAGGGCATCTGGCCGCGGCGGATGTTATTGTTGAGGTAGAGATCTGTTGCAATTGAGGAAGGGCGGGGGCCGATTATAGCCCCCGCCCTTTTTTTGTACCTGTTCTACCGATTGATCCGTGCGAAGACACACTTGAGATAGCGTCCGTCGGGGAAGGCTGGATCCACAGGGTGGTCGGCCGAATGCTGGTTGTAGGTGAGGATGCGGGCCCGGACTCGGGCGCCAGATGCGGCGCGGCGAACGATTTGAAAAAAGTCGTCCTGGGATACGCGCGCCGAGCACGAGGAGGTTACCAGCAGACCGCCGTCGGCGACGAGGCGGAAGGCGTTGCGGTTGAGTTTGGTATAGATGCCCATCGCTTGCTTGAGTTGGTTGTGTTTGCGCAGCAATGAGGGGGGGTCGACGACGACGATGTCGTAGCGGGGGCCGCGCTCGGCGAGTTCATCGATAAAGGGAAAGATATCGGCAACCAAGAGCTCGGCCTTGGATTCGGCGGGGCAGTTGGCCGTTAGGTTGCGGCGAGCGGAAAGCATGACCTGCCGCGAGATGTCGACGTCTAGGGTGTGGGAGGCTCCACCTTTGAGGGCGTGGGCGGAGAAGCCGCTCGAGTAGGAAAAGAGGTTGAGCACTCTTTTGCCACCGGCGAGCCGTTGCAGCAAGAAGCGGTTGTCGCGCTGATCGAGGAAGAACCCGGTCTTCTGGCCGCGATAGAGATCGGCGTGCAGGCGGACGCCGTGTTCTTCTATTTCGACGAATTCGGGTGGTTCCTCGCCCGCCAATAGGCCGGTGGGCCGGTCTTTGAGCCCTTCGGCGCGGCGGGTGCCGACATCGCTGCGCTCGAATAGACTCTTGGGCGAGAGCACGGTATGCAGCGCGTCGAGTACGACTTGTCGCTGTTGTTCCATGCCCGCGGTGTGGAGCTGGATCGATAGGTAGCCCGCGTAGTCGTCGACGATTAGGCCAGGTAATCCGTCGCTCTCGCCGTGGACTAGGCGCATGGCGTTGGTGACTGAGGCGAGGTCGGTGCCGCGGCGGTATTCGACCGCTTGCGCGATGCGCTGCTCGAAAAAGGCGCTGTCGATCGGGCAACTGGCGTCCTGGGTTAGGCTGCGTACGCGAATCAGTGAGCGCTTATTGTAGAAGCCGCGACAGACGAAACGCTGGTTTGAGTCGAAGACGTCGACGACGTCGCCGGTATCGGCGTCCTTGGGACGGCGGTCGACGGCGCCAGAAAAGATCCAGGGGTGACCGTTGCGCACGGTGCGTTCGCTATTCTTGCGCAGATAGAGCGGAGGGTAATTCAAGTTAATTTTTCCAGTTGCGAGACCTGCGCGAGCAGGTAGTTGAGTTGGCGGCAGCACTTTTGCAGCTCGGCTTCGAGGTCGCGCTCGCCCGCGTCGTAGCGGCTTTCGATCTCGCGATAGCGGTCGAATAGGCGGCGGTAAATCGGTCTGAGCGTTTCAAGGTCGCCTGCGAGTTCTAAATCCCCTTGGAAGAGTTTCTTAGTTAGGTGTACGGCTTTGAGTTCCGCGGGGGACAGGTCTAAAGCTAAAAGCAGACGACACTCTTGTGGCGAGTAAGTCGGAGCGTCAAACTCCTCCGTGTTCCCTGTCGGCACTAGCCATAAGTCGGCGGCCAACAGTTTGCTGTGGATCTTGAGGGGGCGATCCACCTTGCGTAGGGGTAAAGTGAACAAGTCGGGCACGGGGAGTTGCCTGTCTTAGCGCATAAAACATACGAAAAATCAGAATCCCGCGCTTTGGGCGCAGCGGAAGCCGATATGGCCGGCGCCCTTGTCGGGGTTGTGGTAGAGCCGCGCGCTACTGCGTAGCTCGTCGGGGGGCTGGTTCCAGGAGCCGCCACGGGCTACGCGATAATCGCCGTCGGCAGGGCCCTGTGGATCGGCGGGCGGGCTCTCGGCGTAATAGCTGGGGTGCCACCAGTCCTGAACCCACTCGGCGACATTGCCGGCCAAATCGTGCACGCCTTCGAGTGTGGCACCTTGCGGCAACGAGCCGATTTTCAAAGCCTTGCGCTCTTGGCCGCCGAAGCGGGCGCGTGAGGCGTTGGGGCGGGCTTCGCCCCACGGGTAGGTGCGGCCGTTGGGCCCGCGGGCGGCGTATTCCCATTCGGCTTCGGTGGGCAGGCGCGCACCGCGCGAACGGCAGTAGCCCACCGCGTCGGTCCAACTGACATTGACGGCGGGTAGATTTGTATCGCGCAGCTCAGCTTGTTTTTTGCGGCCCTGGCTGACGAGAAAACTCTCATAGGCGATGCGGGTGACCTCGTAGCGGTCGATTTCGAAGCTGTTGACGGATACTTGGTGCACGGGTTTTTCGTCGGGTAGGCCGTGTTCTGCGCCCATTTTAAAGCGGCCGGCAGGGATCGAGATCATCTCTAGCGGAGCGAGCAGGGCTGAGGTGGCGATGAGGCGGCGAGCCAAGCGACGAACCCCGGTTTGCATGTCCTGCTGGCTGGTGCCGAGGTTTTCGCTTTCTGTGCGCTGGACCTGGTTGGTCTCGATATCGACGATTTTGACCGTCAGGGCGTATTGGCCGCCGACGCGGTGGGTCTGGGCAAAGAAGATCTTGTGCACGTTGAGGTGACGACCGATCGCGACGGCATTGGACTGGTCGGTGACGCCGGATTGCTGGAAGGAAAGCTCCTTGATGGTCTCGGAGATTTTTTCGCGTTCGACGAGGGCGAATTGGCCGCTTCGTTGCAGCTCGGCTTCGAGCAGGGCTTGCACGTAGTCGGTCCTGGGGCCTTTATCGGCGACGACGGCGATCTGCATTGCAGTTTGCGCGCAGACGGATGTCGTGCAGGACAGGGCTAAGAGGTATGTAAAAAAGATGCGCATAGTTTTCCGATCGCTCATATCGTTTCTATCGACACATGTTAAGAACGCCCCAGTTGAGTATGTGTTTCAAGAAGGGGTGGACAAGTGTCTAGTTCGCGCCAGTATCGCTAAATAGGTTGAGCGTGCAGTGGTTTATCGCACAGGCCCTAACTCAGATGCCGCTTTGCTTCTTTGCCCACCAGCGCCCGCAAATCCGGGTCGTCGATGCAGAAGATGCGGAAGATCTTGGCTTGGTCCTCGAAATTGTGCAACAAAGAATCGCGCAGACGGGTGACTTCGGGATCGTCGAAAGTTAGCGGGTCGGTCTTGTCAGAGGGGATATCATGGCCGTAAAAGACTTTGAGATCGACTTCGGGGGTTTTGTTGAAGCCGGGGATGTCGATGAGGATCTCGTGGCCCTCGAACGACCGGCCGAGTTTTTCGCCAAAAATCCGGCAGAGCTCAATTTCCTTGTCGCGGCGTTTGCTGGGGTTGTGGAAGAGGTCGTAGAGATAGTGCATCAGGTCTTGTTTACGTTCGCCGGGATGGATCACCGCGCCGACTTTGTAGAGGCGGCGGTGGATCGTGCCGGCGAGTAACTGCGCCGAGTTTTCGAGGCCGAGACGTTCCTGCTCGTCTTGCAGCATTGACACCAATTGGCTCTCGGTCAGGCGGTGGAAACCCGATGAGTCGAGCTGGTTTTGCGGGTGCAACAGGATCTCTTGCACGGCGCGCTTGAACATGGCGGAGGCGGAACGCACGGCGTGGTGCCAGTAGACGTTGCGGTACATTAGGTAATTGGTAAAGACGAGCGCTTCGACGGCGGAGACGCCCTTGCTGGTGATGGCCAACCGCTTGCGCTCTGGGTCGAATTTGATTGACGCGGCTAGGCGGTCGCGGTTGACGCTCTCGCCGAAAGGGACGCCACAGAACATGGAATCGCGCAGCAGGTAGTCGATCTTGTCGGGGTCTAGGGTACCGCTGAGGATATTGGCCAACAATAGGTCAGCGGCAGGAACCTCCCGGTCCTTGTTCTTGTAATCGATGACATTGGCGACGCGCACCGGGTCAATTTGGAATGATTCTTTGAGTACCTGGTAAATCGCTCCGTCCCGGTCTTCGATGATTTGCCGGGCCCTCTCTTCGTGCAAGACGAAAAAAGGCATTAGCTCCTCTAATGTATGCGAGAAGGGGTAATGGCCGATATCGTGCAGCAGAGTGGCGGCGATAAAGACGCGCACGTCCTCCTCTCCCAACTCGAGCGGCGGGTCGGAGTCGAGCAGACGGGTTAAAAACTGCTTGGCCAGATGATAGACGCCCAAGGAGTGCTCGAAGCGCGAGTGACGAGCGCCTGGATAGACCAGGTGTACATAGCCGAGTTGGGTAATATTGCGCAGGCGCTGGAAATCCTCGGTGTCTATAAGGGCCAATACGGGGTCGGGGACGTGGATATAGCCCCAGACCGGATCGCGGATGGCCTTGCCTTCCTCTGCTAGAAGTTGATGATTCATAACGGGCTCAATCTAGGGTGGTGGTGTTACTCTGTCAAGGCAATTATCACCCGAACTCCTTGTAGGGACATTACTTAGGAGGATTATGCTTCTTTGCACACCCGTTGACACAAATTAAAGTAGCTCCTATTTTAAAAGACTTCGACTGAATCTGGAACTTAATACTATAAGGACAAAACGTTCATGGAACGCACGCTGATGATCGTCAAACCCGATGTCGTTGCCAAAAACGCCATCGGTCAAATTATCGCCCGTGTCGAGAGCGAGGGTTTTGTAGTGCGCCAATTGCGCATGGTCGAGTTGTCGGTGGAGCGGGCCGGGGATTTTTATGCGGTACACCGCGAGCGGCCCTTCTATGGCGAGTTGGTGGAATTCATGACGTCGGGTCCCGCCGTGCCGATGGTACTTGAGCGCGAGAATGCCGTAGCGCACTTGCGCGGCTATATCGGCCCGACCAATAGCAACGAAGCGCCCGCCGGCACCATTCGCGGCGACTTCGGCACTGATGTGCAGTTCAATGCAGTACACGCCTCGGACTCGACCGACAATGCGGCGATCGAGATCGAGTTTTTCTTCGGCGAATAAACGAACCATGGCCGATAGCTTCCACGCCTTGCTGACGCTCGACGATCTCGAGGAGGGGCAGAATGTCTTCTCGCTCGAATTGCGTAGCGAGGACTTGGAGCTCAAGGACGAGTTTTTCACCTTTCACTCGTTGGTCAAAGCCGAGGTCGAAGTGCGACGCAGCATGGACAACTTCAACCTCGAGGGAGTGGTGTCCTGCAAGATCGCTGGCGATTGTTATCGCTGTCTCAAGGCGGCCGAGCAGGCTGTCAAGGCCCGGTTTCATCTGTCGGTGCAGCGCAGGCAGGCCAGCCCCGAGGAATTGGAGTCGGCCGAAGAAGACGGTTATATCGAAATCGTTGATCCAGGGACTCGCCAAGTGGATATAGGCGAATATATCCGCGAGGCGATTATTCTCGACCTGCCGATGCGGCTTCCTACGCCGAATGCGGAGGGAAACTGCCCGCAATGCGGCGAGGATCTAACGGAGGACCCGAATAAGGGCAAGCAGGAAGAGCCGGACCCGCGTTGGGCCGCGCTCGGAAAGATCGAATTTTCATCATCAGAAGAAAGCACCTGAAAGGAGCTCGACGTGGCAGCAGTACCTAAGAGAAAGATTTCGCGCAGTCGCCGTGACAAGGGGCGCACTCACTGGAAGATCAAGGCGGCGGCTAGAACGACTTGCGCCCATTGCGGGCAGCCCGCCCTTCCCCATCGCGTTTGTACCAGTTGCGGCTACTATAGAGGCCGCGAATACATGGAGCCTGAAGTTTAGGCCATAGCGGGGTGGGGGATTGAGTGGCTGAACGGGAGAAGAGATACAGGGCGGCGATTACTGCAACCGAGCATTTTTTGCCCGAGAGGGTCGTTACCAACGCCGATCTTGAAAAACTCGTTGATACATCCGACGAATGGATTCGTACGCGTACGGGGATCAGCGAACGGCGTTTCCTCGCCGAGGACGAACCGACTTCCAAGATGGCGATCGCCGTCGCAGAGGGGCTTTTGCAACGGCGATCGCTTACTGGTGACGATATCGATCTGATTATCGTTGCGACGATAACGCCCGATATGATTTTCCCCGCGACAGCGTGTCTGGTGCAAAACGCGATCGGCGCGAGTCGGGCTTGGGCCTACGACTTATCGGCAGCCTGTTCTGGTTTTGTATTTGCCGTCGCGACTGGTGCGCAATTTATCGAAAGCGGCGCGCATCGCCGAGTGATGGTCATCGGTGCCGACAAGATGAGCACAGTCCTTGATTTTGAAGATCGTGCGACCTGCGTGCTCTTTGGCGATGGGGCCGGAGGGGTAATCCTGGAGCGCAGCGAGGACGGCGAGTCTGGATTGATAGATTTTGAACTCTACTCCGACGGCTCGAATGTCGAATGCCTGAACATCAAGGGCGGTGGCAGTCAGCATCCTCCTTCGCATGAGACGGTGGATAGGGGTTTACACTACATACGTCAAGAAGGATCTGTCGTCTTTAAGTTCGCGGTGGTGAAAATGGCCGAAGTGTCGGTGAGCCTGATTGAGCGAAATGGGTTCACCGGTGCCGATCTCAAACTTTTTGTACCGCACCAGGCCAACCGGCGCATAATTGACGCGGCAGCCCAGCGCATGGGGCTCGCACCGGAAAAGGTGATGATTAATATCGACCGTTGCGCCAATACTACGGCCGCGACCATTCCGATCGCGCTATCGGAAGCGGTCAACGAAGGCCGGCTGCAAGCGGGCGATCTCCTGCTGATGACCGGGGTTGGTGGTGGGCTCACTTGGGGCAGCGTTCTTTTTCGCTGGGGAAACTGAAATGGGCGGTTGCGCTTTTTTATTTCCGGGTCAGGCTTCGCAGGTGGTCGGTATGGCTCGGGATTTATTTGAGCAGTACGAGTCGGTGCGCGAGCGCTTTGCCCAGGCCGACGAGGCCTTGGGCTTCAAGCTCAGCCAGATCTGTTTCGAGGGGCCGGAAGACCGGCTGATGCAGACCGAGGTTACGCAACCGGCGGTCTTTGTACACAGCGTTGCTGCTTGTGAGTTGCTCATGGCAAAAGGGCTGGAGCCGATCGCCGTGGCAGGGCATAGCCTCGGTGAATACTCGGCATTAGTGGCGGCTGGGGCGCTGTCTTTTGAGGCAGCTCTGGCGTTAGTCGGACCACGCGGTAAATTGATGCAGGCCGCAGGGGGGGCGCGGCCCGGGGCAATGGGGGTGGTGATCGGTTTAGACGACGCCCAGATTACAACGCTTTGCGAACAGGCGGCGGATGTGGGGGTGGTGGTCGCGGCGAATTTCAACGCGCCGGGTCAGGTCGTCGTATCCGGTGAGCAGGCCGCGGTCGCGCGACTCGGAGAATTGGCCTTGGGCGCCGGCGCCAAACGATTTATCGAACTGGCCGTCAGCGGGGCTTTCCATTCGCCCTTGATGCAACCGGCTGCCGAGCAGATGGAGGCGTTGTTGCAGGCCGCGCCTATCGTTGCGCCTCGAGTGCCCGTGCTGACCAATGTTTCGGCGGCTCCGGTCGTGGACCCAGAGGAACTGCGCTCGCATTTGATTCAGCAGATTACCAGCTCAGTGCGTTGGACCGAAACGGTGCGCAAACTGGCGGTGATGGGCATTGATCGCGCTTATGAAATCGGACCTGGAGCGGTGTTAAAGGGCTTAGTGCGCCGGATCGAGCGTGGGCTCGTGGTAGATTGCGCTGGCAAGGTAGAGGAAATTGCAGTAGCTAAGGGAGTTGGGTGATATGGGGCTATTGGACGGAAAAGTCGCGCTGGTGACGGGGGGGTCGCGGGGGATAGGTCGGGCTATCGCGTTGCGTTTGGCCACAGAGGGTGCAGATCTGGCGATTTGCGCACGCAATGTCGAGGCGGCCGGTGCGGTCGCAACTGAGATCGAGGGCTTTGGGCGCCGTTGCCTGGTGCGCCAGACCGACGTCGCCAACACAAAACAGGCCGGCGAACTAATTGAGGCGACGATCGGGGAATTGGGCCGTTTGGATGTATTGGTCAACAATGCTGGCATTACCCGCGATGGCTTGTTGATGCGGATGAAAGAAGAGGATTGGGACGAGGTGCTGGCGATCAATCTCAAGGGGGCCTTTAACTGCGCCAAAGCGGCGGTGCGGCCGATGCTCAAGGCGCGCGGCGGGCGGATTATCAATATTACCTCAGTGGTTGGTTTACAGGGCAATGCCGGTCAGGCCAATTATGCGGCGTCGAAAGCTGGGTTGATCGGTCTGACCAAGAGTTTGGCGCGCGAGTTGGCTTCGCGCGGTATCACCGCCAACGCCGTGGCGCCGGGTTTGGTCCCCGATACGGGGATGACCGGTGAGTTGGCTGAAGAGATTCAGCAACAGATGTTGGCCGGCGTGCCTTTGGGTCGGGCGGGGACGCCAGAGGACGTAGCGCACGCGGTCGCTTTTCTGGCTTCCGAGCAAGCCGCTTATATCACCGGCCAGGTTTTGGCGGTCGATGGCGGGATGGTTATGTAGGTAGCGGTTGAAAAAGAGATCGTAAGTCAACTATATTTGACGATGTAAAGACATTTGTTGCACTATCCACCCACTATCCAAGGGGAAAACGAAATGGCTAATATTGATGAGCGCGTAAAGGACCTGGTCGTCGAGCAGTTGGGCGTGAGTCAGGATCAGGTGACCCCCCAGGCCTCTTTTATCGATGACCTGGGCGCCGATTCACTTGATACGGTCGAGTTGGTCATGGCCTTTGAAGAGGAATTCGGGATCGATATTCCGGACGAAGACGCCGAGAAAATGGTGACGGTTAACAACGCGATAAAATACCTGGAAGAGAACAGCAAGGCTTGAGCGGAGGCGCAGTAAGTGTCTAGACGTAGAGTTGTAGTTACGGGTTTGGGGGCGTTGGCCCCCAATGGCAACGACCTGGATTCGTTCTGGGACGCATTGGTGAACGGGCGTTCGGGGATCGGGCCGATTACCAAGTTCGACGCTTCCGGGCACCGGGCCAGGATTGCCGGGGAGATCAAAGATTTCGATCCAGAGTCCGCGCTTGATCGCAAGGATGTGCGGCGAAACGACCCTTTCACCCATTACGCTATGTATGTCGGTTTGCAGGCGGTCGCCCATGCCGGTTTGGACATGGAAGCGGTCGACGCTGAGCGAGTGGGGGTTATTTGGGGCTCGGGCATTGGCGGGATCACAACCCATGAGAAACAGCACACCGTCCTGATGGAGAAAGGGCCGAAACGCATTAGCCCGTTTTATGTGCCGATGATGATTTCCGATATGGCCGCGGGTATGATCTCGATGGTGCTCGGTGCCAAGGGGCCGAACTACGCGACCGTATCGGCCTGTTCGTCGGCCAGCCATGCCTTGGGCGAGGCCGCGCGTAAAATCCAGTACGATGAAGCGGACGTGATGGTGACTGGTGGATCTGAAGCGGCGGTCACTTCCATTTCCGTCGCTGGTTTCGCTTCGGCTAAGGCGCTATCGACCCGCAACGACGAGCCCGCGCGGGCCAGTCGGCCTTTTGACGCGGAGCGCGACGGTTTTGTGCTCGGTGAAGGAGCAGGCGGTGTCGTGTTGGAGGAGTTGGAACACGCCAAAAGGCGCGGGGCCGTGATCTACGGCGAGTTTCTGGGTTTGGGGTTTACCGCCGACGCCTATCATCAGACGGCGATGGCACCGCAGGCCGAGGGCGGCACCCGGGCAATGCGCATTGCCTTGAAGGACGCTGGTTTACATCCTGGCGATATCGGTTATGTCAACGCCCACGGCACTTCGACGCCGATGGGCGATAGCCAGGAGACGACGGCGATCAAGACGGTTTTCGACGGCTATACCGATAAGATGGCCATCAGTTCGACTAAATCGATGACAGGGCATTTATTGGGGGCGGCCGGGGCGGTCGAGAGTGTCGCTTGCATTATGGCCCTCAAAAACGGAATTTTGCCACCGACAATCAACTATGAGAATCCGGATCCGGAGTGCGACTTGGACTGTGTACCCAACCAGGCGCGGGAGATTGGGGTAAATTACGTTCTCAATAATTCTTTTGGTTTTGGCGGTCATAACGTGGCGCTGGTCTTCGGTCGTTTCGCGGACTGAGCCTTTAACTTTCCCGTCTCTATAGTAGGTTTTATGGGCTGGCTTTCGGATCTCTGGAACCGCTTCAAGTCGAGTGATGGCACCGAAGAACTTTCGTTCGAGTCGCTGCGCACGCTTGAGGATATGGTGGGCTATCGATTCCAGGAGACCGGATTACTGATCAAGGCGCTCAAACATCGCTCGTATGTCTATGCAAAGCAGGGCAGCGGTATCGAGTCAAATGAGCGACTTGAGTTTCTCGGTGACGCGGTGTTGGATGTTCTGGTGGCCGAGTTTCTCTTCCGCAGTTTCGAGGACAAGCGCGAGGGTGACTTGACCCAGATGAAATCGCTATTGGTCAGTCGCACGGTGTTGGCGCGTCAGGCGCGCAAATTTGGTTTAGATGCTTTTGTGTTGCTCAGTGTGGAGGAGCGTGATTCCGGGGGGGGGCGGCAACCCTCGATTCTCTCTGATGCCTTCGAGTCGTTGATCGGGGCGATATATATCGATGGCGGTTTGGAGCCTTGCCGCGGTTTCGTACAGCGCGCGTTGCTCGACGATTTTCACGAGCTGATCAAGCAAGACGACTATATCAATTTCAAGAGCAAGCTGCTCGAACACTCCCAGAGCTTGGGCAACGGCCACCCGCGCTATCTGGTGCATTCGGAGGAAGGGCCTGACCACGATAAGGTTTTCAGCGTCGAGGTCAACATTACCGGTGAGCGCATTGGGCGCGGGCAGGGGCGCAGCAAGAAAGAAGCGCAGCAGATGGCGGCCAAAGATGCATTGAAGTTCTTGGAAGCCCTGTAATGGCGCGCTGGCGTGTCATTGACACGGGGGCAAACGACGGCGCCTATAATATGGCCGTCGACCAGGTCTTGGCTCAAGGGGTGGCAAAGAGCCCGGTACTGCGTTTTTACGATTGGGATCCGCCGGCCGTCTCTTGTGGTTATGGTCAGCGGTTCGAGCGCGAAGTGGATTCGGCGGTTTGCAGCGCGTTGGGTATCGATATAGTGCGCCGGCCCACCGGCGGTCGTGCCGTGTTGCATTGGGAGGAACTGACCTATAGCGTCGTCTGTGATCCCCGCGATTTAAATGGGGGTGGTGAGGGGGTAGAGGGGGCGCACCGGACGATCGCCGAATGTTTGGCGGTGGGGCTGCGCCTTTTCGGTGCCGCGGTTGAAGTGGAGCGAGTCCGTCGCCCGATTGAGCGGTCGCAGGGGCCCCGGGCGACTTCGCCTTGTTTCAGCAGTACGGCGCGTTGGGAACTCAAGTGCCAGGGGCGAAAGTTGGTCGGTAGCGCGCAACGGCGTTTCCGCGATGGTTTGCTGCAACACGGATCGATCTTGCTCGGACCGGCGCACGAGCGTTTGCCGGAATTGATGCGCATTGACGACGAGCGGCGAGAGCAATGGACCGCGATGTTGAAGGAGAGCAGTATCGATCTGGGCGAATGCACTACGCGTCGGGTGAGCCGCGACGAATTGGTGGCTTGTCTGATCATGGGGTTCGAAGAAAGGTTGGGGGTGGAGACGCGTCGGGACGAGTTGCACGCGGATGAGGTGGGGCGCACGACGGAATTTGCGGGTGGCCAGTCGCCAGTCGCATTAGAGGAGGTCGGTGCATGATTGTGCAGGAGCCCTTGCTTGAGGTCCGTGACCTGCGGACGTATTTTCATACCGAAGAAGGCGTCGGTCGTGCGGTCGACGGCGTCTCGTTCTCGGTCGGCAAGGGCAAGACTTTGGGCATCGTTGGTGAGAGCGGTTGCGGTAAGAGCGTCAGTGCCCTCTCCGTAATGAGGCTGGTGGCGGATCCGCCGGGCCGGATCGAGTCTGGGCAGATTTTGCTCAATGGGCGCGATTTACTCGCGCTCGACGAAGAGAAGATGTGCCAGATCCGCGGTGACGAGATCGCGATGATCTTCCAGGAGCCGATGACCAGCCTCAACCCGGTGTTGACCTGCGGTTTCCAGATCGCCGAGTCGGTGATCCTGCACCAACAGGTTTCGAAGCAGGAGGCTCGTAACAGGGCGATCGAGATGCTGGAACTGGTGGGCATCTCCGCGCCGGAACAACGGATCGACGAATATCCGCACCAGCTTTCGGGCGGGATGCGCCAACGGGTGATGATCGCAATGGCCCTTTCGTGCAATCCGGACCTGTTGATCGCCGACGAGCCGACCACCGCCCTCGACGTGACGATACAGGCGCAGATCCTAGAGCTGCTGGAGCGATTGCAGGAAGAGTTGCAGATGGCGATTCTGATGATTACCCACGACTTAGGGGTGATCGCCGAAGTCGCCGACCAGGTGGCGGTGATGTACGCCGGCCAGATTGTCGAATATGCGGATACCGGGGCGATTTTTGCACGACCGATGCATCCGTACACGCGCGGTTTGTTGCGCTCGATCCCGCGCCTTGACGAAGGGCAACAGCGGTTGGATATCATTCCGGGCATGGTGCCCGACGCCCGTGCCTTCCCGCTGGGGTGCCGGTTCGCGCCGCGTTGCACGTTAGCCGATGACCGCTGTCGGGCAGAAGAGGCGCCGTTGGTTGAAATTGAGCCGGACCACTGGGTAAGCTGCTGGAAGGCGGAAGAGGCTTCGGTGGAGAAATGAGCGAGACCGCGCCTTTGGTCGAAGTCAGGGGACTAAAAAAATACTTCCCTGTGCGCAGCGGGGTTTGGGGGCGGGTCCAAGCCCAGGTCAAGGCCGTCGACGGAGTCGACCTCGTCGTGTATCCCGGCGAGACCTTGGGGGTTGTTGGTGAGAGCGGTTGCGGCAAGACGACGCTGGGCCGGTTGATGTTGCGCTTATTGGATGCGACAGCGGGGCAGGTCTTTTTTGAGGGGGTCGATCTGCTGCAATTGGGCAAGGAAGAGATGCGGGCCCGGCGGCGGCAGATGCAGATCATCTTCCAGGATCCTTATTCGTCGCTCAATCCGCGGATGACTGTCGGTGGGATCATTGGTGAAGCGTTGAAGGTTCACCGCCTCGCTGCACGCGACGAGTTGGCCGGGCGGGTCGAGCATTTGCTTGAGATCGTTGGGTTGTCGCCTAGTTACGCCAGGCGTTATCCGCACGAGTTTTCCGGTGGGCAGCGCCAGCGCATCGGCATCGCCCGTGCTTTGGCGGTTAGTCCACGCTTTATAGTCGCCGACGAACCGGTATCGGCGCTGGACGTGTCGATACAGGCGCAGATCATCAATCTGCTGCAGGATTTACAGCGCGATCTCGGGCTAACCTATATGTTTATCGCCCATGACTTGAGCGTGGTGCAGCACATATCGGATCGGGTGGCGGTGATGTATTTGGGGCGCGTGGTGGAAATAGCGCGTCGCGAGGAACTCTACGGGCATCCATCGCACCCTTATACTCGGGCGCTGCTATCGGCTGTGCCGGTGCCCGACCCACAGGTCGCCCGGAGTCGCACCGTCCTCCAGGGAGACGTGCCGAATCCGGCTAACGTGCCTTCCGGATGTCCTTTTCATCCGCGCTGTCCGGAGCGCGAAGATATATGTACCCGCGTCGTGCCGCGCCTGGTTGATATAGGCGACGGACACTGCACGGCCTGTCTGCTGCGCTATCCCGCGGAAGTCAAGGCCGAGTTGGAGACGGACGCGGCAAACGGAGAGATTAGAGAGCGGGAGAGCAAAAGCTTATGATGACTTTATTGCGCGAAAAAACGGGAATTGTCCTGTGGTTTGTGATCTTCGCCTTCGTCGGCCTGATTGTCGTCGAGTGGGGTGCGGATTATTCAGGACCGGGCCAAGAGGACGTAGGCGACGTCGTCGGCGTCGTCAATGGCGAGACGATTACGCTGAAGGATTTCCAGGGTGCGTTGCGTCAATTGGCGCGACAGGCACCGCAGGACCAACCCCCGGACCAAGGACAACTGGTTAGCCAGATCTGGGACGGCTATATCCGCGATATCCTCTTGTCTCAGGAGATCGAGCGGCTAGGAATCGAGGTTACGGATAAGGAGTTGGCGTTCTATACGCGAAACAACCCCCCGCCGGCGGTCCAGGCCATTGAGGCCTTCCAGACCGAGGGGCAGTTTGATATGGGCAAATACACCCAATTCATAGGCGATCAGGCCAACCTGCGCGATCCCAATAATCTCGCTTTCGTAATGCAAATAGAAGGCATGCTCAGACAGCAGCTGCTTGGCTACAAGTTGCAGCGGACCCTGATGGGTATGGTGCAGGTTAGCCCGGGCGAGGCGCGCCGCCGTTTTGAGGAAGCCAACGAGAAGGTGCGGGTGGAATACGTATTCGCCCCGGGCAATGGCGTAGCCGATGATGCCGTCGAAGTCACCGACGCCGATTTGGCGGCCTATTACCAGGAGTCTATCGCCGACTACGAGCACCCGGACGAGGTGAGTCTCGAATACGCTTATTTTCCCAAGACCGCCAGCGCCGAGGACTCGCTGCAGATCGCCGAGGAAATTGGGCTCCTGCGTCAGGAAATCGAGGCCGGTGCTGATTTCGCCGAATTGGCCGAGGCGGTATCCGACGATCCGGGCTCGGCGGCCAAGGGAGGCGATCTAGGCACGTTCGCCCGCGACCGGATGGTCCCGGCCTTCGCCGACGCGGCTTTCGCGTTAGAGGCCGGCGAGATTTCCGAACCGGTGCAGACGCGTTTCGGTTGGCACCTGATAAAGGTCGAAGAGCGCTTGGAGGAAGACGGCGAGCAAAAAATACACGCCCGCCATATCCTGCTCAATTACAAGGCCTCGCGCAAAACCGAGGATCAACTGCGGGAATGGGCCGATGAGTTTCAAGAGAAGGCTGTAACCGGTGGTTTCGGTTCGGCGTTGACCGCGTCGGGCATCGAAGCGGCGACGACGGGTTTTCTGCAGAAGGACCAAGGCATTCCGGCGCTGGGCTCGGGCACGGCTTGGCTGGTCAATTGGTTTTTTGATCAGAAGTCGGGTACAACCAGCGAGGTCGTGGATAGTGATCGGGGGTTGTGGATTGCGCAACTGGTGGACAAACGCTCCGAGGGCACGGCACCGTTGGCTGAGGTGAAGGAGCAGGTCGAACGGATGGTGCGCAATCGCAAGAAGGTCGATGTCGCAGCGAATACGCTCCAGGCGGTACAGCGTGAGATCGCCGCCGGAACCGATATGGAACAGGCGGCGCAAAAGTCCGGTTTGCAGCATAGTGCGCCGGAGGCTTTCGCGCGCACTGGGGCGGTGCCGGGTATCGGCCGTAGCAATGCGGTTATCGCTACCGCGTTCCGTCTTGAAAAGGACCAACTCAGCGAGGTGGTCAAAATCTCCGCAGGCGGATATCAAGGTGCCTATTTGTTGCGGACGATAGAGAAGACGCCGGTGGACGAGGCGCTCTTCGAGGAGCAGCGAGAGGAGTTCACCACGCAACTACAAGCCCAGCGTCAGCAGGAAGCCGTGCAGAATTGGTTCGCACACATTTATGAGACGGCCCAGATCGAAGACAATAGACACCGCTTTTTCACGTTTTAAACGAACACGATCGCCCTGCCTGCAAATAAGGTGGGGCGATCTGTTTTTAGATAGGAGAGAGACCCATGCCAGCAACACCGGGACAAACGCAGATCGGCTTTATCGGCTTGGGGATCATGGGCGCCCCCATGGCCAAGAATTTGCTCAAGGCCGGCTATAAGCTCAACGTGTACAACCGCAGTGACCGGCCCCGGGTACAAGAGGTGGTTGACGCCGGTGGGGTTCGCGTCAGTTCGCCGAAAGAAGCGGCGACCGGTGCCGATGTCGTGATCAGCATCGTGACTGACACGCCCGATATGGAGGCGGTGCTCATCGGCGAGGACGGTGCGATCCACGGGGTCAAAGAGGGTGCGGTGGTGATCGATATGAGCACGGTTTCGCCCAAGGTGACACAGGAAGTGGCCGCGGCGCTCAAGGAAAAGGGGGTAGGCATGCTCGATGCGCCGGTAAGCGGTGGCGATGTCGGCGCGATCAACGCCACATTGTCGATCATGGTCGGTGGCGAGCAAACGGTGTTTGATGAGTGCATGCCGGTTTTTGAGGCGATGGGCACCAATATCAACCTGATCGGCTCTAATGGTGCTGGCCAGACCACCAAACTCTGCAACCAGATTGCGGTTTCGGTCAACAATATGGGCATGGCTGAGGCACTTATGTTGGCGGCGGCTTCTGACTTGGACGTACAGAAGGTGATTGACGCGATCAGTGGTGGCGCGGCTGGTTCCTGGCAACTCAGCAATCTCGGGCCGCGCATTGCCGCAGGTGATTTCGATCCGGGTTTTATGGTCTATTTACAACAGAAAGACCTGCGGCTAGTCCTGCAGGCGGCCAATGATATCAAGCTGGCAGTGCCGGCGGCGGGCATGGTGCACCAGTTTTTCAATATCGTCGAGCGTCAGGGGTGTTCAGAAGAGGGCACGCAGGCGCTGATCAAGGCCTATGAAGCCCAGGCTGGCAAAGAGGCCCGGGCAAAGTAAGTAGCAGTGCCATAAATCGACAAAGGCCGCGTGGTTTCCGCGCGGTCTTTGTTTTTGCTATACTTTAAACGATGAAACTACCATTAAATAAAATCGGCATTCTGCCGCGGGACGAGAAGTTGGATTATCCCGTTGACGAGGTGCGCGCCCTCTTTGAAAAACACGGGATCGGCGTCTGCTTTATCGAAGGCGACGAGGCCCCCACCGATCTCGACCTGGTGGTGGCCCTGGGCGGAGACGGCACCGTGCTGCGCGCTTTTGATCGTTTTCCGCAGTGTCCGGTGATAGCGATAAATTTCGGCACGGTCGGTTTTCTGACGGCAGGTGACCGCAAGGACCTGGCCCAGATCGTCCAACTTCTGGTCGATGGCAAATACTGCGTAAGCGAGCGGCTTGTATTGGCTTGCCGTTTTCCTGGTGGGGAGGGGCTGGTCTACAATGAGGTGACGCTGCGCGCCCGCCACAAACTGCTCTTTACGGATGTATTCGTCGACGATGTCAAAATTCGCACGATCCGTGGTGACGGTGTGGCGGTGGGCACGCCGACGGGCAGCACGGGGCTTTTGATGGCGATGGGCGCACCGCTCGTGATGCCCGAAGTTCGTTGTATGATACTCGACGGCATCAACGAATACAACTTTACCTCGCGGGCTCTGATTTTGCCGGCGGAAAAGCGGGTGCGGTTACGCGTGAGCCCGGAGACGCGGGACGAGCAAGTATCGCTGGTGGTTGACGGTCGCGAAATATGCGGACTCGCCCCAGGGCAGGATGTCTATGTCGGCCAGGCCGAGCATACGGCGCGGCTGATTTATCTAGATAGCCATTATTTTTTCAACAATTTGTCAGAGAAACTTTCTTGGTGAGGAGGATGGCATGCGAGTAACCGTTATTGGCGCGGACCGCCCCTTGGGGGCATCGTTGGCGTCTGGATTACGCGAAGGTTTTGAGGTGGCGGCCATCGGTGCGGGAGAGGTCGCAGATATCGAAGGCTATGGCCAAGTAGATCTATTGGAGCGCACGGCAATGGATGCGGCACTCGCGGATGCCGAGGCGGTGGTTTATACCGCGGCTTTTGACCCTGAGACCGTAGACGAGCAGACGTTGCTCGACGAGGCGGCGCGCGGCGTTTATGTCGCGCTGACGGCGGCGGTTGAGGTCGGAGTTCGGCGGATGGTGCTTGTCAGCCGACTCGACCTGGTGCGGGACTACCCGGAGGAATACGTGGTCAATGCGCAGTGGAACCCGCTGCCGAGGGCTGAAGCCGTCTCGTTAGCGCCAATGATGGCCGAAATGGTCGGACGTGAGATCGCGCGCATGGGCAAGGTCGAAGTTTGTTGTTTGCGGTTGGGGGAAATCGATGCGGAAACGACGGTTGATGATGCGTTGGAGGCTGTTCGCGCGGCGCTGGTCGAGGAGCAGTCCGGACACAGTTGGTCATTGGCTCACGTGGCTTCAAGTGGGCGTTTTGCTGGAGGGAGGGGATAATGGCAACCGTGAGTTCCGGCAATGTGGTATTGTTCGGCGCGGGCGGTCCGGTCGGCGCGTCGACGATTACATCACTCAAGGACCATTATACGCTGCGGGTGACGGATTTGCGGCCAATGGAGGAGGTGGCGGTCTCGCCGCCGCAGAGCGCACGCGCACCGATTCCCGAAGTCTTGGCCGCGCCGCACGAGAATAGGGTCGTGGATATCACCGACTACGATCAGGTATTGGCGGCTTGCCAGGGGATGGACGCGGCGATTGACCTCTCCGTGCTCAGACCGCATCCAGTATTGGCCTTCCACGTCAATATGATCGGCGCCTACAATGTGGCCAAGGCTTGTGCCGCTTGTGGGGTCAAGCGGTTGATTCACACCGGTCCCTTCCATACTTCTTTGAATTTCAACGCCGATTATTGGCACGATTTCCAGCTCTACGACGGTATTCAGCTGCATCCAGGCGACGATCTCTATGCATTGACTAAGTACCTTGGTGGGCATATTACGCGGGTCTTTGCCGAGCGAGAGGGGCTGGAGGTCTTAACCTTTATCTTTACGAGTTTTAGGCCGCGGGAGGTTTTGCCGGAGGAACGTGGACGGGGTTTGCATCCTTATACTACTTCCTGGGAGGATACGGGGGCGTCTCTCCTGTACGGGTTGCGGGCGCCGGATATGCCTTCGCCGTATGAGGATTTTTTCATTTGTTCTTGGTTGCCGCACGATAAGTATCGGCCGGAGAAGGCCAAGCGGTTGTTGGGGTGGGAGGCGCGGGATACTTTTGCGGAGTTGTATACTCGGGCTGATTGAAGAGGGACGTTTGTAGTGGCTTGGGTGGGAACGAGTCGGTCGAGGGGGGTAAACCCTTACGTATTCTCGCTCGTCATTTATAGCGCGCTCCGAGGGGCGGTCTGATCTGATTTTACATCCTGTGAAATCAGGACCGCAATCCGCTGCGGGTATCCCCCGACCTACCCTTGGCGACCACTGAGTTTAAGATATATCATAGCTTGATTCCCAAGAGATATAAGATGATACGGTGCAGGCACTGATATTGTTGTTGATATCCGTTTTGCGTGGGATCGGTCTGCATGTCGAGGTAAGGTATTCAGGTCAGGAACGATAGAAGATCCCTGTGGAAGTGGCAAAGAAATATGTATTCCATTAGAAATAGGAACAGTGATCCTTGGTGGTATATTGGGCCTAACGGGAACGGTCATCGACCGCATCAACAAAAAAATAGAACGTCAGGTCAGAAGAATTATACTTCCTCCAGCGAAAAGGGGGGCACGACCTCTTCGTCGAGCGGGAAGATCGGTCGCACGCATTGTATATAAGGCAAGCTCTTGAGGTTGGCGCTGGTCGAACCGGGCACGTCGACGGCGACGATACGCGCGGCGAGCGCCTCGTAGTGGATGCGGAAGCCGTTGGGAGATTTGCAGACAACGAGGTCGTAGTCGGTTGGCTCGAGTCCGTGGGCTTGGAATATCCGCAGGCCGACGGAGGCGGCGATATGCTCGGTGGCGAGGATCGCATGTTGGCCGTGGATTAAGACGGCGGTACGGCCCGCTTCGGCGGGTAGGCCGCCTTCGTAGGTGAAATCCCCGTCAGAGAGGGTTTGTACGTAGACTTCGAGCGAAAGCGGTGTAAAACGCTCGGGGTCGATGCTGCCGCCGAGATCCAAGGTCAGTGTGGCGCCGACACCGGCGGCGTGGGCTTTGCTGACGGCCGGGGCGTCGACTAATGGGAGTAGCGCCTTCTTAGAATAGTTATGCTCGAGCAGGCCGCAGAAAATAGCGTTGCTGTCGCCGGAGGCGCCCGAGGCGGTGGAGTCGGCGGCGTCGGAAAAGACCGTGAGGCCGTCGGTTGCTTCGGCCAATTGCACGGCGTCTTCTAAAGAGGTGAGATCGGCGACAAAGAGCGCGCGGTGTTGCCACATAAAGCGAGCCAGGCGCAAGGCTTCTTTTTCTGCGCGTTCGGGATTGTTGTCGGTCGTGACGAAGATATTGGATTGCAGGTCGGGCGTATCGGTGAATGGGTTGCCGATATTGATGCCGGCGGCCAAACCGCCTTCGGATGCCTCGATCTCCTGGCAGACCGCTAGCGCCTCGCCAAATTTCCCGGTGGTGGTGATCAGTTGGTCGCCGCGGGCTAATAGGGGGATTTGCACGCGGGCCGAAGTGGGTTTGGCGCCGCCTTCCATTATTTCGAGCAGGACTTTCGCTGAGCGTCGGCCGGTTTGCCGCATATCGACGTGCGGGTAGGTATGTAATAATACCAGCGCGTCGGTCATATCGACCATACGCTGCGAGACGACAGCGTGCAGGTCGAGGTTGGCGACGATGGGCACGTCGCCGATGGCCTCGCGGATACCAGCGAGCACGCGGCCTTCGGGGTCGCCTTCGCTTGCGCCGGCCATGGCGCCGTGCATGCTGATACAAGCGCCGTCGACTTGCGCGTTGGCGTGGACTTCGGCGAGCAATTCGTCGATTAGTCGGTCGAGGTCCTGTTGCACAACCAGTCCGCCCGTGGTTCGCGCCCAAGCGGCATAAGTTGGAACGATTTCGATATTGCCGCGCTCAGTGAAGACTTCGATTGCGCCGCCGGTGGTAGTATTCGTGGGGCGTAAATCATCGATCAATGCGCTGCCGCGGCGGATTTCAAAATCATTAAATTGCGTCGGCTTGGGGTTGAAACTGCCCACTTCCTGTTTGAATACGGCTATCAATACGCGTTTCATCTGTTATTCCTCGGCTGCGATTGTTTCGGGAAGTGCGGTTGCGTAATTTACGCCTTTGGAGTGATGGAAAACAAGAGCGGGTATTATTATGGTTAAATGGTAGTTTATGCCTCTGTAGTGCCAATATGAGATGCAGTGACTTAAATGATATACCGTGCTTCTTGACACGCTCTAATAGGCCACTTAGATTGATGCCGCTTTTGGAATTTTATCACCTTTAAAATATCAGTGATGGACTCATGTGTGGCATAGTCGGACTCTATTTGAAAAAGCAGGATTTAGCCGGGGAAATTGGCGAGCTATTTGCGTCGATGTTGGTCTGTATGACCGGTCGCGGTCCAGATAGCGCTGGTTTTGCGCTCTATGGCAATGAGCCTGCCGCAGGCCATATAAAAGTCACCTTGCGGCACGATGGCGGCGATTATGACTGGCAGACATTGGCCCACAGTTTGGGCGAGTTCTTTGCCTGTGAGGCCAAGGTGCAAATAAATGCCAATTACGCGGTGATCGCGGTGCGCGCCGATGAAGAGGCTTTAGCGCAAGCGTTAGCGGATAAGGATCCTGGGTTAACTATAATGAGCATCGGCCGTCGCATCGAGATTTTCAAAGAGATTGGCTCGCCCGAATCGATTGTCGATCGCTTCGGCATTCGCGGTATGCGCGGTACGCACATCATCGGGCATACGCGCATGGCGACGGAAAGCGCGGTGACTACAGACGGTTCGCATCCCTTTTCGACCGGCATGGACCTGTGTCTGGTGCACAATGGTTCATTGAGCAATCACAATCGCCTGCGGACGAATCTCGAACGCGCCGGTATCGAGATTCGCACAGAAAACGACTCCGAGGTGGCGGCCGGTTATCTGATGTGGCGGATGCAGCAGGGCGATACGTTGCAGGAAGCACTCGAAGCGGCACTGGAAGACCTGGACGGCTTTTACACCTTTGCGATTGGTACCGCCGATGGTTTTGCCGTCTTGCGCGATCCGATTGCCTGCAAACCGGCGGTACTGGCCGAGACCGACGACTATGTGGCAATGGCCAGCGAGTTTCAGGCATTGGCCGATTTGCCGGGTATCGACGAGGCTGACGTCTGGGAGCCCAAGCCGGCACAGGTCTACACTTGGGGTGCAGCGAACTGATGGGGGCTGAGAACGATATGGCCGTTGAAGTTTTCGATCTGGCGACAGGAGAGTTGCGAGAGCTGAATCAGCGTTTGCATGACTTGAACGAAGATGCGGCCAAGACGCCTTGGCGGATCGTGCACCCGCGCGGTGCACACGCGGTCGCCGCCGGTGTCGATAGCCCGGTGAAGATCGATATCGAAGGTCATGTGGGTTATTATTGCGCCGGTATGAACCAACACGCACAGATCACCGTGCACGGGATGGTCGGGGTCGGGGTCGCTGAGAACATGATGTCGGGCATTGTGCGGGTGAAAGGCCATGCGAGCCAGAGTGCGGGGGCGACGGCCCACGGCGGCTTGCTGGTGATTGAGGGCGATGCTGCAAGCCGTTGTGGTATTTCGATGAAGGGCATCGATATCGTGGTCGGTGGTTCGGTCGGCCATATGAGCTGCTTTATGGCCCAGGCCGGTCACTTGCTCGTTTGCGGCGACGCCGACGAGGCATTGGGCGACTCGCTCTACGAGGCGCAGATCTACGTGCGCGGGCAGGTTAAGGGCTTGGGGGCCGATTGCGTCGAAAAAGAAATGCGCGACGAGCACCTCGACACCCTGGCCGGGTTGCTGGAAAAGGCTGAGATGGGCAAGGTCAAACCTAGCGAATTTCGCCGTTACGGGTCGGCGCGCCAACTCTATAACTTTCAAGTGGATAACACCTCTAGATACTAAAGCGCAGACTATGACTGAATCGCACGACAATCCTCCCGGCGGCCTGCGGGAATCGGCCACTTTTGACCGCAATGTGATCCACGAGATCCAGCGCGCCGCGCGGACCGGGATCTATGATATTCGCGGCTGGGGCGCCAAGCGCCGGGTACCGCATTTCGACGATCTAGTGTTCTTGGGCGCGAGCATGTCGCGCTACCCATTAGAAGGATATCGCGAGCGCTGTGATACAGGGGTGGTGTTGGGCACGCGTTACGCCAAAAACCCGATCCACCTCGATATACCGATCACTATCGCCGGCATGAGTTTTGGTTCGTTGTCGGCCAACGCCAAAGAGGCGCTGGGCCGGGGTGCGAGCGAAGTGGGTACGAGTACTACGACCGGTGATGGCGGCATGACGCCGGAGGAACGCGGGCAGTCGAAGACATTGGTCTACCAGTTATTGCCCTCGCGCTACGGTATGAACCCCGACGACTTGCGCAAGGCTGACGCGATCGAGATCGTGCTTGGGCAGGGGGCCAAACCCGGCGGCGGCGGCATGTTATTGGGGCAGAAGATCAGCGATCGCGTTGCGGGCATGCGCACCTTGCCGAAGGATATCGACCAGCGCTCGGCCTGCCGTCATCCCGATTGGACCGGTCCCGACGACCTGGCGATTAAGATCGTTGAATTACGCGAGATTACCGACTGGAAGGTGCCGATCTATGTCAAGATCGGCGCGACGAGGACCTACTACGACACGCTGCTGGCGATCAAGGCCGGTGCTGATGTCGTCGTGCTTGACGGCATGCAGGGCGGTACTGGCGCGACCCAGAACGTCTTTATCGAGCACGTTGGGATTCCGACATTGCCGGCGTTGCGCCAGGCAGTCGAGGCACTCAACGAACTCGAAATGCACCGCAAGGTACAGCTTATCGTTTCCGGCGGTATTCGCAGCGGTGCCGATGTGGCGAAAGCGCTGGCGATGGGCGCTGACGCCTGTTCGATCGGCACGGCCGCGTTGATCGCGTTGGGCGATAATAGCCCGCATTTAGACGATGAATACCGCAAGCTCGATTCGGCGGCCGGATTCTACGACGATTTTCAGGAAGGTCAGGACCCGGCGGGCATTTCGACGCAGGACGAAGCGCTAGCCAGTCGGTTGGATCCAGTCGTCGGCGGCCGCCAATTGGCCAATTATCTGCGGGTGATAACGATGGAGTGCCAGACCATCGCCCGGGCCTGCGGCAAGTCGCATGTGCACAACCTCGAGCCGGAGGACTTGGCGGCGTTGACGATGGAGTCGGCGGCGATGGCCAAGATCCCCCTGGCCGGTACGGACTGGATACCTGGTAACGCCATTTAAGGTACGTCTGGAAAATCTGATCTGGCACTTTAGCTGCAGAAAGTTTTTTCGAGCACATCTATAAGGAGACTATCATGGCTAGTCGCGCGGCAGTCAAAAAACGCCTGAAGGAAGAGGGCATCGAATTTCTCCTGGTACAATTCGTCGATATTACCGGTTCGGCCAAAGTCAAGATGGTGCCGGTATCGGCGCTCGACGATGCGGCTGGAGAAGGGGCCGGTTTCGCCGGTGCGGCCGTATGGGGCTCGGGGCAGGGGCCGCACTCGCACGATATGCTGGCCCGGATCGATCTCGACTCGTATTCGCGATTGGCCTGGCAACCGAATACCGTGCGCTTCGCCGGTGATCTCTTTGTCGACGACGAGCCCTATCCCTATTGCCCGCGCACCAACCTCAAGCGGGTGCTGGCCGAGGCGAAAAGCCAGGGTTTTGTCTTCAATGTCGGTATGGAGCCGGAGCACTTCCTGGTCTCACGCGATGAAAACGGCGCGATTCGGCCCTGGGATCCCGACGGCGTTGATTCGTTGGCCAAACCCTGTTACGATTTCCGTTCGATGTCGCCGGCGATGGCCTACCTGCAGGAATTAACCCTGGCGCTCAACTCGCTCGATTGGGGAGTTTACCAGTGCGACCACGAGGACGGCAATGGGCAATACGAAGTCAATTTTGATTACGCCGACGCGCTGACGACCTGCGATAGGGTTATCTTCTTCAAGATGGCCAGCTCGCAGATTGCCAAAAAATACGGCGCGATTGCCACGCATATGCCCAAGCCCTTCGCCGACCGCACCGGCAGCGGTTTGCACGCGCACTACCATTTGGCCAACGCCAAATCAAGCAAAAACCTCTTTATCGATAACAAGGACAAACGCGGTTTGGGTTGCTCGCAGTTGGCCTACCACTTTATCGGCGGCATTATGCACCATGCGCGCGCGCTTTGTGCGGTGACCAGCCCCACCGTTAATTGTTACAAGAGGCTGCAACTCGGCGATGGGCTTTATTCGAGCCAGTCGGGTTTTACCTGGACCCCGGCCTTCGTGACCTACGGCGATAACAACCGGACTCAGATGATCCGCACCGCCGGTCCCGGGCATTTTGAAGACCGTGCTATCAGTGCCGGCACTAATCCATATTTGGCGATGGCCGCCTATTTGACCGCCGGGCTCGACGGTATCAAGCGCGGCTTAGAGCCGGGCGAGCCGAACTTGGGCAATATGTACGAGCGCCCGCGTGCCGAGATCGACGCTGCCGGGATTAAGCTTTTGCCACAGTCGCTCAACGAGGCGATTGATGAATTGCGCCAGGATGAGGTAGTGCAATCGGCGTTGGGCCCGATCGCGGGGGAATTTATCGCGATGAAGGCGAATGAATGGGCCGAGTACGACGGTCAGGTCAGCCGCTGGGAAATTGACCAGTATTTGACCTCCTTCTAAACCCCAACAAGATCTGCTGAGACTATGCCTTTTCGGCTGCTCAAATTCGGGCTTGAAAAAGAATACTCCGAGCCGCGGATGTTTCGCTCTCCTGCGGAACTGCGCGATAGCTATGATGTGGTGATTATCGGCGGCGGTGCCCACGGGCTGGCCGCTGCCCATTATTTAGCCGCCGAGCACGGTATCCACGACGTCGCCGTGCTCGAACAGCGCTATATTGGTCACGGCGGTACCGGCCGTAATACCGCGATTATCCGCTCAAATTATCTCACCGAGGAGGGCGCGCGCTTTTATCAGTTCAGCGTGGACCTCTATCGCGATCTGGCGCGTAGCCTCGACTTCAACCTCTTCTATTCTGAACGCGGCCATTTCACTCTAGCCCATACCCCGGCTTCGTTACGCACCCAGCGCTGGCGCGCCGAGGTCAATAAGCACCTCGGCATCGATTCCGAGGTCGTCGGCCCCGAGTTCATCAAGAAGAAGATCCCCGAGATTGACCTGAATTGCGGTGGGCACCAACCGCCGATCGTCGGTGCGCTTTTCCATCCGCCGGGCGCGATCGCCCGGCACGACGCGGTGGCCTGGGCTTATGCACGCGGTGCCGACCAGGGTGGCGCGGAGATTCATCAGCGGACGACGGTCAGTGATATCGAGGTGGTCGACGGTCGAGTTGCGGGCGTGCACACCGATCGTGGTTTTATCAAGACTAGGAAAGTGATCAGTGCGGTGGCCGGTTGGACTACCAGCATACAGCGGATGGTCGGTTTGCGCACACCGTTGGTGGTGCATCCCTTACAGGCGATGGTGACCGAGCCTTTTAAACCCTGGCTCGATGCGATTGTGGTATCGGCGAGTTTACACACCTATGTCAGCCAGTCTTCGCGCGGTGAGCTTGTCACCGGGGCCTCGCTCGATCCCTATGAACTTATCTCGATGCGGTCGACACTCGATTTCGCCGAGGGGCTAGCGGGCCATATGTTGGATCTCTTTCCCTTTTTGGGCGATGTGAAAGTGTTGCGGCAGTGGGCTGGGTTGTGCGATATGACTCCGGATTTCTCGCCGATTATGGGTACGACGCCGATCGAAGGTTTTTATATCGACGCGGGTTGGGGTACTTGGGGTTTTAAGGCGTCGCCGGTCTGCGGTTATACCATGGCGCATACTGTGGCGACCGGGGAGGACCATCCACTGATTCGCGCGTTTAACGTTTCCCGCTTTGGTGCCTTTGACCTTGTGGGCGAAAAAGGGGCGGCTTCGGTTGGCCATTAAAAGAAGAGGGCGGCAATGAAGATTCTGCACTGCCCGATCAATGGGCCGCGGCCGATACAGGAATTCTCTTTTGGTGGCGCGGTGCGTCCGATGCCCGATCCGCAACAAGTCGACGATGAGGCGTGGGCCGACTATGTATTTAATCGCGATGGCGAACAGGGCATACAGCGCGAATGGTGGTATCATATCGCCAGCAACACCTGGTTTATCGCCGAACGCAATATCACGAGCGACCAATTCATCCGTACGTATCTGTGGAATGGGGAGGAAGCGTCGTGAAGCAGCGTCTTGCCGCGCAACCCGGCGAGTGGATCGACCGGACGCAGGAGCTTGAGTTCCGCTTTGAGGGGGAAACCTACAAAGGTTATGCCGGCGATGTGATCGCCAGCGCGCTATGGGCCAATGGCGTGCAGATGACCGGTCGCAGTTTCAAATACCACCGGCCGCGAGGGATCTATAGTCTGGCCGGCCACGATGCCAATGCGATGTTCAGCGACGGTACCCACACACATCTGCGCGGCGATAGTCTGCCGCTGGTTGCGGGCATGGATCTGCGGGCGGTCAATACGTTTGGCGGGCTGAAGGGCGACAAGCTCAATTGGGTCGAGCTTTTCAGCCGTTTTATGCCGGTGGGTTTTTATTATAAGGTATTTCACCGTCCGGCCTGGCTTTTCCCCTTTCATGAAAAGCAGATTCGCAAGATTGCGGGTTTGGGTGAGATTAACCCCGCGTTGCCCTCGACCACTAGTCCTAAGGATTACGCTTGGTGCGATGTGCTGGTCGTTGGTGGGGGTGCTGCGGGGCTCGAAGCTGCATTGGCGGCGGGCCGGACAGGGGCGCGTGTTCTATTAATTGAACAACAGGCGCGTTTGGGCGGTAGCTTGGCGTGGCAACACGGTCGCGATGAAGAGGCACAAAGGGCGTATGGCACGTTAGTGGAGGCGGTGCTGGCCTTGGAGGCAGTTGAGGTGCGTTGTGCGACGATGGTTGGCGGGCACTACGCCGACCATTGGGTCGCGCTCTTTGACGCTGACCGTATGAGCAAGGTGCGGGCCGGGGCCGTAGTTTATGCGCCGGGGGCGATCGAACAGCCAGCGGTTTTCGGGCACAACGACCTGCCGGGCGTGATGCTCGGCTCAGCTGCGCAGCGGCTGGTGCGTTTGTACGCGACCAAACCCTGTGAACGGATGGTGCTTTTAGCGGCCAATAGCCAAGCCTATGGCGTGGCGTTGGATATGCTCGAAGCTGGGGTCGAGGTGGCGGCCATCGCCGATTTGCGTCCCGATGGAGAACCTTCGGTTTTGGGCGAGGAAGTCGCCGCTGCGGGCGTGCCGATCCATTGCGGTCACGCGGTCTACGAGGCGGTGGCCAAGGGGGACAAGAGCGGTTTGCGCGGTGCGGTCGTTGCACCATTGCGCGACGATGGCGAAATCGAGTCGAGCCGTGGTCAACTAATCGCCTGCGACGGGATCGCGGTGTCAGTCGGGTGGATGCCCAATGCGGCCTTGTTAAGCCAGGCAGGGGTCAAGTTTGCCTATGAGCAGACGTTGCAACAATTGGCGCCGGTCTCAAAGCCCGACGGAATTTTTGTCGCAGGGCGCGCGCGCGGAACATACGACCTCGACGCGCAAAGAATAGACGGGCGCGACCAGGGCGCGGCGGCGGCTTACTATACGGGCCGCGAGGACAAGCAGATTAGCCCCCGAGTGGAATCCTGCAAAACGGCGCACAGCCATCCCTATCCTATTTTTGCCCACTCCGGCAAAAAGAACTTTGTCGATTTTGATGAAGACTTGCATTTGACCGACTTCGTCAACGCGCATCAGGAGGGCTACGACAGCGTCGAATTACTCAAGCGCTATAGCACCGTCGGTATGGGGCCGAGCCAGGGCAAGCTCGCGAATATGAACGCGATGCGCATCCTCGCTAAGCTCAACGGCGATACGATCGACGAAACCGGTTCGACAACCTCACGCCCGTTTTACCAGCCGGTGCCGCTGGGGCACTTGGCCGGCCGGCGTTTCCACCCGATGCGCCAGACGCCGATGCACGCTTGGCATGCCGCACACGACGCGGAATTTTATCACGCCGGTGATTGGTATCGGCCCGAATATTATCGTCGCGCCAATACGCATCGTGACGAATGTATTTTTCAAGAAGCGCAACAAGTGCGCACCGGCCTTGGCGTGATCGACGTGGGCACGCTCGGCAAGTTACTGATCAATGGCCCCGATGCGGTCGAATTACTCGAACGGCTCTATACCGGCCGCTTCAAGAAACGGGCGGTGGGACGTTATCGCTACGCAGTGGCGCTCGATGAGAGCGGGGTGGTGATCGAGGATGGGGTGATCGCGCGATTGGCCGAAGATCGTTTTTATGTCACGGCGACCAGCAGCGGTGTCGGTGCGTTCTATCGCGAGATGCTGCGCTGGGCGGCGATTTGGGGGTTGGATGTGACCTTGAGCAATGCGACGGGCCAATTGGCGGCGTTGAACCTGGCCGGGCCGCATAGCCGTGAGGCGCTAACCGCTCTGACGGACATCGACCTGAGCCCGGAGGCTTTTCCTTATTTGGGGGTGCGGGAGGGCGAGGTGGCGGGTGTCCGGGCGTTGGTGATGCGGGTGGGTTTTGTCGGAGAATTGGGGTATGAGGTGCATGTGCCGGCTTGGCAAGGGGCGCATGTATGGCAGTCGATTTTTGCCGCGGGAGAGCCGTGGGGCGTGCGTGCTTTCGGCGTTGAGGCACAGCGGCTATTACGGCTTGAAAAGGGGCATCTGATCGTCGGCCATGACACCGACGCGCTGACGCACCCCTACGAGGCGGGCTTGGCTGGGGCGATAGGTAAGAACAAACCCTTCTTCGTCGGTCAACGCAGTCTGCAGATCTATCGCAAGCGCGAAACAAAGCGAGTATTGGTCGGGGTGCGCTGGCCAGACGGTTTTAAGGGGGGATTGCCCGAGGAATGCCACTTGATTATTAAGGATGGCCGTATGGTGGGGCGCATCACGAGTATCGCCCCCGTTTCGACCCTGGGTTATGCATTGGGGATGGCCTTTGTCGAACCGGATATGGCTGAGCCAGGCACGCGCATTGAGGTGCGCTTAGATGACGGGGCGATGAGCGTTGCTGAAGTAGCGGCATTGCCTTTTTACGATCGGGATGACGAGCGGCAGGGATTATGAGCGAAATGCGCAATAGCCCGCTGGATGACCTTATCACTGAAGCTACGCCCGAGGTCTTAGCCGTCTTGCGGCATCCGACGGATTGGGTAAAGCTCGGGGTGAAAGGGCCAGGCCTGGTCGCATGGGCTGAGCAGCACGAGATCGAATTGCCGGTCGAGGTATACGACACTTTGCTCGTAGGGCAGTATGGGGTCCTGGCGCGGGTAGGTACGGGCGAGTTGATTCTAGAGTGCGCGCCCGACGATGGATTGTTAACGCGTTTTGAGTCCGCCTTGCAGGCGGTCGATAATGGGGTTTATCGCATCGAGCAACAATCGGTGACCTTGGTATTGGCAGGCGACGCGGCGTTGGGCGTTTTGGCACAGACTTGCGGGGTGGATTTTGTGGGTGAGTTAGCGGACCGCATGGTGTATACGCGCGTGGCTGGGGCTTCTTGCGGGGTGTTGCCGCGCGAAGAAGCAGGTCAACGGGTCTATCGGCTGTGGGTCGACTACAGCTTAGCACCCTATCTGTGGAAGACGTTGGCCGAGATTGCAGCCGGGCTTAGGGGCTGAGGTGGCGGGTTATTTGCGCCAGAAGGTGGGGCTGAACAATACCAATAGGGTGAATATTTCCAGGCGGCCGATCAGCATGGCGAAGCACAGGATCCATTTGGCCGGTTGGTTGATGTCGCCGTAGTGCAGCGCGACTTCGCCGAGCCCCGGTCCGAGGTTGTTGATGCTGGCGGCGACGGCGGAAAAGGCGGTCAACGGATCGAGGTTTGTCGCTAACACGGCGACGAAGAGCAGCGCGAAGGTGAGGATGTAGACGGAGAAGAAGCCCCAGACGGCCTGCAGCACCCGGTCGGGAACGGGGTTGTCGTTGATCTTGAGGGGGATGACGGCGTTGGGGTGGATCAGGTGCTTGATCTCGATGTTGCCTTGTTTCAGAATGAGGATTAGGCGGATGATTTTGATGCCGCCGCCTGCCGAGCCGGCGCAACCTCCAGCAAACGAGCAGAGAAACAATAAAAAAGGCAGGAAGCCGGACCAGGCTGAGTGGTCGGTTATGGCGAAGCCGGTGGTGGTGGCGATCGAGACCGTCATAAAAAGCGCATAGCGCAGCGCAGCGACCAGATCGTACCCCTTCTCCGTATAAAGCTCGAACCACGCGATCAGCGTGACGGCCAGCAAAATGAGCAAGTAGGTCCGGGCTTCTACATTCTGCAAATAGCCGCGCAGCGACCGATGGCGCAAAACGGAGAAGTGTAATGTGAAGCTAATCCCCGATATGGCAATGAAGCAGATCGCGATTAGCTCGATGGCGGGGTTGTCGAAATAGCCGATACTGGCGTCGTGGGTGGAGAACCCGCCGATGGAAACGGTCGAAAAACTGTGCGCGACGGCGTCAAAAAGGTCCATGCCTGCCAGCCAGTAGGCGAAGGCGCAAGCGACGGTCAGGCCGAGGTAGAGATACCACAGCGCCTTGGCCGTTTCGGCGATCCGCGGCGTTATCTTCGAGTCTTTGATGGGGCCGGAGGTCTCGGCGCGGAAAAGCTGCATGCCGCCGACGCCGAGCATCGGCAATACCGCGAGGGCGAGCACGATGATGCCCATGCCGCCGAGCCACTGAAGCTGTTGGCGGTAGAACAACACGGACTTGGGTAGGTCGTCCAAACCTTCGATTACCGTGGCCCCAGTGGTGGTCAAGCCGGACAGTGACTCGAACACGGCGTCGGTGAAGTTTAGTTGCAGCCGCTCTTCCAACATTAGTGGCAACGCGCCATAAAATCCCAATACGGTCCAAAATAGGACGGTGACGACGAAACCGTCGCGGATGCCCAGTTCGGTGGGGTTTTTGCGCGTCGGTAGCCAGCAGGTCAGCCCGGTGCAGAATGTTATGGCGAAGGCGATGAGAAAGGCGTCGCTGGCCCCGTCTTCATAGAAAAAAGAAACTATGGCGGGTACCAGCATCGTCGCGCTGAAGACCATCAGCAATACGCCGAGGACTCGAAATACCACGGGTGTGCGCATAGTTTATTCCGTGGGCAACGCCCCGGTTATTGGCGCCAGGCATCTGGTGAAAAGAGCACGATCACGGTGAAAATTTCCAGTCGTCCAAGCAACATAAACAAAGAGAGCAACCACTTGCCGACCGCAGGCAGGTGCGCATAGTTGTCGGTGGCGCCGACCGAACCTAAGCCGGGGCCGACATTGCCCAGGGTCGCCGCCACGGCGCCGAAGGCCGCAAGCATGTCCAAACTGAGCAACGACATCGACAATACGCCGAACAGGAAAAGTATAATAAAAAATGAAGTAACCGAGCACATTGGTCACGACTTCCCTCGACACTGGCTCACCGTTCATGCGCACCGGGACCACCGCTTGCGGGTGGAGGTGGCGCCGCAAGCGGCCGAAAAAAGATAGGATAAGCCAGACGAAGGTGACCACGGCGAAGCCTTCTTTGGGCCGCAGATCGCCGTCGAGACGGGTCGTTTTATAGGCGATGAGTCCGGCGACTAGGCTGAGTGCGGCGCTAATCAGGAAGGCCGGCGCGTCGTTTTCGCCGTAGTATAGCGAAAAGGGCACGGGCAATAGCATGAAGACGGAGAGGAAAATTAGCAGCAGGCCGAGTATATGCGTGGCTTTGTGAAAATGCATAAGGGCCTCTGGTTTGACGGAGAAATATACGACGAGTTTAACCGCCGAAGATTTTCCTTACTTCCTCGTGGGTGTGGTGGCGGGTGAAGACCACGGTTTTGTCGCCCGGTTCTATGCGCGTATCCCCGTCCGGGATGATTACACGGTCGTGGTGCACGACCGCCCCGATGATCGAGTCGCGCGGCAGGCGGATATTGCGCAGATCCTTTTTGGTGATCTTACTGCCCTCGCGGGCGATATATTCGACGGCTTCGACATCGAGGCCGGGCAGGCTGGCGATCGAG
>JABHFS010000082.1 GCA_018672475.1 Gemmatimonadota bacterium | reverse complement strand
GTTATACCACGGGGCTGATCGGCAAAAATCACTGCTTTGAGCAGGAAGACGATCTGGCGCTTTTCGACGTGTGGAACGATATCACCCACGGCGGTAGTGGGCCGGCGCCAACCAAGGGCATGGACTGGTGGCGCCCGCAAGAGGGGCGCGATAAGGTGAGGGATGAGTTTCGCAATATGCAGCCGCAGAATCCACGTTTCGCTTATGGTACGACGGATCTGCCATTGGAGGATCAATCCTCGGGCTTGATCACCGGGCAGACCACGCGCTTTCTCGAACAGCACAAGGACGAGCCTTTTGCGCTGTGGGTATCGTTCCCGGATCCGCACGAGCCGTGGATGGTCGCGGAAGAATACGCGGCGATGTTTCCGCCCGACAAAATTGATTTGCCGCCCTGGCGCGAAGGAGAGTTTGACGACGAGCGGGCGCCGGAGCGCAATCGCGTGCTGTACAAGATGCTTGGAATAGAAGAGGAATCGTCTGAAGATATCTACGGACTAATGGCGGCCTATTTCGGCATGGTGCGTTTTATGGACGATTGCCTGGGGCAGATCCTCGACGCACTAGAGAGCAATGGTTTACGGGAAAATACGATCGTGGTGTTTTGCTCGGACCACGGCGACTTTATGGGCGAGCACCGCATGCAATGCAAGGGGGGGGTGTTTTATGACAGCCTGACACGGGTGCCGCTGATCGTATCGTGGCCGGGGCAGGTCGAGGCCGGGGTGCGCGATACCAGCATGGCCAATTTAGTTGATATTGTGCCGACTCTGTTGCAATTGCAGGGCATGGAAACGCCGAGGTCGATGCAGGGTGAGCCCTTGCCGACGGTGACGGACGCGACTCCAAGGGACGCGACTTTTTCCGAATATGGCTCGGGTGGGCCGCTTTTTACGATGGCCGATTTGGAAAAATTGCCCAAGCCTTGGGGGCGCAAGACGCTGATCGACACGCTGCAGTGGCGCGAGGCGGCGGGCCGCTGCAAAATGGTTCGCACCCGCGAGTGGAAATATGTGCACGATTCGATGGGCGACCGCGACGAACTCTACGATCTGGTCAACGATCCGCACGAGTTAGTGAATGTCGTCGACGAGGAAAAAAACTGCGAGGTCTTGGCCGATATGCGGCTGCGCTTGGCCGATTGGAGCATCGGCACCGAGGATTCGCCGCCAGTACCTTTACCCGATGCCAAGCACTATGATCTGGCGTAGAATTTCAGTGGACAGGCAGCTTTCTTTGGGGAGCATATCATGTAAGAGCGCTATACCTATAGCGACTTCGGGGGTGCCGATCGTCTGCGATTCTACGGTCAACGGGGTGCGTTTCCGGGGGAGGGGGTATGGGCGGAGGTGAGGGCGTCTTTTTTCGCCGCAATGGCACGGCACCGATCGGAGTTGTGGAGGTTATAAGCCATGGAAATTCGTGTGGCAGAGCAAGTCCGGTGCGTGGGATGTCGAGTTGCAAGGTGCCGGAAGGCGATTAGGCCTATTATTATTTGCGCTTGCGCCCGGTGGATGGTCATCGGGCGTGGTTGCGTCTGGTGTGGCTCGATTGGGCTAAATGAATAAAGGGATAAGGTCTTTGCGTGTGGCATCTGTACATCATCCGCTGTAGCGATGCCTCTCTTTATACCGGTATCACGACGGATATCGAGCGCCGGCTTAACGAACACGTGGGCCAGGGCAAACTGTGCGCAAAATATTTGCGCGGCAAAGACCCGCTGGAGTTGGTGTTTACTGCAGAGGCCGGTACGCGATCTGAGGCTTCGCAACTCGAAGCGAGGGTCAAGCGTTTGGCTAAGGCCGATAAGGAGCGCATCGTGAGCGGACAGAAGAATCTGGCCGATGTGGACGTTAGATAGATTGGGTGCTATTATCCTCCCATATGCAATGCATCGTGCTAATCTATCTCGTACTGCTCGGAAGTTGTGCGAATAATACCGAACCGCAGCTTGAAGAATGGGCCGACGGTGGTTATAAGGCGCGCCAGGTAAGTGCGTACGACATAGAGGGCAAGCGCACGGGGGCGACGACGCGCGCGACGGCGATACTCACATTGCAAGGCGGCGAGCGCTTGTATCTAGAACTCAAGGTGGACTACGATCCTCAACCGGTGCTCGGCGAGGGCAAGTGGCGGCTTGAAGGGGATCGCGCCGATTCGGGTGCGGTAATCGCCGAGGCGCTGAAATTTTTCGGCGGCCAGAGTGAGGGCCCCAGTCTTGGGGGGCGCTTCCTTTTACAGGGGAACGATCGTTTGCGTTTTCGAGTCGTATTACCGTTGAGGCCCATCGAAAGATCGAGGTGGAAAAATAGATGAAAGTATGTTTGTGGCGATATAAGAAAAACTCTATTGGCGTTGGCCCGATGGTCGGCAAGCGCATTTGTAGAAGGTTTAACGCAAGCATGCGATATGGCCTATTGGCGCTGATGTTGTTCTGTGTTAATGTCTCCGCGCAAGAGGCGGACTCCAGCCGGACGATTCTCTTTTACGGCGACAGCCTGACGGCCGGTTATGGCCTCGATCGCGAGCAGGCCTTTCCGGCGCTGGTGCAAGCGCGCATCGATTCATTGGGTTGGAACTTCGAAGTGTTCAACGCGGGGTTGAGCGGCGAAACTTCGGCGGGGGGGCTGCGCCGTATAGATTGGCTGATGCGGCGACCGGTTGATGTATTCGTACTTGAACTGGGGGCAAACGACGGGCTGCGCGGTATTGATCTGAAGAGTACCCGCAGCAATCTGCAACAAATTATTGACCGGGTTAAAGCGAAGAATCCCGATATCTCTCTAGTTGTCGTCGGTATGCAGATGCCGCCGAACCTCGGCGCGGAATATACCGAGGAGTTCCAGCGACTCTTTCCGGGATTGGCGAAAGAAAATGGTGCGGCATTGGTGCCTTTTCTCTTGGAAGGCGTGGCGGACAGACCCGAACTGAACCTGTCCGACGGCAATCACCCTACGGTCGAGGGCCATCGCATCGTTGCGGAAACGGTCTGGGCGACGCTCGGGCCGGTGCTCGAAACGTTGCGCCGCTAACCGATCTTGGGCGAAGAGTATAGCGCCATTAGCCGACCGAGCGCAGGACTTCGAGCGGCGGGCTGGAGTGGATACCCCGGCTCGACAGTGCGCCGATGGCCATCGTCAGCCCGCTGACCAGTACGAAGGCCAATGCCACCGGCAAGTAGTCGGGCACAAAGTCGATCTCAAAAAGAAAATTGCTCAAGCCCCAGACCCCGCCCAGTGCTAGCACTAAGCCCGTCGCGGCGGCGAACGATCCCAAAAACATATATTCGAGCAGCATGATCTTGACGACTTGGCTACGACTGGCACCCAGGGTTTTGAGCAGCACGCTTTCCTGGATGCGCTGGTAGCGGCTGCCGGTGATCACGCCGATCAGCACGATCAGGCCGACCGCGACGCTGAAAAAGGCCATAAAGCGAATTACCAGAGAGACCTTGCCGAGAATATTGTCGACGGTGCTCAAAATACTGCCGAGGTCGATTACCGAGATATTGGGGAAGCGGCGCACCACATCGCGTTGCAGTGTGGCCATCTGTTCGGTGGAATCGGCGCGGGTGACGAGCACATGGAATTGCGGTGCTGGTTCGAGCACGCCGGTGGGGAAGACCACCAGGAAATTCGGCATTACCCGCTGCCAGTCGACGGCGCGCAAGCTGCCGACGACGACGTCGATCGGCACGCCCTGCACGTCGAAGGACAACCCATCGCCGATGCCGACCCCTAGAGATGAGGCGACGCCCTCTTCGAGCGAGACAAAGACGGTGTCGCCGCTACTGTCTCCACGCCATTGGCCGGCAGTGATCGTCTCGGTTTCCGTCAGATGGTCGCGGTAGGTCGAGCGGTATTCGTGGCGCAAGGCCCAATTGCCCCGGCCCCGGCCGCGACTGCGGGTCCGGCTGGTGTCGCGGCGGATGGCGCGGGCGGCCTGGCCTTTGACACTGTGGATCTGCATCGTCACGATGGGGACTTGCTGTAGGAGCGGCAGGCCGGCACCCTCTATTTGCGCGTTTAGCTCTTGCCGCTGATCGGACTGGATATCGAAAAGCACGACATTGGGTTGCTCGTCGGAGCCGACGCTTTTGATGTGGGCCAGCAAGTTGGTTTGTGCGAGAAAGAGCGTGCTTAGCAAGAAGGTGCCCAGCCCCAAACCTAACATTAGCATGGTCGTCTGGTTATTGGGCCGGTAGAGATTGGCCAGACCCTGGCGCCAGATATAGCTCCAGGAGGAAGGAAAGAAGCGCCGGGCGCCATAGGTAATTGAACGGGCGACGAGGCCTAAAAGCGCGAAGGCTATACCGACCCCGCCGGCAAAACCGAGGGCTAATGGCCAGCGGTCGGTGAGGCGATAGGCGAAGAGCACGATGGCCAGGGCAATTCCTAGGTAGAGGATCCAACGCAAGGGGCCGGCGTCGGCTGGTTTGGCTTCTTCGAAAGAGGCGCGTAGTGTCAATAGCGGCGAGGTTTTGCGAATAGCTAATAGCGGCAGGGCGGCGAAGAGCAGCGAGATGCCGAGACCGAGGCCGAGACCTTCCAAAAGCGCAAAGACGTTGAAGCTCGGTGTTACTTCGAGCGGCAATACATCGGCGAGGATGCTGGGTAACGAGTAGAGCACCCCGAGGCCCAATAGGGCGCCGACGAGCGAGCCGATAAAACCCATCGCGCCTGCCTGAATTAGGTAAATCAGGAAGGTTTGGCGGGCGGTGGCGCCGAGGCTGCGCAAGATGGCGACGGTGGGCAGCTTCTGTTTGGTATAGGCGTGAATGGCGCTGGCCACGCCGACGCCGCCGAGCAGCAGGGCGATAAAGCTGCCGAGGTTTAGAAAACGGTAGAGATTGCCCAGGGTGCGGCCCAAGCGCCGTTTGCGGTCGGCGATCGTCTCGACGCGCAAGCGGTTGTCGCGGGTTTGTGGGCGAATGGCCTGTTCGATGGCTTGGACATCGCGCCCGTCAGTAAAACGGAAAAAGGCGGTGTAGGTGACGCGGCTGCCCTTTTGGATCAGGCGGGTGCCTTCGAGATAGTCCATCGAGATATAGACGCGCGGCTGTATATCGCTGAAGAGCGCGTTTTCGCCGGGGATACGCAGCAGCCGGCCGCCAATGGCAAAGACCGTGTCGCCGATTTTGATCGAGTCGCCGACAGCGGCACCGAATTGCAGCATCAGTGCTTCGTCGACGAGGGCTTCGGGTTTGCTGCGGAAGTTTTGTGCGGCTTGCGCGGGGGCTGTTTTGAGCTCGCCGTAAAAGGGGAAAGAGCCGGTCAGTGCACGGATCTGGGCCAGGCGGGTGTCCTGGCTTTTGGGTAGGTAGACCATTGAGTTAAAACTGATTTGCCGTGCTTGCGTACCGCCGATGGAATCGATCAACGCCTCGGCGTCTGGTGCGAAGGGCTGGCGGCTTTCGATGGTCATATCGGCGCCCAGTAGGCTGGCGGCCTGCTCGTCGATCGCGCCTTCAAGCGTTGCACTGAGGCTGCCCATGCCGACGAGTGCACCGATGCCGATGGTGATCGACGAGGTGAAGAGCAGCAGCTTGCGGCGATGGCTGCGGCTGTCGCGCCAGGCCATTTTTATCAGCCAGGCGGTCATCGCGTGCTAGTCTCGACAAGGTCGTCGGAGGCGATTCGGCCGCCTTGCAGACGGATGATCCGCCGGGTGAGCCGGGCAAGGTCTAGGTCGTGCGTCACTAGTATCAGAGTCGTGGCTGCTTCTTCGTTGAGTTCGAAAAGCAGGTCCTGGACTCGGCCGCTGGTATCGTCGTCGAGATTGCCCGTAGGTTCGTCGGCGAAGAGAATGGTGGGACGATTGATAAAGGCGCGGGCGATGGCCACGCGTTGCTGTTCGCCGCCCGAAAGCTGCGCGGGATAGTGATCGAGGCGATCGCCGAGCCCTACGCGTCCGAGTAGGTCGGCGGCGCGGGCGCGGACATTCTGCTCTTGGCGCAATTCGAGCGGGACCATCGCGTTTTCGAGGGCACTGAGGGTGGGGATGAGTTGGAAGCTTTGGAAGACAAAACC
>JABHFS010000081.1 GCA_018672475.1 Gemmatimonadota bacterium | reverse complement strand
GATATGGGTGCTAACCCGGCGGAGTAATTCGGTGGTGTTGAAGGGTTTGGTGATATAGTCGACGGCGCCGAGCTCGAAACCCTGTACGACTTTTTCAATTTCGCCTTGGCCGGTGAGAAAGATCACCGGCACGTCTTTGGTTGCCGGGTTGGCTTTGAGGCGCCGGCAGGTCTCGAAGCCGTCCATCACCGGCATCGTCAGGTCGAGCAAGATCAGGTCGGGCAGGGCCGCCTGTGCGGTTTGCAGGGCGGCTTGGCCGCTCGTCGCTGGGCGGACCAAGAAATCGGCCATTTCCAAAATTCTACCCAGCAGTTCCAGATTCTCGGGCGCGTCGTCGACGATGAGAATTTCGACTTTGTCGTCGTTCATGTCGGCTCTGTTATCCTTCTATCCCCGCCGCCATTGATGCCGATGCGGACGGCGATCTGCAAGCCCGCGGCGCGTTCCTGCATGGCTTGCGCCATGTGTACGCATTGTACGGCGTCTTGCACCGTGCCCGAGCATTCCGGGTCGCAGAAAAAACCCATGATGCCGTCACCCATGAATTTGTCCAAGGTGCCGCCGTGTTTGTTGCCGATCGCGGCCATCTCGTTGAGGTAGTTTTGCACGAGATTAGCGCGCAGTTGCGCGTAGATCTGTTCGCTGCTGATTTCAGGGTGGATTTCGACGAAGGTGCGGGTCGATCGGGCGACTTGTGCGTCAAATCGCTTGGCGTAGTTCTGCACTAAGTTGGCCATGCGCAATTCGGTTTCGTGTTCGACTCGTTGCCGAACCCGGAGGATATCGAATGCGATAACCACCAGATAGGTCAATACGACGGAGATGCCGATAAGCAGTATTAATTTTGTACGTATTAAATAGCGCATGGATATTCCGTGAGTTGATAGAATACAAGGCTAATATAGTAAGGCATTTACGCCAGGATAAAAACATAAAACTAGTAGGTGACCGACACGGCGCGTCGCACACTGCGATCGCCGCTGTCACTGGCGATTTGCAATTCGAGTAGATAGAGGCCGGGCGGTGTGAGATGCCCTTGGGCGTTGCGGCCATTCCAGGACAGTTCCTGGTGCCCTGCTTGCGCGTCGAACTCGATGGAATAGAGCCGTCGGCCGGCCAGGTCGTAGAGGGACAAGCGCAATGGGCGTGCGGAGAGCACATTGACCAGATCAAAGGAGACCATGAGGCGGTCGTTGATCCCGTCGCCATTGGGAGTGATGAATGAAGAGGTGAACGAAAGGTTGGAGAACAATGTTGCGCTGGTCGGTATGCCCACCACATTGCTGCTGCTCTCGATTTGCGTTTCGGCGTCGCCAGGATCGACCAATTGACGGGTTTGCTGGCGGGCGCTGTCGTGGAGAAAGGCATCAAAGCGAGTCGATTGCAGGTAGATCGGCGAGATGAAACGCAATTCGACGAGCTGGCGGCTCTGGATCCGGCGCGGAAAAGTGGCGAGAAAACCCTGGGTGAGCGATGTAATCTCGACCTCGACGCTTTCGCCGTCGATAAAGGCGGCGGTAAAACGAGGGATCGTGGAAGCTTCGACCGAGATCTGGTCGAAGCCGGTGGCAGAGACCGCTGGGCGCACGTAATAGGAGAAGGTGGTTTCTTCGCCGGGTATGACTTCGAGGGGGTAGACCTCGCCGACGACCCGGGAGGCTAGGGGGTCGGTGAAGTTGATGGCCAGCCAGTCGAAACGCGCGGCTTGTTCCGGATTGGTGGAGACTAGCTTGACGTCGAGTTCGAGAAAACGGCGCGGCGAAGGCGATAGGAAGAAGGCACCGGAAGTGCTGTACATATTACTCCACGGGCTCCAGTCGCCGCCGGCGATACGCGTGGTGTCGATTGCGCCCCTGAAACTGGGGATCAGCTTGGTGTATTTTTTTTTCGTGACCTGCTTGCCATTCTTGTCGTGGAAAGTGTATTGCGCGACGATTTGATTGCCGGTGCGCGAGCGAATCTCCACGTGGGTGCCCGGCGGGGTCCGCGTCTGCCATTCGACGGTGTTGAGGCTCTTACCCTCTTGTAGGTCGATCAGCGGCGAGCGGAAGCCGGTTTCTAGCGGATAACCCTCGCCGTAGACCTGGATCTCCTCGGCCGAGCCGTTGGCGTAACAGGCCCAACGCGATGTCGCGTCAGGGGCGGTCTCGGCGCAGGTCGCGTCCCAGATCAACCAGGCGACGCGGACGAAGCGCGTCGGCAAGGTCGGGAATTGATGGTCGGCTAGACCCGCTTGTTGGTCTAGGGGGGTGCCTCGTCCGGAAAAATGCCGGGTCCATATACGCGAGCCGTCCGGAGCCAGCGAGCCATCGGATGTGAGGATCTCATAGACCTTGTAACTGAAAGAGCGCGCGCCGCTGGCACCGGCCCGACTGCGCAGCAGTTGTTCGCCGAAACCGCCGCGGATGGCCACGCCGGTGATTAGCCGCACGAAGTCCACGGGGTAGACGGCGCCGAGGTCGATCGTGATATGGCTCCAGGTGTTATAGGAGTTGCGGGGTTCGCGACCGTTGCGCCAGCGGTCGAAGATTGAGCCGTCGACGAGGTTGAGCGCGTTGCCTAGGGTAACTTCCTCGGCGCGGTTGAAGACGTCGATGATCACGTCGATCGCGCCGCCGCGCTCGGGCAGGCCGATGATCAAGTTGTCGCCGATCCCTTCGACTTCTATTTCGACCAAGCGGGCGCCGTCGATGTGTTTGAGGTTGCGTACCTGGAGGTAGCGGATCGGGGTCAGGTCAAGTGCGTCGCCCGGCGCGTAGGTGACGCGGTGGCGGCCGTTTTCCTTGACGCGTTCCCGAATGCGGTAGATCAGCGAGCCCTCGACGGGGTTGGCGACACGGTCGAGTTGCGGTTCACCGGAGGAAAGCAGTAGGTCGAAGAGCTCGAAGGGGGGAGCTTCGTCGGCGAAGATGAGGGTGATGCTGCGCGCCGAAACGCTGCGGCCGAGATCGATTTCGACAAACCAGTCCTCGGCGTCGTCCGTTGGGTCCGGCGCCCAGCCAGTCTCCGGGTCGCCGTCGAGTATGTTCAGGGCGTCGAAGCCGTTGGAGCTGACGCGGCGGATACCGCCGCCCAATGCAATGGCGTTGAGGGCGGCATTGATTTTTTTCTGGACGCGGACGGGTTGGATCGAGCCGTTGGTGGCGACTTCGACTGCGCCCAGCGGCAAATCCCAGGTGCTCCAGTCGGCGGGGGTGCTGAAGCGGAGTTGTTCGGCTTCGGCGGCGAGGGCGCAAAGCGTGCAAAGCAGGATGGAAAGGATCTTGAAGGACATGGTTTCCTGTCGGAGAACGGGTGTCTTAAGATACTTTGATTGCAGTGGCTTATCAATGTGACAAGAACGGCAGACGTTGCATCGGATAATAATGTAGCGTCTGCTCTTGTGGTTTTGGGGGCTGTCTAAAAAAGCCGCTCCGCACAGCGAGCAGCAGTTCGACAATGTCGTGCTGCTCCATAAGGGGGGCAGGCTCATCGGCATGTGGTTATAGTCGTAAATAGCGTCGATCTCCGCATCGGCGTCGAGCCGTTTTCCGACGACGGCCTTGTGGCCCTTGGCCGCTGCCAGGTGCAAAGGGGGGTATTGCTCACCGGACCACCGGACGGGCACGAGACCACCGGACGGGCACGGGACCACCGGGCGGCGACAATTCGGATGTCCTTTGAGCCGCGCCGCGGCCTGGAGTGTGAACTCGTTTGTGCGTTATGGAATTTGTGGCGGGCTGTGGTTTTGCGGTGCAAAGAGCCATTCAGTCGATCTCGAGCGAGACCTCTTGGTTCAGCCGTTCGTTGGCGGAGCAGGCGTCTGCGGTGGCGTAGTGGAAGATCACGGCCTTGCGCCAGGTGTCAGTGCGGTTATCGTCGCTAAAGTGTAGGGTGCAGCCGTGGTGAAAGATCACCGAGCCGGCGGCTACCGGGCAGCGCACGGGGTCGGGTAGGGCCAGATCGCCGGTGTCGGGCACGTGGTGCACAGGGCGTTCGGGGTCTTTGTCGATGGGAAAGACCCCGTGTCGGTGTGATCCAGGAACGTAGCACATACAGCCGTTTTCCGTCGTCGCCGCATCGAGGGCGATCCAGGCAGTGACCAGCTCGTCTGCCGGTTCGACTAGGAAGTAACTTTGGTCTTGGTGCGGGGGTTTAGCCTGGCCGCCCGGCGGTTTGAAGAGAGCCTGGTCGCGGAAGACTTTGATGCGGGGACCGATCAGGCCGCGGACTAATTCGAGCAGTTTTTCTTGGCGGGCAAAATCCTGAAAGAAGGGCAGGAAACGCACCAGAAAAGCGGCGCTGCGCACCGAGTCATCGCGGGCCTGGCTCGCTTGGCGGTCGCCGGCGGTTTTGCCTTCGCGGCCGATGGTAACGCCCTCTGGGGGGTGATCGGGGTCGGCGATCAGGGTATCGATACGGCGGCGGATTTCGTTGATTTCGCTCTTGTCAAAAAGCGCCTCGGCGATCAGGAAGCCGTCGCGGTCATAGTTTTTCTTCAGGGCCGGGTCGAACAAAAAGGATGCCTTTCTGATGAATGCGGATCTTCTCGTGCAGTGGTCTTATAGCAGCAATGGATTAATTGCGAGCTCTGCGCTGTTGCGATATTAAAATCTCAAATAGGGCTCCGATACGACCGGCGTAAAATCGGCCGGTGGAAATTTTGCCAAGACCGCGTCGTCGAGGTCGGTGCCCCAACCCGGGCCGGCGGGTGGTGTGCCGTTGCCGTTTTCTATGACGATGGGGTTGGTCAATACCTCGTGGTAGAGATCGACTGAATTGAGGAAGAGTTCCTGCATATGGCAGTTATTGATGGCCATGTCCAGGTGCAGGCTGGCGACCGTCGAAAGCGGGCCGTTGGAATTGTGCGGGGCCAACGTGACGTAGTAGGTCTCGGCCATTGCGGCGATTTTGCGCAATTCGGAAAAACCGCCAGCGTGGCAGATATCGGGTTGGATGATGCCAATAGCGTTTTGCTCCAATAGCGCGCGGAACTCCCAGCGGGTGTAGAGCTGCTCGCCGGTGGCTACCGGCACGCGTACCGAGCGGGCAAATTTGGCCATGGTATCGGCGTTATCGAAGAGTATCGGCTCCTCTAGCCAGGCGATGTCGAGCGGTTCCAATTGTTGCGCGACGCGGCGGGCGCTCCAGACATTGAGGCGGGCGCGCACGTCGACGCCGATTTCGATGTTAGGTCCGACGGCTTCGCGCACCGCGGCTACCAAGCCGACGCCGCGGGTGATGCGCTCGGGGGTTATGACCTGTTCGCCGCCGAAGGGGTAGAGTTTTAGGCAGCGATAGCCCTGTTCGACGACGGCTTTGGCGCGAGTCGCGTACCAGTCGCGTTCGGGTTCACCGCCGTCTTGCGGCCCGTGCGCAGAGGGGCGCTTGCCGGAGAACCAGCCATTGGCATAGAGCGGCACGCTGTCGCGTACCTTGCCGCCGATCAATTCGTAGACCGGTACGCCCAAGGCCTTACCCTTGATGTCCCAGAGCGCCAAGTCGATGGCGCTGATAGCGCTGATGGTCACCGCGCCGCCGGTCCAGGTGACCCGGCGGTGCAGCGAGGTCCAGATATGCTCGATCTGGAAGGGGTCTTTGCCGCGTAGATAGCTGCCGAAGTTTTCCAACTCGGCCGTCAGCGCGGCGTCTTTGTATTGCAGGCTACCCTCGCCGAGACCGCTGATGCCCTCGTCGGTGTGGATACGCACGAAGAGCCAATTGTTGTTGGGCTCGGTGCCGGCTTGTATGCGCAGGACTTCTACGTCGGTGATTTTCATTAACGGTGCTTTCTTTGCGGTGCGATAGGCGTTATCCGTCAGGTCGTTATCATTTAATCTGGCCGTCACAACGGCGAAAATGTGATGGCCGGATTAAATGATAGGGCAGGTTATGTGTCAATCCTTTACCGCAAGAGCAGCAACTTGCGCGACTGGACCAAGTCGCCCGCCCGCAGGCGATAGATATAGACACCCGTCGCCAGATTGTGGCCGGTGTCGGTGCGGCCATCCCAACGGGCGGTATAGCGCCCGGGTTCGCGCCAGCCGTGCAGGAGTCGGCTTACCTGCTGCCCGGCGAGATTGTACAGCGATAGTTCGATTTCTGAGCCGATCGGCAACGTGAAGCCAATCGAGGTCTCGCTATTGAAGGGGTTGGGAAAGTTTTGCGCCAGGTCGAGTTCGTTGGGCAAACCCTCGCCGCGCTCTTCCAAGACGGCAGTCGGGGCTGGTGGTCCCGAGGGGATACGCGTTACTAACCGCACATCGTCGAGGTGGAAGGTGCCCGTCGGGTTGCCCTCGAAACGCAGTACGTCGACGAAGTCGATCTGGTCTCGGATGCCGGGGCCGTAATAGTTGGGTTGGTTGAAGGCGGCGAAGGGGATTTCGATTATTTGCCACTCTTTCTTAGAGAAGTCGATGTGGAATTTTTCCACATCGCGGACCAAGTCGATGCCGAGGCCGTCGATGAAGATAATGAAGATCGGCAGGTTGGGCAGTTCGGCGTCGCCGGGGTGGAAGGCGAAACGGATGCCGGCAAAACCCTGCGGTTTGATCGGCGTCTCGGGGCGAAATTCTACCGCCCAGGGGGTGTAGAAGTTTTTGGGCTCGGCTACGACGGTGGTGGCGCGGGTGCCGTGGAAAACGGGGCCGTCACTGGTTTCTTGCACCAGGGCGCCGTCAAGCCCAGCGAGCTGCCAATGGGCGGCGAGGTCTTCGTCGAAGACGGCTATGTCCGTGGGCAAAATGGCGATTTCCTGGATAAAGTCAAAACCGCGGAACGCGCCGCGGATTTCCTGTTCGAGCCGGACCTTGACTTGATAGAGGCCCTTGGGCAGGCCGTCGGTCTCCAGGCGAGCTTCGAGTCGGTAGGTGTTGTCGTCGATTGCCGTAAGCGGCAGTGCGCTAGGCCCGCCAAACGCACTCAAGTCCGCGGTCAGGCGGGTTGGGCCGCCTTCGGGGTCGGTGCGTTCGACGTGCACTGTGGCGCGGAAGTCGATGCTTTCGCCGAAGGACAGGTCGTCGGGCAAATTGTGTTCCCAAGAACCGGCAACCGGGCTATTGGTGATTTTGATGATGAGGTTGTTGCGATTGTCGCTGGAAACGTAGAGACTGCCTTCTTCGTCGGTGGCCAGACCGACGGGGAAACCCCAGACGTCGTCTTGCGTCTCGCCGGCCTGGAACCCAGTGATAAAACTGCCCATGCGAGCGTTGGAGCCATCGGGGTCACTGAAGATGGCGGCGACCTGGTAGCCGGGGTGCGACGACAGTTTGGCCTTGCCGGCGCGAAAGGCGACGAAAGCGGCATTTTTGTAGCGGGAAGGAAACTGATCGCCGGTGTAGAAATGGATGCCCATTGGCGCGTAGTGGGCGGGGACCAGGGCGACAGGCCGTTTCTGGATGGCGACGCGGTCGCGGTCGGCTTGCGTGATCGGTAGGACCCTTTTGTAGACGTCGATATCGAAGTCGTTCCAGACCTGGTAGCTGTGCACAAAGGGATAGCCCATAAAGTCTTGGTCGCGGATAATATCGATCCATTCGGGCGGGCGGGTGCGGCCTTCGAGGTCGTGGCCGTTGTTATTGCCCCACAACTCGTTGGTTATGGGGTGGAAGTCCATGCCGAGGACATTGCGCACGCCGGTGGCGAAGACCCGTCGCCCGCTGCCGTCGGGGTTGAACTGCACGACGGTGCCGCGCTCGGGATGGTAGGATACGGCTTCGGTGCTATTGCCGACCATCTGGAAACCCTCTTCCATTCGGCACAAGTCGCAGGGTGAGCCGACCGACACGTACATCTTGTCATTGATCTCGTCGACGACGATGGTGCGGGTGTCGTGCCAGCCGTCCCAGGGGATATCCGGCAGGATGACTTCCCTTTCTTCGTAGACAAGGTCGCCGTCGGTATCGCGGGCGCGGATGACCTGATGTTCTTCGCCGACATAGAGGTCGCCCTTATAAAAAAGCAGGCTGTGTGCCTCTTCGAGGCCGTCGAGCGCGATGATGCGCTCGTCGGCGACTCCGTCGTCGTCGCGGTCGGGGAAGGCGACGATTTGATCGGAGCCCATATTGGCCACGTGCAATACGTCCTGGTCGTCAAAGGCCATAAAACGCGGTTGGCGCAGCCGTTCGTGGGCGAAAACGCTGGCGGAAAAACCGGGCGGCAGGTTGAGGGTCAGATTTTCGGGCACTTCACCACGGAATTGTTCGGGCACTTGCAGCCGGACGGGTTGGAGGCCGAGATCGACATCGGGGACCAGAGTGCCCGGAGGATAGTCTTCGTCGCTATTGGCGAGTAAGGTGAAGGTCATCGTGCCCAACGAGGCGGGGCCGACCAGTTGCTCGGATTCGTCGGTAATCAGGCTGATCGGCTCGGGCGGATTGTTGAAATCGCCGTAGAGCGCCCATTCGTTCTCGCTGCGCGTACCACCGTCATAGGGGTGCAGATCGACGACGACCTGTGGCCGCCAACGGGCGCCGTCGCGCAAATTCAGCCCGCTTACGCCGACGAACCAATCGGGGCTTGGACCGAGCATTGTCACCAAGGTGACCAGCGGGAACTCGCTATCGACTTCGAATTCAAAAATGGACGTGCCGCAGCTTTCGTTGACAATCCCGTCGGCGCAGACCCACCATCGATAAGGCAAAGAAGAGAAGGCGTTACCCTCGTCTATCTGTTGGTCGATTTCGCCGACGAGCATGTCGATGACGCCGGTCTCGGCCATCTCGACGATGCCGGGGCTGGCAAGTTGGCCCTCCTGCCAGAAAGAGATCCGGTCGCTGTGCGTGCCGCCACCAAGCCACGAGAAGTGCGCCCTTTCCGGAGGCATACGCCCGGGATGGGTTTCTTGGCTCCAGGTGTTATCGACTTCGAGGCGATAGGTGACGGTTTCAGCGTCAAGCGGGCCGGAGAGGAAAAGCGCAATGCCGATGGCGTAGAGAAAGCAAAGGGCGCAGACGGTATAGTTTGTCGTCTGTGAGGGGGAGTGGAGATTTTCTCGCGACATCGGAAGCTCTTCCTTTTGGCGATGATCGAAATGATCGGCCAGCGTATTTTTCACCCAAAATAATACACGGATATATCTAAAGGGAAATTAACATCATTATGTGTTGTCTTCAATGGGGTATGGTTGGCACACTGTTGTTGCCGTGCGCACGTACCTTGGGCGATGTTGGGGACGAGGAATCACGGCAGGAGGAGATGGGGTGGTGCGGTTGAATTGCTGGGTCACCTGTCGCAATCGTCATAGATAAGATGGTCTTGTGTACCTAGGCTTATCGCTACAAGGGCAGGAACTCTATCCGATATTCCCGGTGCGCCAGCTCTCCCAGATCGAGTATCCGACATTGGATTTTCTCGCCAATATACAATGCCCGGTATTGGTTGCGCATAGCCGCGACGACCGATTGATCCCCTTTGCGCTCGGTCGCAGGCTCTACGAGGCGGCGCCGGAGCCAAAGGCCTTTATTGCATTGCGCGGCGGACACGTTGCCGCTTTCCGCACGCAGGCGAAAATTTATAACGTGGGGGGCGAGGAATTTCTGGCGCAGAAACTCGGCTGGTAGTTCAGATCTGTCCGTCCCTTTCCCATTCTTCATACAGTTGCTGGCGATAGGCTTCGGCCTTTTCTGCGTCTTCTTTGGCGCGGGCTGCGAAATAGACGAAGCCGAGGGCGCGGCGCGGGCGCGGACTCGGGTTTTCGTCGGCGCGGTGGATGCACATTGAGTGATGGACCAGCAAGTCGCCCGGTTGCGCGTGCACGGGGGTTTCGTGCTGGTAATCTGCCACGTCGTAATTGGTGATGCCCTGCGAGAAGCCGAGGACCTCGGTGCGTTGGTGCGGGCGCATAGATTCTTTGTGCGAGCCCGGCAAATAGCGCACGCAGCCATTTTCTTCGTCGACGGTGTCCTGGGCCAACCACAGCGTGATGGCCTCGTTGGGTTCGAGCATAAAGTAGAAGCCGTCTTGGTGCGGCGGCGTGGCCTTGCCGCCATTGGGCAGTTTGTTGAACCACTGTAAATTTTTGCCGACTACGTCGTCATCGAGTAGTGCGCGGGCGAGTCCCATGAATTTTTCGCCATGGTAGAGATCGTCGAAGAAGGGGTCGTGATCGCACATGCCCTGTAGCCGCATCAATGTCGAAGGGTCATCCTTGTCTTCGAAGAAACCGGCCGTCTCGTCGAGTGTGGGGAAGATCTCGCGTATATAGCGGTCCAACGCGTCGTTGACTTGGCCTATTTCGTCGGAGGTCATAAAACCGGGCCAGGCGACATAGCCTTGTTTGTCGAAGAGCTCTTTGGCTTGTTGCAGATCCATGATACGATCCCCTATTTATTGTGTTTTTTGGGCCAGCCCAGGTGATGTCGTAAAAAGCGAAAGGTGCCCTCGCCGTGGATGGTGTGCGGACCGTCGAAAAATTCTATCTCGCTCTTGTCGGCAAGCCCCAGTTCGACATAGCGCCGATAGGTGCGCGCGTATTCGTAGGCGACCCACTCGTCGGGGGCAACGCCGTCGTGGTGGCCACGCTCGACCATAAAGGGCCTTGGACAGATCAACCAGCTCATCTCGGCGTAGTTGAAGGTGTTGCCGAGGTCAAATTCGGGCATCTCGTATTCGCCGGTCAGTAAATACGAATACTTATGGCGGGCCGAGGCATTTTTCCAGATCCACTCGTTGTAGTCGGCGGAGCAGATCGAGAGACAGTATTCTTCGAGCAGTGCCGGGACGCGCATCGCGGTCTTGCCGCCGTAGCTCAGGCCGTAGAAGGCGATGCGTTGCGCGTCGACCTGGGCGAGGCTGGACAACCATTGCAGGATGCGTTGGTGTTGGCGGGTGATAAAGGAGAATAGCGATAGTTTGAGCGGGTTGGCGAGTCGTTGCAGCCGGCGAAAATTGTCTTCGCCGATATAGGGGTTTTGCGGTGCGAAGACGATATACCCGAGATCGGCTAGGCGACAGGCATAGCGGTGATAGGCCGGGGTCTCATTGTTGGCGTCGGCGACATCCTGCGGGCGGCCTTCAAGGCCGTGCTGGCAAACGACGACGGGGCGGCGTTCGCCTTTTTTGATATTCTTTGGCAAGAGCAGTATGCCATAGGCAAAGACATCGCGGTAGACGTCGAGCACGACCTCATAACGGAGGTATTTCTTTTCGCGACAGATCAGACGTGAGCGCGGGCTGGCAGCCCTTTTAGGCGCGGGCAGTCGGCCGATGACTTCGTTGTAGAGGTGGAGACGGTAGCGACGGCTGGTTTTGGCCCAGGTCTCGGTGTTGCGGGCGTCGGCCTTGGCCCAGAAATCCTGGCGTTTAAACTCGGCTTGCGCGAGCAGGTCCTGGGTGTGGTCGACTAATTGGCGGAATTGCCTTTTGCGACGCTCGTGTGCGTCCGGCAGATCCTGTAGGCGGCGGGCAGTGTGGCTTGGCGATTGCAGGCGATGGATGCCGAGAGTGCGGAGAAAGGTCTGTAAGAAGGATTCGCCGCAAGGGGCGGGACTCTCGACGAGGGCAAATTTATCGCCCTGTTGGCCGGTTAGGTCCTGTGCACGTCGGAATTCCGCTGTGACCTGGTCGCTGGACGGGGTGATGATCCGGCCGGGTGCCGCGCCGGTGCGATCTGCGCTGGCGGTAGGTGGTCCGTCGATGGTGGGTTGTGGGCAGTTTTCGATAATAAGATGACGGGGGGCTATCAGACTGGCGATCTCGGCGTCACCGAATTCTTCTAATAGGCCAAAGACATTGCGATAGATCGGTTCGCGCCACAGGGTCTGGCGGTTGCGGAAGTAGCCGCTGACGGCGGTGGCCTCGATGCGTTGGTCCAGCGCGGCGGCATATAGCGCGAGCAACCCGCCTTCGCCATAGCCGATGACGCCGATCGGGCCAGAACTGAACCCGTCGATGGCGGCCAATACTTTTTGTATCTCAAAGCCGATGAGGTGGCGTCCGAGTTCAAAAGCCGCACGATAGATAAATTCGCGGTGCGGTTGATTGCTCATACGCACGCCTTCGAGGCCTGAGTGCGTGCAGGCACGGTCTGTTATTACCGGGATAAGCACGCGGCAACCGCTTTGTGCTAAACGGGCGGCAAAGGCGTTGTTGTGGCCTTTTTCGAGGCCAGCGAGGCTTTCAGGTGTCTGGTCGGCGTCGGGGATGGCGATGATTTGGGCGCGGGCTTTGCGCTTGGGCTCGAGCAGCAATCCCTCAGCATCAAGGCGCTCAAAGGTACGCCAGCGCACGGCGTGTATCTCGTAGTTGCGGCCGTGGGCTACAGGGCGATCGGCGAGATAGCTGAGTTCCGGCGTGGAGCGAGGGTCTTGCGCGCCGATTATTTTCGCGAGGCGCTGGCGGTTATCTTCGACAGATTGGGCGTAAGCAGCTGGAGTTTTCGTATCACGGTGCCAATGCCGCTGGCGTTTTTCGACCGATGCTTCAGTTGCGCGCAGCAGGTAGCGTTGAATGCCGGCGACCATAAGCTCGGCGAGGTCCCCGCGTTCGGTCAAGAGCTGGGTATTGGGTAGGTGCATGGGTTGGGGCATGAGTATACGCGTCCGTTTTTTCCTTGCAGCTTACGCAATCGTGAGGCGGAGGGCAAGGTTTTATGCGGTCGGTGGCCGATGTGTCGGAGCAGTGGAGCTTGAGGGGCGGACGGCGACGACGATTTCGAGTGAGGGGCACTTTATCTTGGAAGTGCGCCAATAGAGATCGGAGTCACCGATGACCATTTTTCCGGGTTTTATCGAGATGCCGCTGCGGTCTGGGCTGTATAGGTCGAGGTCTTTGCAGCGGATGGTATTTTACAATATCGGCGCGGATGAGCTGGATTGGAATTGGGAGCGGTCGGTGGATAGTGGGGAGAGTGGGGCAAGTGCAGTGGCAGATTCACTAGACGCGAAAATGGTGCGATGGCTTAATCATTGAGCGCGAGTACGCGCCGCGTCGCCGGGGGCAGAATGGCCTTGGTTTCCGGCGAGAGGTATTTTCTCTGATCGGTCTGCTGTTGGGCACCTTTGCGCACGAAGTAGCCGTGCAGGACTCTGCG
>JABHFS010000003.1 GCA_018672475.1 Gemmatimonadota bacterium | reverse complement strand
TTGCCCACCGGGGCTATTTTCCAGCCGTTGGCGCTTCTGCTGAAACTCTTCTTCAATCGCAATGCGCCTCTCATCGAGTTGGCTACGGCGATCCATCATACCCCGCTCAAACTGATACGCCTCCTCGTCGAAGTCTTCCCCTTCTTCGCCTCGACGACGATCCGCCTCCGCTTCAAACTCATCGCGCTGATTGCCCATCTCTTCGCGCTGGCGATCCTGCTCTTCACGCTGACGATTGTCCCAATACTCCCGACTGTCGCGTTCGAGCGCCTGGTATTGTTCCTCTAACTCCTCGTGGCGCTGTTGCTGCTCCTTCTCAAGCTCTTGCCAGGCCGCTGGGTTTTGCCCACCGGGGCTATTTTCCAGCCGTTGGCGCTTCTGCTGAAACTCTTCTTCGATCGCAATACGCCTCTCATCGAGTTGGCTACGGCGGTCCATCATCCCCCGCTCAAACTGATACGCCTCCTCGTCGAAGTCTTCTCCTTCTTCGCCTCGACGACGATCCGCCTCCGCCTCAAACTCTGCAAGTATCTCTGCTGGATTGAGGATTGAGTCATCTCCAGGCTGCTGCGCTGAAGCCGTAATTGGGTCGCATGCGAGAGTCACCCAAAACAGGACAGCTACAAATTCAAGTTTGATCATGATAGCCTTTCTTAGAAACGAAACGATTTTTTCAACGCGATCGGCCGATGCAGTTAACTACATGGATAACAGTATATTTTTCGCACAGCAAATAGTCATAATACGATCAACAGCATCCGGATAAATTATTTTTCCGCATATTCGCCTAAGCACTCCTTCTACCAGCCCCTATGGTCAGGCGATCTCCGTGATATGAAAAAACGAAGGCGAAATAGGGTTCCTCTCCGGCCCGCGCACTCGGCTCGACCGCCCCGTTGTCGGTCCAAGCTTCCACCCTCTGCTCAGCTGGAATCGCACTCATCTGGGGCATTTAATACATCTCGTTGCGTTCCGCCACTAGCCCTTGTATAAAATAATTGGCGGCATGCTGCTCGGCAATAAATTTCGCATAGGCATCTTCCTTCGCCTTTGTCTATCGCCGAAATTCTCATAGCTGCTTAAATAATTCTCATAACCGAGAGTCGACAATGACATAAAGGATCTTCGGACGATCGCTCATGCCGGTCATAATTGAGTCTTTTTATCCAGTATCGGAGTTTAGTCCATCACAACATTCAAGCCACAAGGCCGCTCTATCAGCGCGCTTACTCCACCCAATGCCGATACAGCGGCTGGACTTCTTGGGGTAATTTATCAAAAACCTCCCGCTTTAGCGGCATCATTTCATAATTCTTTCCACCGGTCTCGACCACCATCGCCTGGTGTTCGGGCCGCCCGAATAAAGTCGGGTTCAGATTGAGCCACCAAGGCGCATAGCGAACGAGCAAGCCGATCCGGGGGGCAGAGCTTTTATTGGCCGCAACGGCATGCCAAAGCCGGCTGTCGTAGACCAACACGCTGCCTGCGCCGCCCTCAACATGGCGCTCAGTCGGGTAGGGCGCCTCATGGTCCACCTCGGGCATAGTGCCCGCTGCAGGATTATGCGGCCATCGATGACTGCCGGGCACGATTAAGGTCCCGCCCGTTTCTGCTGAAAAAGGTGTCATCATCCAGATCGTCGAAAGGTGCAATACCGCGTCGGGATAGGGTGCTGGAATATGCGAGGCATTGGTTTGATTATAGGGCCAATCGGCATGCCAATACCCTCTTTCGTTACCCGGCAGGTTCACCACACAATCAGTGCAAGAGATGCGCGCCCATGCCCCGAAAAAAGATTCGATCAAATCGAGCAGACGACGATCGGCCAAATAAGGCGCAAACGACTGCACTTCATTGATCATTTGCTTCATACTTACGACCCCTGGCGTACCAATGCGATGCCCACGGCCCTGAGTCTTGGCCTTCTCGGCTTCTGAATCCTGGCGGTTCCGCTTGACCGCCGCCCATAGTTCATCGCACACCGTTGCAAGGCTATCAGCTGGAATCACTTGATCGAGAACGCAAAAACCATCGCGTTCTATATGACCCTTGAGGTTAGCTGCGTCCATCTAGTCTCACTTCTTTTTAAGTGGTTCGACACCAGCGAGAATGATACGTAACTCCTGCAGGTCATCCGCGTCGAGAATATGGACAGGTACCCTACAGATCTCCGACTCGATCGACCGCCGCCGCTGTAGAATCAGTTTATAACCTACGGCTATATGCTGACAATTCAGTGACTGGGATCACGTCGGGCAAAGAGAAGCCCCCTACACAGCTATGCCGTATAGCCGCTCGTAGTTCATTCGACCATTGCCAGTAAAATTCGTAACACCCGCCTGGTCAATCACGCAAGACGTGCGGTAGGTAGAATGGACATGATGCGGGCGGCACCGCGCGCTGGGCAAAACGCGCCAACTCGACGACCGGCACCACGTGCCCGGAAAGTAATCGAGGCGATCACCCGCAACCTGCCTGCCTGCCCACCGCTGCGACGACGATCGGTATAATACCACACCAAGTTTCAGCAGCCTAGCTCTCTTCTGTGGTTAGTGTGCCATCAGCCCATCGCAGGTAGCGGGGTTGCCCGGGATGAATCCGCGCGATCGCTTCATAATGGATACTCCCCATCCACCCGCTCCACTGAGCCGCGGAGACCTCTTCGTTCCCGTCTCGGCCCAATAGCGTGGCGACGCTACCCCGTTCGACGTGCGGAATATGGCTGATGTCAACCATGGCCATATTCATGCAGATTCGCCCACGCACCGGCGCGCGCACCCCATTGATCAATGCGTGGCCGATATTGGACAAACGCCGGTCGTAGCCCTCATAATAGCCGACCGGCAAAACGGCAATGCGCATTGGATAGGTCGCCCGATACGTGCGACCATAACCAATATACTCGCCCTCCGCGACGTCCTTTACCTGGGCGACCCGCGCCCTCCAAGAGAGCACCGGCTGCAAATCGGGCAATTGTGCATCATTTGCCCCCAGACGCCGTTCGAGTACCGTCGCGTAGGTTTCGTTAGAAGGCCATAGCCCATAGGCCGCAATGCCGACGCGCACCAAACCGCCATGGGTCGCCGGCGAGATGAGCGTTGCCGCCGAGTTTGCCGAATGCAAGATGGCTTTGGGCAAACCGGCATCGGCGAACGCTTGCACGACCTCCTGTAACCTGCTCAGTTGGCCAAGGGCAAAGCGGTGGTCCGTCGTATCCTCGATATCGGCGTAGTGGGTCGTTATCCCCTCTAGCCGGACCCCCTCCAGGCGATCGACGTATAGCGCCAACTCAAGCGCCTCTGCCGGTGCAACCCCTTGGCGATTAGTCCCGGTTTCCACTTTGATATGGACACCGATCGACTGGCCCGATCGCTGCCCCGCGTTTGCCAACGCCAGCGCCATTTCGTTGTCGTAAATGGCGACACTGGCCCTCGCGTCTCCAATCTCGGGCGCCTCATCTGGGAAGACCGGTCCGCAAATATAAATGGGCGACTCGCGAGCCAACGCGCGCAGGGCAATAGCCTCGCCAACACTATTGACGATTAGCCAATCGGCCCCCGCAGCGATAAAAACCCCTGCGCAGGCAGCCAAACCGTGGCCATAGGCATTGCTTTTTACGACGATACCCAGTTCGGTGCCCTGCGACAAACCTCGCCGCAATGTCGCCAAATTGGCCCTTATCGCCTCCGCGCTGACTTCGCACCATGAGATAGCCTCCGGCAATGCTTCCACCTACCCTCCCCTTGCAGCAATCAACGCGACGCAAAAAGTCCATATTGCGAACATTCCCTATTCCTTGCGGGCGACCCAAACCTGGTTGCCATATCCGGGATATACCCCCTGGGAAAAATCACCTCTTAAATTTTCAACGGCAAAACCACAACCCGCCAACAGGTGCTCCATTTCCCAACGCGAAGTCCACCTCAGTGTAAGCCGAGCAAAAGTGCGCGCCAGTGACTTGCCCGCTGTGTCGACTTCCTCGAATACCATCTCTTGCTCGAAAATCTGCTCATCGGGATCGGCATCGCGGCTATACCACACGACGATCTGGTGGCCAGTCTGGCCATCAATGAAATCTGTATCCCTGCGCAGTGGAGCATTGAATCCATCATCTACGAATTCAGCCAGCGGATCAAAGGTATCAAATACCAGCAAGCCGCCCTCTTCGAGGTGGTCCGCCAGGCATTCGAGCGCATTAATCTGGTCCATGGGGGTTAGCAGGTGCTGAAAGGTGCGGTAGGGAATATGAATTTGCGCGAATTGGCGGCCGATATCAAAATCCGTCATATCCGCCTCGACAAACACTACTCGCCCTTGAGTAGCCCGGTCCTCTTGAGCAAGCTTAGCTCTTGCTAGAGAAAGCAACTCGTCATCAATATCCAAGCCGACGACTTCAGCCCCGGCACGAGCCAGGGGCAACGTGATCCTTCCGCTACCACAGCCCACTTCTAAGATTGCACCGTGCCCGCTGTGAAATTGGCCGACATAGAAGTCGATATCGCCTTCCACTCCGACAAAGTAGCGGTCGTAGAACCGACTAGAATATGCCCGCATAGCCGATCCTTTGCAGGGGGATAGCAAACCAGAGCAAGCGCAACTCCCGATATAAATTGAAAAATTAAACCGACTAAAATGGACGTTATAACAGCGTTCTCGCCCTTAGCTGGGGCCAGATGAGTCTTCTACTCACTTGGCCCCAGCCACATACGACTATTGGCAACTTGAAAACCGACCAGCCCATCGCCAGCCTAAAAAAGGCTTAAACTACTCGATCGCGCTGGACACTCCGGTGCTAAATTAGGCCAGCAGGTCCGCGATAACCGCGCGTTCCTGCTTGAGTTCGTCTTCGGTCGCCTTGATCTTCTCGCGGGCAAAATCGCTCAACTCTAACCCCTGAACGACTTCCCAATTGCCCTTGCCATCACTGCGAACTGGCACGGAAAACATCAAACCCTCTTCGATCCCGTAACTGCCGTCCGAATAGACACCGGAGGAGAACCAGTCTCCTTCGGGCGTAGCGGTCTCGACACTCACCACGTGATCGAGTGCGGCATTGGCCGCCGAGGCCGCCGAAGACAACCCTCGCGCATCAATGACGGCGGCACCACGCTGTTGGACTACCTGGATAAAATCTTCGCGCAACCAAGCCATATGTCCAATGACTTCGGGCACCGGCTTCCCACCGATCCGCGCATTCTCCGCATCGGGATACTGGGTGGCGCTGTGATTGCCCCAAATCGCCATATTCGTCACATCGGCCACTTTGACCCCGGCTTTATTGGCCAACTGTGCCTGGGCGCGGTTTTGATCCAGGCGGGTCATGGCGTGAAAGCGGTCCCTGGGAATGCCGACCTTATGGGCGTGGCTCATTGCAATTAGGCCGTTGGTATTGGCTGGATTGCCGACGACCAGCACCCGGACATCATCGGCGGCCTTAGCCAAAGCCTGGCCCTGGCCGACAAAAATTGGACCATTCCCCTTTATTAGATCGCCTCGCTCCATACCCGGTCCACGCGGCTTTGAACCAATAAATAGCCCCCAGTTAATCCCGTCAAAGGCCACATCGGCCTGGTCTGTGATGACAATGTCCTCGAGCAGCGGGAAGGCGCAATCCTCGAGTTCCATCACAACGCCCTCTAGCGCCTTGAGGGCGGGCGTAATTTCCAACAAATGCAGCGAAACCCGAACATCGTGGCCAAAAACCTCGCCCGAGGCCAAGCGGGGCAATATCGAGTAGCCGATCTGGCCTGCGGCCCCGGTAACCGCCACTTTTACTGTGCGTGCCATGTGTAATCCTCCCAATCATGTAAATGTATTTGAATACAATCACTGAACCTATTCAATTTCGACAAAAAACAAGCCCGGTGCAACGGCTGCGCTGTGCAATCCACAACACTTGGCATGGCGCTGCAAGAAGTCGTCTATCGGTCGCCCCACAAACCCGCAAAGGTCTTACGCCGCCCGGAGCTAGGCCGCCTGAGCGTCGGGGCCGAGGCCGATTTAGCCGTATTTTCGCTGCATAACGGGGTTTTCTGCTTTGTCGATTCAGGTCGAGCACGTATGCGAGGTCAGCAGAAACTATAATGTGAGATGCCCCTTAGAGCCGGTGAAATCACATGGGATCTGAATGGTCGTAGCGTACGCGCTTGGGAGAGCGCCGGCGACTATAGCCATTTGGCCTGATAGGCCACATCCATTCGCAATAAATGTGGGAAATATCAACTTTTTTTGTTCTTGTTTCAACAAATTGAACGTCAAGTACTTAGACTGCTCTCTTACCGTCTTGTAATAAGTGGTAATTTGCTTATGCTGCTTATTCATAACCCTTTTCCCCAGTTCAATATGGGCTAGAAAATTGCTTCGTTCTAATAGGCCCGCAACATACGTTTGAACAACCGGGGCAACTGGCGTAATAAAATCAAAAGCAGTATTTTATATATACCGAGTCGCGCCCTCAGCGCCCTCCCCAGACACACTAGACGAGGCCTTATGAGCCCAGCGCATTTAGCGCCCAAAGACGAGGACGCAATTGAACTCCTCGTTGGCAAATTCACACTTCGTCCCAATCACGCCCGCACCCTTCTCGAATTGGCGAGCGGCGATCAGGTCTTAGCAGAAAGCGCACTTTTAGTCGCCCACGAAATGGGTTATGACCTATTTGAAGGCGCGCATAACTACATCGTAGACATACTGCGCTTACCGGCCCCTAAAATGTCTCAACAAACAACTTGACGCGGTACATCTAAGTATGTATAATCCCTTAGTTTCACTCCTACTTACGCCCACGGATGAGAGGATCTATGCAGAATCTGCATGACGAAGAGAGCACCCTACGGCTCTACTTCGACGATATCGCCGAATCCACGCCCCTTTCGAGGGAGCGCGAAGTAGAATTAGCCGATAAAATAAAAAACGGCGATATGCGCGCTCGCGACGAGATGATCAGAGCGAATTTGCGCTTTGTCGTCGATGTCGCGAAAAAGTACCAAAATCGCGGTTTATCCCTTTCAGACTTGATCAGCGCTGGTAATCTCGGCCTGATTACGGCGGCTGACCGCTTTGATGGCACTAAGGGTTATAAGTTTATTTCTTATGCCGTTTGGTGGATTCGTCAATCCATCCTACAAACGCTTGCTGAGCACGTGCGCACCGTGCGACTCCCCCTCAACAAAGTCAGCCTGCTCAAAGACATTTCCAAAGCTTCGCGCAAATTAGGTCAAGATCGTGCGACCGAGCCGGCGATTGAGGAAATTGCCGCCGAGCTTGAAGTGCCAGCTGAAGAGGTTCTCGAGACCATTCTCAGTGCACGCGCCGTTTGCTCGCTCGACGAGTCTTTCACCGACGACGACGAGCGCAGCTTACTCAATACGCTCGCCGACGATACAACCGAGACTCCCGATGCCGATGTCTTGCGCGAATCGGCCCGAGTTCAGCTCGAATCGGCATTGAGCACGCTGGAAGAACGCGAGTTGCGCATTATTAGGTTGTACTTTGGGTTAGACGGCAATGAGGCATTGACGCTCGAAGAAATTGGCGATATGATGAACCTCACAAGGGAGCGCATTCGTCAACTCAAGGAGCGTGCTCTGAGCAAGTTGCGCCACCCCTCGCGGCACCAAGCGCTCAAGACGCTGGCAAGCGAAGTATAAGTAAGTCCGCAAGCGTCTTGACAGAGGTAGGTTTCCCCTTATTTTCTGTTATTCGAATTGTTGAAAAGGGGGGATACTCAAGTGGTCAACGAGGGCAGACTGTAAATCTGCTGGCTTCGGCCTACGTCGGTTCGAGTCCGGCTCCCCCCACCATATAAAAAGAGCCATTGCTGAAGTTAAGCAATGGCTCTTTTTATTGTTTTTCAATGACTTAGACTTCTTTTGTCAATGCCGGTGTAGACAGGTCCCCTTCTACACCGGCCATTCCACAGCGTTACTCACATTACGTCTATTTTGTGCCAGCCCGTGATCCTACCGTGATCCTCGGCTGGCCTTCAATACTCACCCCCCAACCTGGGGTCAACTATTGAAGGCCAGCCCACCCCCACTTAATTAAAAAAAGCCATTACCCTGATGGGTAATGGCTTTTTTAATTAAGTTATTTTTTCGCTACTTATTCCTTCTCGGGCACAGCTTGACCTCCGGCCCGCCGAACCGTTGGCGGATCGAGGAAAGCATCGGCGACCGCTTCTTTAATCCGATCGCTTTCATAATAACCATTTTCTACCCGCATTTTTATCCACAACAGGCGTTCATCTTGGCTACGCGGCAGCCCTCCACCCTCATTTAAATGGGTGGGCAAATTATATTCTTTTTTGAAATTCATACGGACCGGGATGCAAGAGACAATGTACAAAATGGACGATATGTTATTGATATCGGCACCCCCAACAATCTGGCCAGTAATTTTAGCGCACAATCCCCACTTTTAAGTCCTTGGGCCCATCAATTCACCGATGGACTTCAATTTTCCCTGATGCTGACTCGAAAGCTTGCTCAGAGACTCCCCAATAAAAGCCAGCACGACGCTTATTAATAAACTGAGCAAAGCAGCGACAAACACAATAAGCGTCCGACGGGGCGCGCTGCGGTATTCAGGAGGGGTCGCCAGATCGAGGACCTGTACGGCCGGCACCTGTTTCGCTTGGCGAAGCTTTGCCCCTTCCAACTGGGCTACGAGCAATGTAAGCGTGTGCTCAGCGAGTTTCAACTCCAGGCTATAGCGGGCAAATTGCAACCCTAATTCAGGCAATTCTTTTAGCGGAGGCCCCAGCGCGGCGAAAGCCGCCTTGGCTTCGGCACCCGCCCGATACTCGTATTCACCGACGATCTGGTCGAGTTGGTGGCGTAGCTCACCGACCTCCATTTCAAGCAGCCGGTGCTTTTCGTGGTCCGGATGCAAGGCACCGCGAGCGACCCCGAGTTTGACCTCCTGTAGAGTAAGCTCCTGCACAATATGTTGCGCGACGCCGACAATGGCCTCTGTCTGCGCTTTTAAATCAACGATCCCGTATTGTTCCTGCAAGTGCTGTAGCTGCATCGCCTTGACTTCGATAGCGCGCTGGACGCTGTCTAGGCGGCCTTCGAGAAAAACCCGATCCCCCATCGCCAATCCCCGCTTTTGCTGGTGCATCACCACATCGAGTTCGGCGGCAAGGCCATTCGCTAAATCGGCCGCCAGTTTAGCTGAAGAAGCTTCGGCCTGCACCTTTAAGGTGCCTCCACTTCCCAATTCGGTTTCGACCAGTTCGGCCAATGTCTCCATAGCCAAATCGCGGTTCGCTGCACCATAATCAGCGACCAGACCAAAGCGATCGACCATAGCCCCAAGCACTCTGCGGCTCTTGATAATCGTCACTAAGCGCTCGCCTGGAGTGCTCTGCCCCAACAGACCGCCGATATTCCCCGGCACAGCCGCACTCATCAGCATCGACATCTCAAGATTGCCCGCGTCCTCCTCGTGTGGCAGGAGCATCGTATTAGCCGTCCATTTTTCGGGCAAAAACAGGCTAATACCGGCTGTTGCCAGCACGACGAACAATACACTTAGCCCTATCATCCTCCGCCATTTGACTAGGACATAGATATAATCGAGCAGATTGCGGTCTTCTTCCATTATCTTAAACTATTTGGTTATGCTTACAAAGAGCAAGACGACCGTCGCCACTTGGCCAACGACGCCCATCGATTGCGTAAAGATCGTCCAGTAATTGCGTTCGGGCTCCTCGCGAATCCAGATTCGATCTCCCGGTTGGACCTGGGATACGTCCTTGGCGTGTTTCTTTTCGCCACTAAGTGCCTTTATAACAAGTACATCTCGTGATGCGCGCCAGCCTAAGCCACCTGAGCGGTCGATATAATCCCAGACGGTATAGGCTTCTTTATAGCTAACCGCGCCAGGCCGCACAACGGCCCCGCTGACAGTGACCGTTTGTTGCAATGTCGGCACGGCGATAACATCACCGGGCAAGAGGCGAATATTATGCGCTTCATTGCCCTTCTTGAAAAGTTCGACCAGATCGACCGATAATTGCCCCTGCTTCTCGCGGCTTTTCATGATGAAATATTGATTGTCCAACTCCGTGCGATCGGGCACGGGTACAAAGCGCAGTCGTTCGTATTCTGGGTCTGCGGCCTGTTCGCCGCTGATAAACTTCTGCCGCACCACTCGCCCTTCGGCGAGAGAAGCATTTTCGGTAAAACCACCGGCCTGCTCAATAATCGCCCGCAATTTCACGCCCTCTTTGCCGACGACATAATAACCCGGGTATTGCACCTCGCCGACGACCCGCACTTGGCTCTCTGCATGAAATCCCGGAATAGCACGCACATTGAGCCAATCATCGGGGTGTAACAAAAAATTCGCATCCCCCTCGCCGGCCAGCGCGGCGGCAATATCCACTCGACGGCTGTTGCGGGTGATATGATCTTGCTCATAGCGAAAGAGCAATACATTACTTGCATCGTAATTGGGCGCAGCCCCCAAAGAAAGCAGCAGCAGATCACGGAGTCGGTCCCCGGGGACAAATTCGTAAAAATCAGGCCGCTGTACCGCTCCAAGGGCACCGACCTGTCCGATTTGAGGCGAAACCAGGATTACATCGCCGTCTTCGACAAAGGGGTTATAATGCGATTCCCCTGTAATCCGGTAGAGTTCTAAGTCGGCCCGAGCCACGGAAAAATCCTGTAAATTACCCAGAGATCCGGTGGCGATCTCTCGTTCTATTGCGACCTTCTGCCCAGGATCGAGTTGGCTGGTCTTGATTAGACGGATATTGCGACTAGAAGCCGAGGCTTCCAATCCGCCGGCCTTGGCTAGGATTTGACTGATACGCTCTACCCCTGTGGCCAATTTTACCCCCGGAGCGGTCACCAAACCGACTACCGGGACTGGAAATTTCCTAGGCCGGCTCAATTCAAAATCGATCTCACCAACTTTCACCGCTTCGCGAAAACGGGCGGTGATTTTTTTCCGCGCCGCCGCCAAACGCAATCCACCAATGGCAATCACTCCAACCCTGGGCACAAAAAGCCCACCTTCGGCCAAAACCTCCGAGAGGTAGGGCTGGTCTATACCTGAGACATAGACCAGAAACACATCGCCGGAGCCGATCAGATATTTCCCCGTCTCTATGACCTCGCGATAGGCTTCCAGTCCAACAATCGATGTCTGCGAGCCGCCCGATCCCGGCGCAGAGCCCTGATTCAATCGGATAACATTGTTCTCGCGACTGGCCTGTGCCCATAAGGGCCCGGCAACGAGAATCGAGAGCACCATTAGAATCGCCTTCATATTCGAGCGCTCCAAGCGCCCAGCTCAAGCTGCAGCATCTTCGCCATCCTCCAATATACGCTCCAATTCCAAGCCCAGGGCGTCGGCCAGGAGAAAACCGGCATCGGTAAGACGCAAACGATCATCCTCCAGGACACTATATCCGGCTTTCTGCAATTCTGCGAAACGCGGGTTTGACTGCACCCGCTGGATATCGCCCGGGGCCAACGCGACCCCTTCAATCGTGCGCAAACCCAACCACAGACGCTCCTGGCGCGCAGTGTCTTCGTCTATCTGTTCATCGCCATCCCGCGGCGATTGCCCAGCGGCCCCCGCCGCCAGATAAGCATCTAGATCACGAGTGTTCCAGAAGCGCTCGCCCGCGATAAAACTGTGGGCCCCAAGCCCGACCCCCAAATATGCGGCCCCCGTCCAATGCCCCCAATTGTGCCGCGAACGATATCCGGGTCGCGCATAATTTGAGACTTCGTAGTGTTCATAACCGGCTTCGATCAATCGGCGCGCGGTCCACTGCAGGGTATTGGCCTGTAGGTCTTCAGGGACGCTGGCCAGTCTTCCATCCCGCTTTCTCGCGGCAAATATCGTGCCTTCTTCTATCGTAAGACTATAGACAGAAAGGTGCTCCGGAGCCAAATCAATTGCTCTTTCGAGGCTGTGACGCCAATGGGCCTCGCTGACCCCCGGCATATCGGCGATCAGATCAAAACTGACATTGTCGAAACCAGAGGCTCTCGCGGCAAGATAGGCCTGTTCGACATCGTCGGCGCTGTGTATACGCCCCAACAGCCGCAGATCCGCATCTACGAACGCTTGCGCGCCAATGCTGATGCGATTGAAGCCCAGCCTCTTCAGCTGGGCGAATCGCTCACGGTCGACGGTGCCCGGATTGACCTCGATAGTGATCTCCGCACCTGAGACCAGCCCGAATTGACGACGAGCCGTTTCCAGCATTCGCTGTAGCAATGCCGGCTCGACTTGACTGGGAGTACCGCCGCCAAAAAAGACGGTGTGTAAGGGCCCCGGCAAATGCCGCCAAGACTCGATTTCGCGACAGACCGCCCCGGTATAGGGCACATGGCTTTCGCCGCGACCGGCCACCGACGCAAATGCGCAATAGGGACAGATCTGTGGACAGAAAGGCACGTGTATATAGAGACCGAAAACCGTCATTGCACACAAGCCCCCAGCCGTTGCCAACGTATCCGGCCAATAAAAGACCCCATGCTTTGTAATCCGGAACCACCATCCAAAACTTCGGGAGCGACCGACCAGTATACACAAAGCGGCCTGCCCAAGAGCAAATCGAGCGGTAAAAAACCCCAATGGCGACTGTCGCGGCTATTATCGCGATTGTCCCCAACCACAAATATCGATCCCGCCGGGACCTCGCTCGGACCGAAGTTGTCACGCCGAGCGACGGCAGAGGGAAAAATGCGCGCATCGACATATTTTGAGAAAGGCGGGTCGGACTGCCGTGCCCCGTCGACATAGACTACTTTGTCGCGAATCTCCACCATCTGGCCGGCAACCGCCAGACAGCGTTTCACATAGGATCTTTCTGGATCTATGGGGTATTTAAAAACCAATAATTCTCCCACCCGAGGCGGGTGGAATCCCGGCAGGCGCCAATCGAGCCAAGGGACCAGCGCCCCATAGGTTATTTTGTCGAGTAAAAGACAATCGCCGGCCAACAGGGTGTCTTCCATAGACCTCGAGGGCACCCGAATCCCCTGCACGACGAAGACTCGCAATGCGACCGCAAGTAAGATCACCCCAGCAACAATCGCTGTGCTACCGTACCAGCGCCTTCGCTTCTTAGCGCCCCCCTTTCCCCGCCGTTGCGACTGGGCAGCGAGCGTCTTACCCATACTCAGTCTTCCATTTTGAGCGCGGCCAAGAAAGCTTCCTGGGGAATCTCCACCTTACCGAACTGCTTCATCCGTTTTTTGCCTTCTTTTTGCTTCTCCAGCAATTTGCGCTTGCGCGACACGTCGCCGCCATAACATTTGGCCGTGACATTTTTGCGGAAGGGTTTGACGACCTCGCGCGAAATCACCTTACTGCCGACCGCCCCCTGAATGATCACCTCAAACATCTGCCGGGGAATCAGTTCCTTGAGCTTTGCGCATAGCTGCCGGCCCCAGACATAGGCCTTGTCGCGGTGAATAATGACCGATAGCGCATCTAGTGGATCGCCATTGATCAGGATATCGAGCTTCGACAAAGGCCCAGCACGCATTTCTTTGTGATCGTAATCGAACGAGGCATAGCCCTTAGACACTGACTTGAGCCGGTCATAAAAATCGATAACGACTTCGGCCAAGGGCATTTCAAAGCTGAGAATCGCCCGGCTCGCATCGAGGTATTCGGTATTGAGGTAGATCCCGCGCCGATCTGTGCAGATCCTCATCACCGCGCCGATATATTCGCTGGGCGTTAGAATCTGCACGGAGAGGATCGGTTCGCGCACCTCATCGATTTCACCCGAAGGTGGGAGATTCGCCGGATTTTCGACTGCTATCACGGCGCCGTCCTTGGTTACGATTTCATAGAGCACACTCGGCAGGGTTGTGATAATATCGACGTGGTATTCGCGATCGAGACGCTCTTGGATGATCTCCATATGCAACAAACCCAAGAAACCGCAGCGAAAACCAAAACCCAGCGCCGGAGAAACCTCGGGTTCATAGGAGAGCGCCGCATCGTTGAGCTTGAGCCGCTCCAAGGCATCGCGCAAAATCTCGTAGTCATCCGGATTAATCGGATAAATCCCGCTGAAGACCATTGGCTTGAGCGGCTGGTAGCCCGGCAACGGCACCACTTCCATATCTTCGGCTCCGACGACCGTGTCGCCGACACTGGCCTCAGCTAGGACTTTGATGCCGGCTACCAGATAACCGACCTCACCGGCTTTGATGTCTTCGGTCGGCAACCGAGATAAGACCAAACTACCGACTTCCTCCACATCATAGAGTCGACCGGTGGAGTGAAAACGAATTTTCTGCCCCTTGCGAATACTGCCGTCAACCACGCGTATAAAACAGATGACACCGCGATATTGGTCATAGAGGGAATCAAATACCAATGCGCGTAGCGGCTCATCCAACTTGCCCGAAGGAGCCGGCACCCGTTCGACGACCGCTTCGAGTACATTTTCGACGCCGATCCCCTCCTTGGCGCTGATGTGCAAAATTTCATCCTCTTCACCGCCCAGCAAGTCGTGTATTTGTTGCGTAACGGCTTCGACTTGAGCGGCGGGCATATCGATCTTGTTGAGCACGGGGATAATCGTTAGATCGTTATTCATCGCCAAGAGCAAATTGCTCACCGTCTGTGCTTCTACACCCTGGGTCGCATCAACGACGAGAATCGCTCCTTCACACGCGGCCAAACTGCGAGAAACCTCATAGGTGAAGTCCACGTGCCCAGGGGTGTCAATCAGATTGAATTGGTACGTCTCGCCGTCGGCCGCCTTATAATACATCCGCACGGCGTGGGCTTTAATGGTAATGCCGCGCTCGCGCTCCAGATCCATACTGTCGAGCACCTGCGCCTGCATTTGCTTAGTCGTCAGCGTCGCCGTCTTTTCCAACAGGCGGTCGGCGAGCGTCGACTTGCCGTGGTCGATATGGGCGATAATAGAAAAATTTCGAATATTTTCGAGGTTCATTTTCTTGGTCGTTCGGATTGTTTGCGAGAGGTCTAACCGATTGGAAAATATGGGGAATATCCCCGACAAAATAACGGTCAGGCCCCGTGCCGTGTCAAACCAAGGAGCTTAGTTTTCGCGCTGGCTTTTTAGCAATTTCTCAAGATTGCGCATAGCCTGTTGGTCGCGGGGATCGAGGGAAAGTATCAGACGGCAGACCGCAATGGCCTCGTCCAGGCGGCCTCGTCCGGCATACAAAGCGGCCAACCCCCGTAAAGGCTCGGTGCGATTGGGAAATTCGCGGACGAGCGCCTCGTAGATTTCGAGTGGTGAACGCCCAGACCGGCGCAATTGCAACATCCGCAAATTGACCGCCGCTTCTGTGCTTGCACCCGTCAGTAGAAGGGCCCGTTGCAAAGCCTGTTCCGCCTTATCGAGTGCGCCAATATTCTGATAGGCCAACCCTAGGTTATTATACGCCTCAGCCGTCAGCGGCCCGTCCTGCAATGCGCGTTCGTATTCTTGCACCGCTAATGCCTGGCGCCCAGCGCGCTGGTGCGCCAGGCCTAGGTTGGTCCGGGCTACGACCGAATGCGGGTCCGCTGCCAGGGCCAAAACGAGTTGGTCGATAGCTTCCCCATAGTGGTGCAAACCCAGATAGAGCCGGCCGAGGTTCGCGCGCGCGCCGACGAGATCGGGTCTAAGCCGCAATGCCCGGCCATAAGCCTCTTCCGACCGGACATAATCGCCTACTCCCTCATAGACCAAACCCAAATTGCTCCAGGTCCTCGCATAGTTCGCATTGAGTCCCACCGCCCTCTCAAGCGTTTTTTGCGCCAAACTCAGCTCGCCCCGTTCGTATTGCGCCAAACCTAGATTACTTTGCGCCCTAAAAGACTGCGGCGCCTTCAAAGCCGCGTCCGACCAGAGGCTGTATTCGTCCTGCCATATCGCATTGCGCTGCCAAGTCATCAGCGCGAAGACCAACAATAGGCCATAAGCCGCCCGGGTGATTCCCGGACGCCTCCCCCCCAACGAACCCACCAACGCGTAGAGCAAACCAAAGAACGGCAAATAAGCCCGGTGTTCGTTGACTAGGACATTCAGAGGCCACAAAAAAGGAATCGCGAATCCAAGGCAAAAAATGCCGAAGCCCAACCCAGCGGCCGAAGAAATCCCCCGCCTCGCCACAAAAACCAACGACCCCAAGAGCGCAACAGCTAGGATAACCGGCCCCTCCGCCAGCGACGCACTCGCGCCCAACGGATGCTCGATGCTCAGTTGCACCGGGAACGCCATCAAGTACAGGTAATAGACCAACGCTTTGCTTTGCGTATAGATCTGCACCCCATAGGAACGCACGTCTTGCGCAAACGAACGCGTAAGAAACTGGTTGCCTACAATAATCATCAGATAAATCGAACTCAGCGCCGCAACCGGTGCCCAGACCCGCCGCGGCGTTTTACCCCCTTGCCAGAGGAATAACAAGGGGGCGCAGACGATCGCCACCGACTTACTCAAAAGGCCAAGTGCATAGGCCGAAGCACTTCTCAGCGGAAAACCTTGACCGGCCCAATACAGCGCGGCAAAAATCCCCAAGACCGCCAAGGCCTCCGAGCGACTGCTGATATAATTGGCGACTTGGCTGTGCATCGGATGCACCGCAAACAACGCCCCGGCCCACCAAGCGGACAACGCCCGACCGGTTTTCTGCTCAATTAATAAAAAGACCAACACAGCTACCAGCCCGTGTAGTAGCACATTAAAAAGCAGATATGGCCAGGCGATATAACCCGCCAGGCCATAGGTCAGTGCATAACTCGCCTGGACCAATGGGCGATACATCGCCATCGCCGTTTCACTAGAGAAAGTCGCCGGGTCGAGGAAATACGCGGGGATATTCGCCAAGCTGCGCAAGTGGTGGTTTTCGACGATAGAATGCGCGTCGTCATAATGGAAACCGCCACCGAGGCTGTTGAGATGAGTCACCAGAGCGAGCAGGAAGACACTCGCACCGAGTTTGGCGTGGGTCAACGTCACCGGAGGAATTGCTCGACGATTTGCAAACTGCGTTTGGATGGACCGTAGTTCGGGTTCATTCTCAGCGCCTGTCCGAAATATTTTTGGGCATTCAGTAAATTTTCCCGGCCGGATTCCCCGCGGTGGATTTGCTGTTGGCCAAGGGTCACATAGTAGTTGCCAATATTATTGACCAGGTTAACATTGCCCGGCTTAAGATAGTAGGCACGCTCGTAGGCTTTAATCGCCTTGCCCAATTCACCCATCTCAAAGAGTGCCAAACCCATATTCGCCCAGGCGTCGGCGTGGTTCGGCAATAAACGCAACGCCTTGCGGTAACTATCCGCCGCTTCGGCAAATAACACCTTGGACTTGGCCGGATCGGTTTCGACTCGGGCCTTTTCATGATAGATCGTTCCTAGATTAACTAGGGCGTCGGCATAATTTGGATTGAGTTCGATCGCGCGGCGATACGCCTTTTCCGCTGCATCAATATCCCTGAGTACAAAACTCACCGCGCCGAGATTGTTCAGCGCACGCAGTGCCAGATCGCTTTTCTGGTCTAGCTCGATGGTCCGTCGATACGACCCACGCGCCAATTCCCAATGGGCTAATTCTTCTTTTTTATTAACGCTCGCAAAGGCGGCATCCTTATACGTATTGCCAAGATAAAGGTGATTCCTGGGCATTTTCGGCCCCTGACTTACCGCATCAGTCCACAATGAGAAATCGCTTTGCCACACCTCGTTGCGACTAAACGTCAGTGCACCGTACCCCAGCAAAACCAGCAAGACCAACACTCTGGCCTGCGCGACCCCTCCCACCATTCGTTGCAATCGGCGCGAATGCAACGCCATCGCCAGCCCTAGGCAAAACGCGGCACAGGGCAAATAGAGCCGTCGTTCGTTGACAAGAACATTGAGCGGCATAAGGGTGACCGGCAACAAGGCCAATAGCGCCCAAAGATTGAGAAAAAGCGGCAAATCCCAGCGCCGCCGATAAGCCCCGATTAGCACCAGGAAAAAAACCGCCAACAATAGGCCCGCGGCAAAACTGGGCGCACCCAGTTTTGCTTGCGCAAAAAATTGGTGTTCGACATTAAGGCCAAGCGGCCAGATGAGCAATTTGCCATAATAGACCAATGCTTCGACCTGGGTCAGAAACTGTGCCCCCATACCGCGCACCGGCTTGGCCAGCGACTTCGTCAGAAAGCGGTTGTGGACAATCGTCGCCACATACAGACCCGCCAGCAACCAATATGCCAAATGCCATTGCACGAAGCGATCCCGTAAGCGCTGTAATTGTCGAGAACTGATAAACAGATAATCCCAAACGAGTATCACCGCCGGTAGCGTAATCACAATCGATTTACTCAATAACCCGGTGGCCAGCGCCCCCCAGGACAAGTAGCGCCAACGCGCTTGATGATCTGCTTGTGTCGAACGAACAAAAAGGGCCAATCCGGCCAGGTAAAAGAACCCGGCCAACCCCTCGCTGCGGCTGCTGATATAGTTCACTGGCTCGCTGCAGATCGGGTGCAGGGCAAATAACAGCCCCGCACTGAGCGCCAGATCCCTGCGGCCGGTAACCAGCAGGGCCAACCAGAACAACAGACAAGCGCTGAGCGCATGCAGCGCCAGATTCAATAGATGGTAGCCAAAAACTTCGTATCCCCCGGCAGCATAGTTCAGTGCATAAGTAACCAGTAATACCGGCCGGTACATCGCCTTGTCGTGATCGACGGAGAAGGTAGTGGGATCGTGAAAAAAACGGGGGATATTTCCAAGGTCGCGGATGTGGATATTTTTCTGGATCGAATGCTCATCGTCATAGTGAAAGCCATTGTCGAGCGAATTGGCGTAGGCGGCCAGACAGACTAGCAAGATCGCAATAATATCTCTCACGGCATTCTCTCTTCGAGCGCTCGCAAACGCTCTGTTCCGATTTGTCTCATTTCCTCGCGCCCCGTACCAGCAATAAGGGTTTGATACGTAACCTGGGCATCCCCCAGACGACCGCTCGATTCTTGCACCAGCGCTAGTTGTAAAAACCCCTCGTCGAAACGAGGATGCTCCTCCACCAGACGCCGGTTGACCGCACTGCTTTCGTCGTAGCGCTTTTGTAAAAAGAGCGCCACCGCGAGCATAAAATGTGCATCGCGATGACTGCCATCTGCAGTCCGTAGCAAGCGGGCCAAGTTTTCCGCATCGAGAAATTGCCCTCTGTCGAGCAGGTGTTTCACCTGCTCGACCTGCCCGTTGATCAGGCGAGCGCGATTTGACCGAGCCTGCACGAACTGCCCAGCCCGACCATAATAATAAAGTGCGCTATCGATCTTACCTGCCACCTGAAAGATCGTTCCAATGTTATTGTCAGCGAATTTTCGTTGCGGACTGGCCAAAGGCAAGGCTTGATATTGTTCTATAGCCTCGTTTGCACGGCCGGCTTCTTGATAAACTCGCCCAAGGCTATAATGCACATCTGTCATTCCCGGATGCTCCACGAGCACCTGGGCAAAAGTCGCGATAGCCAAATCATAGCGGCCAAGATCCTGGTATACATTCGCCAAATTCGCGCGCACCGTCGGATGATCGGCCTCAAGCTGCAACGCCCGGCGATAATAGCGTTCGGCCAACTCGAGTTGCCCTCTTTGCCGGGTCGCATTGCCCAAATAGACAAGAGGTCGTACGGAGCCAGGATTTTTGACCGCTGCATCTCCCCACAGCGAAACCTCATCACTCCATACGCGATTTCGCTCAAAGGCCATCAGCCCAAAGAGCGCTAGAAAGATAGGCGTTCCCCACCGCAAACCAGGAAGAGCCTGCAATGAGCGCATCCCCAACAAGGCGATGACCAGTCCGACCAATGGCAGATAAAGCCGGTGCTCGTTGACCAATACGTTCAAAGGGACGAGCAGGGTCGGCAAAAGTGCCGTCAATATCCACAAGATCCCCAAACGCGACAGGCCGCCCAGCAGAAAAAATAACGATGCTAAAGCCAAAGCACTCAAGATAACAATAAGCTCACCGAATCCCGAGGTTGTAAATCCGTGGTCGACATTGAGCTTGAAAGGCGCAAAAAAGAGCATCGCATAATAAATGAGTGCCTTGGCCTGCGTGCCCAATTGCTCTGGCCAGCTCCTAACGGGCTCCGAGAGAACGGCTTTGATGAGAAAATTCCGCACCGTCAATACATACGCGACGGCGACCAGCGCATAGGGCCAAAGCTTGGACCAAGTGGTCGAGAGCCGTCCACTATGCCATTGCCAAATAACGATCCACAGCGGCAGCACCAAGGCCACCGACTTACTCATCAGGCCGGCAGCGAAACACAGCGCTGAAGCGACCTGGTAGGCCGCCCTTTTTTTTTCTTCTGACCGCAAATAGAGCAGAAAGCCTGCCAAAACCCCGGCGGCAGCCATCAATTCCGAACGACTACTAATATAGTTGACCGGCTCAGTCGCAAGAGGATGCACCGCAAAAAATACAGCCCCCAAAAGCGACATACAGGGCGGCTGGTGTATATGCCGCAATATCCCCCAGACCAATAGCGCGCAAATCAGGTGCAACGAGACATTGACCAGATGGTACGAGCTGACGTCGTATTGGCCCCAAGCGTAGTTAAGAGCGAAGCTGAGCAAGAGCAGCGGTCGGTACATCGCCTTATCGGCATCGCGGGAAAAATACTCTGGATGGGTAAAAAAAGCCGGGATGTCTTGCAATGAGCGGATATGGGGATTTTCGACAATGGAATGCCGGTCGTCGTATTGAAATGCGTTGTCCAGCGAGTTGGCGTAGACGGCCATTACTGCAATCACAATCAACAGCGCGGAAGCGTCGCGGCGAGAAACCAGCGCATAGTAGACCTGCTTCATCACCGCAGACGCTCCTTGAGTTGTTGCAACCTCCGCTCGGCCCGGTGGTGCCCGGGCACTTGCTTCAGCACCAACTCTAGTTCCCCTAGCGCTTGCCGCCATATAGCCAAGCTCGCGCGATGTTGCCCCTTTGCCAACGCCTGTTCGCCCAGCACCAGCAACACTTCGGCCAAATTATATCGGCTCATTATATCATCCGGCCGCAAAGCGATGGCCCTCCCATAAGCATTCTTTGCCTCACTCAACTGGCCCCCACCAACCAAGGCATTGCCCAACTCATTATAGATCTCTGCATCCTCCGTCAATGCCAATGCCCGCTGATAATGCGCTACTGCATCTCTAGGACGACTCATGCGCACCAGCAGCAAACCCATATTGTAATGGGCTTCGGGATGGTTAGCGTGCCTTTCAATCGATTGCCGCCAATTCGTTTCCGCCCGCTCATAATCACCCAGCAGCATATGTGCGCTGCCCAAGTTATTGCGCGCCTCGCGGTACGTCGGATCCAGCCTTAACACTTCCTCGTATTGTCGGATGGCCTTTTGCAAATAATTCTTCCGCTGACTGCTGTCCTCCTGGGCCGCCTCATAATAGAGGTTGGCCAAATTGGTCATAGCCGGCCGGTTGTCGGGATCAAGCGCCAATGCCTTCTGATACGCTTCACGGGCCTCGCTCAGACGCCCTCCGTCGCGCAACGCATTACCCAAATGCACGTGCACTCTGGGCATTTGCGAATCGGGTTTCGCCGCCGCGGACCACAAACTCAATTCGTCCTGCCAATCGGTGTTGCGTTGGGCGGTGATGCCCGCCCATAATAACAGGCATAGCAGGCCAGGCCTCCACAACCATCTATTATGCTTAAGGCGCTGCCACAACACACCACCGCCCAGCGCCAGCCCCGCCAGTGGCAGATACAAGCGGTGCTCGTTGAGCAATACATTGAGTGGAATAAGCAAGGTCGGGGACAAAGCCAGGACAAACCAACCTAGGTAGAAACGCGTACCGCGGCCCCTTAAGACCCAATACGCGACCGACGCGATCAACGCCGCACTCGCCATTACGGCACCGGTCAGCGTCTCTGCAGCGGCGAATTGCGGTTCAACATTTAATCCGACGGGGACCAGTAATAGCTTGAGATAGAAAACTATCGCCTTGCATTGCGTTAATAATTGGCTAACCAGACCCCGCGGAGCCTTGGCCAAAGAATCGCCGAGAAAGCGGTTGGATACGATCAACGCCACATAACCGGCAGCCACGGCCCAATAGGGCACATGCCGACGCCAGGAACACCGCCGACCATCTCGCGTAATTTCGTATAGCAACAACAGCCCGGGCAAGACGATCGCGATCGATTTTACCAACAAGGCTGCAGCAAATGTTATCGGCCCTAAGATACCGCCCAGTCGATCGCGGCGCAGATAACAGATAAAAGCCGCAAGCAAAAACGCAACAGCCAATGATTCGGATCGACTACTTATGTAGTTCACAGGTTCACTCGCCACCGGGTGCAAGGCAAAAATCAACCCAGCGCATAGAGCGCCTGTCCCCCAGTGGCCGGCGATGCGCCATACCAAAAGCACACAGGTCAAATGCACCAGCACATTAAAGAGGTGGTAGCCCATCACGCCATAACCACCGATAGAATAGTTAAAGGCGTAACTTACCAGCAAAAGCGGGCGATACATGGCTTTGGCCGGATCGACGGAAAACAAAGCCGGATCGACAAAAAAATCAGTTGCGCGTTGCCAGTCGCGAATATGCGGATTTTGCACCAGTGAGTGAAAATCGTCGTAATGGAAACTGCCCGAGAGGGCGTTGGCATAGACCGCGCACACCACCAAACTCAATAGCCCCGCTTCCTTCAAAGAGAAGCGCATCAAGGACCTCCCACTAACGCACTTATGCGAGCCTGTGCATCCCTCGCTCTTTGGTCCTGATTCGGCCATGCCGATAGAAACTCGCGATAGGCCGCGATCGCGCCCTGTACATCGCCGATCGTATCCAATGCAGTCGCCAAACCAAACCAGGCCCGGCTATAATCAGGCCGGACCATCAAAGCCTGGCGGTATTCGCCGACCGCCGGCTGCCAAGCCTGCGATTCTCCCAGTAGTTCCGCCATCTCGACCCGTGCTCGTGCATGCTCCCCATCCAAGGCAATGGCCCGTGAAAAAGCCGCCTTAGCCGCCACCGCTTGCCCAGCCTTTCTTTCGAGTCGGCCAAGGCGAAAATGCCAATCCGCATGCGTTGGCATTAAATCAATGGCTTCTCCTAATCGCGACCGTCCAGCGGCAAAATCACCCATTAACTGGTACAAATCCCCGAGGTTGGCCAATATTTGCCCGCTCTGTTGTGGTATCAGTCGCAACGCCTCCAGGTATAGGGTTTCTGCCCGGGAATAATCGCCGTTATCGACGTAGATATTGGCCAGGTTATTGTAGGGTTCAGCCTGTTCGGGCAAGAGCTCAATCGCTTTTTCATACGCTTGGGTAGCCGCCGCTATATCTCCCGTTTCATAAAGCAGCAAACCATAGTTGCTCCATATATCTCCCTTCCCGGACTCGATCGCCAAAGCGCGGCGATATGCAGCTATCGCCTTATCGTTCGCCCCCAATTTTGCATAGGCATCAGCCAAATTCTGGTGGACTTCCTCCAATTGCGGATTGCGCTCTAACGCTTGCAAATACCAAGGAATCGCCTGATCAACGTCGCCTTTTAGATGATACAGGGTTGCGACATTATTTAGCGCATCGGCTTGGCGATCATCGATAGCAATCGCCCGTTGGTAGACCGCAAGCGCCTCTTCATTACGCCCCTCCAGTTGCAATGCCTTACCCAAATTAGCCTGGGCCCGGTACATCTCTGGCGCCTTCTCTACCGCGTCTTGCCACAGGACCAACTCGCTTTGCCAGACCGGATTGCGCTGTAGGCATAATCCCACCGCACACAACAACCAAGCCCATTGCCACCGCCTGTCGAGCCGCCTAGCCAGATAACCGGCCCCCAGCGCCAAACAAGCAAGGACCAAATAAAGCCGGCGTTCATTGACGATCATATTGAGCGGCATTACGGTGGTCGGCAATAAAACGACGGCACTCCAACAGAGCACCATACCCGGCAGTTTCCCGCGTCCGAGCCAAGCCAACCACGCCAAAGAGGCGAGCAAGCCAGCGCCGGCAACAACGGCCGCATCGGCATAACTATCTGCTTCAAAGAACTGGTGCTCGACATTGAGCCGCCAAGGCATTGCGATCAAATATATATAATAGGATAGCGCCTTAAGTTGCGTCAGCAGCTGTGTCGCCGTATCGCGCACCGGAGCTGCGAGCGCCCCACCGAGAAAGCGATTATAGCTGATCAAGGCCAAATAGCCGCCCGCGACAATAGCATATGGCAAGTAGTGGCTCCATGGCCGTCGCTCGTCTCCGAGCCAGCGGTCGTACAACCACAGCAGGGCCGGAGCGGTCAAGACCACGGATTTCACCAACAGCCCAACCCCGTAAAAAACCAGCGCTCCAGTGCGTCGTCCACGCATAGCGAGCAATAAGGTGGCCAAGTAGCAACATGCGGCCAATGACTCGGAACGGCTGCTGATATAATTGACCGGCTCCCCCGCCAAGGGATGCGCTGCAAAAAAGAGCGCGCTGAAGAAAGCCGCCTGCCGATCACCCAATATTTGTCCGGCCAAAGCTCCGATCAATAAACTGGCGGCGATATGGAGCAGCAGATTACCGAGCAAAAAACCCAGGGGTTCATAGCCGTGCAACGCGTATTGCACGGCATAACTGACCAATAGTAAGGGGCGATACATCTTCTTTTCCGCATCGGCGGAAAAAGCACTAGGATCGGCAAAAAAAATGGGCATATTCGCCAAGGTGCGTATATGCGGATTTTCCACCAATGAGTGGAAATCATCGTAGTGGAATGCACCACCGCCAAAATTGAGATAACACAAACCGCAAACCAGTACGATCAAGACACGTTCCCTCATCGCAGTTGTCATGGTTTGCCCACCAAAGTCTTGCGGTACGCCGATGCTTTCGCGGCAAAGGCCGGGTCCAGAGCAGCGGCGCGATGATAGGCGGCCATAGCCTGTTGCGAATCGCCCATTTCTTCGAGCAAATATCCCATATTAAACCAGGCCCCGGCAAAATCCTCCCGCACCGCCAACGCCCGCCGATAACTTACCAGCGCCTCGTGCATTTGCCTCAGCATCTTATGCGCATTGCCCAAGTTGAGTAGGGTTTCGGCGTCTTCCGGCATCAGGGTCAACGCCTGTTGGTGCTGGCTTAGCGCATCCAATCCCCTGCCGAGCACCTGGTAGGTATTGCCGAGATTATTGCGCAATCCTGGATCGTTAGGTGCCCATTCGACGGCTTGCTCATAAGCGCTGAGGCTCTTGGGCCAATCTTGCTGCAAACGGTATAACTCTGCCAACTCCGCCCATATCTCGGGGGCGGATCGGTCGATCTGCAAGCCCTGTTCCAGTATATCGACCGCCAGGTCATCCCGCCCCTGTTCTCGATACAGTTTGCCCAGTTGCACATAGGCCAGCGAGAAGTTCGGATCGCGACGTACGACATGGCTAAAGGCCGCGATGGCCTCAGTGACCCGCCCATCGCGAACATAAGCCCCACCTAGATAGATAAAGGGTCGGGCCATCAAGGGCGCCTTGGCAGCGGCATCGCCCCAAAGGGCGTATTCGTCCTGCCAAACTCCATTGCGCTGAACCGTCGCATAACCGCTGGCAACCAATATCACTAAGCCTAGCCCGCCAACGCATTGCGCACCTATTTTCTGCTTCAATCTCAACCCAGCATACGCTAAAAACAAAGCGAAGGCCGCACCGGGCAAATAGAGACGGTGCTCGTTGACGAGGACATTTAAGGGCACAATAGAGGAGGGCGCCAGAACAATGAAAAACCACCCCAGACAGAATAGTACCAAGGGATGGCGATGCCTGTGGTAAAGGGCCAAGGCGACGAGCGAAAGCAATAGACACGCCGCGCTGCCGGCAATTGGATCGAAAAACGAGTCGGAAAGCTGGAATTGGTGGTCAACGTTCTGCGGCGAGGGCCAGACGAGCAATTGCAGGTAAAAGACCATCGCCTTAACCTGGGTCCAGATCTGCTGGTCGTAGGGCCGTACGGGTGCACCGACAGTAGCCTTAGCAATCAGTGACCATACCATCGACACATACAGGACAAATAGACCGGCCAACGCCGCAAAAAGCCCTTTTTCAGCGACTGGAAACCGTCGCCTGATGATCAATTCATAAACGAGCAACAACGCGGGCAACACCACGGCGGTCGACTTACTCAATAGTCCCGCCGCAAAGGCCAGCGCCACATAAAGGCCCCACAGATGCCCTCGGCGCAAATAGGCGCAAAAACCAAGCAGAACGAAAAACGCGGCCAAGATCTCCGACCGGCTACTAATATAGTTGACTGGTTCGCTGTTAATCGGATGCAGGGCGAACAAACCCGCGGCGAAATAGGCGGCCCACCGATTACCCAGTAATTGTTGGCTTAAGATTCCGACCAGAAATGCACAAGCCAAATGCAAAAGCAAAGCCAGCAGATGGTAACTCCAGACTTCATAGCCACTGATCGCATAATTAAGGGCAAAGGTCGCCAACAACAGCGGCCGGTACATGGCGTTTTTTGCATCGACGGAGAAGGCGGTGGGATCGGTAAAATAGGATGGCACCCGCCCGAGATTGCGTATATGCGGGTTGTCGACGATTGAATGTAGATCGTCATAGTGGAAGGGGTTATCGAACGAATGGGCATAGACGCCAATTGTTGCGATCGCCAGCAGAATATAGGCGATTTGCGGGTCGGCAATGGTCTTCTTCAATGCACGCCCCTTCTCGCCAGCAAAACCTGCAAGCGTTTCTCCGCCTCTCGCTGAAAGAGCGGAGCACCGCGCCAGTGGCGCAGAAAATCGCGATAGGCGGCAACCGCCTCATCCTCGTTGCTGCTTGCCTCATTTAGCAAAGCCAGATTGTAATAAGCCCGGGCATAGGTCGAGTCTATGGCAATGGCCCGTCGATAAGCCGCCACTGCTGCAGGCAATTTCCCCTGCCCTTCCAGCGCGCCCCCCAAATTGAAATAGACTCCAGGGCGCTCAACGCGCAACGCCAAAGCACGGCGCAATACGGCTTCGGCCTGTTGGTATTTGGCCATTTTCAGATAGGTGGTACCGAGGTTGTTGTAAACTTCCAGCCGTTGCCCGCCAAACGCCATGGCCTGTTGATAGAGCGGTAACGCCTCGGCAAAACGGCCTTGATCACTGCAGAGCGTCGCCAAGTTGAGCAGGGCGTCCGGATAACTCGGCAACAATGACAACGCCCGGCGATAAGCCGCCTCCGCCGCCGCAGACTCCCCCTGATCACGCAGGAGATTGCCCATATTGTTATGCGCCGGTGCGTGATCGGGGTCGATCGCCAGGGCCTGCGCATAGGCGTTGGCCGAGGCGCTCCAATCACCTTCAGACCGATATATCGCACCCAAGCGGACATGGGGACGCACCATCAAAGGCGCTTTATCACGCGCATCTTGCCAAAGACTTTTTTCCTCTTGCCAAACGCCATTGCGCTGCTGGGCCAATGCAGCGAGTAACAAGATCAGCACTATGGGAATCATTGACCGCCCTTTCCGCCAAAGCCCCGCGTCTAGCAAGTATAGACTTGCGCCGATAACCGCGACCAGTGGCAAATAGAGCCTGCGCTCGTTGACCAACACATTGAGCGGTACGAGCAACGTCGGCAATAGCGCGATGCCGATCCACAATAACCAGAAGATCTCCCGGTGGAATTTTCTCCCCCGCCAGATGAAATATGCCAGTGTCGCGAGCAACGCCAGTGCCGCGATTACCGCCGCATCCAACCAGGAATCCGCCGTAAAAAATTGATGCTCGACGCTTAGGGGCCGGGGGAAAAAAAGCAATTTTGCATAATAGGCCAAAGCTTTAGCTTGAGTGCTTAGCTGTTCGCTCCACTCGCGAACCGGCGCCGTTACAACCGCTTCTTGCACCAGCCGTCGACTGAACCAAATATAGACGCAGGCCAAGCCCCAGAAAGGCAACAGCCGCCGCCAGCGCAGACGACGGTCCGGATCCCAAAGTAGTTCATAAGCCAGTAGCGCGGCGGGCAAGGTAATCGCACTCGACTTGCCCAACAGGGCCAGCAGATAACAGGCCCATGCCACCCATGGCGCCCAGTCGCGTTCGCCGGCATAAGACCATATCGCAACGATATAAAAAAGGGCCGCCAACGATTCGGAACGACTGCTGACATAGTTGACCGGTTCACCGGCAAGGGGATGAACGGCAAAAAGCAGACCACCGCAAAGCGCGGCGGCGTTTTGTAACCCCAGCCGTCGATAAAGCTGATAAACCGCCAACGCCATAAAAAGGTGTATGGCAATATTAAATAGGTGGTACGCCGGGGCTTGATAGGCGAAAAAACGATAGGTGAAGGCATAGCTGAGCAAAACGAGGGGGCGATACATCTCGCTGCCGACATTGCGCGAAAAAAGCTGTGGATCGGTGAAAAAATGCGGAGCCTCTGACCATTGGCGGATATGGGGATTTTCCACCAATGAATGCTCGTCATCGAAATGGAACCGATTGTGCACGGCATTGGCGTAGGTCAAGGCTACAGCCACAGCGATTAGCAGCAGGCCCCGGGTGAACTCGGCTGTAGTTATCGCCGGCATGATTTAAGCCCGAACCTGGTCGTCATACTCAATCGAAGAAGTTGCGAAACCACAGCTCAAGGGACATCAAGCCCCACACGGTACGCCCGAAGGGTTTTTCTGAACGCAGGCACCGCTCGACGGCGACCATATTAAATATTCCCCGTTGCGCGGTCCGTTGCCCGAGCAGCACCTCTTCAACATAGGGGCGCAGCGCTCCCTGAAACCATTCAAAAATAGGCACGGGAAAACCCATTTTATCCGACCTATCCATTATCGGGGCCGGTACCCAATCTGCAATCGCCTGGCGCAGAAGGAATTTGGGTTTGCCGGCGGCAAAACGGGCGGATGCCGGCACGGCGAAGGTTTTTTCGACGATCCGATGATCGAGCAGGGGCAACCGCGATTCGAGCGAAACCGCCATGCTTGTGCGATCTTCAAGATGCAGCAACGACTGCAGATGGTCCTTGGTATCCATATAGGTCATGCGATCGATAAGGTCATCCGTCTCAGGTGCCATAAAAGCCTCGCGGAAGGCCTCGTGTGTCGAATAACCAGCGGGTTTGAGATCCGGCCGCAGAATATCGTCCATCTCTTGGGAGCGGCGCGTAGAGAGCAAGAGGCGGTAATAGCGGTCGGCCGGGTCGGTAAAGAGTCCGTCGGCGAAAAAATGTTGCATCATTGGCTCATAGCCGCCGAGATAGTCTAAATTCGGCGCGATATCCTCAAGGCGTACCGAACCGGCCATCGGCGCCGTGCCATAGATCGACCGCTGTAAACACGACTCGAGATAGCCCACGAGATAACGGGCATAACCGCAGAATAATTCATCACCGCCCTGCCCGCCCAATACCACTTTGACATTTTCGCTGGCCAAACGCGAGAGAAAGTATTGCGGAAAGACCGCGGCACCGGCGACGGGCTCGTCGAGCCAATAGACCAGTTTCTCGAAAGTGTCGGCCAAATCCTGGGCGCTGGGAAAATACTCGTGGTAGGCCGCACCTATGTGCTCACTTACCAACTTGGCATAGCGGGTTTCATCATAACGCCCAGCATCTTTGAAACCGCAGGTAAAGACCTGCAACCTGCCCGGTAATTGTTCCGCGGCCAAACAGGATATAGCGCTCGAATCAAGGCCACCGCTTAAATGCGCGCCCACCGGCACATCGCTGCGCAAGCGCAACTTCACCGCGTCGCGCAGCAAATCTTGCAATTCCTCGGTAAAACCACCGAGCGCGAAATTCGTATCGTTGGCAAAATTTATATCCCAGTATTGCCGCACCTGCAAATGCCCATCCTGCAAACTCAGGCAGTGCCCAGGCAATAGTCGTCGAATCCCCTTGAATAGCGTCTTATCACCGAGACAGTATTGCAGGTTGAGATAATCTTCAAGCGCGTCGCGATCTACCTCTGCCGCGATCCGTGGATGTTCGAGCAAGGCTTTCGGCTCTGAGGCAAAAGCGAAGAGTTGGCCGTCCCAATAGTAGTAGAACGGCTTTATGCCCAAGCGATCGCGAGCGGCAAAGAGTCTTTGTTCCCGAACATCCCAAAGACCGAAGGCAAACATTCCGTTTAGTCCCTTGAGACAGTCTTGGCCATGGGCGGCATACATTTGCAGTAGCACTTCGGTATCGCATTGAGTTTGAAAGCGATGCCCGTTCTCGGCAAGGGCCGATCTCAATTCGAGATAATTATAAATTTCGCCATTATAAGTGACCCAAAATGCCTCGTCATTCACCGCCATGGGCTGATGGCCACCGGTGAGATCTATAATGCTCAGCCTTTGGTGCCCCAAGCCCACTCCACCTTCGACCCATACGCCAAAATCATCGGGCCCCCGGTGTTGTAGCTTGCGCGTCATCTGCTCGATTAATTCCGCGTTTACCGGTTCGCGAAGATTAGCGTGTACAATGCCGGCTATTCCACACATAAATCGATATCTATCTCAATGAGGAGTAAATTCGGGGAATACGGGGTCCGCAAATGCAATAAGCAATTGTTAATCAGGGTTTTACCAAATATATAAAGTTTGAGATTTAACACACTCACGATTTATTATATCGCGAACTAAAATTAAACCCATCTTAATAAATAACAATAGGATATGACATTCTAACTAAAATACACCTTCCAGGCGCTCAATCGCCTGTTGAGCCCTGTTAGCAAAAATCTGGTGCTCGGCCATTGTAGACAAAATCTGATGAGCGCGGCGAAAAGCATTGAGTGCCATCTGCACCTGCCCAAGTCGCTCGCTTACTGTGCCGAGATTAAACCAGGCTCCACCTAAATCGGGATCATTTTCGACCGCTTGTTGATAGTGCCGCATTGCAGTAGTTAAATCCCCACTCTTTTCAAGCGCCTGGCCAAGGTTGTTGTGCGCATTGGCGAAATGCGGATTCCGGGTTAGGGTTTCGCGATAGAGTCGTATCGCCGACGGCACGTGCCCCCGCCCCAACGCCAGATTGCCAAGATTATAGTACACGCCTTCAATCGAGGGGTTCAAAGCCAACGCCCGCCGATAGGCTTGTTCCGCTCTTTCGAGTTGGCCTAGCTCATGGTAGGTGTTGCCCAATTCAACCCAGGCATCGGCAAAGTCGCCCTTTATCGCCAGGGCTTGTTCAAATTGTACGATGGCCTCTTGGTGGCGTTCCTCTTTCCCATAGGCCAAACCTAGATTTGCCCTAGCACGAAACATCCCGGGGCCCTTTGCGACCGCGTCTTCCCACAGCGTAATATCACTGGCCCAGACCGGATTGCGCGCCCAGCCGATCAATACCATAAAGACGCACATACAAACCCCGGTAACCCACCCCCACCCCCGTCGCCTGCTCGCCAGGCGCCCCCAAGCCCAGACCGCGATGCCGATAAGACCGGCACTCGCCAGATAAGACCGCCTTTCACTCACCAAAATATTCAACGGCATCAGCGTTGTCGGCAGCATGACCAAAACAAAAAAAGCGAAGGCCAGTGACTCGATCCTGCGGCGGCCGACCACCGCCACCCATCCCAGCGAGAGCAATAATAGCCCCGCGAGTATCACTGGAGGATCCCACAAACTTTGCGCCACCGTAAAGGGATGCTCAACGCTGAGCACGCGGGGCATACAATAAAGCCACAAATAGTAGACTAAGGCCTTACCCTGGGTCCACAAATTCAGGTCGAACGACCGCGGGGCCTTCGAGAGCGAACTGGATAAGAAGCGGTTGGCGATAATCGTCGCGAGATAAAGTCCGCTCAATAAAAACAGACCGGCGAAATAGCGCCGTTGCAGTCTTTGTACACCACCATTTGACCATGTCCAAACGCCCGCCGCGATCGGTAGCGAAATCGCCACCGACTTTGTCAGCAATGCCGCAGCATAGGCCAGCCACCCGCTGCACGGACGACCTGCCTGACAAAGCGCCAACAGATAGAAGAGACTGACCAATAGATCCGAACGGCTGCTGATATAATTGACCGGCTCACCGTGCAATGGATGCAAAAGAAAGAGTAGGCCGGCCGCCCAAGCCTCTCGCAGACGGCCGCCCCATCGGTACACGAGAGAGAAAAACAATCCTGCACACAGCACGTGAATAGCGATATTCACCATCCGATATCCGATGACCGAATTGCCGTGCACCGCGTAATTGATCGCGTAGGAGCTGAGCAACAAGGGTCTGAACATCGTGCCCCGGCGCTCGCTGGAAAAGGTACCGGGATCGACAAAAAACTGCGGTATATTACCCAATGAGCGCAGATGCTTATTGTGTTCTATGGAATGATGATCGTCGTAGTGGAATGGATTGTCCAGCGCATTAAAAAAAAGGCCTATGGCCAAAAAACTGAACACCAGTAGGGCCTGGCTCAATGGCTTAGTCAAAGTCGACCGGTCCCGCACCGAGCTCTTGCAACCGCTGTCGCGCGCCCTGCACCAGATTGTCGTGAGCAGCGGGCATGCGCAAAATCACCCGATAAGCCTCTACCGCCGAGGCCGTCTGGCCGCTGCGCTCGTAGGCTAAGCCCAGCGCCTGGTAAATCTTTGCGTGTGACTGAACGAGCAACGCCGCCTGCAACTGCGAAACCGCCCTGGCGAGCTGGCCGGCAACCATCAACTTCAAGCCCGTTTTATAGCGTTTTTCCGCTTCTGGTTGCCAAGCCACTTCCGCTAGAGCCTGCAATCCCTCAAGGGTGTCACGCGACTCGGCGTATTCCGGGTCAATGGCCAATGCCCGCCGATACGATGCCATCGCCTCATCGTTCCGCTGCATCGCCAGATATGCCGCGCCCATATTGTTGTGAATCGCGAGCAGGTCCCCTCCGCTGAGATAAGCGGGGTTAACGGTCAGTGCCCGTTGGTACGAATCTACCGCATCCTGGTTGCGGCCTTGTCTTTTGTAGACATCACCCAAAAACAGATGGGGGCGTGGCATCAGCGGTGCCTTTTCGAGCGCATCGGCCCAAAGCGTGGCCGAATCCTGCCAGACCTGGCTGCGCTGTAGCGACAGCCCACCGTAGGCTGCGACCAACAAGCCCAGTAACATTACCCCCATGCGGCGCTCGAGGCGAGAAGCCAAGACCCACCCCAATAGCGACGCCAGCCCAATGGTGGGGATATAGAGGCGGTGTTCGTTGACCAGCACATTGAGCGGCACAATGAACGTCGGCAAAAGAAAAAGCGATGGCCACGCGCAAAAAAAGAATAGTGGCCCGGACCTACGCCAAAGAAAAAACGAGAAAATCACACACGAAGCCAACAACCCCAAAGCCGCCAGCACCGCCGCATCCCCCACCCCACGCGCCATAGCGAATTGGTGTTCAACACTCTGGCCCCAGGGCATCAATAACAATTTCATATAATAGACCAGGGCTTTGGCCTGTGTGAATACCTGGACGGAAAAATCGCGTACCGGCCGGTCGATCAGCGCCGTGCCCAAGGCTTCGCGGACACTGACGACATAGGCGATGCCGAGCAGCCAGAAAGCAAGGTGGTATTTGCTACTGGCCAACAGGCGCTTAATGCTCAGGGGCGCCGCCGAAGCCTCCCTGACGACAAAAACGGCCGGTAATACGATACCGACCGATTTCGCCAGCAGCGCACAGGCAAAAGCCGAAACACTACCCCAATAGGAACTAAGTGCAGCCCTTTCCCGCGCACGCACATACAATAATACGCTGGCCAAAGAAAAAAAGGCGCAAAGCGATTCGGAGCGACTGCTGATATAATTAACCGGTTCGCCCGCAATGGGATGCAGGGCGAAGAGCAATCCGCTCGCCAACCCCGCTAACCGTAGTCCCAAAAGTCGCTGCACCAGTGTTTGCACCAATAGACAATTAGCCAGATGCAAGAGGATATTAAAACAACGGTAGCCCTCGACGCGATATTCAGCCCAGGCATAGTTGAAGGCGTAGCTCACCAGTACCAAAGGGCGGTACATCGCGCTTTTCGGGTCGGCTGTAAACATATCTGGCCGCACAAAAAAATCATCGAGGTTGGCCAAAGAGCGCAAATGGGGATTTTCTACGATCGAGTGCAGGTCATCGTATTGGAAGGCATGGTGCAAACTAGGTAAATAGACCGCCAGAACCGCGACAGCAATCGCGATCCGGCCCCCCCAGTTTTTTTGCAGGGCGGCTTGCCAACCTCCGATATTTATTATTGCGCTCATGTCCTCAGACCGGTGAGCTGCGAGTGGTTCGATGCGGCCAAAAGCCTAATGCGGCGCTTCGCAGGCGGATAATGGCAATCGATAGAAACGGCGGATGCCGGGGCACCACGTTCTCATGCCCGTTGGCGGTATAAATCCTCATTTACGACCCCCGCCATGCCATGGGTATCCAGCGGTAGTGCGAGAAAAGCGGCAATCTTCCGGCTCTCTGCAAGGGCATCTCGCAAAATAGCGGCGTAGTCGACATAAAACGCGTCAATATGGGACTGTACTGCCAACCATTTCCGCACCTCTCGCAAATGTGCATTGAAAGCCGTTGCTACCTCGGCGTCGGATGCTTCATCGGCGGCTTGCCCCCGCCGCTTGAGCATCGCCCGCTGGGAAGCCAAGATCTCGTGCATGTCCCGCAAAGCGAAAACCACCTTATATCGCCGATTGCTGGGCAAGGTCTCGAGCAGTTGGGAGATAACCTTGACGGCTTTGCCTCCCGCCTCTTCGATCCATTGCTCTTCTGTGCCTAAATTTTTGACCTGCTCAAGCTCATAATACCCCCCCGGATTGTCTTCGTCGGCCTCGCGAATCCCGTCGGTCAATGGCGGTAGACCGCCTGCGGCCAACATCTTCATCAGCATCGACGTGCCCGAACGCGGCAAACCCGAAACGACTGTTATGAATTCACTTTCCGCTTCGGCGACCGGCACCGGCGTTGCTGTACCAGCCCGGGAGATGGGGCCGCTGGAAGAAACGCCGGATTCGCCCAGGACGTGCTTGACCGTCGCTATAACATCGTCGACGTCGCCATCGCTCATACCGACCCCCAAAGGCAGCGACAAAGTGCGGTCGGACACATACTCGGCCTCGGGGAAATCACCGCGGCGAAAACCCCAGGTCCGCGCGTAATAGGGCTGTAGATGCACGGCCACATAGTGGATACCCGTGCCGATATTCAACTCGTGCAGTCGCAGTTGGAACGCATCGCGCTCTATACCGACGTCGGCCTGATCGACCATAATGGTGTAGAGATGCCTGCCGTGCACCTGGCCCTGGGCCGGACGGGCGGGCGTCTGCAGTGGCCAATCGGCGAAAGCCTCGTCATAGCGCTGCCAGATCTCCTCCCGCCGCCGCAAATTATCCTCCACCCTGCGCAGTTGGTGGATTCCGAGTGAAGCCTGGATATCGGTCATATTGTATTTGAAGCCGGGGGATTCCACCTGATAGTGTTTGAAACCAGTATCCGAATAGCGTTTCCACGCATCGCGGTTCATCCCGTGTAGTGCACTAGTTTTAAGGCGGTCGACCCAATCTGAACGGTCGGTGGTGATCATCCCCCCCTCAGCTGTCACCACGTTTTTCGTCACATAGAAGCTAAAACAGGTCAGGTCGCCGATCGCGCCGATCTTGGCCGTTGCTGTCCGGCTCTCAATTGCATGAGCCGCATCTTCGATGATCAGCAGGTTGTGCCGCTTTGCAATATTGCAAAGCGCTTCCATATCGCAGGGCCGACCAGCAAAGTGCACGGGGATAATTGCCTTGGTCGCCGGGGTGATTGCGGCTTCGACTGCGGTGGGGTCGAGATTCATCGTTTCGCGGTTGATATCGGCAAAAATCGGCGTGACCCCCGCGTGCACGATAGCATTGGCCGTCGCACAGAAAGTCATCGGCGTGGTGATGATCTCGTCGCCGGGGCCCATGCCCGCAATCTGCACCGAAAGGTGCAACGCTGCGGTGCAAGACGAAACAGCAATGGCGTGCTCGGCACCGACATAGTTCCTGAAGGCTTCCTCAAAGGCGGCAACTTTGGGTCCGGTACCAATCCAGCCCGAACGCAAAGTGTCGACGACTTCGGCGATCTCCTCCTCGCCGATCTGCGGACTGCCAAACGTCAAATAATCTTGTCGCATAACCCCTCCGGTCATCCGACCGTGATAATCTTGCAGCTCTTAAAATTCAATTCACGAACCGCCCCACATCTGAAAGCATAAAATCGAGCTCATCCTGCCGCCTATCCATCAGTACTCGGTAGAGATGATTTTCCCTCTCTTCCATCTGCGTTCCATTGATCGCCTCGGCGCGCTGACGGGCGGCTGCGCCCATGACTTCGCGCCGCTGCGCGTCGTGTTGCAGAGTGGCCAAAGCATGGGTAAAGGCTGCAGAGTTATTATCGACGAGCAATCCCGTGTCCCCCAACACTTCCGGTATCGGCCCAGTCGCTGAAGCGACAATGGGCAAACCCGCCGCCATAGCCTCAAGCACGGGTATGCAAAATCCCTCATAATGGGTCGCCATGGCAAATATGTCGGCCTTTTGATAATGTTCGGCGATCTCTACATTGGGCACCTGGCGGATAAACTCGACGCGGTCGGCGATATTCAAGTCGCGCACCCGCCGCCGCAACGCCTCTTCCAATTCACCCTGGCCGATTAACTTTAAATGCATGTCCAGCGGGGCGATCGCATCGATAAGACTCTCGGGGTTTTTAGCACGGTCGAGACGCATCACTGACAGGACCTGCAGCACCCCGTCTCGTTTTTTTTCCCTCTGCGTGTTGAATTTTTCGCAATAGACCTTGTTGTATACTGTATAAGTGCGCCTGGCCCCGTGCCGACTGGCATAAGTGTGCAAATAATCGCTGACACAGATCACCACCGAGGCTTTGCGAAGTGTGTAGCTTTCCAATGGCCGGACCAACTGCAATAACAACGAGGGTTCGTGACGCCGCTGCGCATCTCGGTCGCTGTGTACGGAGACCACGACGGGTATGCCCAATGCGCGCCCAGCGTATACCGCCAGGCTCCCAGTGTGCCAAGGACCGTGGGC